>JBQMYW010000009.1:0-64086 GCA_052173295.1 Treponema sp.
GAATAGGTCGACGAGTTCTAAATCGTGCAAATAGCACGATTTAGAACATCGCATTGTAAGGCATCCTGTTTTGAAACTGAAGTTTCCGAATAGGTCTACTATAAAGTTGTACTGTTATGTATCAAACTATTGCTCTGTACAAATATGACTAGCAGTAACAGAATGTTTATGGTACACTAAAAGTGTTTGATAACGAAGTTATTAAATAGGTTTACTTTACCATTAGCGGAGGAATTAAAGCATGATCGAGAGTATTGCAATAAAAAATATTGCACTTATTGATGAACTTTCGATAGATTTTTTACCTGCATTGACCGTTTTAACCGGAGAGACAGGAGCAGGAAAATCTATTTTGATTGGTGCTTTAAGTTTTTTGCTCGGTGGAAAAGTTCACACGGATAGCATTAGAACGGGAACGGAAGAGGCTTCTGCCGCCGCTGTATTTTATGTTCCGGAAAACTGTACTGAAGCCCGTGCATGGCTAAAAGAACGGGATATTGAACCGGAAGATAATAGAATTCTTGTGCGGCGGACACTCAAAATAAGCGGCAGAAGCTCTGCATGGATACAAAGCACACCGGTTTCCCGCACTGATTTGGAGGTATTTACTGCATATTTAGTTGATATTCATGGTCAGCATGATCATCAATCTCTTTTTAAAACGTCTGAACACCGCCGCTTCTTAGATTCTTATGCAGGTATTACCGAAGCTGTTGCCTGCTTTTCTGAAAATTATACAAAACTTGCTGAATGCAAGGCAAAGTTAGATAAAATTGAACAGATTGAAAAAGAACGCAGAGAAAAAATAGATTATCTTTCTTTTGTTCAGCATGAAATAGATCAGGCTCAGCTTCAGCCGCATGAAGACGAACAGCTGGAAGCAGAAGAATCAAAATTATGTCAGTATGAAAAACTCTATGAACAAACCATGCTGCTTACAAACATCTGTACGGAAGATCAAGGCGTTGTACTGCTTTTGAAAAAAATGCGTTCTGTTGCGGATTCTCTTGCGGGAATTGATCCCCAGCTTACCGCGTATACGGACCGTATCGAGAATGCATACTACGAGATGCTTGATATTAGTGAGTTTTTTACCGGGTATCTTGATAAACTTATCTTTGATCCGGAGCGGCTGAATAGTGTGCAGGAACGTCTTTCATTCATTACAAAATTGAAAAAAAAATACGGAGATACAATAGATGCTGTTTTATCGTATCGGGAACACGCAGTTGAGCAGCTGGAGGCTCTTACAGAAAGTGAATATACAAAGACAGCACTCCAAAAACGGATTGCAGAACTTTCTGCGGAGCTGTACACACAGGGAATGGCTCTATCACAGCAGCGGAAAAAAGCAGCGGGTGATTTAGAACAGCGGATACAGGCTGTATTGCAGCAGTTGGGTATGCCTAAAGTGCGTTTTAAAGTACAGGTTACGATGAAAGAAACTGATGGTGCTACACAAACCGCAAGTCCGTTTGGTTTTGATACTATTGAATTTCTTATCAGTGCGAATCCGGGAGAGCCGGTAAAACCGCTGAATAAAATAGCATCCGGCGGTGAAATTTCCCGTATCATGCTTGCACTAAAAACAGTGCTTGCCGCTGCAGATGAGGCAGACACGCTTGTGTTCGATGAAATTGATACCGGTATAGGCGGAGAAATTGCCCATACATTGGCAAAGCATTTAAAACAGCTGGGGCACGAAAAGCAAATTCTTTGTATTACCCATCTTGCTGTGATTGCTGCTTCTGCCGATAATCATATAAAGATACGGAAAATTCAGTCTGGAGATTCAAGCCGTACGGAAGCTAATAGTATTACTGATTCTGCTCGTGCCGATGAAATTGCACGTATGCTTGCAGGAGATGAAGCGAGTGCAGTTTCCCGTATTCATGCACAGGAGTTATTAGCAAAGTACCGTACATGATATTAGACCTGTTCGATACCCATGTTTTTGAACAGGTCGACAAGTTATAAACCGTGCAAATAGCACGGTTTATAACTTCGCATTTTAAGGTGTCTGTTCTGAAGCTGAAGTTTCCGAACAGGTCTATTAAAGGACACTTCTAAAAATCTAACCGAGTTTTTAGAGATGCCCTAGATGCAGTTATGTAAATGAGGCAGTAGTGTTATGGAGAAAACAAAACAAGAAATTAATGATGAAAAAGCCCTCTACTATCAAGAAGAAATAAACCAAATTCTTGAACAAGAAAAAACAATTGCTTCTATGATAGTAAAAGATCCTGACGGCAGTATGTATAAAAAAATTATGCTTGCCGATGAAATGATCTATCTTGTTACTCTCTATCTTGCAAAATACCAGTTGGCAGCATCGTTTTCTGCAGGCAAAGCTGAAGGCCTTTTAAATGATGCCCGTAAAGCATTGTATAAGGTGATTATCTGTCTTGAAGAAATTGTTACAAACCTTATAGATGCTCCTTTTTCAGAATATGAAGATAAAGTAGAAAAAATTAAGCATGTTCCTCAAAAACACCGGTACTATTTGGTACGGAAATTAGGGCTTGCACTTGATCTTGTTATGCGGGCGTATGGTACTAATAGCAAATGGAAGTGGTCGTTTGTTGAGCTGCAGGGGCGGTTTGCCGTTGTTTCAAAAAATATACTTGATTTAAAAGATACTGCCTCATCGGGACTTGATCCCCGTTCTCCTGACTATGAAACAACCATGTTTCATGTTCGGCTCGTTAAACGGCTGCTCATGCAAGCTGCCGATAAATATCGCGAAAAATATGAAATGGCAACCTCAAGTCTTGATGATTTTAGATTGGCTATCCAATATTTATCTGCTCTGTATCGTATTCATATTATTTTAAATGAACGGAATGCAGCGGAAGAAGTGAAGAAGAAAATTGATATATGGTCAGATAAAATGGAGAAAGACACGCAGCGGAAAAAAGGTCGATGATGTTTAACAATGCAATAGTTTTAAAACTATTTGAAGCATTTTCTATTCAGCGGTGGAATGATTTAATCCGTCCTTTTGATATTGTAGAGATGGACAAAACTGCTGAAAAAATGTTTTTAAGTTTTATTATCGGAAAATATGAAGAAAAAAACGGCTGTACAGTTGACTGGTTAAAAATAATTAATAATTCCTTTTTTGAATTGCTCCGCCGTATTGCACTCTGTGATATGAAGTCCCCTGTACGGAGAATTATCCGCTCAAACTATCCTGAAGAGTACCGGAAATTAAACCAATGGGTTTTTGATAGGTATGTGCATATTATTTCTGACAGCCAGTGCTTGGAAGAGTTTAAAAGCTATCTTTTTGAGCCGGTTGAGTCTACAGATATTAGTATGCGTATTCTGCGGGCAGCTCATAAATATTCTACAATCCGCGAAGTTGAGATGATTCGTATGGTCAATGAGCCGTTTCGGCTTACTGAAATTGATGCAGGGCTTCAAGCGGATATTGTAGATTTTATGGATTTAACCGGCGTAAAATTGCTGGCAACTAAGCAGCAGCCGTACCGTTTTATCACGGAAATTGAACGGCTGCGTTTTCAAACGCGCTGGAACCAAACACCGCGGGTGCCTGCGACAAATGTACTGGGACATTCGTATTTTGTTGCCGTGCTGACATTTTTGATGAGTAGAACGCTTCATCTTCCGCCGCATAGAATATACAATAATTTTTTTGCAGCATTGTTTCATGATCTACCGGAGGCAGTAACACGGGATATTATTTCACCCGTAAAACAAGCAACCGATCATTTACCGGAAGTGGTAAAAGATATTGAAGATACTATTGTGGCACAAGAATTACTGCCGCTTATGGATGAATCATACCGGAATGAAGTGCTGTATTTTATACAAGATGAATTTGAAAATCGGGTTCTGATAGACGGAAAAATGTGCTGCACGGATGCTGATGCACTTACTACCCGCTATAGCGGAGCGGAGTTTCATGCAATTGACGGAAAACTTATTCGTGCAGCGGATCATATTGCTGCATTTATTGAGGCAGACAGCTCTATCCGGTTTGGTATTCGGTCGGAACAACTGGAAGAGGGCAGGGCGAATACCCTCCGGCGGTATAGGAAAGGAACAGTTATCAATGGACTTTCGCTCGATACCTTTTTTGATTCATACCGATAAATAAACATAGATACCGAGGGGAGTATATGGCAGAACATTTTTATTTAGCAAAAATTGGAGAAATTAATTTAAAAAAAGGAAATCTTAAGGAATTTGAACGCCGGCTGGCACAGAATTTCCGTTCATATTTTACGGAAATGCCGCCGAAAGTCCGTGTTTGTGCGGGCAGAATGTATATTGAAGCTGATGAACGGATAAGCGGATTTGCAGAACAGGTATTAGATACCCTGATAGGGATTACCGGCTGGGCACAGGTAAAAAACGTAGAAAAACACACCGCAGCAATTTCTGAGGCGGCTGTAGCAGAGGCAGAGCTGTTAAAAGCAGCGGGAAAACAAACCTTTAAGATAGAAGCCCGCCGTGCAGATAAAAAATTTCCGCTTACCTCATACGAAATTGCCCGGGAGATCGGCGGGGCTATTCATTCTGCCGGTATTCTTACTGTTGATGTTCATAAGCCGGATGCGGTTATTCATGTTGAAATACGGGAACAATGGGCATTTATATACGGGGCAGAACATAAAGGCAGAAGAGGTTTACCTTGCGGCTGTTCAGGACGGGCTTTGCTATTGTTATCAGGCGGTATTGATTCTCCTGTTGCAGGATATAAAATGCTGTTCCGCGGCATGAAACTTGATTGTATTTATTTCCATTCGCACCCGTATACTTCGGAAGAGGCTCAGCAAAAAGTTGAAACACTTGCCGGGATTCTTGCAAAATACGGGCTTGGCTGTTATCTGACTACCATACCCTTTACAAAAGTTCAACAGCGGATAAAAGCTGCTGCACCGGAGGCTTATCTTACCCTGATGCTGCGTATGTGCATGATGAAAACTGCCGATAAACTTGCTGCTAAGATTAACGCCCAATGTTTAGTAACAGGAGAAAGTCTTGCACAAGTTGCAAGTCAGACCATTGAAAACCTGCACATAACAGACAGCTGTGCAGAACTGCCGGTGATGCGTCCGCTTATTGGTATGGATAAAGAGGAAATCATTGCATCTGCTCATGAAATAGGCAGTTATGCTGTGTCTATTCTGCCGTATGAAGACTGTTGTGTGCTTTTTTCACCAAAGCATCCGGTGCTGCATACCAAAAAACAGGATGCAGAAGACCTATACCGGCGTATGGACATTGAAGCACTGCTCAACGAAGCACTGGAACAACGCGAAACTAAAAAAATTACGTGCCGGTTATAAGCTGCTTTCGCTATAAGTGTTTGCGCGATGAGCGGTTATGGCTGAAAATAGGGCTTCTTTCATGCAGGAAGCCCTGCGGCGGAAAAACCTGTTTCTTGCCGATTATTGCATAATATGATATAGTACCGGCGGTATCTTGAATTTCTTTGTGAGCAGCTGTTTTTTCGGCACTTACGGGCAGTTCAACTCTGTGTTGTGTGGGGAGTACGAATGAAAACACGTTTTATTTTTATTACCGGCGGTGTTGTGTCATCATTGGGTAAGGGGATTACCGCCGCATCACTCGGTCTTTTATTAAAAAGTAGAGGCTTATCGGTCATTAATCAAAAGTTTGATCCCTATTTGAATATTGATCCGGGGACAATGAACCCCTATCAGCACGGTGAAGTATTTGTTACTGATGACGGCGGTGAAACTGATCTGGATTTAGGACATTACGAGCGGTTTACCGATGTATCATTGCATAAGTTTAACAGTCATACTGCCGGTAAGGTATATCTTTCAATTTTTGAACATGAGCGTGCAGGTGATTATAATGGTGAAACCGTACAGGTTATTCCCCATGTAACTGATGAAATTAAGAACCGCATTATGGAGACAGCGGAAAAAACTGATTGTGAGGTGGTGATTACTGAAATCGGCGGAACAGTGGGAGATATTGAATCGCTGCCGTTTATCGAAGCTATCCGGCAAATCCGTAATACGGTAGGAAAAGAACACTGCTTATTTGTTCATTTAGGACTGTTACCGTATCTTAAAGAATGCGGTGAGCTGAAAACAAAGCCTATGCAGCACAGTGTAAAAGAACTGCTAGGATTCGGTATTCAGCCTGACATTGTAATGTGCCGCAGTGAAAAAAAAATTAGCAAATCTATCCGCGAAAAATTGAGCTTATTTTGTAATGTCGATCAAGATGCTATTATTGAAAATTTGACAGCACAGTCTATTTATGAAGTGCCGCTCATGCTTGAAGAAGCGAACCTTGGGAAAAAAATCTGTCAATTATTTGGAATCCCTGATACACCGCCGAATCTTGAATCATGGAAAGAAATGGTGCATTCGTTTCATCATCCTGAAAAAAAAGTCCGCATTGCACTGGTTGGGAAGTATACGGAGCTGCCTGACGCATATTTAAGTGTAAGCGAAGCATTGACTGCGGCCGGTATCTATCATAAAACCAGAATTGAACAAGTATGGATAGATGCAGAAAAAATTACCGATCGGCAGACTGCTGAGACACTACTGGCAGCGGCTGATGCCGTTATTATCCCGGGCGGTTTTGGTGAGCGGGGTATTGAGGGGCTGATTCTTGCAGCAGAATATGCACGGACTCATGGTGTTCCTTATTTCGGTATTTGCCTTGGTATGCAAATTGCTGTGATTGAGTTTGCCCGCAATGTGCTTGCACTTACGGAAGCGAATTCTACAGAGTTTATCAGGAATGCTGAACATCCGGTAATTGACTTGATGCCGGATCAGCAGGATGCCAAGCTCGGCGGTACGCTGCGTCTTGGGCTATACCGCTGTATGGTTGTAGAAAAATCCCGTGCTGAACAAGCGTATAAAAAACATGAAATACAAGAGCGGCATCGTCACCGCTATGAATTTAATAATCTGTACCGCCCGCAGTTTGAAAATTCTGAAATGCTGTTTTCGGGAATAAATCCTGAGCGGAATCTTGTAGAAATTGTTGAATTGAAAACTCATCCGTGGTTTGTCGGGGTTCAGTTTCACCCTGAGTTTGTCTCGCGCCCCAACAAGGCACACCCCTTATTCAAAGCCTTTGTTCAAGCAGCACTATCTGCACACGAGTTACAGCAGCATACTGAAAACGCTTAACCGGTACCCATGAGCGATTCCATCGAAGTATTCAGCAATTGGCTGGATTCTTTTATCAATTTTGAAAAACGCCCGCATAGTAAGGAATTCTGTCTTGATACTGTCCGCAGCTATGCGGCGTTTTTTTCTTATCCATACCGTACATACCGGTGCGTGCATATAGCCGGATCAAAGGGGAAAGGTTCTGTTTCAGCATTTATTTCTGCGCTTTTAACTGAGGCAGGGCAGCGGACGGGGGTATACCGTTCTCCACATGTGTCTGATATTAGAGAAAGAATTACCGAAAACGGCAGTTTTTTTTCTGATGAGGTATATGAAAAAGCATACCATGCTGTCCGTACTGGCGTAGAGACGCTGAAAAATACTGCCCCTGAACTCAAGCCTACTTGGTTTGAATTACTGACGCTTACTGCCTTTGTGCTGTTTGCACAAGAGCAGGTTGACTGGGCTGTATTTGAAACAGGTATGGGGGGCAGGCTTGATGCAACCAACGTTATTGAACCGGAATTGACCTTGCTAACCCCTATTGAGCTTGAGCATTGTGCATGTCTTGGCAATACGCTTACTGAAATTGCCGGAGAGAAAGCCGGTATCATTAAAGCTGGTGTTCCGGTGTTTTGTTCCGAGCAGCCTGACGAAGTGCGGGCGGTATTTCAGCATACTGCTGAAATACGGGGTGCACCGTTTTTTTATATACCTGATGCGGTTAAAAATATGACATTCTGCGTTACAGCGGAGGGGCTGCATCTTGATGTACAGTTTTCCGGTGCACACCCGATCGGAATGTTATTCCGCCGCCCGCTGCATACTGTACTGAAGCTTTATACGCCGGTACAAGCGTATAATGCGGTACTGGCTGCCTGTGCATATAAGTATTATTTTCCTGATATGCCGGAAGCCGGTATTGAGCAGAGCCTATCACAGGTTGTGCTTCCCGCACGGTTTCAGATACTGCAAAAAAATCCGCTGATAGTGTTGGACGGTGCTCATACACCGAATAGTATTCGCTCATGTATTAAAACCTTTTGTGCAATGTCGGCGGAAAAACCGCTGCTTGTGTTTGCCTGTGCACAAGATAAAAATCCAGCAGATATTGCAGTTCATTTTGCCGGCAGTGTTTCCGCTATCAGATTGACTATTCCGGGAACTTTTAAAAAATCAGATTTACCGGCAGTGTACCGTGCTTTTTTACAGGTTTTTCCGCAGGCAGAAACCGGTGCGGTTCCGCTTTTAGCAGATGCTGATTTTAATGCTGTGTTACATGAGGCATTTTATCAGAGTATACACGAGTGCCGTCCGCTGCTTATTACGGGATCATTTTATCTGGCGGGGGAAGCTCAACGTATATACGATGCTGGGGATTTTCGGGGGTTGGGAAACTAAGGCACACTGCATAAAGTTGCAGTGTATATGCATGTGCAGTAGCTGCCCCCTGTGCCGGATCGCACGGCTGCGGCTTTCTGTGTGTAGGATATGTTTTTATATCAGGTGTTTTTATATTGTACAGCGGATCTCCGGCAATGGGCAGCCCAAGGCTTGCAAGGTGTACCCGCACCTGATGCCGATACCCCCGTGAAAGCCGGCAGCAGAGACGGAAATATGCACCGAAATTGCTCACTTCTTCTATTGTAGTTTCATATATACGTTTATTACTACTGTAATGCCGGGTATGAGGGAATACCGCTGCCGCTTTTTTCCCTTTAGGACCAAAGTTTCTAAACTGACTGCGGATAGAGTAGGGGAGGGCAGCCTTATTGCGGAGAAAATCAGGAAAAAGCGGCGGGGTACCGGTACGAGGCTGTGCCGTATGCGGAAAATCCAATGCAGCAGCCGGCGGCGATGGATAAAAAACTTGAGAATTACTGTGTAAAAACTGCGGTGTATCGCCGCCGGCAGATACGGGTTCTGTAAAAGCATAGTAGGTTTTTATAAGGAGGTCTTGCTCTTGCACCGCTGTAAAAAAATGATATGCAGCCTGTGTTTTTGCAAACAAAACAAGTCCGCGGGTGTCAGTATCAAGCCGGTGCAGCAGTCCTGCTTCTATTACTTTTTTTCCGCATACACTCCCTGCTGATGGTCTTTGCTGCAAAAACCACTGGACGGCAGTATGCATCTCATCAGCACGGAGCGGGGCAGTCGGCATCTTCGGCGGTTTGTAGACAACAGCCCACGTATCCGTTTCCGCAATAATGCTGGGTGCAGTACGTGTATAGTCAAAAGACTGTACAACAGTATTATTCATTAAGTGCATGAGGATTTTCTTTTAAAAGCCGTAGTATCCGGCGGAAACGGCGAGGAACTGGTGCTGTTATTGTTTGTTTTTTACCTGTAAGCTGTTCATCATAAGAGGGAAGTGTAATTCTATATGCATGGAGCATTAATCCAAAGGGTTTCTGCTTTGCTTTTTCTTTCCCGTATAATGAATCGCCAAAAACAGGACAGCCGATATACTGTGCATGCAGCCGTATTTGATGCGTTCTTCCTGTGTATATTTTGAAGAGTACCAGTGTATAGTTTCCGTACTGCTTTACTACCTTGTACCGTGAATATGAGTATTTCCCTTTAGAAAGATCAGAAGAAGCGGCAAAACATACCCGCTTTTTTGTATCACGGAAAATAGCTGTAGTAATACTGCCGCATTTTTCTGCCGGTACACCGGACAGAAGTGCAAGGTAGTATTTATCTACTGTACGGTTTTTAAATGCATGCTTAAAAAATGCTTCTGCACGGTGATGCCGTGCAGTAATGATAACTCCGGAGGTATCTTTGTCAAGCCGGTGTACAATACCGGTACGGAGCCGCTCTGAAAAATTTTTTGTATCTGCTGTAATCTCTTTTGTTAGTTCCCGGGCAAAATCATCGATTATCGGTGAGTCTTTAAGCCGGTAGTAGGCAAGTGCCTGCACCAGTGTACCTGTCCAATTTCCTGCTGCGGGGTGGGTAACCATACCAGCTTTTTTGTTGATAGCAATAATATGCGGATCTTCGTATAAAATATCAAGCGGAATATGCTCCGGAATGAGTTTTTCAGGAATAGGATTGCACCAAGTAAAGGAAATGCAGTCTCCTGCTTGCACTATATGCGATAGTTTTGCACACTGTCCGTTAACGGTCAGCCCTCTGACTCCGCTTTTAAATTTTGCCCGCGGCATATTATCCATCATTTTACTGCAAAATATATCAGCCCGCAGTTTTTCCTGTAAGGCAGGTACTGCCAAGGTAATCTGTTGATCCATTACCGTGCTTCCTTTGCTGTATTTTGAGCTGATTCTTGGTTTTCTGTTGTTTTTGCATCTGCTGTTTTTTCGTTTGCAGCTTCTGTTTGAACAGACAGTTCAGCGGGTACAGGAGTTTGTGCGTGTGCTGTTCCGTCAGTATTTACCGGTTCATCTTCAATAGGGAGTGCCGTCGGGGTAAATGTGATGGGGTCATCAGCAAACAAATTTTGCCGTTCCAGCCGTTTTTTTTCAACAGCCCGTTTAATTGCCCGATAGGTTATGTCGATAACTGCAACACCGATAGAAAGTCCTACTGCGGTAAAAAAAACGGTACGCTGTTCTTTTTCGGTGAGCGGTACTGCCTTATCCGGTGATTTTAGCGGCCATGGATAGTAGCCGGGGTCTTTCGGATGCTTTGCAGCACGGATCATATCATATCCCCAAAACGATAGCATTGTAACAAAGGGCAGTGCACCGAATGATAGAATTTCAAATCGGCGTAATTCACGCTGCCACAATGGAAACTCTGTTTTGGTATACGGTACGGGGGTGTGATCTTGTTTTTCGGTATCTTCGTTGCCGGCGAAAAGCGGCATTTGCACTCCGAGAAAAACAGTACATACTGCAATGGATATGAAACGGTTATATGCACTCATTATAGTTTGACAGTATATCAGATAGCCGAATAAAATCATAGACGGAAAGTGTTTCTGCACGGGCCTGCACCGGAATGTGTGCTTCGTGCAGCAGTGCTTCCGCCCCCGCCGATGCGGCACGTATTCCGGTTGCCGTAAGAAAAACCGTTAAATTATTTTTAAGCGTTTTTCTCCGTGCTGCAAACAAACTGCGGACTAACTGTAAAAAAAGCCGGGAATCTTTTACCGGCAGCGTATCTTTTTTTCGTGTAAAAAGTACCGCACGGGATTCTACATTCGGCTTCGGCCAAAATGCTGCTGATGCAATATCACGGATGGGTTTTATTTCATACTGCCATTGGCAAAGCACTGAAAATGAAGAATAATCAGCACTGCCGGGTTGTGCAGTCATACGCATTCCTACTTCTTTTTGTACGGTAATAGCCATTCTATTAAAAAAGCATTCAGCTTCTATTGTGTCTGCAATAATTTTCGCAGCAATATTATAAGGAAGATTTCCAAAAAAACAATCAGGGCGGTGCTGTTTGTATTCTGCATGCCATGTTTTTAATACATCACCTTGAATGAGTTTGAAATTCGGCAATTTTCCAAAATAGCCGGTTAAAAGCTGGGCAAAGCCTCTATCAATTTCAAAGGCGGTGAGTGCAGCACCGGTTTCAAGCAGCAGCACAGTCATTGCACCTAACCCCGGTCCTACTTCCCATATATGTTCTGTTTTTGCAGGAGCAAGTGCGGAAATAAGTTCCCGCCTGATATGTTCATTGATTAAAAAATTTTGTCCGAACTTTTTTTGCATTCCAAAGCCGCATTCATTCAGCAGTGCAGAAAGTGCTGCCGAAGCATTATAATCAGGGTGCTGTATCATCATAATCTTTGAAAATACTTGACTTTGATAATAAGGTCAAGGCTTGGGTTAGTCTTGTATGCGGTACCATAATCACAGGTATAACTGCTGCATTTTTATTGCATTTATTGAAGTTATACCTGTGATTTTTGTTATGGTTACTAAGATTTAGCTTGCAATATTTTTTATAAGTTATAGTGTTGCAAAGCTGATATGGAATCTTCTAACCTTTTTTTTTAGAACTACCAACTTAACTGCACAAATACCGGATCGTGGTCGGAAAGTCCAGTCGTTTCTGCATTGAGGTTGAGTACATCAATTTTTTCAACAGAAACATGGTGCGGTACAAGAATATTATCCAGTGTTTGTGAGTGAGAATTATATACAAAGGTATACCGTTCATTCAGCGGTGCTTCTTCAACGGCATTTTTTAAATTGCTGCCTTTCATAATCTGCATCGTCTTTGAAAACCAGAAATCATTGTAGTCGCCGACGGCAACAACTACCGCATCGGAACGTTTCCGTAAAATTGAATCGATAAAATCTTTAACAACCTGTGCTTGTTCATGCCGCTTGGGTTCACTCTTGCGGACAACCGGCTGATCCGGCCCCCACATACGTGCATCACCCCGTTTAGAGCTGAGGTGATTGTTAATAATGAAAAAGTCCCGCTCTGCCATTGCACCTGTTTTGAGCTTAAAGTGTGCAACGAGCGATTTACGGGTTCTTTCAAACGCATTAGAACCAAGTCCGATGCGGGCAGGGTTTTTCTGTAAGCGTACACCGCTTGCTTCGATAACTGCTGCAGCATCATGTTCTTCAGGAGTAGTTGGTGTGCCGTCTGCATCGGGTACAAGCTCCACGCGGTCTGTGCGGTACAGGTAGGCACAGCGGATATTTGCACCCGGAGCGCCGCCGTCCGTATTGTTTTCAGGGTTTATCCAGAGTTTTTCATACGGCGGGGCAGCGGAAATGTTGCGGATTTCTGACAGCAGTAAATCTAAGGTTTTCGCTGAGCTTACAACAGCATTATCCTCAAGACCGCTATCCGATTGTACTTCGATGAGTGCAATGACATCGGGAGCCTTTAACTGGTTGATAAAGTGGTCAGCAAAGTCAACTGCCCGTTCAGCATCCTTTGTTGTAAGTTTTGTCGACTTTACAGGCGGTTTGCTGTATTCCTTAATATCTTGCCCCTGATTCCATGCTGAAAAATTCTTGAGGTTATAGCTAACAACATTCAAACAGTCTTCGTTAAATTCAATCTGCGACACTTCGGGAGTTAACTCTTTCTTTATTGCAAGTTCGGGCAGCTTTTCCGTTACGATAACACGGTAACGGCTTACAAACTTAGCGGTTTCAAAGTCGATAATACCAATTACATCACCGTTATAACTGCTGCCTACACCCGGAGGTGATTTACCGTCAAAACCTGCATCTTTCGCCTCTGCAAAACATTTTTTTCCTTGTACGTTGATAAGCGGGGTTGCATGATAGCTATTATACATCATACCGCCGCGGTACGAAAGACAGTCAGACGGGGTATCACCCGGTGCAAGATAATAGATATTACCGTTATATTTTCCGTCATACGGTGCTACTACGATGGGATCAACAATCTTTACCCGCATACTTTCAAGGCTTTCGTAAAAATCTATTGCCTCACGGTCAGGTTCAAGCGAACCAATCGCTTCTGTAGAAACAGGCTTTCCAACAAAATCCAATGCACGTAACACCACTGGTTCAGGTAATAGCATTTTAGCGTTGGGGAGTTCTGATGCTTTTTGAATGATCTCGATAGAACCTTTTTTAAGACTGATTTGAGTGGCGGTTAAATCCGGTTTTTTAACCGGTTTTCCTTTATCATCTAAAACAGGATTGCCATTAGCATCTTTTTCTCCTGTTTCAAAGCCGAATGTATGCTCTTTTACCCATCCCACTAGGGTGATAATATCTCCTACAGCGATATTTGCAGGAAAGTTTTTTCCGCAGTATACAAAAATACCGTCGGACGTTACCGTATTTCCGTCTCCTGCTTGGTCTTGGATATAAAACCCATTAGGCGTGTTGCGGTTGTAGGTAATTGCGGTTACAACACCCGGAACTGTTACCGGATCCTTCTGGTCAGCGAGCGGTGAAGTATGGGCCGTGCCTTGAATGTCATAAATGCGGGTTTGCGATGAGGCTATGTCATGGTAAACTGCTGTCAAAGTAACCGCTTCTGATTCTGCTTGATTAAAATCGTAGATAGCCGAACCGTCTTTTGACCAGTATTTGAAAAAAGCATTCTCTTTTCTGGGAATGACAGACGGAATACTTACCTTTGATCCCGGAGTAATATACTGAGAAGCAATGCTGCCTTCACCGCCTGCAAGATCAAATTTGACTTCAATCGTCCCTGCTGCCGGTTCTTTCCATACTGCCCACAGCGTTGTATCGCCAGTTACTTTCGTACTAAAGGCATAGGCTGCAGCACCGTTTTGTTCAGCAGCCCAGTACTGAAAAATAAAACCGTTTTTTACCGGATTGGGAGTAGGTTTTACTACCGGCGTATCTTTTATTACCTTTTTAGTTAATTCCGCTTCCGGCAATCCTGTTCCGCCGTCAAGATTAAAAGTTACGGTACACATTTCATGGACGGGAGCATTCTGCTCCTGTTTGTTTTGTTTCGGCTTTTCAACCGTTGTAGTAATAGTCGGCTGTTTACATGCAGCGAACATCAACGCTGCCGCAGAGAGGATTGACAAAGTCAATTTCATATACTTTTTCATACAAACTCCTTGGTTACCAGTGCAGCTGGACATATACCGGATCATGGTCTGAAATGCCGTCGGCAAATTCAGAATTAAGGTTGAGAATATTCTTAACGGGAATATCAACATTCTTTGGTACTAAAATATGATCCAACGTTTGTGATTTGCCGTCATAGGTAAAGGTATAGCGTTCCCCAAGCGGCATTTCCTCAACCGCATTTTTAAGATCATTACCTTTCATAATCTCCAGCGTTTTAGAGAACCAGTAGTCATTGTAGTCTCCTACGGACACAACGACTGCATCGGAACGCTTTGCACGCAGGTTTGAAATAAACTCCCGTACAATACCGGCTTGTTTTGTCCGCCGTTCTTCTGTTTTACGCCGTGCCGGTTGTATTTTTCCCCACGCCATATCATCGCCGAGCTTTGAAGAAAAGTGATTACAGATCATAAAGAAGTCCTTACCCTGCATAGCTCCTGTTTTGAGTTTAAACTGTGCAACAAGTGATTTACGGACACCGTTAAAAATACCCGTACCGTTGTTTCCGGTACCGATACGTGCAGGATTGAACTCCAAGCGGCTTCCACCCGCATCAAGTACCGCTTCTATTTCATGTGAGTCTGCTGAAGGAGTGGGCGTACCGTCTCTGTCCGGCACCAGATCCAATCGGTCTGTACGGTAGAGGTATGCACAGCGGATATTGGAACCGCCTTGTCCGCCGTCAGCCCGATTAGAAGGATAAATACACACATCCTTATACAGAATGGAGCTTTTTTTCTTAATAGCCTCAAGCAGGAGGTTTATAGTTTTTTCAGAGCTCACAAGAGTAGAACCTTGTGCAGCACTGTCATCGTCCTGCACTTCGATTAAGGCAATAACATCCGGCGTTTTGAGTTTGTTGATAAAATGATCGGCAAACTGTTCGGCACGTTTTTTATCTTCTGTATGTGCCCAAGAAAAGTTTTTGAGGTTATAGCTCACCACATTTAAATTGTCTTTATTAAACTCGAAATTCGGTTCTTCGGGTATCAAAGGGGTTGCAGCCTTAGAGTATGAGGGTAATTTTTCTGTCGGATATACTTGATAGCATGAGCCGAAGTTTAAACTGCGGTAGCCGACTACTCCAATAATATCTGCATTGTAAGTATCACCAACGGCAGGATGGGAGTTCTTTATTATTCCTGAATCCGCAGTGGACGGGAAACATGCAGGCGGATAGATTACAACAAGCGGTGTTGCAATGTAGTCATTGTACATAAGACCATTCCGGTATGACCAGTTTTTAGAATCAATATCCGACGGAGCAGTTAAATAGGTGTTTGACACATTTGGTGCAACTATTTTCGGCTTTGTTACAACAACCCTCATTCCCTCAAGGCTTTCCCAGTAGTCAATAGCCTCTACAGCAGGTTCAATTTTTCCAAGTGCCTGTGTACCAATCGGCAGCATAAGCCGCTCTTCTGAAAGTTTAACAGGATTCGGCAGCCCTTTACCGGTTCCGGTAATGGTAAATGAGGCATTGCTTATTTGCGTTACGGTCAGCTTCTCTGATTTTCCCTTGTTTTGCCCGCTTTGAATAGTGTCCGCTTCCGGCCCGTCTTCTTCTACCGTACCGCTTACTCTTACTTCTGCACCGATTGCAAGAGCGGATGTATTGGCGGAAGCGGCGAGCTTAACATAAATACCGTCGGAAGTAGCGTCGTTACCGTCGCCGAGCGGGTCTTGCATATAAAAACCGTCGGGTTGTTTGCTCTTATAGGTTATTGCGGTAACAATACCGGTTACCTCGTGTACCTGTTGTCCTTTCATTGGCGAGGTGTGATGCATTCCCTGAATATCCATAATGGTGGTACCGTTGGATCGCCAAATTGCATAGAGTGTTAGCGGTCCGCGTACTTTGGTTGTTTCAAACTGATAGGATACAGGATTGTTTCTATCGGCAGTCCAGCCCTTAAATTCCGCATCCTTTTTTGTAGGATCGGGAGAGGGCTTTATTGCATACTGTTCGTGTTCTACCTGCTGATCGGGCGGCTGTGTGCCGGTTCCGCCGTTTAAGTCAAAGCGAACCGCATGCTTTGTTCCGGCTGGATATGTCCATATTGCATATAAGGTTATATCTTTTTCAACCTTTGTTGTTGCAAATAGATATTCCGCAGGATTATCTCTATCCAATGCCCAGTATTGAAATGTTGCACCGGCCGGCGGTGCCGGTATCTCTGCCGGTTTTGTTGCAAAAGTACCGGGCTTTACTTTTTGTGCTGCCGGTGCCGAGCCGCTTCCGCCATTTAAATCAAATCGGACGGTGTGTTCAGATGCTTCTTTCCAAACCGCTTTCAATGTAAACCCGTTTTTAACTTTTTGCGGTTTTGTAAAATCAAACGGCTTTTTATTGCT
This sequence comes from Treponema sp., assembly GCA_052173295.1. Classification (GTDB taxonomy): domain Bacteria; phylum Spirochaetota; class Spirochaetia; order Treponematales; family Treponemataceae; genus Treponema. The sequence continues at coordinate 17,024 of JBQMYW010000009.1, forward strand.
CCCTTTTTGCCAGTAATCGAATACAAAGCCGGGTTTTACCGGATCTTCAGGTTTAGTAACCGTATCGCCGGTATTGATATATTGATCTGGAATACTGTTTTCACCGCTGCTTGTAGTGCCGCCGTTTAAATTAAAACGTATTCTTAAGTTGCCGGTACCGGTACTGCCGCCTCCGCCGCCGTTATTGCTATTTTTTTTCCAGATTGCATAGAGCGTAAACGGACCGGATACGGTTTCCGTGTTAAAATCATAGGCAGGCGTACCGCTTTTCTTGCTTTTTGCCCAGTGCATAAAGGTATACCCGTCCCGTGTTGGATCGACAGGCTTGGTAAGTTTTTCCCCTGCCTTGCATGTTTTATCCGGTGCGTTTCCGGTTCCTCCGTTCAAATCAAAGTTGATAGTATATATTTGTTCGTTTTGTTTCCAGATTGCAAAGAGTGTAAATGAACCGTTTACGGTTTCTGTGTCAAAATTATAGGCAAGCGTACCGTTTTTCTTGCTTTTTGCCCAGTGCATAAAGGTATACCCGTCCCGTGTTGGATCGGCAGGCTTGGTAAGTTTTTCCCCTGCTTTGCGGGTTTGATCCGGTGCTTCTCCTGTTCCCCCATTAAGGTTAAAGCTGATTGTATACTGTAACTCCGGTGAACCGGTTCCTGTTTGTTCCCAAATTGCATAGAGCGTACACGATTCGGTAACAGTTGCTGTACCGAACTGATAGGCAGGTGTTCCCGATTCGGTATCTATTGCCCAGTGCTTGAACGAAAAACCGTCCGCAGTAGGAGTAGGAGGTTCTTGAATTTTTCCGCCCTTTTCTACTGTTTGATCGGCGGGGGCAGTACCTACAACACCGTTTAAATTAAACTTGACAGTATACGCCTCGTTCCACACTGCGTAGAGCGTAAAAGAACTGGTAACTTTTTCAACATCAAAGAGATATTCGGTTCCGCCCGGTTCTTTTGACCAATATTTGAACGTGTACCCTGCCCGTTGCGGTTCCGTATCAGGTTTTTTTATTTTACCGTCCGCATTGGGCGTCGCGGGAGGAATCGGCGTGGTACATTTTCCCTCGGTGGGATTAAACTTTACCGTATAGGTTTCCCCCTCCGGCTTCCACACTGCATAGAGGGTAAACCCTTCGATAACAGGTTGTGAAAAATCATACGCAGCCTCTCCGTCTTCTTCAAGCGACCATCGTTGAAACTCATAGCCTGCACGAGTAATCTTTTGTGCAGGTTCGGCAAGTTTTTTCCCGTGTTCAACTAAAACCGACTCCTTAAAATCTTCGGGTGCCTCTCCCTCCTGTAGATCAAAATCAATACTGTACTGCGTCTTTTTTTCGCGTACGGTAACCGTAGTATTTTTGCACGCGATACAGAGGGAAAATACCGCGAGTATACATACCGCTAGAGCGGTTATTCTTTTCATAGACATTCTCCTGTGCAGCAATAGTCTGCACCTATAACACCCGTTTGCGCTCTTTGCGGTCAAACAGGTCTATTATACCAACCATCCTATCGTAAGGACGGGTATGCCCCGAAAGGATGATTTTCGAGGCATATCCTGAATTAGGGCTTTAGGTCTACTTTTTATAGACTGCTTTGAGTACGAGTGCATTCTTTGGTTCAAGTTTTGGCGTTTTGCTAAAATCTGAAGCACTCACAGTAGTATGAAAGGTTACTTGACCGCCTGAGACATTTTTTAGCCATTTATGAATTGGTTTCCCGCCTTTCGTAATTTTAGCCTCTTTTCCTCTGATGTTTTTCAAATTGATAGCTGCATTTTTTTTAAAACCTGCACGCATATACTTCAGCAATTCGTTTTTAACACTTTCGTCGTTTATTTCACCGCCGTCTAAGTCAATGAGGAATGGTTTAACTTCATTGGGTTTCGCATTAAATATTACTGCATAGAGAATAATATCTTCTGTTACTGTTTGGCGGAAATCATACAACCAGCCTTTTTTGGTGTTTGTTTCCCAATCAGCATCTTTTGTCCAGTATCCGAAAGCTTTATCTGCTGGAAGTCCGTCGATCGTGTTAGGAATGGCAGCATCTCCGAGTATAGCATCTGCGGAATACGGAGTATTTTTCTGTACTGTAATTTTTTTGATTTCTTTGCTTCCATGCATAAAGGTGATAGTACAGGAATCTTCTGCACTGAGCGGTTCCCAAACGGCAGTAAGTACCATATCGGCTGTTACTGGTGTGTCAAAATTATAGGCAGTACCGGCAGCCCCTTCTTTTTCCCAGTGCTTAAAACTATGACCTGCTTTTTTTAGCAATGTTTTATCCGGTTCCTGTAATTTGCCGTTTTTAGCAACCCACTCCTCCGGTTTTTCGTTTTTACCCTGATAGGTGCCGCTGTCAAGATTGAAAGAAATCTTCCACTCCGTTTGTTCCCATACCGCATAGAGTGTAATAGGGGCGGTGATAGGAGTAGTATATTTACTACCGTTTTTTGTATCTGACCAATGTAAGAACTTAAAGTGTTCTGCTGTGTAAGCGGGGAGTACGTCTGCTGTATCACCATATTTAACTTTTTCGGTTTCTTGATCACTGCCGTCATAAATAACAAGGGTAACTGCAATGTCATTTTTCTCCCAGATTGCGTAGAGGGTGAACTCAGCGGTTACAACCTCATCGTCAAAAGTATAGGGAGCAGAGCCGGCAGTTTGTGTGCGTGACCAGTGTTTAAAGTGATGTCCTACCGGCGGGGTCATTGCATTTTCTTCTTCCGCACTCGGGGCAGAAACTTTTTGCCCGTGTTCTACCTGTTTATCAGCAGGTTTTGTACCGGTTCCGGTATTCAAATCAAAGTGTACGGTATGCTTTTTGGGAATAAGTTTCCAAATAGCATAGAGTGTCATATCCCCTGTTACGGGCGTACTTGCAATAGTGTAAGCGGTTTCTGCTTCGGAACCGTTTGAGGCTTTAGACCAATGCCGGAATTCATAACCTGTCCATACCGGATTTGCAGGGGCTGTAACAAGACTGTTATCTGTTACTACCTGATCTTTATACGCATCGGCGTTTGTTTGTGCCGGTGCGCCGTTCAAATGAAATTTAACCGTCCATTTTTTAACCGGCGGGGTTGTACCGCTCTCCGGCTGCCAAATTGCATAGAGTGATACATCTACGTTTTCTGCAATGATTTCCGTGTCAAAATTAAATTCATCTGTGGTGCTTGCAGGGTCTGCACTACGGTTTTTTGACCAGAATTTGAAAGTATATCCTGCTGCAGTAGGAGCCAGTGAGGGCTTTACAATTCTCTCTCCGGGTTTTTTCGATTGAACTGCAGGTATACTTTGTGCTTCGACACCGTTAGCATAGAATGTAACAGTGCTTAATTTGCCCCATACGGCAAATAAGGTCGTGTTTTTTGTTACTTTTTGAGTGAATTTATACGGCGTATTTGTGCCGGTATCATCAGTCCAATGTTTGAAATAGTAGCCGTTTCGGGAAAAGGCACCCAATGCCGTATTATCAGGTTCTTGTGCTTTTTCCTTATCTTGTACTTCCTGCTTGGCAGGAGCGGTTCCTGTCCCCTCATTGAGGTCAAATGTAATGGTGTGCTGCTTTTTCCATTGTGCGTAGAGGGTCAAGTCGTCAGTTACCTGTTCAGTAAAACTGTACTCAGTTCCTCCGCTTTGCTTCTTCGTCCATTTATCAAATATATAGCCTGCACGGGTAGGAGCGGTTCCTGCTTGAGATGCTTGAACCACCGCACCGCTGTTCAGTTTTTCCTTATGCGGTGCCGGTGCTCCCTCGTAGTTCCAGTCAAAGGTAACCGTAACCTCCGATTTTCCCCAGAAAGCATAGAGTGTTAGATCATATTGCACCGGCTTTGTAAGGTCGTAAGGAGTTGTATAAAAATCACCGTTTTTCTTTTTGCCTTTCCACTCCAGTATTTTATATCCATCTCTTTGCGGAACGTCTGCTGCAGGGACAGTAAATACCGTGTCTCTTCTAATCGAGTACGTTTTATCAGAGGGAGCACCGGAATAGTTCCAGCGAAGCGTTACGGTAACATTTTCATTTATCCAAAGCGGTTTCAGCGTTATATTTCCTTTCACTTTTTCTTTGTCAAAGTTAAAAGGCTTACTGCCGTCTTTTGTCCATTTTTTAGCTACAAACCCCGATTTTGTAAGTGTAAGCCCTTCAACAAGGCTTCCCGGTACGGTTCCGCCCTTTTCTATTTCCTGCGGCTGGGGCAGTGTGCCTGACGCAAGGGTACCGCCGTCAAGATCAAAGGTAACGGTATACACCTCTGTCCATACTGCGTGGAGTTCAAGATTTTCCGTAATGGGGGTATCAAATTTAAAAGCATGCACACTATTAGTGTTTGCGTTTTTACCCCAGTGAGAAAGCTTATGTCCTGCTTTCGTTATATCCGTAGGTGCAGTAACTGTTTGCCCGTCTTTTACTTCGCGGATTTCTTCATTTTTACCCGCGGCATTTGTTCCGCCTTCAAACAGGAAGGTAACTTTCCATGGGTTTTTCTCCCACTGTGCTTGGAGCGTTAGAGATGCGGTAACATTCTGTGTAAAGCTGTATTCGCCGGTTTCTCCCTGTTTTTGCCAGTGGAGGAACTTGTACCCCTCCCGTTCCGGATCGGGTGTTGGTTTAGAAAACACGGAGTCTTTATCCACCAATTCTGTTTTAGGTTGAGTTTTTCCGTCATTATAATCGAGGGTAACAGCCCATTTATTGTCAGGGATTTTTTCCCACAGTGCATAGAGGGTGATATCCTCTGTAACAGGTGTAGTAAAGTCATATAAAGGATCGCCGCTTTGGTTTTTTGACCAGCCTTTGAATATATGCTCAGCTTTTGTAAATGTACCCTGCGGCTGCTTAACGGCTGTATTCTCTGTAACGGTTTGCGTAGGTTCAAACCCAGCAGGTGCAGTACCCTCTTGCAAGTCAAATGTTACGGTAAACTGCTTGGCTGCATTTTTTTCCCATATTGCATATAGTTTGAAGTTGGTTTTGACCGGTGTTTTAAAGTTGTATTTCGGTGTGCCTGATCTATTTCTTGACCAGTGTTTAAAAGTATATCCGTCTTTTTTAAATTCCCCTTTCGGTTCTGCAATTACTGACCCGTTCGGGACATTTTGCTTTAGTTTAAAATTAGGGGGGGGGGGGGTACCGCCTTGCAAGTCAAATGTTACGGTGTACTGAACAGTTGTGTCAGGTGTTCCGCTTACCGCAACATTATTCTTACATGAAACAAAAAACAGTGCTGCAAAACATACTATACAGCTGCTAACCATAAAAAACTTTCTCATATATACTCCTTACTGTAGTATGGGGAATCCTAGGGTGTCCTAAAAGTTGGTTGTTTTTTGCTGCCGGCAATGAAACCCCCGCCGAGTTTAATTTTTGGACATCTCCACGGAATTCGCCCAGTCGATAACCACGGTAGAAAGCGGTTGTTTCAAAACACTCATTAAGAAACTGCCGAATAAATCTACACCGGTTATAAGTATAACCCATAAAAAGGTATTTTGCAAAACATTTTTTTTAAAAGTTACGGTGTTTTTGCGGCCGAAAAGTCCGGTAGTTTTGACGTTGTTTTTTACAACGCCCAGTTACCATTTTTTAGAATGGTAACCTGTGTGCCGTCTTTTTTTACACCGATAACCGACAGCTCCGGTCCGCCTACCATAAAGTCAACATGAATCATCGAAGTGTTCATACCGGCGGCTTTTTTCTGTTCATCGGTAAAGTTTGCACTACCGGGTAAATTTTCGCTATAAGCATTCCCTAAGGCAAAATGACAGGATGCATTTTCATCAAACAGCGTGTTTTTGAACAAGAGTTTTGTATTGCTGATAGGAGAATCGTCGGCAACTAGTGCTGCTTCTCCAAGCCGGCACGCTCCCTCATCAGTGTTGATTAAATCTTCAAGGATGTTTTTTCCCTCTTGTGCATCAAATGCAGTAATTTTTCCATCTTTAAACGTAAATGAAAAGCCGTCAACAATGTTTCCCCGTACAGCAAGCGGTTTTGTTGCACGCAGCGTGCCGTTCACTTTGTATGCATGGGGCATAGAGAATACTTCTTCTGTGGGAATATTAGGCAAAAATGCTTCTCCGTCTACCGTTGTTGCAGAACCTCCCATCCAGTGGTGTCCTTCCGGCAGATATACTTCTAAGCTGGTACCGGGGGCGTTGTATAACAGCTTTTCAAACCGCAGTTCATTTAAACGATGCTGGTATGCTTTTAATGCTGCATCATGGGCTTCCCATGCCGCTATCGGATTTCCGCTGTCTACTCGTGTAATAGAAAAGAGCGTTTCCCACAGTTTTGCAACACCGGCTGTTTCATTAAGATGAGGAAATACCGTTTTTGCCCATGCTCGAGATGGAAATGCTGCAACTGTCCATTTTACGCGGTTGTCCATAACATACTTCATTACCGGTTGAAGCGCTTTTGCTGATACTGCCTGCCATTGAGCAATTTTTTGAGAATCAACCGGTTTTAACAGCTCCGGATTGGGTGCAACCAGTGCGAGCCGGTGGTAGTTGTTTTTGTATGCCTGTTCCAAATAGTCTACCTTGAATTGCGGTATAGAGCTGAATACCTCACTGCTGCCGTATTGATAGCGGGCAAGAGTCATATCATCATCAGTAAAATCATAGAGAACATCAGTTACGCCCAGTTGATATGCCTGTTTAGTAATTTCCCGTACCATCGGCAAGGTTTCTTCATTCACTAACACCAGAAGATTATCGCCTTTTTTAAGCCGCAGCCCCGATTTCAAAATAAGCTCAACATATTTTTTAATATTTTTTTGTAAATCCATACCTATCTCCTTATATACATGAAATTATACGTGTAAAAATTGAATAATCCGCTGTGCAACGGTTTCTCTGTCGCAGTCGTCTGTAACAATGTGACTGCTTTTTTCCAGTATAAGGTATTCGTTCGGGGCGTGCAGCAGCCGGTCAATCAATGCTTTTTCACTAAAAGGTACTGATTTATCTGCTTTAGATAAAATTGTCAGTGTTTTTGAGCGTATATCCGGCAGCCGGCGGATTGCCATTTTTTGCAGTGTGTATAAATCAGCCGCTTTTCCTACATAATTATAGTTGCAATAGTCTTTTATGTGTTCATAATATTCAGGTTCGGGATAAAAAGGCTTTCCTGTTGCTTTTATCGTTTTTATAAAATAGCGTAGATAGGGGGTTAAGGTAATGCGTGTATCTGTTGCAATAAAAGCCGGTGCGCATAAAAAAATTTTTTCAGGATTAAATTTTGCTGCAAGCAGGGAGGTTAATACTCCGCCCATGGACAATCCGCCGATATAGACAGTATCATATTCACAGATCAAATTGACGTACTCGTCATATACGCACCGCAGCCAGTCTTTCCAACTGCTTGCCATAAAATCATCTTTGTTAGTTCCATGCCCGGGAAGACGCGGGATAGAAACCGTATACCCTGCCTGATGCAGTTGGGTTCCCAGCCATAGCATTTCACGGGGGGAACCGGTATATCCATGGATAAGCAGCACAGCCTTTTTACTGCCGTGAAAAAACTGAGGTTTTGTAAAACTGCTCACCTTTGCCGGCGGAAAATCATAAAACATAGGCACTCCTCCGCAGAACAGCATAATCAATTTTTCGTCTTTTGTAAATAAACCGGCAGCCGGCTGTTCCGGACATCACCGGCAGCGTTTCAGCATGAAAGAAGCCCTGCGTTCCGCCTGTTGTAATGCACACCTCCTGCTTAAATATCTAAGTCAGTTAGTATTGTATACGCATATCCCTGTTCAGCTAGAAACTTTTGCCGGTGATCAGCACAGGCTTCTTCTACTGAATGACGGGTTACTATTGTATAAAAGTGAGAATCCCGCTCTTTAGGACGGAGAATCCTCCCGAGCCGCTGTGCTTCTTCCTGTCTGCTGCCGAAAGAACCTGATATTTGGATAGCAACAGAGGCATCCGGTAAATCAATCGCAAAATTTGCAACTTTTGACACAACAAGGGTAGTAATTGCTCCGCTGCGGAATGCTTCATATAACTGCTCCCGTTCTGCATTGGACGTTTTACCGGTAATAACCGGTGCATTTATTTCTTTTGCAATGCGCTGCAGCTGCGTAATATACTGTCCAATAATCAATATCTGATCTTCTGCATGTTTTGCAAGCAGTTTTTTTACAATGACATTTTTTTCACTATTTTCGCTGGCAATCCGGTGCTTTTCACGGACGGAAGCTGTAGCATATTCTATTTCTTGAGAAATAGGCAGCGGAACACGGATTTCAGTACAATAGGCATGTGCAATCCAGCCTTTTGCTTCAAGCTCTTTCCATGGAACATCGTACCGCTTTGGACCGACCAAACTGAATACATCGCCCTCACAGCCGTCTTCTCGGATTAGTGTCGCGGTAAGACCAAGACGGCGTACTACTTGCAGCTCTGCTGTTATTCTAAATACCGGTGCAGGAAGCAAATGTACTTCATCATAAATAATTAGACCCCAATTCCGCTCTTTGAATAACCGGAAATGCGGGAAATCCGATTCAGTGTCAGGACGCCATGTAAGGATCTGGTAAGTTGCAACGGTTACCGGTTTTATTTCTTTTATCTCTCCTGAATAAATACCGACTAAGGCTTCCGGCAGTTCTGTTTTATCAAGGAGTTCCCGCTTCCATTGATGCACAGCAGAGGTATTTGTTGTTAAAATGAGTGTATCAGTATTAAGAAGTGCCATCGCCGCTATACCGACAATGGTTTTACCGGCCCCGCAGGGCAGCACAATAGTACCGAAACCGCTGCCGGGCTGTTTATCGCCAATAAAGGCGGACGCAGCCTCCCGCTGATAATCACGCAGAACAAATTTTTTTTGTTTTGTTGTTTCATTTCTTAAGCATACTGCAAGAGCTGCCCCGTCTTTCAATGGTACTTCATCTTGTACCGGCCAGCCCATTTTAAGCAATACCTGTTTTAAAGTTCCGCGATATAAAAGCGGTAGTAAAAATGAACGGGGCATTTCAGCTGTTTGCAAATATTTTTTTAACACAGGGGCTGCATTCAGTTCTTGATATATCCGTTCGGTTGCTGCTTCCAATTGCAGAAAATCAGGATTGCTATATGGTTTTAAAACAATCTTTCCATATTTTTCTATTGTTTCTTGTATCCATACCGGTATTGAGGGGGGAATGTCAAAACGGGAAAAAGCGGTCAGCACTGCAAGGATTTTTTCAGCAGTAAATCCTGCACTTGCTGCATTCCACAGTGATAAACCGGTGAGCCGGTACGTGTGTAAATGCTCAGGAGATTTTTCAAGTTCTGCAAAGGGAATAAGTGCAAAACGTGCGTCTTGTGCTTCTTCAGTGTGCACATCAAGTAAAATAGTACGGTCGCCTTGTATAATGAGCGGTTTTAAGGGTATCGGCATAAAGTGCTATTGTACGCATTATGGAGTAGTTCGTCAAAGGTATAGAGCAACATATTGTAATAATTTTTTAATCTGATGCGTTGCCTATCTTTTACTTTTATGGAGAATATGGTATACTGAAAACAAATAGCTTGAAAGAATTTTTACAGCAAAACTACGGCTTTCCTGTAGATGTGTACCGTTTTAGAACTGAATTGGGCTTATCTAAAAATCTAACTGAGTTTTTAGCGATGTCTAATAATCGGTAGTTTCAAAGTAAAGCAATACTTTCAATGTGTTAACCCTTTTTATCAGAGCAGATTCCTGCATATTTTACGGGTTTAGATGGGCAGTTCATCTTTTTAAGAGAGCATTCCATACATTATGACAGGATGATACAACGGGAGTGTAACTGAAGTGAATGCATTAAGACTTTTAGAAATAGGCGATTCTGTATATTTTACAGAAGATGTATATCTGGATAAAAAGTTTTTACTTTTTATCGCGGGTTCTGTTCTTTCTTCAGAAGTAAAATTTTTACTCCGTGATTGGCAATTTACTACACTGTATACTGAAGGAACGTGTACTGAAAAGCCGCCGGAAGAGGAAGCTCCTGCTGAAGCAGTTGAAGAGGCAGAAAAGCCTGCACCGAAACCGGCGGAAACACCTAAGCCGCAGTCCGGTATTTCAATTGCAAAGACCTATTCAAAATTTTTGATGTTTACAAAGCATATCTATAATAACTATGCAAAAACAAAAGTTCTTGATGCCGGTGTTATTACTGCAAAAGTAAAAGAACTGGTATCTTTTGTTAAAAATAATAAACAGTCAATTTTAATATTACAAACTATCATGCCGTATAGTGTTGATGATTTTTTGATAGCACATTCTTTGCGTTCTACAGTTTTAGCACTTGTTATCGGTATACAGCTTGAAATGTCGGAGCAGCAGCTTACTGATCTTGCTATTTCTTGCTTATTGCATGAAATAGGGTTAACCCATATTCCTGAAGAAATTTATGCAGGAGATGCAAAATTATCCGAGGGTGATTGGAAATATCTCCATATACATCCTGTACTTTCGTGTAAAATACTCAAAAAATCAAAATTTACCTTACCGATTTGTTTAGGTGCATTAGATCACCATGAATGTGAAAATGGAACAGGGTATCCGCAGCGGCTTACCGGAGAAAAAATTTCCCGTTATGGTAAAATTATTGCAGTAGCATGTTCCTATGAGGCTGCCACTGCTCCCCGCCGCTATAAAGAAGCACTTGAACCTGCCGAAGGGCTGATAAATCTTTTTATGCATAAACGTGCATTGTATGATGATGATGTTTTGCGGGCATTGCTTTGTGCACTTTCATTTTTTCCTATCGGCAGTTTTGTTATTCTTGCAAATAAAGCGATTGCACAAGTTATAGATACTAATCCGGAAGATCCGCGTTCTCCGCTTGTCCGTGTTATAAGCGGCGGCTCGTCATCTATGTCTGAGGCAATTCAAACCAGTATGACCGGTATGAGTATTGCACGAGCTGCAAAAAAAGAGGAATGGGAAGCCGCACTTGCCGGTAAAAAATAAGGGGCGGTTATTGGATATATGGTATTTTGTGCTGCTATTCCCATTATTACTATACTGTTTTAGGGGGCTTGACTTTTTTTGCAGCTTAGTATATGGTAGTAATCACATCGCAGGGTAGAGCAGTTGGCAGCTCGTCGGGCTCATAACCCGGAGGTCAGAGGTTCGAGTCCTCTCCCTGCTATCATTAAAAAGACTTACAGTCTTTGTTAAAAAAAGCACTCATAAGTATGAGTGCTTTTTTTATGCTCAATGGCGTTGCACGGATATTCAGCGTACTCCATATATGAATACCCGTACTAGCTGCCTACAATTTTCTTGCACCGCTGCTTGCTTCACACGCGAAAAAAGATGGAATAAGTCCTGTTTTTTGTGTGTATGTGTCCTTAACATGGCGTATAAAGTCATCAATTGCAGTGCTTTCAACAAGGGCTATTGCACAGCCGCCGAAGCCTGCCCCTGTCATTCTTGCTCCTACACAGCCGGAAAATGAGTTGGCTCGTTCAGCAATAGTGTCAAGTTCAAAACCGGTAACCTCGTAGTCATTTTTGAGCGATTCATGTGATGCTTTTAAAAGACTTCCTAAGCGGGGAATATCTCCCGCTTTAAGTGCGGCAACCGCTTCTTTTACCCGATCATTTTCCGTAATGCAATGGCGTACCCGCTTGAATATAATTGGGTCTGTAATTTTTTCTGCAACAAAGGGTAAATCATTGACGGTAAGCCCGCAAAGCGAGCGGATCGTTTTTTCCTGCTGTAAAAGCTGCAGTCCTTTTGTGCATTCAGAACGGCGTTCATTGTATTTTGAATTGGCAAGGGTTCGCTGCTTGTTTGAGTTGATAACGACAATTCTATAGCCATTAAGGAGAAATGGGATATACTCATAGTCTAAAGTTGCGGTATCTAACAAAATTGCATGATCTTTTTTTCCCATTGCAATACTGAACTGATCCATAATCCCGCACTGTACATTCATAAAAGCGTGTTCGGACTGTTGCCCTATTTTTGCCAATTCAATAGGATTAAGCGATAAACCGAATGCTTCGCTTACCGCCAGTCCAAAGCCTATTTCTAATGCCGATGACGAAGATATACCGCCGCCTGCCGGTAATTTACTAAAAATAAGCACTTCAAAGCCGGAATCAATAGTATAATTATTATTTTTTAAGATAGTAAGCATTCCGTTTAAATAGTTTGCATATCCGTATTCATTTTGATACGGTAAGGGTTCTGAAATACTAAATGAAAGCTGACCGGGAAAGCGGATATCATCATACAGTATGCACATATCTGAGCGTTTTCTCATAAGTACATATAAATAGCGGTTAATTGCAGCAGGGAACACTTTACCGCCATTGTAGTCAATATGCTCACCAATAAGGTTGATGCGGGCAGGCGAGGCAATGGTGATTATCGGCTTATCACTCGTACCGTACCGGTGCGAAAACGCGGTTTCCAATTCTGTTTTCATACGGTCTTCAGGTAAATCGGTAAGAAATTGTATAAAAGCTTGTTGTTCCATAAAAACTCCTTAAATAAGATAATAAGGCTGGTGTTATACTATTTTCAAAACAGCATATCCGTGTGCCGGTAATCCGGCTTTTACAAAGCTGCCGTCAGTTTTTAGCTCTTCAACTGTTCCCGTAAGAATGCTCAATGTTTTTTCCGGTAAGCCGAATTCTGCAGCATCGAAATATACTGCTTCTTCATGTGTACTTACTGACCATATAAAAAGCAGGGCTTCGTCTTCTGTAAATCGTGCAACAGAAAATACTGCTCCCTTTGCATAGAGGATTTTAAACCCGCCGATGTGCAGTACAGGTGAAGATGTTTTCAAGTTGCACATGAGTTTGTAGAGTGCAAAAATATCCTGCTTTTGTCCCTGTAATGGACGTTCCCAATCCATAGGATAACGGCAGCCTTCAAATATGTCTGTTATTCGTCCATTGAGGTATACTTCATCTCCGTAATAAATAGACGGCATTCCCGGCAGTGCAAAGAGTGTTACTACCATGCCTTTATAATCTTCATAGTGCATTGCCGGATTATTGTGGAACCGGGCGGTATCATGGCTGTTAATAAGATTGAATTGCTGGTTTGCTGCTGCAAACGGCATGGTTCCGTACCATTGTGTAATGCGGCGGGCAAGCTGTCCTGCTGTCATTACAGAGGCTACACTGCGGAGGAGCGGATTGCGTGCGGTGAGCATATCAGGTTCTCCGGCGAACTCTCTCAGCGGGCGGGAAGAAGCAAAGTAGTTCATAGTAGAATCCCATTCTTTACCGTTAAACATTGCAGAGCAGTCTGACCAGTCTTCTGCAAGAATAAGCAGTTCGGGGTTAATACGTTTGAGTTCGCTATTCAGCTCTGTCCAGACTTCATGGCATACATCGGCAATTTCATTCCGTGCCATGCAATCCGCTACATCAAACCGCCAGCCGTCTATCGAATACGGAGGCTGCAGCCATTTTTTCAGTACAGAGTCCGAAGCACGGTAGATACGGTCCCGCAATGCCTGACTGGTGTAATTGAGTTTCGGCATGGTTTCTACTCCTGCCCATGCTTCATACTCGCCGTTTTCATGGATAAAATAGTAGTCCCGCTCAAGAGCGTCTTTATTTTGGTATGCCCCTACTGCTGAACTATAAAATTGACCGGTTTTATTAAACCATTGTGATTCACAGCTGGTATGATTGATAGAAATATCTAGAATAAGCTTCATATTCCGTTTGTGCAGTTCCTCACTCAATGCTGCAAGGGCTTCATCGCCGCCGAAATGCGGATCTACGCTAAAATAGTCTATGCAATCATATTTATGCATGGTGGGAGCGGTAAAAATAGGATTCAGATAGAGGACTGTTACGCCTAAATCCTGTAAGTAGTCTAGTTTTTGGATAATGCCGTAGAGGTCGCCGCCGTAAAAGTCCATACAATGACTATCAGCATACACAAATGGTTCTTCATTCCAGTTTTTCATAATAACCGGCGTGCGGCCTTGGTACGTGTATTCCCCTTCTTTAACGGAAATTTCCGGTTTACCATTGCGGAACCGGTCGGTTAGGATTTGATAGCACACACTGTTTTTCATCCATGCAGGCTGTTTGTAATCTGTTAGTAAGACAAAATCGTGTGTTTCATCAGGAATATAGTCTGTAATGCGGTGTTGTGTATAATAGTAAATAGTTTCGGGTGTTGCAATGTAGAACTGATACTGTATTCTATTTTGGTTACACACTATATCGGTTTTATAGTACATGAGGTGATTTTTTACTTTTTCCTTTTGCATTTGGATAAGTTTTTCAACCCCAAACTCTTTTATTCTTAGGAAAACACCGATAAGCTCATCATTCTCCAACATACGGATACGGATAGTTATCGTTTCTCCTTTTTGCGGTGCAGGATTGCTTACAAATACTGCTCCTGAATCAGAATATATTGTATCAAGCCATTTATGTTTCATAAAACTCTCCTTAAGTATAGTAACAATTTCTCTTATTTGTCCTAAACTGCAGCTTTGTGACAAACAGAACACGGTAATGATACACTATTTTTGTTAATGGTGCTAGCTCATACTAGACCTGTGTTAATTTAGGAGAAGCAGCCGTGCCGCTCAAAATAGAAAAGCAATCTATCTGTATTAATGACGGCATTGGCGAAGTTTTGAAGAAAGCGGTATAAAACAACTATTGCCGATTTAAGTAAAACTGTTTAAAGGGTAAGTAACGGGCGGCGGAACATATTTCCGCCTACGCCCATTTCTTAAGCAGCTCTCCCGCTGCTGGTATATACCGATATTTTTAATACCGTTCTAGCGGTATCCTATTCATCGGTTTTTATTCCTGAACTTTTATCAGTTCCGGTACTATTTTTTCCTGCAGCAGTTGTTTTCGCAGTTTCTGCAGCATTCAGCAGCTGCTGGGCTATATCGTCCCTCTTCCACCGTACTGCAACATCGTAGGGTATTTCGCCGGCAATGCTTCGCTTATGCAGCTGCTCCGGTGCAAGTTTAATAACCTGCTTTAGTGTTTCGCTATCCGCAAGGCGGGCTGCATAGTGGAGTAACGATTCTCCTGCTGAATCAACGGCAGCGGGTGCAAAGTCGTCAATAAGGGGCAGCAGCTCATGGTACTCTTCCAATGCAATAGAAACAGCAGAAACGCCGCCATTATTTGAAATAAATGGATCCCCGCCGTTAGACAGCAGCAAGCCGCATGAGGTAAGCATTTTATTTTGGGCTGCAATAATGAGTGCTGTGCTTCCTGTTCTATCCCGCTTATTGATTGGATAGCCTGTAGAAAGTATTTGCTGCATTATTGTCTCCCGTACATCTTCACCGGCAGCAATATGCAAAGGCGTTTCACCGTCTGAATTGCTAAGATTAGAATCACTGCCGAGTACTGCATCAATCATAACGGTATCAGTATGCAGCACAAGCGATAAAGGAGTTGCCCCAGAAATATCCCGTACCATCGGATTACCGCCCGATGTCCGAATTTTTTTAATCAGGTCTATAGATACTGATCCTGCTGCATCATGGAATACTGTTTTTCCGTACATATCCTGAGGAGTTGGAGATGCCCCTTGTTCCAAGAGAAAAAACGCTGCTTCTTCTTTGCGGTTTGCAACAGCATCCATAAGAGGCGTTTTTCCTGTTTCATCGCTGATATTTTTATCAATATTATGTGTGATAAAAAGTTTGATGAACGGAATATCTCCTCGCTGGGCAGAAATATGCAATGCTGTTTTTCCTGCACTATTTTTTGCTGTTAATACCTGCTCTTTTTTATCTCCGCCATAGCGTAAAATTAAATCGCCTGACTCCAGCGATGACCAGCGGACAGCGGTATGCAAGGCTGTATTTCCCAAAAAGTCGCGGGCTGTAATATCAATATTTCCCGATTTTGTCCGCACAAGTGAATCAACTGCGGCAGTGCTGTTGGCTTTTACTCCGCTAAAAAGCGGCGTTTCCCCATTGCTGTTTTTTGCATTTATATCGCCGCCTTTTTGAATAATAAACTGCATCAGCTGCGGTAAATTCCACTCAGCTGCATAGTGCAATGCGGTATTTCCTACATTATCGGAGGTACGGACTGTCTGTTCTGTTAAAAGCCATAGCTCTCTGCCTCCGCGTTTAGTCAGTGCAATCTTTAACGGGGAAAACTCCTGCTTATTGGTAAAAAATATATCAGCCCCATAACCCAGTAAAAGGGTTCCCACTTCTTTGTCATTATTGGTTACCGCAGTATGCAGCGGAGTATTCCCTGCTTTATCCGCAGCATTGATAGTATTTTTCTGCCCCAGTATATGGATAATAACTTCTTTTGGAGCACGGAGTGTTACTGCAATGTGCAGCGGCGTTTTTCCCTCTGCATCTTTTTGCATACTGGTTTTTTCGGTTAGCACTGCACTTACCATATCAACCCCTTTTGCAAGGCTTTCAGTAAAAGGAGTCTTCTTATCAACATCCTCAAGATGAATATCTGCACCGTATTCGATAAGCGCGGCTATTTGCTCGGTATTATTTCGTTCAACAGCAAGTAATAATGCTGTTTCTCCTTTTTTGTTCCGCTCATTGACATAGCACCCTGCATCTATCAATTTTTTCAATACCGGCGGTTTTTGATTTGTCCGTACCGCAGTATGGAGCGGCGTTTCTCCGTAGACATCGGGTATTTTTGCATCTGCCTGATGTGTAAGCAGTATATCCAGCAAGGTTTCTGATGAAGCGGATGGCATACAAAGATGTAAAACGGTATTTCCAAGATTCGTCCGTACATTTACTGCGGAATCTGCTTTGAGTAATGCTTCTGTTGTTTCAACGTGTCCGTGCTGTACTGCCGTATGAAGCGGTGTCGCGTGGGAAGCATTCTTTGCATTAAGCGGAACTCCCTCGTCTATTAAAAACAGTACAAACCCAGTATGCCCATCCGCTGCCATCAAATGCAAAATTGTTTCTCCCTCTCCGAAACGCAGCATATAATTGCGTTTTAGTACCGCCGTTTCAAATGGGGCAAAGGCAGTTTGCAGGGGTTTTATTCCCGCACGGAGCAGTGCAGCGGCAATTGATGCCGCTGCCTTTTCTTTCGGATATTTGTATGCAATAGCAAGCGGTGTTTGACCCTCGGTATCTTTATCCTGACACGGCTTATCAATAGCCAAAATTGCCTGCACTACTGCCTCATCACGGGATTCTACTGCATGATGCAAAGGGCTTTTTCCCCCTGAATCTTTTTGCATAATGGTAATTGGATTCAAAAGAGCATCGGTTTGTTTTTTTTCTGCTGCAATGTGAAAAGCTGTTTGCCCTTCTGTATTTACAGCAAATAAATATGCATCCTGTTCAGCGAGTGCTTTTGCTGCTGCAAAGCAGTTTTCCGATACAGCCGCACAAAGCGGAGTCCGGCCGTTGGGATCAAGCTCCTCTTTATCCGCACCCATTTTAATAAGGAACGTAATAATTTGCGGTTCATCTTCTAAGACTGCGATATGAAGTAAACTTAAGCCCTCTGTGTCTTTTGTTGAAATCTCATCGGTATTAAAGTGGGCTTTTACACCTTCAACATCGCGTGCTTTTATCAGTTGTATGAGCGAACTTTCGTCTTTTGTAGGTTCGCTGACACAAGAAAATACTAAACCAAGTAAAAATAGTACAGCAATACATTTCCCTATTGTTATGCTATTTTTAACGCTGCATATATTCATAAATAAAGCTCCTCAATACCTTTTCGGAAAAAAAACTATCTCATTT
Source organism: Treponema sp. (assembly GCA_052173295.1). Classification (GTDB taxonomy): domain Bacteria; phylum Spirochaetota; class Spirochaetia; order Treponematales; family Treponemataceae; genus Treponema. The sequence goes on from JBQMYW010000009.1 coordinate 34,733, forward strand.
TAGCCTCCCCGTACGAAACTCCGGCTGAAACACGCTTAGATAGGTTTTGGCAGGACTCACTTCTAAAAAACTGTGGTTTTTAGAGGTTCCCTATAGGCAAAACTTGACAAAACAGGCTATTATTGACTACGATTCAACGGCATGGTATAGAGGAACTCTATTCAGAAACGTCCGTTTCAAAGCAAACATGCGAACAGGTCTTAGGTATCTTTTAATTCCAGTAATAGAGGAGGGAGTGTGTCAGCAGATATTATAAAATTTCAGGCACAAGAAGATTTTTACAAAGCCCGGAATAAAGCATGGATAAATGAAATACAGAATTTTTTGCATCCTGATAAAAAACGGCTGCTTTCATTCAATGATGTAAAAAAAATTCTAAAACCGAAAAACGAAGTGTATGTAGGGGTAAAAACAGTCCCTATAAAAAAAATTATCGGCAGCGAAGGGCGGTACAATGATTTTGATAATCATTTTTTACCCCGCAGCAATGAATTAAAACAGCGGTGGATGAATGTTGATCAAGCACATTTAACCGATGTTATTTTACCGCCTATCCAATTATATGAGCTTGCCGGATTATATTTTGTGCGGGACGGGAATCACCGTGTTTCAGTAGCAAAGGCACAGGGCGTTGAGTTTATTGATGCTGAAGTTATTTCGCTCCAAAGCGAAATCCAGCTGCCGCCCAATGTCCGGCAAGATACCCTTGTTGATGCAGTGCTGCACTATGAAAAACGTATTTTCTATACTGAAACGAATTTCGGTGATATTACCGATTACTGGGAACTCGACTTTACCGGTACGGGACAATACGATGTTATTTATAACCATATTCTTGTGCATCAATATTTTTTGAATGAACACAATACTACCGCAGATTTTAGCGAAGCACTTGCTTCATGGTACAATACCGTCTATATGCCGGTAATTCAGGTAATTGAATCATACGGTTTGTTGGCAAATTTCAAAAACCGTACTAAAAGCGATATTTATGTGTGGCTCATCAAACATTGGGACACACTCAAACAAAAAAACGGCAATGACTATAGTTTGGCAGCTGCTGCCCAAGATTTTGCAATACATGAAGTACCCGAAGAATCCGGTACCGGCTGGTGGGCAAAACTTAAACAACGCCTTGCGGCTTCACGCCTAAAAAAAAGATACTAACGTCATGCAGTACATTGAGCTTTTTTTTGCATTTTTTAAAATAGGAATGGTAACATTCGGCGGCGGAATGAGTATGCTGCCAATGCTTCAGCGGGAATTAGTAGAAAAAAAAGGATGGATAACTGAAGAAGAGATACTGAATTATTTTGCGGTTGGGCAATGTACCCCCGGTATTATTGCCGTAAATGTTGCAACCTTTTGCGGCTATAAAAGGCACGGAGTTGGCGGAGCAATTACGGCAACCGCCGGAATGGTATTTCCGTCATGGATTATTATTACACTTATTGCCGGCAGTATTGCACAAACAACCTCGCTGCCATGGGTGCAAAAAGCGATGCAAGGAGTGTATGTTGCCGTTGCCTCATTACTGGTTCATGCGGTATTCAGTTTTGGAAAAAAAATAGCCGCTGATGCTGCTGCTCTGGCAACCGCTGTGATTGCATACCTTGCCATGACCGTCTATGCTGTTTCCGGCTTGTATATTGTTATTGCAGCAGGAACTGCCGGCTATGCAGTACAGACAATCCGCGTACTGCGTGCAAGGAAAAAAACATGAGTATCTGGGGTTTGTTTTTTTTATTCATGTATATCGGTTTCGCAACAATAGGCGGCGGGCTGGTTTCTATCAGTTTGATGCAGCAAGAGCTTATTCCGCGGGCGCTTATCAGCACAGAAAAATTTATGGCTATGATTGCGGTTTCCGAATCAACGCCGGGACCGATTGGAATTAACATGGCAACCTACATCGGCTATGAGCTGTACGGTATTGCCGGCAGCATTATCCTCACCGCAGGTATTGTCATACCGTCATTGGTTATTATTATCCTTATTGCTCATTTTGAAGCCGCAATAACAGAAAATACTTCTGTCCAGCGGGTTCTGTACGGCTTACGTGCTGGTGCTGCCGGTATGATTGCCGCTGCTGCGTGGAATGTTATTGCAGCAGCAGTATTTACACTCCCCTTGTTTTCCACAACAGGGAACTGGTATGATATATGTAACTGGAAAGCAGCGGCTTTGCTGCTCGGTTTTATAGGCGTTCAGTTTGTTTGGAAAAAACTGCATCCGCTCATTATTATTCTTGCGGGGGCAGTGTTCGGAATACTTATATTTTAGGAGGTTTTCCATGCGGATAGGAATTTTTGCTGCTGAAGAGCAAGAAATTAGCATTATTCAAGCCCGTTTACCCGGTAATGCACATAAAAAAGCGGGCATGACATTTTATGAATCCCCTATAGGCGGGCATACCGTCATCAGTGTATGCGGGGGAATAGGAAAAGTACACGCTGCATTATGTACACAGTTGCTCATTTCCGAATATGACGCTGAAGTGATTATCAACACCGGCAGTGCGGGAAGTTTAACGGAAAATCTTTCTATTTTTGACATGGTAGTTTCTACTGATGCAGTGCAGCATGATGTTGAAGCAACCGTATTCGGATATGAAAAAGGTCAAATTCCCGGAACACAATCTCCATTTTGGAAAGCTGATGATACCTTACGTGCCTATGCTCTGCAGGCGTTCAATATTATTAAACAAGAATTTACAGAGGATTTTACTAAAACACATACAATACTTACCGGTAGAATAGCCTCCGGAGATACCTTTATCACTGATCCGGTACTGAAGCAGCAGCTTATTGATACCTTTCATGCGGATTGTGTAGAAATGGAGGGAGGGGCTGTTGCACAAGTCTGCGTACTCAATGAAATACCCTTTGTAATTATTCGCTGTATTTCAGATAATGCCGGAAAACCTGCACTGCTGTCATATCAGCAATTTTCCCAAGAAGCCTCCCGTATTTCTGCACTGTTGGTCTTGAAAATTATTGAACTGCTGACCTCGGGATATGTGGTTGGTATATAAGAATTAAAACTTGTTTCCGGAAAATACGATGCTATGCTGGTGGACTGTTGAATGATGAACTGTACATACGGATGAACGCACGCCGCAAGCAATCGCTGCGGCACTCAAAGATAGAATTGCTGAAAGCAATACCGGTGATTGGCGGCATCTTTTCATTAAAGAGCCGCGGCATATTTGTTATTGCGGACAACGGTATATCCGCTTTTCCCAAAACAATCCTGATGATCCGCACGCAAAAATATATCTGATTTCCCGTAAACAGTTAAATAGTTATCACTGCGAATTATATTCACGCAGCCTATATTTGAATGTGTTTAAAGGAACAACATATCCGCCTTTTACTAAACTATGGTATTATGAATCTGCCTCTTATGAAGAACCTTGTATTGCCGTAGATAACTTTTTTTACACTATGCAAGACACCCGCTATCATTTTTATATAGACATTGTACATAAAGGGAACCAACGCTATACCGTGAAATTCGGTGAAAGAAATAAACAGTCCTTACCGCCTAAAATTACGGAGGTACTAAAACAAGCCGGTTTTAGTGATACTGCACTGATGATAGCGGTTTCTGAAGCTGAGCTAAAAGGAAAAATACAGGAGATTGCAGAAAATCTGAATAAGGTTGTATCCTAATGAAAAAGTCAAGAATGATAGTAATTGTTCTTACAATGTGTTATAATTAAACCTGTAATTCATTCTTTAAGAAGTATTTACTTTATCGTAAACAGTAGTGGTGCACTATAGTGGTGCACGATAGTGGTACACTACAATATGGAGGTTTTGCTATGAGTACCCCAAAACGCTTTACAATTAAGAGCCGGCTGCCGCTTTATTTTGGGCTATTGAGTACTTTTTTTATATGTGTTATCAGTTTTATTGCAGTAAGACAAGCAACTACCGCACTTGAAACGCAGATACATACGAATTTAATCACTATTGTTGAAGATCAGGCAAAAATATTTTCCGAAAAGTACATTGCATCTCCCCGTTCAAATCTTGAAACACTTGCACATTGCAATACAATGCGTGATGAAACTGTTCCGCTTGAAGAAAAAGTTGGTTTGCTGCGGCAGGAAGTAGAGCGGAATGCAAAACTCGGCTGGCTGCGCGGTATTTACGGCGACAAGTCGGCACGGCTTGAGTATACGGACGGACACATAAAATCCGGAAAGAAAAAAGTATGGGCACAAGAAGCCTTGCAGGGGAAGTTTTACATGACGCCGCCTCATACGTCAAAAGGACGCGGTATTATCATCACCAAAGTCTCCGTGCCGGTATACAGCAGGGATAACAGCATTATCGGGTTGATTGCTGTCGAATATGATGCACAGCAAATGTCAAAGGATATTAGCGGAATTGATTTGGGGAAAGGCGGCAAGCTCTTCGTTCTGAATACGGACGGAACGCTTATTGCCGATTCCGACCCTCAGTTGGTCAGGGATTTAATTTTTGCTGCCGAAGAAGCAGCAGAAAAACAAAAAGCGAGCGGAACGGCAGCCGTACCGGATACTATTGCTGCAGAAGAGGAAAGTTTTATCAATTTTAAAAAAAAGGCGATTGCAAGTTCAGGAATCGGCTTGGATTTCTATATGCAAAACGGCGTAAAAAAAACTGCCGCCTATACAAAAATCCCTGAAACAGATTGGACGCTCGTTGCGTATGCAGAAGAAAAGGAGTTTATGGGTGCGATTTATGAACTTATCCGCATTCTTTGCGTTGCTGCAGCGTCGTGTATTTTGATTGTTATGACGATTATTATTTTCATCTCTCAAAAAATCAGCCGGCCGCTTGTGTCAACTGCGGAGGCACTGAAAAATATTGCTGAAGGAGAAGGTGATTTGACAGTAAGCCTTCCGATGCACGGTAACGATGAAATCAGCGATATTTCGCTCTTTTTTAACAAGACGATCCAAAAAATCCGGAAATCGATCGGGGCTGTCGGTAAGCAGAGCGTGATTATGGAGGGGCTCGGTAATTCGCTCGCGGTCAGCATGACGAAGACATCGCTTTCAATTGATGAAATCCGTGCGAGCATCGAGGGGGTAAAGGCACAGGCGATTGAGCAGACGGCGAGCGTTTCAGAGACGACGGGAACGGTCAACCGGATTATCGGCAATCTTGAGGCACTCAACGGGAATATCGAAAATCAAGCGGCAAGCGTTATGCATTCATCGGAGTCGATAGAGCAGATGGTTGCGAATATCGATTCTATTACACAATCGCTTGAAAAGAGTAATACACTGGTAAAAACGCTTGCAGATGCAACTGCGGAAGGCAAACAGACTCTGCTTAATTCAAACACCGTAACGCAAAAGATTATCGAGCAGTCGGGCGGTCTCCTTGAAGCGAGTAATGTTATTCAAAATATTGCCGAGCAGACAAACTTGCTTGCGATGAATGCAGCGATTGAGGCGGCACACGCGGGAGAAAGCGGCAAAGGCTTTGCGGTTGTTGCAGATGAGATTCGGAAATTAGCGGAGGAGTCAAGTGCGCAGGGTAAATCGATTACGGAAACGCTCCGTCACCTGAGCGACGAGATTGCGGTTTTATCGTCTTCTTCGAAAATTGTCGAAGAAAAATTCAATGCTATTTTTAATTTATCCGAAGGTGTCCGCAGAATGAGTACCGAATTAACGTCCGCCATGCAGGAACAGGAGGAAGGCAGCAAGAAAGTGCTTGACGCTATTAAACGCATCAGTACCATTACTGCTGATGTTAAAACAGGATCGGCAGAAATGTTGAGCGGCGGACGCGGCATCTCTGAAGAGATGCACAAACTGGACAATTTGACACTCCGCATCAAAGATAGCATGAACGAAATGTCCGAAGGTGTCATGCAAATTAGTGCCAGTGTCCAAGAAGTTGATGACCTCGCTCAGAAAAACGAACTGAGCATCAAGCACCTTGCACATGAGGTTAAGAAGTTTAAGGTTTGATTTTATACTGATGCGTTGATAATACGCTGCTTATTTCTATACATTTCTTATTTTTTCTGGTATACTTACCGGTACTTTATAACAGACCTGTTCGATAACTGCGTTTCTGAACAGGTTTAACAAGGAACTGGGGATTATGGCTGAAAACACGAAAATTACCCCTGAGGTATTTGAAAATTTACTGTATTTGTCCCGTCTTGCACCTGAAGACGGGGGGACAGAAATACTTGCAGGGCAGGTAGAACAAATTGTGTCGTATTTTGATGTTTTGAAAAAATTTGATATGTCAGATGGGCAAGCCCAAGCGTACAGCGGAAATAAGGCGGTGTTTCGCAGTGACACGGTGCAAACCGGAATAGGACAGCCGGATCTTAAAAAGATGACAGATGAGTATATGGACGGTTATTTCCGTGTTCCGAAAGTATTGGGGAGCGGGGTATAAGTATGTACGATATTAGGAAAGCAACGCTGTCACAGCTAAAAATATGGTTGGAAAATGGTTCAATCACATCTGTTGAGATTGTACAAGCATTAAAAGCTGCGTATCAGGAAGATACACAGCATACACAGCCGCTGCACGGTTTTATAGAATTTTTTGATGATGCAGAGGCGGCGGCTGCACAGGCAGATGCTGCCCGGAAAGCGGGCGGAGCGGCAGATAAGCCGCTTTTGGGCTTACCCTTTGCAGTAAAAGATAATATTTCTCTACGCGGAAAGTTGTGTACCTGCTGCAGCGGGATTTTGGCTTCTTACACTGCACCGTATAATGCAACAGTTATTACAAAGCTGATAGAGGCAGGGGCAATTCCTATCGGCAGAACAAATATGGACGAGTTTGCGATGGGATCTTCTACTGAATACTCAGTATACGGACCGTCGCGTAATCCGGTTGACCGGACCCTGACACCCGGCGGCAGTTCGGGCGGGTCTGCTGCCGTTGTTGCCGGTTTTCAAGCCCCGTTTGCACTTGGTACGGAAACCGGCGGTTCCGTGCGGCTCCCAGCCTCCTACTGCGGAATATACGGGCTTAAACCAACATACGGAGCAATCAGCCGGTATGGGGTGGTTGCGTTCGGTTCTTCGCTGGATCAGGTTGGGCTGTTTTCCCGCTGTGCAGATGACATCGGCTTGGTGTTGTCTGTTGCCGGCGGCAAGGATAGCCGCGACGGTACGAGTGCCGATACGGATTTTTCCGGCTGCCGGAGTCTGGCACCCTTTACCGCGGAAGAGCTTTCTCATATCAGAATTGCAGTTCCTGAACAGTTTATCAAGGCTGCGGGACTTGATCCTGAGGTAGCTGCTGTGTTTGAAAAAATGTGTGCTGTATTCCGTGAAAAAGGAATCACCGTCGAAACACTTTCACTGCCGGTGTTGGAAGCAGCAATCCCTGCATATTATGTGATTGCACTTTCCGAAGCGGCAAGCAATCTTTCGCGGTTTGACGGTATTCGTTACGGTTTACGTAAGGATGGCGGAAAAGGTTATGATGAGCTGTATACGGCAACCCGTTCGGAGGGCTTTGGGCAAGAAGTAAAACGGCGGATTGTTATCGGCAACTATGTGCTTTCGCATCATTTTTCAGGCGATTGCTATGAAAAAAGTCTCCGTGTACGTTCCCATATAGAGCAGGAAATAGGAAAAGCTCTACAGGATTATGATTTTATCTTCTGTCCTACCGCTCCTGCACCGGCATTCAAACTGGGAGAACGCGTTAATGATCCTTTGGCAATGTATCTTTCCGATTTATTTACAACCTTTGTGAATCTTGCTCATGTCCCCGCCCTATCTATTCCGGCAGGCTGTGCAAAAGACGGCAGACCGATTGGTATGCAAATTGCCGGAGCACAATTTAGCGAAGAAAAAATCATGCGCTTAGCAAAAACATTGGAGGCGTGCGGATTATGAGTTCACCATTACAGTATGAAGTGATTATCGGCTGCGAAATTCACTGCCAGCTTTTAACAAAAACAAAAGCATTTTGTGCCTGCGAAAACCGCTATGGCGGAATGCCGAACTCCCGTGTATGTCCGGTTTGCCTTGGTCTGCCCGGTGCACTGCCGGTTATCAGCGATGAATATGTGCGGCTTGGTATTAAAGCAGGGTTTGCTCTCGGCTGTACAGTAAACCTGTTTAGCAAGTTTGATCGCAAACACTACTACTATCCCGATTTAGTTAAAGGTTATCAGATTACGCAGTTTGATAAACCGATATGTGAAAACGGTGCAGTAGAGCTGAATATGGCAGCTCCCAATGAACCGCCGCAGCTTCGGACAATCCGCATTGAGCGTATTCACTTGGAAGAAGATGCGGGCAAAAGTTTGCATATTGAAGGCAGTCACAGTTATGTTGATTACAACCGCTGCGGTGTTCCTCTCATAGAAATTGTGTCCAAACCTGATATGAAAACACCGGAAGAGGCTGCGGCATATATGCAGACAATCCGCGAAATTCTGAAATTTACCGGTGTAACGGACGGTAATCTTGAAGAAGGTGCTATGCGCTGCGATGCCAATATTAACTTGAAAATTTTTGAAAACGGAAAAGAATACCGGACTCCCATTTCAGAAGTGAAAAATATGAACTCATTTAAAGCGGTACGCGATGCCTGTTCGTATGAAATTACCCGCCAGCTGGAAGAGTTTAAAACAGACCGGCAAGTGTATGTTGAGGGATTTAAGCGTACAATGGGCTGGGACGAGCCGAGCGGGAAAACCGTTATTCAGCGTACCAAAAATTCTTGTGTAGACTACCGCTTTATGCCGGAGCCTGATATCCGTCCGGTGGTATTAACCGAAAACTATGTTGCCGAAGTTCGTGATACGGTGGGAGAGCTGCCTGCAGCAAAGCGGGAACGGTTTAAGAAAGAGTATCGTCTATCTGAGTTTGATGTACAAACGCTCACTTCGGAAAAAAAACTTGCTGAATGGTTTGAACAGGCTGCGGCAAAAGCGAAAGATGCAAAAAAAGCGGCAAACTGGATATTGGCAGAGGTGCTTGCAGTGCTGAATGAACGCAATACTTCTCTTGATGACCTGTTGATTACGCCTGATCATATCGCCGAGTTAGTGAATGAACTTGAAGCCCAGACAATTACGAGCAAGCAGGCAAAGGATGTATTTGCGCAGATGCTGAAAACAGGGGAACACCCGCAAGTGATTATCACCGAGAAAGGGCTGGCACAGGTAAGTGATTCTGCATTAATTGAGCAGTTGGTTGATGAAGTGCTTGCAGAAAATCCTCAGGCCTTGGCTGATTGGAAAAATGGAAAAACCAATGTTGCCGGCTGGTTAATGGGGCAGGTAATGAAAAAGTCAAAGGGAAAGGCAAATCCCAATCAGGCAGCACAGTTTGTACAGGCAAAACTGCAAAAACTCTCGTAGAATCATGCGGAGAAACAATGCGGAAAGCCTTTGATGATTTAACAATAACCGACGATTATATGTTCTGTATGATTATGCAGGATAAGTCAATCTGTACAACAGTTTTAAATATGGTACTATCTCGGAGCATTGGACAGATTACTGATATCACATATCAAAAAACCTTTGATCAACTCGGCAATGCAAAGGGAATCCGCTTGGACGTGTGGGTTGAAGATGGTAACGGCAGCGTGTATGATGTTGAAATGCAAACAGCACATCAGCAAGACCTTGCAAAGCGTTTGAGGTATTATCAATCGGTACTGGATGTAAGCAGCCTTGAAAAAGGAGGGCATTATACTGATTTACCTGATTCGTTTATCCTATTCTTCTGTCCTTTTGATTATATGCATAAAGGCTTGCCGATATATACATTCAAAACACGCTGCACTGAAGATGGTGCAATCATTTTACCGAATGGTATTACGCAGGTACTCGTTAATAGTGCAGCAGCACAGAAAGCACAAGACCCTGAACTCAAAGCTTTTTTGAACTACATGAATGGTATTATGAGCGATAGACCTTTCATCCGCAAGATAGATAATACTGTCAAGGCACTAAAAGAAGATGAAGAGAGGAGGAAAAACTATATGTTACTGCAATCTTTTGAAATGGACACTCGCTATTATGCTAAACAAGAAGGTATACAGCAAGGTATACAACAAGGTAAATCACTCGGTCTTGCGGAAGGTAAATCGCTCGGTCTTGCGGAAGGTAAATCGCTCGGTCTTGCGGAGGGTTCCCGGCAGAAAGCCCTTGAAACAGCACGGATGCTCAAACAGTTGGGCGATACTTGTCAAAAAATAGTGCAAGTAACCGGTTTAACTCAAGAAGAAGTAGAAAATATTACATAACAGCAAAACCTGCTTGAGACTATCAAATAGGTCTACTATGACAAAAAGAGGTGAAATATGGCAATAAATTGCGGTATTGTTGGATTACCGAATGTTGGAAAATCAACTATTTTTTCTGCACTGACGCGGGCACCAGCCGAAGCGGCAAATTATCCGTTTTGTACAATCAATCCGAATATCGGCATTGTGGATTTACCTGATGAACGGCTTGATTATTTAACAAATCATTTTCAACCGAAAAAAACAATTCCCGCTGCGGTAGAATTTGTTGATATTGCAGGTTTGGTCAAAGGAGCGTCAAAAGGAGAGGGACTGGGGAATCAGTTCCTTTCACATATTCGAGAAGTAGGCGTTATTGCACACGTTGTCCGCTGTTTTGATGATCCCGATATTGTTCATGTAAATAACCGTATTGATCCGCTTTCCGATATTGAAACAATCAATATTGAGCTTGCCCTTGCAGACCTTGCTTCCTTGGAAAAACGTGCAGAACGGGCAGAAAAGGCAACCCGCATGGGAAAAGAGATGCAAAAAGAGGCAGCTATTGCCTTTAGTGCAATTAATAAAATAAAACCGCTGCTGCAAGAGGGTAAGGGTGCCCGTATGGCAGACCTTACCGATGAAGAACAGGCAGTACTATATGATACGCATCTTATCACTATGAAACCGCAGCTGTATGTGTGTAATGTTGATGAAGACGGAATACGCAATGGGAATGCCTATATTGAAGCTGTAAAAAAAGTTGCAGCAGCAGAGGGGGCAGATACCGTTGTGATTTGCGGAAAATTTGAAGCAGAACTGGCTGATATTGAAGATGATGAGGAGCGGGCAGCATTCCTAGAAGAAATAGGATTAAAGGTTTCCGGCTTGAGTGTTTTGGCTCATGCAGCGTACCGCCTTATCGGATTACGGACTTTTTTTACAGCCGGATCAGATGAATGCCGTGCATGGACTATTCATGCCGGTGATACCGCTCCGAAAGCTGCCGGAGTGATTCATACGGACTTTGAACGGGGATTTATCAAAGCAGAAGTATATAGCTTTGAAGATTTTGTAAAATACGGCACTGAGCAGAAAATAAAAGAAGCCGGACGCTACCGGCAGGAAGGAAAAGAATACATTGTACAAGATGGCGATGTGATTTTTTTCAAATTTAACGTATAAAATCGGCAGGGAGAATACGCTATGATAGTAAAAAACACAGAACGTCCGGTTACTCTTCGGGCTTATCTTGCATACGGGGCAGGCGACTTGTACGGCGGCGGTACTTTTTTCTTGGTAACAACGTTTTGTATGTACTATCTGGTGAATGTAGTAGGTCTGCATCCCTTTGTTGCCGGTTTAGTCCCTGCTATCGGCAATGTGTGGGACGCAGTATCGGATCCGCTTATGGGCTATCTCGCAGATAACACTCCTCAAAACCGGTTTGGAAAACGGAGAGTTTGGTTTTTAATTTCTATTGTTCCCATTGCGGTAAGTTTTATTATGATATGGTTTCCGGTCAGTATTGCAAGTGAAAGCGGCAGGTTTATTTTTTACCTATGTGCATATTTGTTCTTTTTTACCGCTGCGACTGTTGCGTATATTCCCTATGCGGCACTCAGTGCAGAAATGACTCATAATTTTGCAGAGCGGAATAAATTAAACACATTCCGTCTTATGTTTTCATTTATATCTACCCTTACCGCAGGCTTAGTTGCCCAGCCGATCATTGATGCATATAATGGAAGTAAATACGGCTATTTTGTAATGAGTATCTTTTTTGCACTTTTTTTTGCTCTACCGTGGATCACCTTATACCTTGGTACATGGGAACTGCCTGCTGCACCGCAGCCGAAACAAAAAGTCCGCTCGTTTTTCTTAAATTTTTTATCGCTTTTCCGCAATAAATCCTGCCGCCTGCATATTGCGATGTATGTATGTTCTTATGGTGCACTGGATATTTTTATGTCGCTGGTGCTCTTCTATTTTGTTGATTATCTGGGAAAAAGCTCATTTTTTATTATTGCACAAGGATCTTTACTTATTACTATGATGCTGGTACTGCCGCTTTATAATAGGATCGCGACGAAAAAAGGGCATGGTGCCGCGTATTTAACCGGATTGAGTATTTTTGTTACCGGTCTTGTGTTGATGAGTTTTCATCGTCCCGACACATCAAACGTTTTACTTATTTTAAATGTAATTATGATGGGGGCAGGGATTGCAGGCGGGAATTTAGTACCGCACCAGCTGCTGCCTTTTATTTCTGATATTGACCGGCTTATAACCGGACAAAATCGGGCAGGGACGTATTCAGCTGCTATGTCATTAACCAGAAAACTCTTTTTAGGGGTTGTTATTATGACAGTGATTGGTTCGGTGCTTTCCGGTATTGGGTATAAGAACCCCGTTCCGTCGATTCTACCCGACAACCAATTTCAAGAAGGTATTTCGCTATGCAGCACACATGGAAAAAACCCTGAAGTGCTTCGGCATTTTTATACAAAATATACAGACGGAAATTGGTATTTGCGGTATATCAGTCAAGATACTGATGCCATTATCCGTACAATTCATAACAAACAATTCAAAAAAAATACCGGTATTGAATATGCCGCTTTCTTTGAACAACGTACCGATTTTGCCCATATTCCCCACGCAGTTTTTGAAAACTATCTCCTTGGTTCATTGAACCTTGCAGATTTTCAAGATGCGGAGCGGGCATTTCTTCTTGAAACAGTGTATCAAAAAGATGAAAGCGGTTATACAAAAACTGCGGACCCGCCGGTTGTTTCTAAAAATGATTTATATGATTTAAAAGTGCTGTTAGACGGCATTCGCTTTACCTATCCGGGGCTTGGTACTGTACAAAAGCCGCAGCAAAAAGAATATACTTTAAAAGGTGTCCGCTTAGCTTTTATTCTTTTACCATTTATTATGCTGTGTTTGGGTATATTGGTAGCATTGCAGTTTAAAGTAACCCCGGAAACCCATGCCGTGATTATTTCAGAAGCACAGCGTCTTGATAACGGCGGCAGCAAAGCAGATGTTGATCCCGAAACAAAACGTATTTGTGAGCTGCTTACCGGTTTACCGTATGAAAAATTACGGATGTAAAGCGTGAGAATTATCAGCAAAAGTAAAGACAATTATGATTACTTAGTACATTAGGCGGTTAGTGATGATAAGATGTTTAGAATAAACACATCGAAAACTCTTACAAAGGTATGAGAGAAGACCTGTTCTAAAACAAAAGTTTTTGAACAGGTCTATTCTTATTGCTGATTATTTTTCAATACGCTTCCCCTTTTTCGAATAAAACGTATTGCTTAATTAATCTTTTTACCATAGTAGGCAGATTCGTAAATCATTTTTACATCAGCAACAGTGGGGGTTCCCGGATTGGTCAGTGTACAGGGATCAGCATGGGCATTTGCACTCATGCGGTCTAAGACGCTCTTGAACTTTTCTTCGTTAAAGTCAACTTCAGTACAATCTTTAAAGCACAAGGGAATATTAAGTTTCTTGTTCAATTCACGCACTGTTTCTGCAATATTGATAAGACCCAGCCGTTCTTCTGCACGGGCGTATTTATCGGAGAACTTGCGGTTAAAATCAATAATATACGGCATAAGAATAGCATTTGCAAGACCGTGTGTAACACCGAATTCACCGCCGATTTTGTGTGCCAATGAGTGTACAAGACCGAGTGAAGCATTAGTAAATGCCATACCGGCTAAACAAGAAGCATTATGCATATGAGCACGGGCTTCCATATTTTTGCCCTCTCTAAATGCAACCGGCAAGAAATTGATTACTAAGCGGAGTGCTTCAAGTGAGTAAGGTTCTGTAAATGAAGTAGATGCAGTAGAAGCAAGAGATTCAATCGCATGTGCAAATACATCCATACCGGTATTTGCAGTAATGTGCGGCGGCATTGTTGCAGGAAGTGCAGGATCAAGAATTGCAATATCGGGAACCATATCTGCAGCAACGATGGGGTATTTTATATGGTTATCTGTGTCTGTAATAACCGAAAATGCTGTAATTTCACTTGCAGTACCGCTTGTTGACGGAATACAAATCATTTTTGCTTTATTACGCAGAGGCGGCATTGCACCGACAGGAATAATATCTTCAAATTTTAATTCAGGATGTTCATAAAAACACCACATAACCTTTGCAGCATCAAGTGAAGAACCTCCGCCGAGTGCTACAATCCAGTCTGGACCAAACTCCGCCATTTTTTTACCGCCGGCAAGAACGGTTTTCACAGAGGGATTCGGCTCAACACCGTCAATAACGATAGATTCAATTCCTGCTTTTTTCAAAAGCTCAATAGTTTTATCAAGGAAGCCGAATTTTTTCATTGAACTTCCGCCGGTAACAATCGCAGCTTTTTTACCGGTGAGCTTTGTCAAATGCTCTAAGGCATTATCACCATAGATAATCTGGCGGGGCACAGAATAACTCATAAGACCCATATACATACTCCTCAAGTTAGAATAAAAATATACCTATACCTATTTATAACACGGAAAATTCTATCCGTCAAGAAAAATTTTTGGTAAACTCTTTACTACAAATCACATAAGGATGAATGCGTTTTGACATTATTACGGAGAAGGTCAATAAACTCTTGCAGTTCAAGCGGTTTTTGGCTGCCATTCCGTAAACGTACGGTAACACTGCCGTTTTCGCTTTCTTTTTGCCCGACTATCAGCTGGTACGGAACTTTTTGCTCCTGATGCTTGCGGATTTTTGCATTCATGCGGTCATTGCCGAGATCGGCTGAAACACGGAAGCCGGCTTGTGTAAGCTGTGCAGCCGTCTGTTGAGCATACTCATTAAACGGCGGAGCAACCGGTATAACCATTGCCTGTACAGGAGCAAGCCACGGCGGAAATGCACCAGCATACTGTTCAATAAGAATGCCAATAAAGCGTTCCAGCGAGCCTACTACTGCACGATGCAGCATAACGGGGTGATGTTTTGCATTATCTTCGCCAATATACTCCGCATTCAGCCGCTCTTTTGACGGCAGCTGGTAGTCTACCTGTATTGTACCGCACTGCCAGTGCCGCCCGAGTGCATCAATAAGCGTAAATTCAAGCTTTGGTCCATAGAATGCACCTTCTCCCTCAGCAATTTCATAGTCAAGCCGGGCAGCTTTACAGGCATCTGCCAGTGCTGCTTCCGCACGATCCCAAATCTCATCGGTACCAATACGCATTTCCGGACGGGTAGAAAATTTTACCAGAATATGCTCTTCTGTAAAGCCGAAATCACGATAAATATTTTTCAGTAATGCACAAAATTTAACCACTTCAGCAGGAACTTGCTCTTCTGTACAGAAAATATGTGCATCGTCCTGCACAAATCCGCGTACCCGCATAATACCGTGCAGTGAACCTGACGGTTCATTGCGGGTACAGGAGCCGAACTCAGCAAGCCGAAGCGGTAAATCCTTGTAGCTCTTGGTTCCTTGCCGGAATATTTCAACATGCCCCGGGCAATTCATCGGTTTTAAAGCGAAAATCCGTTTTTCACTTTCGGTAAGAAACATATTCTGCCGGTATTTTGCCCAGTGTCCGGAACGATCCCACAAAGACTTCGGCATCACAAACGGCGTATTTACTTCCAAATAGCCGTCTTCTGCAATCTTTTTGCGGATATACTGCTGTATAGTCAAATAAATTGACCAGCCTTTGGGATGCCAAAAAATTTCACCGGGGTTTTCATCTTCAATATGAAATAAATCCAGCAGCTTTCCCAGCCGGCGGTGATCGCATTTTTCAGCATGCTCAAGCCGCTCTAAATATGCTTTTAGTTCATTTTGGTTTTGCCATGCAGTAGCATAAATACGGGTTAGCATTTGCCGATGCTCATCTCCTCGCCAGTAAGCACCGGCAATGCTCATCAGCTTAAACCCCTGCATATTGATTTCTTTTGTTGTACTTACATGCGGCCCTCTGCATAAATCTACAAAATCTCCCGAACGGTAAATACTAATTTCTTCATTAACAGGTAATTCATTAATAAGTTCACATTTAAAAGGCTGATCCTTGAATAGTTCCAATGCAGCCTCTTTTGTAACAATCTCTTTAATAAATTCTTTCGGCGAAGCAAGAATACGGCGCATTTCTTTTTCTATTTTCGGTAAATCTTCCGGTGTAAGCGGAACGGGTAGTGCAAAATCGTAATAAAAACCGTTTTCTACCGCAGGCCCTATTGCAACCTTTGTACCGGGAAAAAGATTAACCACTGCTTCCGCCATAATATGGGCTGTACTGTGCCGTATAACGTGTAATTTGTCCGATTGTTCTGATGGCATGATAATTATCCTCTCTTAATTGCCGTTTTCTTGCACACGGACATACTGCCTGCCTAAAGCACGCTCCTGTATTATCACTGTTACAATACGGCAACGCAATTATGAATTACCTCTAGAAGATACCCCCGAACCTTTCTCATGTCAAGTACAGGCTTTGCCCTGTACAGGGATTCCGCATCTTCACACTGATACATCAGACCTGTTCGAAAACAGCGTTATTGAACAGGTCTATCTTTTCAATATGAGAGAGACCTCCCTGCCTCCATAAGCGTGTGCCTTTGCTGCAAAGCTATCATCTACTGTATACTACAGAAAAAATATATGATATACTTTTACAGTATGAACCTAGAACATAAGGAATTCGCACTGCCGGTTAGACACAAGCAGCACAATCTCAGTATCGCACAAAGAAATCGCGTTATGCATAATATTTATGCATTAATGGAACATCATCACTCATTTTTAATCTTGGGACATCATATACCTGATGAGGATTGCTATGCTTCATTAGTAGCCTGTGCATTGATATTACGGAAATTTAACAAAGAGGTTACGGTCTTTATAGAGGTGCCGCCTCCTGAGCACTTAAAATTTCTTACCTCAATTTGCGGGTATAATAGCATATCCCTTTATTATTCTGAATTGCCGGAAATTACACCGCCGTCGGTTGTGTTTATTCTTGATACGCCGAAACCTGATATGATCGCTGCAAACGGCTGTGCATGGGATTTCCTTGCTGATGAATCAATTATTAAAGTAGAGCTTGATCATCATTTTTCTTCAGATGCTGCGTATTCTGCTCCGCCTGATTATTCGTTAGTTATTCATGCTTCCAGTACATGCGAAATTCTTTGCCTTATTTGCTATAAAATTGCCCATCATCCGAAAGTGCTGCAAGGGTATAATATTGATGAATTGTATTCAAGAAATTTAGTGCTAACACTTTTAACCGGTATGCTCGGCGATGCAAAAATGGGAAATTATCTTGCTAATAGGCGTGATCAAAGTATTTTTAAGTATTTTTCTACATTTTTGAATAAAACCCTTAAATTAAAAACCCGCTATCGGATGAATACACGCAGAATAAATTCAATTAATGTCCTTTTGAATGTTTTAGAAACTACCAGCGAAGAAAATAAAAATCTCTATGCGTCTATTATCAATAAAGCGGTATATCAAGAAAGAATGGGTGTGATTATACTCGATACAGCAGAATCGGAAGAATTGCTGGCACAGGTTGAACATCATCATTTTGTGAATATGATTAAACTTGCAACCAATGCAGCTGCAGAATATACGCAGGGTGTGGGAATTTCTGCCTATTATGATAATGCTTCCCCTAAACTGTGTAAAATTCATTGCAGAATACGGGCAAGTGAAGCAGCGCGGGGTATAAATTTGCATGCCGTCCTTACGCATTTCGGTATTACTGACGGCGGAGGGCATCCGGGGGCTATTGCATTTAGGCTTCCGTATGCAGAAATACCGGCTATAAAAGCATTTATTGACCAAGTAATGACTTTTATCCGGGAGCACGTACTTCCATGAAACAGAATTATCAGCTGCTTATGGAACAGTATATTGCTGCACTGCCGAAAACATTTTCTGCAGCACAGCCGCCGGTGCTGCTGCTGCATTCATGCTGTGCACCATGCAGTTCGGCAGTTATTGCCCGTCTTGCTCCGTATTTTAAGATAACAGTATTTTATTATAATCCCAATATCAATACTGCAGAAGAATATGGTATCCGTGCAAAAGAGCAGCAGCAGCTTATCGCATACTACAACCAAAGTAATAAGTTTCCTTACCGTATTGATTATTGCATAAAAGAGTATAGGCATACTGATTTTTTGAAAATAGCTGCGGGCTTTGAACAATGTCCTGAGGGAGGGGAACGCTGCTTCCGCTGTTACCGCCAACGGCTGTATGCAACGGCACAGGCTGCACAACAAGAACAGTATGATTTTTACTGTACCACACTTTCTATTAGTCCGTTAAAAAATGCTGAAAAAATTAATGAAATCGGTGAATCTTATTCTTCTGAACACTGCCGTTGGCTGCCGAGTGATTTCAAAAAGAAAAACGGCTATTTAGAATCTGTACAACTAAGTAAAACCCTAAATCTTTATCGGCAAGATTATTGCGGCTGCGAATTTTCAATGCGGACGCATACGGTATAATTTCTCAAAATCAATAGAGGCAATTACCAGCCGTTTTTTTCTACACAGCACATATACAAGATAAGAAGCACGTCTGTGCTTCTCTATTTTACCCGTGCAATGAATACGCGAAAGTCTATTCATTGGCTATGAGGAGGTCTTGTATGGCTGCACATAAACGAAAATGGCATTATGTGTTTATATCCGCTCTTTTTCTACTGTATTGGGTGTGTATGATAGGGGCTGCGTCATGCCAACAGCCGGTGAGTAAACCGGTTTCATCGGTACAAAGCAAAACTTCGAAAAAGAATCCCGACGGAAATAATCCGGCAGATGGGAAAAAAACAAAAACAAATGAAAACGTACACCGTATGACTTTACCGAAAACATTATCAAAAAAACCGGAGGATGTGAAAGAAAAAAAAGAAGGTGAAGGAATCGCGAAAACAACCGATCCTGAAATCAACAAAGACGGTGTACCGGTAAAGTATGAAGAAAAAGAGCTATCGTATTCAATTACCGGTGCATTAAGTGATAATTTATTACTTGAACCGGAATACGATAAAATCTATCCCGGTGCAGTTCTGGTAGGTGATAGTATTGATGAGGGCAGCTATAGAGAAATACACCGAGGGAAAAAACGGGATGCCCTTATTTCATTCAGCTTACAAGGAGTTAAGGATAAAAACGGTCAGGCGGGTAAAACATCCGGTACAATAAAACCGGATTTAGCTGCCTACCGCCAATTGCATAATGAGATACTGAGTCAAAAAATAACTTCAACAGCATCAGTATCTTCAAACTATGAGGAAATTCTCATTAAAAGCAAAAGCTCATTTGATGCACATTTAAAGTTTGGAGTAGGTTTTGGAGCAGGAAGAATAAAAAACAAGATAGGCGGAGGATTTGAGTTCAAGCACGGGGATAAAAAGCATCGGCACTTAATCCGTTTTACAGAAACATTTTACACGGCTGACGTAAACGAAGATGCGGCACCGATGATGACTGATATTCCCCCTGAAGTACTGGGAAATACTATGCCGGTGTATGTTTCTTCTGTAACGTATGGACGTATTGCCTACCTTTTAATTGAATCCGATACGAGTTGGAATGAGCTTAAGCAGCATTTTGAAACAGCCTTTAAGATAAACCCTGCATCAGTTGACGGCAAAGCAAAGGCAGCGTTGCAAACACTGATGGATACGACAAAAACTAAAATTCACATTATCGGCGGCAGTAAAAAATCAGTAACAACGCTTGGACAATTTAAGGACTATATTGTTAATGGCGGTTTTTCTTCAAATAATCCCGGGCAAATTATTAAGTATAAGCTAAAATTCCTTGGAGATGATTCTTTAGCACATATTAAGTATAAAGAAAACTATAAGGTAACTGAACGTATCCCTATCACCGCAAAAAGTATACACGTTGGTGCACGGATAAAGAGTATTACCGCAACCAAAGATGTGAAGATATTTGGTACAATTGGGCTGCAGCCTGCGAAGGTGCCGGCCGGCAAACAAATGCTGTTTGAGAAAACTAAAGAGACAGCATTGGATATTAAAAAGAATCAAATTACGCAACACGAAATGCTGCCGCTCAAAACTATTACCGGTCTTGCCGCTACAGATAAGATTGAGCTGATCTGTGATATCAGTGAGCCGGGAACATTCTTGTCAGCAGAAAAATTGTTTGTAACCAATGCAGCAAAACAAACAAATGAGCCCATTGTGTTTACGGTAAAAGAGCTCCTGTCAGGCGGAAGCAAGAAAATTGAGCTGTACCAAAAAGGGAATAAAAATGAAAAAATTACTCTTGATATATTCTTGAATGCACAGGTTAAATGGAATTAAAAATATCGGTGCATACCGGCAGCGGGAGGGCGTTCCGTAGGAATGGAGGATAAGCGGAACCCCTGCATGCCTACTCGGGGCGGGGCAGGTACTACTGAAAAATCAACCGCTCCTTTTTTTTATGCGGAAGTCCTGACGCGGAACACCCTGAAACTGTACAAAAATTTGAGTTTTTGATATAGTCGGCTATTATGAGTTGTGTTGTATTTACCGGCGGCGGTACGGGGGGGCATATTTTCCCCGGTATTGCCGTAGCAGAAGTTTTAAAAAAAGAAACCGCGGTTGACATTGTATGGATTGGATCGAATAAAGGGAATGATAGAAAATATGTTGAATCGGCTGCTATTCCTTTTTACGGTATTCCTGCGGGAAAGCTCCGCCGCTATATAAGTTTTAAAAATATTATTGATATTTTTAAAGTTATCGGCGGTTTTTTTGCAGCACTTGCACTGCTTATAAAATTAAAACCCTCTGTAGTATTTTCAAAAGGCGGTTTTGTATCAGTACCGCCTTGTGCTGCTGCACGCTGCCTTGGTATTCCGGTTATTACCCATGAATGTGATTTTTCACCGGGTCTTGCAACCAAAATTAATGCACGGTTTGCAAAAAAAATCTTAACATCCTACAAAAAAACCGCCGATTTTTTTCCGCAGCCGTTGCGGAAGAACATTATTTGTACCGGTAATCCTGTGCGGCAAGCTTTTTACCAAGCTGATCCGGATGCTGGAAAAGCTGTCATCGGGTACACCGGTACTAAACCTATTTTGTTTGTACAAGGCGGAAGTTCAGGAGCTGCACAAGTTAATACGCTTATTGAGCAATCTATTGTATTTTTAGTAGAACATTTTTTTGTTGTGCACCAAACAGGTGCTGCACATAGTAGTCATGGTGAAAAAATTAAAAAATTATTAGAAACAGCTGCTCCTGAACTTATCAGCAGTTATTGTTTTTTCCCGTTTATCAATGAGGATATGCCGAATGTCCTTGCTTGTGCGGATATTATTGTTTCCCGCTCAGGTGCTAATGCCTTGTGGGAAGCTTCGGCAGCAGGAAAACCGCTTATTCTTATCCCGTTGGAAAAAGGAAGCAGCCGCGGAGATCAAGTTGAAAATGCAGCATTTTTTGCTCAACGCGGTGCTGCTGTTGTACTGGATTCCGCTCATGCAGTACCGGAAGTTTTTTGTGAAAAATTACAGCACATGCTCGGCAATCCGCACGTTCTCCATACAATGGCAGTACATTCCGCTGCATTAAGTGCAGATATTCCGGCAATAACTATTGCTAATTATTTGAAAGAATGGATCCCGCTATGAAAATTGCAATTTTAGACATTGTATGTATCAGCGTAGGTATTGCTATCTGCATCAGAGTAACAGTCCGCGGCTTTATACGCGAGTTTTTTTCTGCTGCTGCATTTTTTCTTGCAGCACTCAGCGGGTTATTGTGTTATCCGCTGTTAAGACGCTTTATACACCTCCCCGTGAAGCCGCTCATAGCGGACAGTATCTTCTTTTTTATAATTTTTATTCTTGTGTTTCTAGTCATCAAGAGCATACAAGTTTTTTTATCACGAATATTCGATAATGAAATTTTAGGCGGACTTGATAAAGCATTAGGTTTTTTTCTCGGTCTGGCAGAATCGCTTGCAGTAATCATTGTACTCATTTTTATCCTACAAAATCAATCCTTGATTGAAGTATCGGCACTGCTGAATAAAAGCATGATTGCACAATTTCTACAGCCCGCAGTATCTGCTATTCCGCAGTTTTTACAACTGCTGCAGAATACAGCAGTGCAGGCGGTATACGATGTTTGATACCATAGCTGCTCAGCCGGCCTGTATACAGCTTGCAGATGATATTATACACAACAATCTGCCCGCTTCTCTGCTTTTGTCAGGACCGGAATACTCAGGAAAACTTACTGTAGCACTTGAGCTTGCCCGCATTTTATCTTGTGAACAAAACGGCGGGCAGCTGTGCAGCTGCAATGCTTGTACACACCATACAGACCTTTCTGGAACGGAGCTGCTGATTATTGGTACAAAAGATATAGTTTCAGAACTAAAAGCGGTACACCGTCTGGCAATAGCAGAGTATACTCCAGAAATTTATACACTGTTAATCCGTACCGTGAGAAAGCTTACTCTGCGTTTTGATTCACGGCTTTGGGATAATGACGAAAGCCGGTTTATCAAGGCTGTACCGCTTTTAGCCGGCATCGAAGAATACTTGTCTGATTTTACTGCACAGTACACAGCAAATGCTGCTGCTAAAGATAAAGAAAAATGCGGGAAAACACTTGATAAGTTACTGACGGTATGTGAAAAACTGCAAGAAGATTGCTTGTACACAAGCATCCCTGTCAACCAAATTAGAAAAGCTGCGGCATGGGTACGAATTATCCCATCAGGAAAAAAGAAAGTATTAATTGTAGAAAATGCAGATAAAATGCAAGAGGCTGCACGGAACGCTTTTTTGAAAATCTTAGAAGAGCCGCCGCACTATACCCAGTTTATTTTAACAACAGCACACCGCGGTGCAATTATTCCAACTATTTTATCGCGTGTGCGTTCATATATATTTTATGAGCGGAATGCTGACATACAAAAAAGCATTATCAGTACTGTATTCCGTGATGAATCATACTGTCAGCGTGAAAACAGTATTTTGCATATCGGAGCATATTTACAAAGTTTTTTACCGGTTCCGAATGAAGTATTTTTTGAAACAGCCGCTTTTTTTTGGGAATATATTGTTCACAACTGCAATCAAAAACAACTGCGGCCGCTTTCTTTAATACAGTGCATTACTGCTTATCGGAAAGTCCGCACTCCCTGCACAATACAATCAATAGCTGATATGGTAAAAATGCTGCACGGCTGCAAACCTCATCGGCTGTATGTACTTTTCCTTTCTGCGGTATCGGGTTTTTTACAACAGAGTATGAAAAGCGGACTCTGTGCAGCATTTGAGCTTGAATATTATGCAGTCTTCTCAAAATACTTACAAGATGCAGTACAAGCTGTTGAAGTATTCAATCTTAGCCCTCAAGCTGCACTAGAAAATCTTGCAGAACAAACTATACAGCTATTTTGCGGATAACACACAATGTTCTGCACAGCAGCTATCACACAAAAACCAACTGATTATACGGAATATACAACAGCGGAAAACAGTAATACAGAAAGATTTACTGCGTCTACAAGCCCATTGAATTGCCGGGTTTTATTCCAGAGTAGAAGTAAAGAGTATTTTTATCTTCATCAAATACACCCTTTAATCTCTGTGCTTCTTCAACAAGCTCGGGATTGTCTTTAATGACCGTATCAATTGCATCGAGCGTTGCGAGTTTTTTATTCACAATAAGCTCGGATTTTTTTGCAAGCCCTTGTAAACGGCAGGATAAATTTATTCCATATCCAACATAATCACGGTATTTGAGCGCAGATGCTTCAGCGGAAATTTCATATTTGTATACTTTTTCTATTACAAGTGCGCCGCCAAGCCCCAATTCGGGATATGGTTTGAATAATTCTTCTCCCAGAAATTCCGTATAGGTTTGAAAAACCATTAATGCTTCCCCGAGTGTTGTTGGGTTCGTTTCATCCCAAATGACAAGAGCACCATCACCCAGCAGCTTATAATACGAGCAGCCGAATCCGAATTGATTAACGCATGATAAAAAATTTGAAGTAAACGATGTAATGAGCGAGAACACCGTTTTTTCATCATGAGCACAAAGGAAATTACTGAATCCGCGGACATCAACACACAAAATCAGTGCATTCGGCTTTACATCACCGAGATATACATTATCAAATATATCTATCGGCATTTTCTTCAAACCAGCAAGCGTTGAAGAATCCAACTCAACCGTTCCGTTCTCCGGATTAAAAAATGCAAGGTTCTTAATATCGTCTGTATCCATTTGCTCTTAGTTTATCACGTCCTTGATAAAAATACAAGATAGATATAATAAAATTACAATTTATGTTAGGTAGATAATCTGCAAGACCGGCACATTCCGCTGCGGTACCGTTGTAATACATCTGTTTAATACCAGTGATGCCGGGCAGATGTATTACTGTTCCGGTTCTTTCGGCTTGAATTGTATTGTTGCTTTTGAACCTGCCGCGGACAGGATAAGCCGTGGTTTTCCGCGCGGATTTCCATACTGACCAAGAATAGGCAGCTGTTCATCAGTGTTGATAAAAATGGAACTATTGGTTTTTGAGTAATCTAAATGGATATGATCGGGCTTATCCTGAAATACAAGGTCTGCGGTAGAATCTGTTACCGTAATAGCACAAGAACTCACGATACGGCTGTTAAGCGTTAGTGTACCTTGTGCAAGATTAATTACTGCATTTTTAAAGAGTGTATCATGCAGGGTTACTGTTCCGCTATTTATCATAGTAAGGAAATGTGCAACGCGGATTCCCTCTATATGCAGTTGAGCACGGTTAAGACGGATTAAACAGCTTTCCAATACCATTTTTTGAGGAATAAAAAGGAACAGCTTTCCTTCAGCAGGGAAAAGTTGCCGTATTCTCAGTGTTTTATGTGTTTCCGTTACCGAAAGACCGCTGCCTTCTTTGAGTTCATAGCGGTATGCAATGCTTTCACCATCAAAAAGCATAATAGTTACTGCAATTTGAGATAATTCAATATCAAGTCCTGCTGTTTTGGGACGGACATGGGTTACTGCATTTTCAGCATACATACCGGCACAAAAACACCATACCAGTACAAAAAGAGTACTTATCTTTTTCATGTCCGCATCCCGAAAATTGCAGAGCCTACCCGTATCATTGTAGAACCTTCTTCTATTGCGGTTTCCAAATCTCCGGACATTCCCATTGATAAAATATCTAATGATACGCCGTCAATACAGTATGCTGCTATTTTTTTTTGCAGCTCTTTTAAACAGCGGAAGCAGCTTCTGGTTTTTTCACTATCGGCTGTCAACGCTCCAATAGTCATTAGTCCTTTTATATGGAGATGAGGAAGTTTTGCAACCGCTGTTACCAGTTGGGCTGTTTCATCAGGCAGACAGCCTGATTTACTGGATTCTAAAGATGTGTTAACCTGTATGAGTATATCTTTATGCTTATTTTGTTCTATTAATTTCCGTTCTATTTTTTCTGCAAGGCTTATCCTATCTACCGATTGAATACAATCTGCATAATGCAAAACTTCTGCTATTTTATTCGATTGCAGATGCCCGATAAAATGTGCAGTATGAGGTACTTGTGCAAGTTCCGGAGCTTTTGTACTGAGTTCTTGCACTTTATTTTCCCCGATAAGGGTACAACCGCAGGCAAATGCCTGTAAAATCCGTTGAGGTTCTACTGTTTTTGTTGCAAGCAGCAGCCTTATTTCAGCAGGATCCCGTCCTGCTTTGGTACACGCTGTATATATTCTCTGTTGGATATGCACAATCGCTTCTTTTATTGTATCCATGATTATGATTGAGTATATAATCATTTTTGATTTTCTGCAACAATATCACTCTTACTATTTTTTTCTTGACAATGTAATGATCCAGCACTTACAATAGAAGAATAAACCTGTTCGGAAACGCAGTTATCGAACAGGGCTAATACACAAAGTTGAAAAATATTCTTAATTTTTTTCGGCTTGCTACTGTTTTTTTAAAGGAGTTTTGTTTATGGGATTTGTAACAGAGAAAATCAGAAGCATTGCTATTGCAGGGCATGGTCAGTCCGGTAAAACAACGCTTATTGAAAATTTATCCGCATTAACCGGCAGTATCACCAAGGCAGAAAGCGTTGCAAGCGGAAAAACAGTCAGTGATTATACGCCTGAAGAAATAGATCGTAAAATTTCAATATATTCAGCCCTTGTATCAATGACATGGCGTAATACCGTTCTTAATTTCTGGGATACGCCCGGTTCGTCTGATTTTATTGGCGAAGTTATTTCGGCTTTCCGTTCATCAGAAACAGGACTTATGGTTTTAGATGCACGGAGCGGTGTACAAATTGAAACCATCAAATACTGGCGCGACTTGGATAGGCGGAACAAGCCCCGTTTAGTTTTTGTGAATAAAATGGACGAAGATCGGGCTGATTTTAGCCATGCAGTGCAGGATATAAAAAAGCAGTTTAACGCTGATGTATTCCCTGTTACCTTTCCTGTCGGCAAGGGGCAGCATTTTTCTGCAGTTGTTGATGTCCTGCACGGCATTGCGTATACGCTTGATGCAAAAGGGAAAGAAATAGAAATTCCTATTCCGGAAGAAGCAGTACAGCAGTACAATGAGATGCGCGAAGTTTTAGCAGGAGCAGCAGCAGAAGGTGATGAAGACTTATTGATTAAATTTATTGATGAAGCTGCATTAAGTGATGAAGAAATTGCAAAAGGTCTTACACTTGCAATGAAAGACAATCGCATTGTTCCGATTTTTGCAGGGGCGGCACAAACAGGACTCGGCTTAACGGCAATGCTGCAATTTATTGTTGATATTGTTCCCAGTCCTGCCGGCTGCTTGGAAAGTGTACAAAATAATGACGAAATAACCGCTATAAAGATTGACCCTGCACGGGCATTCTCCGGCTTTATTGTCAAAACTGCAAACGATCAGTTTTCAGGAAGATTATCGTATATTAAAGTTATTACCGGTACGCTTACAAGTGATGCTGAAGTGTACAATATTAATGAACAAAAGAAAGAACGTATTGGTAAATTGTATCGTGCAGTAGGAAAAAAATTAACGGAAATCAAAGAACTTGCCGCCGGAGATATTGGTGTTGCGGTAAAACTTGCAGCAGCAAAAACCAATGATACACTTGCTGCAGAGCAAACAGCCTTGCCTGTTATCCGGCTGCGTACTCCGGAGCCTATCTATTCGCTTGCGGTTTCTGCAACAGAAAAAAAGAATGATGATAAGCTCGGCGAACAGCTTATCCGTGCCTGTGAAGAAGATATGACTCTTTCATTTGTTTATAATGCTGAAACAAAACAAAATGTATTTTCCGGTATGGGAGATTTGCATACTTCGATTGTTCTCGACCGTATAAAAAAGCAAACAAAAATAGATATACAGACTTCTGTACCCCGTATTGCATACCGTGAAACAATCCGGCAAAAGGCTCAAGCAGAGTATACACACAAAAAGCAGTCAGGCGGGCATGGACAATTCGGACGGGTTGTATTGGCAATTCAGCCGCTTGAACGGGGTGAAAAATACAGTTTTACCAATGCTGTATTTGGAGGTGCTATTTCTAAAGGTTATATTCCCGGTGTTGAAAAGGGAATAAAAGAGGCAATGGAAAGCGGCGTCATGGCAGGTTATCCTGTTGTCGATGTGGGTTCTACCGTATTAGACGGTAAAGAGCATCCGGTAGATTCATCTGAAATGGCATTTAAAATTGCAGCACGTAATGCATTTAAAAATGCAATGCGGAATGCGGGACCAATTCTGCTTGAGCCGGTTATGAATTTAACAGTTTTTGTTGAAACTACCTACCTCGGTGATATTATGAGCGATCTTTCCTCCCGCCGCGGCAGAATCCTTGGACAAGCTCCGCTTGCTAACGGCATCGAGGAAATCCGTGCACAAGTACCGCATAAAGAATTATTACGCTATGCCATTGATTTACGTTCAATGACAAGCGGTACCGGTTCTTTTGAAATGTCCTTTGATCACTACGATCCGATTTCGGGAAAAATAGCAGAGGAAGTTATTGCTGCTGCACAAGCATTTATGGAAGAACAAGAGGAATAGGCACTGGGCTTTTATTGTCAAATAGAACAAAACAGAGGGGGGTAATGCCCCCCCCCCCCCTTTGCTGTTTCCTCTCTAGCATAAAAAACTTCTTTTTTTTAACAATACCTCTTGCAATTTATAAGTGCTATCGTGTACTATTTTGAATAGATTTATGTTTATTCATAATAGTATGTTCCAATGAAGTCCTCTCTCTTACCGTTAGCCGACTCCTCGAGCATAGATACCTAGACCTTTTATAAGGGAGTTTATGAACGCCATGAAATCATCTGAAGTAATTTCTCATACAGTACCGCAGACGAATATGCATCAAAAATACACCAGTTTGCGGGTAAAGACATTTGCTCAATTTGCTTTATTCGCTGTACTGATTGTACTTATTGTATTATTGACAATGTATCCGCAAGCCAATCGGCTTCTTTCCAAGCGTTTGAAACAGACGGGATTAGATGAATTTAGGTATATAGAAGAATTATCTCAACTCTATTTTGCAGCAGCAAAAGATACCTTTTCAACATTGCTGTCGCTCGATCAGATTGTTTCCGTTGATAATAGCATTACTTCGTACAAAGATAAAAAGACGCCTACCGGTGTTTCAGAAATGAAACCGGAACCCGGCAGTTATGAAGAAAGTGTGAATAATGTGTTTATCCGATTCGAAAAAGCAAACGACAATATTCAAGCCCTCTTTTTTGCGATTGAAGAACACGGCGGCTTTTTACGGTATCCGCCGGTCAATCGAAAAGACGGGTATGATGCCCGAACCCGCAGCTGGTATCAAATTGCAAAAGAACAGAAAAATCAGCTGTACGCAAGCGGTGCCGTTAAAATTACGAGTACGCAGGCGGTGCTATCTATTGTGCAAACAGTAAACAATACCAAAGGAGTTTTCAAAGGTCTCTTAGGTATGAATATTGATTTAACAGGATTGCGTGCTGCTATCGCTGCAAATGCCGAAGAGCAAGCTGGTTCAAAAACGATTCTTGTTGATAAAGACAATAAAATTATTGTAAATACTTTTAAC
>JBQMYW010000010.1:0-63100 GCA_052173295.1 Treponema sp.
CACACCGGCTTTCCACGATTGTCAATGCCGATAAAATCATCGTACTGGATAAAGGAAAAATCGCCGCTGAGGGAACACACGCAGTGCTGTTACAAAAGTCTCCGCTCTATCAAAAAATGTGGTACTCGCATATTAACAGCAGAGATAATGGATAATTAATGTGTAATAGCACGAATACTGAAGCCGTTATCGGTTTGACGGCTCAGTGCCTATAGCTTTTAAAATCCTATCATCTATGCTATGATACCACTTGTAAGAGAGGAAACAACTATGAGTACGGTAAATAGAAAATATAAGGACTCTGTGTTTGTCGACCTTTTCGCAGAAGATGAAAAGGCAAAAGAAAATTTTTTATCGTTGTATAATGCGTTGCATAATACCGATTTACAACTTTCATGTCCTGTAGAAAACATAAGGCTTGATAACGTCATGTATATGAGCATAATCAATGATGTGTCCTGCCTTGTAGATAATAAAATTATTGTTCTCGCTGAACATCAGTCTACCATAAATGAAAATATGCCATTACGCTTTTTACAATACATAGCAAGGTTGTACGAAAAGCTACAAGCACCGAGTGACAGGTATTTAAGAAAGTTATCAAAAATACCTACTCCGGAATTCTACGTTTTTTATAATGGCTTAGACGACTACCCTGAAACTGCCGTTTTAAAACTTTCTGATGCCTTTATGATAAAACCTGACTTTCTACCGTTAGAGCTTGAAGTAAAGGTATATAACATAAACAAAAGCAAGGATACCGAAGTATTACGCCGCTGTAAAACTTTAGAGGAATACAGCCTCTTTGTAGAAGAGGTACGCATTCAAAAGCAACTCGACTCTGAAAATGGTTTTACTAACGCGGTAAAAATATGCATAGAAAAAGGTATCTTAAAAGAATACTTACAGCGAAAATCGCGGGAGGTAATCAATATGTTAGTAGCAGAATATGACTATGATACAGATA
Source organism: Treponema sp. (assembly GCA_052173295.1). Classification (GTDB taxonomy): domain Bacteria; phylum Spirochaetota; class Spirochaetia; order Treponematales; family Treponemataceae; genus Treponema. The sequence continues at coordinate 968 of JBQMYW010000010.1, forward strand.
TCGCGGTACAAAGAAAAGAAAGTCTGCTGATTGGAATACAACAAGGATTCGCCGACGGCGCTTACCAAACAAAACTTGAAACGGCAAAAAATTTACTACGATTCGGTTTGTCCATTGAAAATATTGTACGAGTGACAGGTCTTACAAAAGAAGATGTCGAATCAATTACCTAATGGATAATTAAGATAATAAGTCGCCTCATTACCAATTAAATGAGATGATGGAGGCTAATAGTCTGATGTTGCTTTTAATTCGATGCTTACGGAGATAGATAATTTGTCATACGAGCAATGTGTAGCACTTCTTGCCCGATTATCTCAAGTTTTTATGAACAAAAAGAACATGCATGAAGATGTTTCTCCTATTGATCGTTTTTTCGGCACGATTGATGAAAGCGATAGTAATAAAATGATGAAAGCTGTACAGACAATTAATGGGTAATTGGTAATTAAAGCGGATTACGAGCATAATTATCCATTACGAATTAAATGAGAGGAGGTCATAGGTAGCCGTATGACAAAAGATGAAATAATCAATGATTTTAATGAGTTTTTGCCTACAGCATATCGGAGTAAGGCAAATCGGGCTGTATGCACCGAACTGTACGGCAGCAGTATTGTTATGGCGAATATGATGGAACGGGAACAGCTGCAGCGGTTGTATACTGAAATTGCAGGGCTGCGGTATTCCAACGTTCTTGATATAGGATGCGGTACCGGCGATTTGCTGCGCTCTATTACTGCCGAGCGGGAGTGCACTGGACTGGGAATAGATTTTGCCGACCGCGCAATCGCAATATGTAATGAGCATACCGGTAACGGAAAACTGCGGTTCGCGGCTCTTGATATTGATGAGCTGACAACTATCAGCGAAACCTTTGACCTTATCATTGCAATTGATTCATTATTTCTTGCGGCAGATATGCAAAAGGTTATGCGGGATATGCTTAATTTGTGTAAAAAAAACGCAACGATTATCATCACCGCATCGGAATACGCATTTGACGAATCGCTTTCGGAACTGATTGCATCAAACCGCACCCGTATCGATGTTGCGCTGACTGCTTTACAAATACCGTATGCAGCGTATGAGTATACTGCACAGGAAACCGCCTATTGGCAGCAAGCAAAAAGTGCGGTAGAAAAGCACAAGGATGAGTTTATCGCCGAGGGCAATAAATCATTATATGAAGGAAGAATTGAAGAAGCGGACGCGGCTCTTGCCATACTCAACAATAATCAAGCTGTGCGGAAATGGTATGTCATACATACATGAAGGAGGAAGAATATGTATGATGTTGACCGTTTTTTCGGCACGATTGATGAAAGCGATAGTAAGAAAATGATGGAAGCTATACAGGACTGCCGAAGGATAGATAGAACCCTATGAATGGTAATATCCTTGATACATTAGAGGAGTAATACATGATACGGAATATACAGCTAACAGATGCAAAGGCTATGTATCGGCAAACAACTGCTGCGTGCTGTAGAAGCAGAAGCCGTTGCACGGCACTACCGTTTTTTATCCGCCTCAATTCCGGCGAGCACCGTACGGAAGCCCATGCGTTTTACGAACATTGCGGTTATTCATGCACCAAGCTGCAAAAACGTTTTATAAAGGAATGGTAAAACTATGTTTGATTTATTGAAGAAGATTTACGCGGTTGCGGGGAAGCAATCAAAGCGTATAACTGTGATGTTTATCTGTGATGTGCTAAAAAGTATATTCGAAGGCTTCATGCTCGGCGGACTTGGGTATTTTTTGCTAACGCTGAGCCGTGCGGTGTTTCAAGCACAGCCGGTTACACAGGGCAATATCACCACGGTATTATGCATTATGCTGACCGGTATCACAGGAAAAATTATTTTCGGCTATATTGCCGATCGCAATAAAAATATTGCTTCGTATACGATGGGGGCGGAGAACCGGCTTGTCATTGGAGATAAACTGAAAAATGTCCACATGGGATATTTTTCAGAAAGCAGACTCGGCGATATTTCGGGAGCGTTGACAACGGTGATTACTGATGTTGAAACAATCGATATGATGATTCTCGAAATGATGTTTGCCGGCAGCATTCAAACGGTGATCATGGCACTGTTTGTATTCCCTTATGATATGACAACCGGCGGTATTATCTTTATTACCCTTGCCGCGGCGATTGTATTCAACAATCTGTTTCAAAAAAAGACTGATGCGGTAACGACAAAACTGACGGAGCTGAAGTTGCAGCTTCGTACTGATATTTTGGAGTATGTGCAGGGAATTGGCGTGGTAAAAGCGTTCGGTAGAACAAGTGAAGCAGTAAAAAATGTTATTGAAAGCATTAAAAAAAGCAAAATAGGTTTTTTTGCTGTAGAAAAAACACTGATGCCTTCATTACTAGTTTTTTCGCTCCTGCTTAAACTAGGGACAACCGCTATTATCCTGAGTGCCCTGTACCGGTATTCCGCAGGGGTAATAGATGTTGAAAAAACGCTGATGTTGACTGTTGCAAGTTTTGTGGTATTCGGCGGTTTTGAAATAGCCGGTACAATGCAGCGGATGCGTGGTGCCGCAGTACAGAATTTAGATACGCTTTTTACGGTTAAAAATATTCAGGCTTTGCCGGAAGGTTCGCTTTTACCGCATAGCAACAGTGATATTACCGTCGAAAATATTACCTTTGGATATGGCGGAAAGAATAGTAAAGAAAAACTCTTCAGCAACGTAAATATGAGCATTCCTCAAAACAGTGTAACTGCTTTAGTCGGGTATTCCGGTTCGGGAAAAACAAGTTTGTGTCAGTTGATTGCCCGCTTTTGGGATGTTAATACAGGAGAAATAACACTCGGCGGTACGAATATAAAAGATTTTGCGTATGATGCATTTTTATCAAACTTTACATTTGTATTTCAAGATGTGTACTTGTTTGAAGACACAATAAAGAACAACATCAAATTCGGAAAACCGGATGCAAGTGACGAAGAAATTATTGCGGCTGCAAAAGCTGCTCAATGCCATGATTTTATTATGGAACTGCCGGACGCGTATGATACCGTGCTGCAGGAAGGCGGAAGCAATCTTTCAGGCGGAGAACGCCAGCGTATTTCTATTGCACGGGCAATGCTCAAGCCGAATTCTATCGTCATCCTCGACGAAGCAACTTCCAGTGTTGATCCCGAAAACGAAGAAAAGCTGATGACTGCTCTCGATGAATTGCTGAAAAACAAAACCGCAATCATTATCGCACATCGGCTTTCAACTATCAAAAATGCCGATCAAATATTTGTTCTTGATAAAGGGAAAATTGTACAGCGGGGTAAACATAGTGAACTTGTACAGCAAGACGGCATATATGCCCGTTTTGTAGGAATGCGGGAAACAGCAGCTGCATGGAAAGTATAAAAAACTGATAGGGTTTGCCGGCTGCTTTTTATTACTTCCTTGATTCTTGTGTATTTTTACCTTGTTTTTTTCTCTGTTCTGCCGTATACTTTATAAAGAGTGCGAGGAGTATTGCTGCTATGAAAGAAATACCGGTGTCGGAAGCGGTTGGACACGTTTTATGCCATGATTTAACACAAATTATTGTAGGTGTTTCAAAGGATGCACGGTTCCGTAAGGGACATATTGTAACCGAAGATGATATTCCTGTACTTAAGTCGATGGGCAAGGAACATTTATTTGTCTGGGAAAAAAATGAAAATATGCTGCATGAAAATGAGGGAGCGGAAGTGCTTGCTCAAGCGGCAATGGGGGCTAATCTTGATAAAACTGCTCCGAAAGAAGGAAAAATTGAGTTAAAAGCACTGATTGACGGTATGCTGAAAATTGATACGGAGCGTCTTTTTCAAATAAATAAACTCGGTGAGGTTATGATTGCGACACACCGCAATTATATTCCTGTGCAGAAAGGAAAAACCGTTGCCGGTATGCGGGTTATCCCGCTGGTAGTTTCAAAAGAAAAAATGGCAGCTGTTTCGGCGATTGCCGATGCATCAAATCCGATTATTGCAGTGCTGCCTTATCAAATAAAAACATGTACAATCTTAGTAACAGGACACGAAGTGTTAACCGGTTTGATAGAAGATACCTTTACACCGGTGCTGCAAGCAAAATTAGCAGAGTATGGGGTTGCAGTAGAGGCAGTGGTAAAAACCGGCGATGATGCACATACTATTACAAGCGAAATTCAAAAAGCTGTAGCTTCAGGAAGCGGTATGGTACTCTGTACCGGCGGTATGAGTGTTGACCCCGATGATAAAACTCCTGCTGCAATCCGTGCAAGCGGTGCACGGATTATCAGCTACGGTGCTCCCGTTTTGCCCGGTGCGATGATGCTGCTCGGCTATAGCGGCAGTGTTCCGATATGCGGACTGCCCGGCTGCGTAATGTACGCAAAACGTACCATTTTTGACCGGCTCTTGCCCCGTATTCTTGCACAAGATCCGATAACTGCGGAAGATATTGCTGCACTAGGAGAGGGCGGTTTATGTCCGTAAAAAGCCGGTATACTGCGGCTATTATTTGTGCTTCCGATAGATGTTCTCAAGGCTTGCATGAAGATACCAGCAGTAGTATAATAGAAACGATATTACACAATGCAGGATATACAGTTGTCAAAAAAATAGTCTTGCCTGATGATGCTGCACTCCTTTCCGCTGCAATGATTGAAATTGCTGATACAGAAGAAACAAATCTCATTATTACAACCGGCGGAACCGGTCTTGCCCCGCGCGATGTAACACCGGAAGCAACTGCTGCGGTTATTGACCGCTTTGTTCCCGGTATTGCAGAAGCCATGCGGGCAGAAAGTATGAAAATTACTCCGCTTGGTATGCTCTCGCGGGGGATTGCAGGCATACGGAAACATACACTTATTGTTAATGTACCCGGAAGTCCTAAAGCGGTACAAGAAACACTGCCTTGTATTCTTACTGCATTGGCTCATGGTATACGGATGCTTACCGGCGGTGAGCAAGATTGTGCTTCTAACGTGCATACTGCAGAAGTACGTTTTGATCGTACCGTACCGGAGCATATAGAAAACAGTAACGAAGATGACTTCGTTAATAAAGGAGTGTTTTTATGAAAAAAACAGTTTTAGCACTGCTTATAGGCAGTATGATTTTTGCCCCGCTGTGTGCAGGCGGTAATCAGGAAAAGCAGATGGCTGATAAAGCAGCAGTACAGGAAAAAACGGAAATTCTTATTTCCGCTGCAGCAAGTTTAAAAAATGCGATACAAGAATTGAGCGGAATGTATGAGTCACAGAATCCGCAAGTAAAAATTACAGCAAATTTCGGCTCATCCGGTGCGTTACAGCGGCAAATTGAGCAGGGAGCTCCTGCAGATATTTTCTTTTCTGCAGGAATCCGTCAGATGAATGCTCTAAAAGAAAAAGGGCTTATGCTTGATTCAAGTGTAAAAAATATTCTAAAAAATAGACTCGTACTGATTGTCCCTAAAGGTTCTGCCGGTGTACCGTCTTTTGAAGCACTTACCGGTGATGCAGTACAAAAAATTGCAGTAGGAGAGCCTAAATCCGTACCGGTAGGGCAGTATAGCCAGCAAGTTTTTAAATCACTCGGCTTAACCGATGCTGTTACTCCTAAGCTCATCTTTGCAAAGGATGTCCGTGAAGTGCTTTCATGGGTAGAAACAGGGAATGTCGATGTTGGTATCGTGTATCACTCTGATGTAAAAAGAAGTGATAAGGTGCAAGCCTGTGCTGTTGCTGCCGAAGAAAGCCATGATCCGATTATTTATCCGATAGGTGTTATCAAAGATTCAAAACAGCAGACCGAAGCACAAAAGTTTGTAGACTTTCTATTTTCTGATGCTGCAAAAACAGTATTTGAAAAATACGATTTTTCTGCACTATAATGTAAAAAGGTATGTTTGATTACACACCGCTGTTCATTTCATTGCGTGCGGCAGTGCTTGCGAGTGCCATTGTATTTGTGCTGGGAACTGCCGCTGCACGCTTATGTCTAACACTGCAAAAAAAACTTTTAGCTGTGTTAGATGTAATTTTTACACTGCCTCTTGTACTTCCGCCGACAGTTCTTGGTTTTTTTTTGCTGGTGTTGTTTGGGAGAAATAGTGTACTTGGAAAAGTTTTTGCAAAAGCCGGTATTTCATTGATATTCTCATGGCAGGCAACTGTTATTGCATCGGTTGTTGTAGCGTTTCCCCTTATGTACAAGGCGGCAAAAGGGGCTTTTGAGCAGGTTAATGCTGACTATGTATGGGCAGCACGTACACTCGGCATGAGTGAAACAGCAATTTTTCTCCGTATTATGCTGCCGGAAGCATGGCCGGGTATTCTTGCAGGGCTTGCCTTGAGTTTTGCACGATCGCTTGGTGAGTTCGGTGCAACATTAATGATAGCCGGTAATATTCCGGGAAGAACTCAGACTATTCCGATGGCTATTTACTTTGCAACTTCCGGAGGTGATATGCATACTGCATGGATATGGGTAGGTATTATTACGATTGTTTCATGTGCTGCTCTTTTTATTATGAATATGCTGTCCAAGGAAAAATCTGTATGAAATTAGAAGCATCAATCGTAAAAAGGCTGAAAGATTTTACCTTGACTGCTTCATTTACTGTAGAGCATGGTGAAATTGTCGGCTTACTCGGAGAATCCGGCTGCGGAAAATCTATGACGTTGAAATGTATTGCCGGTATTGTTAGTCCTGATTCAGGGAAAATTGTACTCAATGATACGGTACTCTTTGATTCTGAGCAGCATATCAACCTGCCGGTGCAGCAGCGGAATGCAGGGTATATGTTTCAGTCGTATGCACTGTTTCCATCAATGACTGTTATGCAGAATGTATGTTGCGGTATCAAAGACCGCAAACATAAAAAAGACATAGCTCAGCATTTTCTTGAAATGCTGCATATTGCACCGCTCGCATCCCGTTATCCGCGGCAGCTTTCAGGCGGACAGCAGCAGCGGGTTGCTCTTGCCCGCCTCTTAGCGGCTTCGCCATCACTGATTATGCTCGATGAGCCTTTTTCTGCACTTGATGCCGGTTTAAAAGATTCGCTCCATGAGGAACTAAAATCTACACTTGAGCGAGCCGCGTGTCCGGTCTTATTTGTATCCCATAATCCCGATGAAGTAGAACGCTATTGCAGCCGTACCTTGCATATTCGCAATGGATCGGTAGAGGCATAAAGTTTATAGAGGAAAAATAAATTTCTCCTCTATACCACGATTGCTTATTTTGATAAGCCTGCAATAGCAGTGCCGAATGTTACTGCATGGTCAAGACTTACAATATCATAATATATGCCGCGTTCTTCGAGTAATACAGTATTGAGAAATCCGATAACCCGGTCTTTTAAGCGGCGGGTTTTTAAGAATGTTGTTCCTTCGGCAAGGACACAGACGGGGAGGGCAGGATTGCTTCCTTTGCCTGTTTTAATAACAGCGGCAGCGATATTCGCAGCGGCAAGGCGGGCTGCCCGTGCAATAAAGGCATCTAATATCCGGTAGAGTGTTTCACGGTCATCTTCGGTTCCGCCTGCAAGCAGCATGCCCAGTACCGTTTCTTCATTATACGGTGCAGTTAAAAATCTATCCATATCTATCAAAGTAATATCAGGCATATTTGTAAACCGCGGCGTACAGGTTTTAGAGAATAGCATATCTGCTGCTGCTTCCCGTACCGCAATGGAAGCTACTGAACCAATATATGCTCCTGAACACATTTTTTCAAACCAGCCGATATCCGGTGCATTGGTTTTTTTTGTAAAGAGTTCATCAAACCGGCTGCGCGGTGTTTTATTTGATTTTCCCGATTCACAGACTACAATTTGCATAGGCAGCGGGTTATTGCCTGCAACTTTGGGAATAGGCTTGTATTCAAGATATGCCGCATTCATACCGGTACCAAGGATAAACCCGGCATACGAGCTGTAGTGTTTTCCTTTTACTGCGGTTGACGCTCCTGCTAACAGTGCTGCAGCTGTATCATTCAGCAGCATAATTTTTTTCGGTTTTTTCCAACCGCGGGCTTCAAGTGCTGCTGCAAGATTCTCTCCTACAAGTGATCCAACAACCTGCGGTGCTTTGATTTCTTTAGAAAATTGCAGCACTTGCCCGTCTCCTTGCGGTGTTATCTTCATAGGATACGAAAAACAAAATCCAATAGCATCTGCCTTATCTTTTACATGATCTAAATATGAGGCAATGGTGTTAAAAAATTCATCTTTTGAGTATTCCCGTTCTGTTGCAGGCATTGGTTTACGCTCAAAATGCGAGACTGCCGGAATACCGTCATTGTCAAATGTTACAAGTCCTGCACGGAAATTTGTTCCTCCGGCATCAATCACAATAACAGATGTATTTTTAGGCGGCTGTTCAGGCGGCATAATCCACGAAGGAATCATATCGAGAGCAGTACCTGCATTCGGCGGCAGGACAGGATCCGCCTGTAAACCTGCTTCCATTTCGTAGAGTAATGCGTCAATAACGGTATTAACTGCCGGACCGCGTACATCGAAGTTATTTCTGCCTAAAAATGCAGCAACTGAATGTTGAATACTCATATCTAACCTCCATATAATAGACCTGTTTTAAAACGGAAGTTTCCGAACAGGTTTATTCTATACCTATAGCAGCGGAATTGATTGTTCACAGCATGTAGTCCGCATTTCTTCCGGCCATACAGAAACTTGTATTTCTCCAATATGTGCTTTCCGCAAAAAAAACATACACAAACGCGATTGCCCTATTCCGCCGCCGATTGTTTGCGGTAATTCATTACGAAGCAGCTTTGCATGAAAGAACAGCTGCATTCTATCAGTACAATTCCGCTGCTGAAGCTGCCGGTGCATTGTGTCGGCGTTTACCCGTATACCCATTGATGAAAGCTCAAGTACATCTTCCAGTACCGGATTCCAAACCAATAAATCGCCATTCAATCCGCAGGTGTGTTCACCGGTTGCGGTAATCCAATCATCATAATCGGGGGCTCTGCCGTCATGCGGCTGCCCATTTTCTAAAGGAGCACCAATGCCTATTAAGAACACCGCACCGTGCTGCTTTGTACAGATACGTTCCCGTTCTTTTGCACTTATATCGGGATACTCCCGATATAAGTCTTCAGTATGAATAAAAGTGATTTTTTCCGGCAATAGCGGTTTAATGCATTGGTAATTATCGTAGACAAAAAATTCGGTACGCTTCAAACAACGGTAGATTTTTTTTACAATCATACGGAGAAATGCAAGATTTCTATCTGTTTCGGTAATTGCAAGCTCCCAATCCCACTGATCAACATACAGGGAATGAATGTTATCAAGTTCTTCATCAGCACGGATAGCATTCATATCAGTATAAATACCGAAATGGGGCGGCAGGGCAAGTTCTGCAATTTTTACCCGTTTCCACTTTGCAAGCGAATGCACAATTTCCAAGACCTGTTCATTCATATCTTTTACCGGAAAATGAACTGCCCGTTCAGTACCATTTAAATCATCATTTAAACCTTTTCCACGCGGTACAAATAGCGGTGCTGTAACACGGGATAGATTCAATTCAGTGGATAGTGCAAGCTGAAAAAAATTCTTTATACGCCGAATTGCTTGCTCTGTTTCTTTAACACTCAAAAGCGGAGAATAATTTGACGGAATTTTTAAATTCGGCATGAAACAGCACCTCACTGTAAATTTTCATAATAAACTGATTAACAGAATGTGTCAGTATAAAAGCTCCTTATGCTACTCTTTTTTTGTAAAAAAGACAAGCAAGCAAGAAGCAATCTCTTGGGGAATATGGAGAAGAATATTACAGATGTTTCTGTAAAATATTTTGATATTGATTACTATTACTAGTAATTTTGCTCCAGCACCTCAAAAGCTGCGGTACGGGCTTTTTCTAAAATTTCTGCGTCGCGTATAGGATCTCCTATGCGGAAACCGCAATATCCTGACTGCTCTGTACCGCCGATTTCTCCCGGTCCGCGTAGTTTTAAATCCTCTTCTGCAATAAGAAAGCCGTTAGTGGTTGCACACATAACGGTTAGCCGTGCTTTACCGGTTTCGGTAATGTTTTTCCCATAGAGCAGAAAACAATAGCCTTGTTCACTGCCGCGTCCAATTCTTCCGCGCAGCTGGTGCAAGGCTGACAATCCGAACCGTTCTGCATGCTCAATAACCATACAAACCGCATTGGGAACATCAACACCAACTTCGATAACACTTGTAGCAACTAAAATCTGAATAGTTCCTGCACGGAATTCTTGCATAATTGCCCTGCTTTCTTGTTCATCAATACGTGAATGCAAAAGAGCAAGCCGGTAGTTAGGAAAAAAAGCCGAAAGGCGGGTAAACATTTCTTCAGCAGATTTAAGACTTACCGAATCGGAATCTTCAATAAGCGGATAGACAAAATACGCCTGTCTGCCTTTTTGCAGCTCTCCGGCAATAAAGTGATAGACCCGCTCTGCTTTTTCTAGAGCTGCACGGTAGGTAATTACCGGCTTACGCCCCGGCGGCATACTGTTAATAACAGAAATATCCAAATCTCCAAACATAGACAGAGCAAGTGTTCGCGGAATAGGCGTTGCACTCATCATTAAAAAATGCGGTGCTTTTTGTTCTTCGTTGCTGTCTATTCCTTTCTGAATAATTGCCGCCCGCTGTAACACTCCGAAGCGGTGTTGTTCATCAATAATCACCATGCGGAGATTACGGTACTTGACTGTAGTAGAAAAAAGTGCATGTGTTCCGATAACAAGGTCGATATTTCCCAATAAAAGCTGATTGAGGAGTTGTGTTCTTCCTTTTGCTTTCAAATTACCGGTTAGAAAAGCAAGGCGGATACCGATTGGTTCAAGTAACTGTGCTGCATTCTCTGCATGCTGACGGGCAAGTAACTCTGTTGGGGCCATAAAAGCAGCTTGTCCGCCTGATTCTATTATTTTTATACAGGCTAAAAATGCTGTGAGCGTTTTTCCGGATCCTACATCGCCTTGAATGAGGCGGGCTGCCGGTACCATACTGTCTATATCAGCATTGATTTCAGCAGTAACTTTATGCTGATCCGGCGTGAGTGAAAAGGGCAGCCTTGCGAGTAATGCCCGCTGCAGTGCGGTGTACGATGTAGTATCAGGGAGATAGGGGGTATGCTCTGCATCTGAATAAGCTGCTGTTCGGGGCAGTACACCGCGCCGCTGCAAAGAACGCATACCGATAGCTGTTTCATAGAGAAAGAACTCTTCAAACACCAGTGCGTACCGTGCATCTGCTGTTTCTTGCAGTGTTGTAGGACAATGCATCGAAAATACAAGTTGCTGTTTAGGCGGCAGCTGGTACTTTTGCAGCACTGCATAGGGAAGCTCAGATTCTATACCGTGTGCATAGGCTTTTAACGCTGCGTGTATCAGTTTTCTCAGTTTTGCCTGTGTGAGTCCCTGTGTCAGCGGATACACCGGCATAATTGCCTGCGATGCTTTTTCAGGACTTTCAATTTCAAAACTGCTTGATTGCAGTACCCCGTATTTTACTGAAAAACTACCGTAAACCACTGCACTTGATTGCGGCGGAAAAGTTTTTTCCAGAAATCCTCGATTAAAGCACAAAAGCTCTGCACGTTTTTCCTCGCTATCCTGTACAATCAACTTGAGCGTTTTCATGTTTCCAAAGCCGAACCATTGATGAGCAACAACTACAACTTGCACATGTAACTTATGATGATGTTTCCACTCTTTTAAGGTATGATAACAGCTGCGGTCTTCCCACATACGCGGCCAGTATTGAAGTAAATCGCCGACTGTACAGATATTGAGCTTTTTAAGCTGTGCTTCTGCTGCCTTACCGGCACCATATATATGTGAAACAGGTATTTGAATTTCGCTAAGCAGCATAGGTTATTATATGCGTATTTCCTTCCAAAGTAAAGGATTCGGCTCTAAACATCAGGATTTTTATATCAACAAAAATAAGAGCTTTTTTGAAAATCACATTGGAATCAATCATCAGCGGGGGTATTACCGGCATCATGGTTATTATTGTTATGATGTATTGACACAAATACGGGATATTTTGTACGGTTATACTATATAGTACGTTTCGGGAATGGGGCTGTCCAAAAACTCAAATTTTTAGACAGCCCCTATATACAGGAGGCAGTCTAATGAAACCCCAGCAATTTTTACGGAAAATGCAGCATCGAGCAACACAGATATCTCTATTGTTTTTTTTAGCGGGACTTATGAGTTGTGTACTGGTAGTTGATAAAAAAGCTATAGAAGATGCTTTTGGTAAAGAGGAGGTACATGATCTTACAGCCACCGCAGGAAGTACAGAAATAGATCTGCATTGGAAAAATCCCAGTTCATCTGATGCAATAAAAATTGAAATATGATACGGCACAACAGGAGCTGGTTTTCAAAAATATACTACTGTAGAACCTATTAGAGCGGGAAAGCCGGCAACACAAAAAATAACAGGTCTGTTGTGGAATACGCAGTATAGCTTCAAGGTAGTTGTTGTGTATAAAAACGATACTAAAAGTAAGGGTAAGGTTATTATTTATAAAACAACGAACTAAAAATATAGGGTGAGTTTTAGCATAAGGGCTCGATGAGCCTACCTGCCGGAGAGTGTTTTTGCAGTATTTTTCTGCCGGCAGTATTGATGTACGTACATACCGCGGATAACGGTGCAAGTGCCGTGCTTTTTCCGCCGGATTTTGTTGCGCATACGGCATTGAGCTGCACGGTGCCGGCGTAATGCTGCTGCGGTAATGTGCTGTAGTGCATCGGAGCGGTATACTATTATAGAACTGCGGAATCCGCGGTGCAGCCGGTAACGGAATGCTCCCATAAGCCATACTAGCAAAATTAATGCAGGAAACCAGTCTTTCCACCGTGCATAGCAGGTTTGCTGATGAGCATAGACCGGTACAGCAGCATTCATACCAGTAGCTGTAAATAATGGCATATCAGCAAGCACTGTTCCCGTTGGATCAACAACAACGCTATACCCTGCATTTGTTGCTCGTACAAGGGTTGTCCTTAGTTCTATTGCACGGAATGCAGCAACAGCAAAATGCTGATACTCTGCACTTGCCGTTTTTGACCATGAATCATTGGTAAGGTTTAAAAGCAGCTCGCTTCCTTGATTATGTAAATGTGCACAAAGAGCAGGAAAGGCATCCTCAAAGCAAATTGGGGCGGCAAAAGACACCTGTTCACCGCTTTTAGTATGCAGCGTTAATACCTTATACTCTGTTCCGGGAGTCCAGCCGGAAGAAAAACCAACAAGCCTATCAAACAATTTTTGTACCCACGGGTGATCAATAAAAGGAATATACTCTGCAAAACAGACAAGCTGTATCTTCCCATACGTGTCAGCAATAGAGCCGTCCGGCTGTATTAGATACACAGAATTTGAATAGCTATTTTTTTCTGCATCAATAAGACGGGGAGAGCCGGTTAACAGCGGAGTATCCAACCGTTTTAAAAAATCCGTAAACGATTCTGTTTCGGGAATAAGTGCATAAAGCGATTGATATTCATCATAGCCGTAAATAAGGCTTGTTTCACTCCATACAATTAGATCGGACGGCTGTTCTGCCTGCATAACCATAGTTTCTGTTAGAGTTTGTATATCTGCAAGATTTTGTGCAAATTGATCGCTTATCCACGGATCTGTATTTTGCTGAATCATCGTAAGATTCAGTGTTTTTTCCGGAACACGCGGTTCATATAGCCGGTATAGCCCATAAAATTGCATAAGTACCAGCAGCGATGCGGAAAACACAAGTGTTTTTCTCAAGCTGTTATGAGTATCGCGTAAATTTTCTCCGCTTATACCGCAAATAGCCCGCAGAACTTCTGCCAGTAATGCAGATACAGCCGCAAGTACAAAGGTTACCCCCCATACGCCGGTAATATCCGCAATCTGGATAAGCGTCCGCCACGATAACGCTGTCATCGCTGTACTCCCCCATGGATATGCTAAAAACCCGCTCGATTTAAACCACTCCCACAAGACAATAATACCGGCAAATGCAAATGCCCTCAGCTGCACTGGTAATCGCTTAATAGAGAATAATACAGATCCGAAAGGCAATCCAAGGAAAAAATAGGCAACTGTTGATGCCCCAAGGGTAAAAATTGCAAAATCTTGAAAATGTACCAGCCAAAAACTGGAACAAAGATGCACACATGAAACCATCATACCGTACATAAAGGCAGTCATCTTTCGGCTTTTACTCATGTAAAGACCGGTATATAAAGGAATAAACGCGACAACACCAAAAAAAACAGAGCCGTTATAAAAAAATTCATTCGGAATTCCCAGAGATAACAGCACCGCTGAACATATTGCAGACACAGAACATACTAACATATACATAATTTTATAGTAATTTACTCGTTTTTGTTGAATTTTTCAATATTATGGGTATTATATATAGTATGCAGAAAATTGTACCCTTTCATGTAGATGAGTATGGAGATGAACCTGAAGTAACAGTTGCAGTTCCGGGACGTTTTCATCTTTTAGGCGAGCATACATGGTTTGCACACGGTAATACATTATCTATGGCAATTGATCATTATTTATATCTCTGTGTTTCAAAAAGAAAAGATTCCAATTACCGGTTTCTGTCACTGGCTCTGAAAGAAAGAAAAAAAGTTGCCGCATCAAATTTACGCTATCGTAAAGAAGACCGCTGGGCAAATTCTATCAAAGCGGTTATTCTATCATGCATGGATGCCGGTATTGTAATGACGGGCTTAAATTTTACCATACTATCTGAAATTCCAGCAGATGCAGGATTGGGTACTCCGAATGCATTGAAAGTTGCAGCAGCATCGGTTATACGGGAACTTTTTGCTCCATCTCTTTCTAATGATGAATTAGTAGCAATTCTTGAAAATGCTAATGTGGAACATTTGAAAACATATCCGCACCGTGCTGATATACTGTGTGCCTTGTATGCACAGGAAGGCTGCTGTGTCAGAACCGATCATAAAAAACGGACTGCTGATATTTATCCGTTTCCTATTGCGGATTACCGTATTATTCTTACTGATTCGCGTATACCTCGGCTTCCGGCACGTGAGGAACTGAACTACCGCATTCAGGAGTGTATAGAAGCCTATCAACGGGTAAAAAAGATGCCCGGTGCTCCTAAAAATATGCATGATCTTACTGAAACAATGCTGGAGGAAATGGAAATTCCCGAATCGGTACGCCGGCGGGTAATTTATATTATTCGGGAATCTATGAGTGTTGACGATGCCATAGAAGCATTGCAAAAAAATGATTGGGCGGTATTTTCACGGATTGTCAACCGCTCTCAAGAAAATTTACGGGATAGGTTTGAAATCTCCTGCCCTGAACTTGACTGGCTTGTAAAACGGGCAATGGAATTTCTTGAACCCGATTTAAATGATATTATCTGTTCCCGTCTTACCGGTAGAGGATTCGGCGGCTGTACGTATAGTATTTTACGTGCTGCCGATTTAACAGAATATGAAGAAAAAATAGCCGACTACGAACGGATATTCGGATTTAAACCGCTTTCTTACAAGGTTAAGCCTTCAAGCGGTGTACGGTTATTATAAGGGAGGACACAATGGATGCTATTCTTACGGAAGGAGTACAATTGTACAAAGAAAACCGCTATCAGGAAGCACTTGATTCATTTTTGAAAATTTCTTCAAAAGATAATGAAGTAAATTTTGACTTAGCATATTATATTGGATTGTGTTATGCAAGTCTTTTACAATATGATGATGCATTAGTATATTTGGAACAAATTATTACCGCCGGAGCGGGTATTGCAAGAATGTACCAGTGCCGGCTTATTTTAGCACTGATTTACACCAAAACAGGACGTTCCCGTCTTGCAGAGTTTGAATTATCAAAATTACTCGATTCAGGCTATGAATCGGCACAGGTGTATACGTCATTAGCATTTTTAGCATACGAACAATCAGATGCTGCAAAGGCTATTCCTTTTTATGAAAAAGCCCTTGAGTTTGATGCTGAAAATCCTACCGCACTAAATGGACTGGGGTATATTCTTGCTGATACGGAAAAAGATTTAACCCGCTCTCTTGTACTGTGCAAAAAAGCACTGGATTATTCTCCGGATAATGCAGCATATATGGATTCTCTTGCATGGGTGTATTTAAAAATGGGATTCCATGATGAAGCAGAAAGCTATATTGAACGTGCATTGGAAAAATATCCTGACAATGAAATAATTAATTACCATGCGCAAATTATCCGAAATAGAAAAGAGGATTAACACGTATGATTGGAATAAACATAAAAAAAGCAGTATTTTACTTTAGCTGTTTCTGTATGCTGTGCAATGTATTCGGACAAACTAATAGTTTACAGCCGCGGTTAAGTTCAGCAGATAAAAGTCAAGGGCTTGAAGAGTTCCGCCGCGGAGTGCAGGCATACTACCGGGGAACCTACAATGAAGCTATTTTATTATTTGAAAAAGCACTTACCTATATCCCTGAAAACCCGCTTATTTTGGATTGGCTTGGGCACGCTTATTACCGTTCGGGTGTAGAGGGCACTGCTATAGAGCATTGGGAAGCAGCCGCTGCATCAGGATATGGCGGACAGCTTTTAAAAAATAAAGTCGAAGTAGTAAAAGAGCGGCGGGGGCTGCAGCCTGATTTTGCAGAATCAATCCGCTTTGTAGAAACAGCCGTATTTATGGGTGAGCAGTCTGATACAGTGCTGTTTAAGCAGCCTGTATCAGCAGCAGCAATGACAGACGGCAGTTTTTGGATTGCAGCGTATGGTTCAAATGAGCTGGTTCATTTTGATATTAACGGGATTATTCTTGACCACACAAGCGGATCGCTGCAAGGATTTGACCGCCCATTTGATGTTATTGCACTGCCGGACGGCAATCTTTTAGTATCAGAATTTGCTGCTGACCGGATTTCACTCTTAAATAAAGACGGAAAATTAATCCGGTCATTTGGAGAACGGGGACGGGGAACAGGGCAATGTATTGGACCGCAATTCCTTGCAACTGATTCTTACGGTAATATTTTTGTTACAGATTTTGGAAATGCAAGAATTTCCGTCTTTTCGCCTGACGGGAAAGGGCTTTTTACCTTTGGACAGCGAAGCGGCTTATTCCCCGGATTTATTGCACCTGCCGGTATCGCTGTCTTAAATGAATTAGTCTATGTTGCAGATGCAGTTAAAGGAACCGTGTATATTTTTGATACCGCCGGCAACTATATCCGTATGCTGCTTCCCGAAGGCAGTATTACCGGTGCGGAATCAGTACGTATTTGGAAAAATAACTTGCTGGTATCATGTACAAACAAGGTATATCTCGTGGACATAAGCCTTGCGACACTCTATACTGTTGCAAGTGTAGGAAATGCACCGGCACGCATTAGTACCGCTATTCCCAATGCAAACGGCAGTTTGCTTCTTGCTGATTATAAAAATGGAACCATACAGGTTTTTTCTCATATTAATGAACTTGCAGGCGGACTATTTGTCCGTTTTGAACGGGTATTTTCGGATAAATTTCCTTATATTACACTGGATGTACGGGTTGAAAACCGCATAGGTGATCCGATAGTAGGACTAACTGAAAAAAACTTCTTTTTAACAGAAGACCACCGTCTTGTAGATGATTTTCAGTTGAAAGGGTCTGCATACTTGAATAACGGCTGCGATATTTCAATTGTTATCGAGCGTTCTCCGCAGTCAGAAAAAGAGTTTGACCTTATCCGTACCGTAGTTGCAGAGATCGCGGCAGCAATGCAGGGAAAAGGGACTATTTCAATTATTTCCGCCTCGCATATACCGGTACTTGAAGGAAAATATACTCCTGAAACACTAATGGCAAAGTCACTCAAGCTGAAATCTTCATGGTCAGCGGTTTGGAATTGCGATTTAGCACTACGTCTTGCCGCTGGCGAGCTTATTAATGCTAATCAAAAGCGGGGTATTATTTTTCTTTCGTTTGACGAAATAGGTTCCGATAGCTTTGCACAGTATAACCTGAATGACCTTGCATCTTATATGATTAACAACGGAATACGGTTTTATACTGTGAATTTAAAACAACGGAAACTCCCTGCAGAACTTGCATACCTCTGTACAAAGACAGGCGGCAGCAGTACCTATATTTATGCAGAAAAAGGGCTTTCTCCGCTTATTGCTGATCTTATTGCAAAACCGGTCGGTGTATATCAACTTTCGTATAAATCGGTACTTTCTACTGATTTTGGGAGAGCATATCTACCGGTTGAAGTAGAAGTACGGCTTTTGAATCAGTCAGGAAGAGATGAAATAGGGTATTTTGCTCCGTTGCAGTAAAATAAGGAACTTGTGTTTCAATGAATATGGGTGTTTTCCAAAAACATTTTTGAAAAACACCGCTTCTTTTCGCAGTAAGCTGTTCTGAAACTGCTATGTTTTGGAGTAGGTCTAGTATATGGACTCTACAGAGGGAATAAAACGGAGCGTATTATTAGGTGATACAAATAATACATATTCAGTTTGCATACCGCCGGCATCAATACTGCCGGTAATTTCTTGTAAATTGCCGAAAAAGTGCAGTAATGCCGGCATGGTTCGGATAAGTTTAAATAATTCTTTCATAGCGTTCTGCTGCCTGCGTGTTAATGCAGGATCATCATAAATAACAGGGTATTCTGCATCAGTATAATAACGAAGCAGCGTAACACCCTTATATTTTTTTTCTGCTTTTGTATAAAATTGGTGAGGAAAAACTAATACACCGCGTTTTGTGCGAAAAATATATGCACTCAAATACAGTTTTGATCCCTGCCATGAACGCTCATAACTACCGGCAGGTCTGCCTTGCGGGGAACTAAATGCAATATGAACACTGGCAGTGCTGCTTCCATGTCCGATAACAGTAACAGTACAAGGTAAAGCGGTATTTGTTACCGTACAATCACTTAATATCGCAGAGATTCGCTGTATGGAACGGGCATACCAATGTGCAGCAAATAAAAACAGAAAAAATAGAGCTGCTGCAAAAATTAGTGCGATAACCGCCCATACGGCACTTCGTTTTTTTATTTTTACAGACTGCTCTACCGCTGTTTTTTCCATAATCATTCCGCATTAGTGCAGCAGTGCTAAAAACTCATCTTCTGTGATGATTGCAGTGCCGATTTCCTGTGCTTTCTTATTTTTCGATGAACCGGAATGAGGAGTATTAGTAACAAGATATGTTAGCCCTTTTGATACTGCTGATTTTACAGTGCCTCCGTTTTCTTTTACCAGAGCTTCCGCTTCTTTCCGTTTAAGGGTGTGCAGCTCACCGGTAAAGCAAAAGCTTTTTCCCTGCAGCGGCTGTATTTCACTACTACTGCTGTGCTGCGGCAGTGTAATAGTAATAAATGCAGAATCGAGTAAAGCGGTAATTTCATCTTGAAGAGTTTTTAGTCCTTGTACTAAATTTTTTGCAAGCACTGCTCCAAACTGATGTATTGCAGCAAAATCATCTTCACAGGCGGCGGTTAGTTTTTCTAAGGTGTCGAATCCCGATGCAATTAGTTTTTCTACCATTGTTTGACCAATGCCGTCAATATCCAATCCTGCAATAAATACTGCAAGCGGAATTTCCCGTTTTGTATGCAGCGATCGGTATACTTTTTCAGCGGATTTTTGTCCCATTCTATCTAATGTACTTAATTCATCAATGGTAAGCGTGTATAAGTCCGCAATACAGTGCAGCCGCTGCAAATCAAAAAGCTGTTTAATGAGCTGTATACCGAAATCCTGAATATCAAGGGTGTTAATCCATTTTTCCAGCCGGTGATGCAGGATTTTTGGACAGGCGGCATTGGGGCAATAGAGGCGTGTTCCCTCATCTACCAATGCAGTACGGCAGGAAGTACACACCTCCGGCTGCTCAATTGGTGTGCTTTCAGGAGGATTTTCTACCAATGCTTCTATTTTAGGAATAATTTCCCCGCGTTTTGTAATAACAACTTTACTGCCTATTTTTAAATGTAATGATGCGATCATATTGGGATTACAAAGATTCGCCCGCTTCACAGTTGTACCGGCAAGCCTGACAGGATCCGTTACCGCAATCGGCGTGTAGATAACGCCCGATTCACTCCACTCAACACTGCGGAGAACTGTAATTGCTTCTTCTAAGCTGAATTTAAAAGCAATTTGTTTTTCAGGACGTGCCCGTGCAAGGTCTGCCGGATCAATATGGATATTTTTAATGACAAGTCCATCAATATCGTACGGAATAGATTCACGAATATCCATGATATGAGCACGGTAGTCAATAACACTGCGGACACTGGAACAAAGTGTTACCGGCACTGTTTCAAAACCTTGTGCAGTCAGCCATGCCAGTTTTTCTGTTTCAGTATGAAATGGTGCTTTCAATGAAAAAGGCTTACCCGGTGTGCCGGCTACTGCATCATAGCAGATAATAGTCAGATGCTCACAGCCTGATCCGTCTTTCCGCTTCATCAAGCCATTTGCAGCATTCCGGCAGTTTGCTTTATCAGCATAATAGGCTGTATGGATTGCTTTTTTCATAATAACTTCGCCGCGTATACCGCCGGTAAACAATGCTTCTTCTGTGTCAGCAGGTGTACCATGCAGCACAGGAATAAAGCCGCCCATTTTTTTTACATTTTCAGTAATATCATCACCGATTTTTCCATCGCCCCGTGTTACTGCTTTTACAAATACACTATTTTCATATTGCAGTTCCAGGCTTGCCCCATCAAGCTTATATTGCACCAAAAAATCAGAAAAAGGCATTTTTGCCGCCCATTTTTCAAAACTTTCAGGATTGGCGGCTTTTTCCTGACTCCCCATAGGAATAATATGGAGTGCCTTTGCAAAGCCGTCGGCAACATCTGCCGGAACAGCAGCAAATAGCGGGTGTGTAGGAGCAAGACTATGCAGCTCATCCCATAATGCATCAAATTCAGCATCAGATATTTCAGGTTCTGCATTATAATACAGGTGCTGATGCTTTTTAATAAGTGTTTCCAGCGTACGGATGCGTGTACTATCGGACATAGAATATCCTTATAAATCCCATATCAATGGACGGCGATTATCCGATAAACGTTTATCTAAATAGTCTTTATTCAGATGGAGCATTTCTACTAAATACCGCATTTGTTCCACTGACAGGAGATTTTGTTCGGCAAACAAAAACACTAACGCCCGCTCTGCAATGCAAGGGACTTTTAAGGCGTTCATACTTTCAGGGGAGGAGATAGCTGAATCTAAATACTCTGCTTTGAATGTTTTATACAATTCGGATTCTGTGGGATTTGTATGAATAGCTGCCAGCTCCCGTGCAAGCGGTTCAATATTTCCCCTGCTTGCCTCTAAACCAAGCGGCTTTAAGGTAAAAAAGGTATACTGTTTTCCGGGTAAGAAATGATGATTATCGCAACGGGTGCAATAATTCGGCTCGAGCGGATCATCTTTTTTCCGATCGCCGCCAATAATGATGAGCGGATCAAAGTAAAGTGCAGGGCATTCAATACCATTCACCATATAGTACCGGTAAGTGTTATAACCGTTTTCAAGACAATCGGGATGTTCGCAGTAGGCAGAAAAGGGATAAATCTCTGTTGCTGTTTCAACAAGCAGCCGTGCTGTAGGGTTAAAAATTTCCCCGCGGAAATTAAGCAGCAGCGTAGGCATTACAAAAACCAATCCGCGCTGTTCGCTTTCTTTTTTTATAACGTATGCAAGCCGCTCATCATAGAAAGAGGCTTCATCAATAATCCATGTTCCTATGTGTAAATTATTTTGAATAAGAGTTTCAAGCTCAAACGAATTATTAATGGTTGCAATTGCTGAACCGCACCGCTGAAATCCGGCACGGTGTGCCAGTGCATCCTCGGGATAATCAGGGAAGCGGTCTTTATCCAAAACCGGACGTACAAAGAAAGTACGGCGGCGATCCGCAGAGCCTATCCCGCTTGTAGAATCAAAGAGGTCTTTTTGTGAGGTTGCTCCGCTGGTTGCCTGTTGTACAACAGCACTCTTTTTCAAAGCAACTGCAGCATCCTGCCAAACATGAGCAGCATATTCTGTTTTTCCCGACCCCATCGGTCCTACTACTAAAATTCTGCGGGAAGGACAGGTAAAATCAAAATGCGACTTAGGTTCATGCATTACAAGCGAGGGGAAGCCTAAGTTTTTAAATAATGTATTAATTTGCATCTGTATCGGCTCTGAATGAATCATTATAACGCTCCAAAACGACTAAAAGGATAGACCCTAAACACCGTAGTTCCGAGTATTTTTGAATCCGGAACATATTTCGGTTCACTGTTGCTTTGAAATAATATCGGCTTTGTATCATGCGAATCTATAGGTTCAGTATGAATAAAGTATGCATGCCGCATATCGGTTGAATTAAAGCGGTTATCTCCCATCATAAAATAGTGATTTTCAGGAATATACCGATCCGGTTCAGCAGGAAATACATTCATATTCCGCTGATTAGTCCATGCGAGATAAAATGCATACTCTTGAGCTTCCTGCAGCAGCCGGATACGCACAGGATCAGTAATAAATTCTTGTGTATTTGCATTTGCAGCAAACAGTTCAATATTTCTGATAATCAAATTTCCAAAGCAAAGCTTTATCAGTACATTAAGCTGAGCAAACCGTTTTTCATAGAGAGAAGCAGTCTGTTGTGCTGCCGGCTGCTGCCAGTATGGAATCCAGCCGGTCATAAACGCTTCAAACCATGCAGCTCCGCCGTTTACAGTAAATATTTTTCTGCTTATTGAATCATTTTCAGTAAACAGAGTAATAACATCAGGAGAGGCTTGCAGGATAGGGGCGGCAGAATCTGTATCACTGCCTTGTTTTAAGGCATAGAGCTGTGCAATAAGCTGCATTATGCGGTGTTTTGCTTCTGCTGCGTCCACCTCTTTCCGGGCTGCTTCAACCCGCTCAATACTCTGTAGTTCTTTTGCAGAAACTTTGATGTCGGCAACAAGCCGCTTTTCAGATTGCGGCAATTCTTCCAAATTCCAATGAGCATAGATACTGTCTTCTTTTACTGGAATAAATTCCGCATCGTCCGCCCGCTTTTTGTACAGCACACCATCTACCATCATGAGTTTTTCACCCGGTAGTCCGGTAATACGCTTTACAAGCGGCTCTGCTTTTTGCCGCCCGTAATCATCAGTATTCAGGTTAACCTGTGCAAAGGTTATCATATAAACAAGCTGCGAGAGAAAGGTCTTTAACCGTGCCTTAGACGTGTCGGGATAGTTAGGATTATTCAAGATAACAATATCCCCGCGTTTATAGGTTTTCCACTGAGGCAGCCGGAATGATGAAAGAGGGAATACCGGTCCGGAGGCTGTCTTAAATCCTACTACAGTATCGCCTATCATAAATTCAGGAACCATTGATTCGGAAGGTATGCGGTAAACTTGAAAGATAAAAATATTAATCAGCAGTACAAAAAAAATAGCGTAACAGGCAGCATCTACCCATTCCAGTAATTCTGTTACAAACGATTTTTTCCGATTTGCAGGCAGTACAATAGACGGGAAAAAACGGGGAATATTTTTATCTTTTAAGAAGTACAGACCTGTATGTTTAAGCACTACAATTAAAAACCACAGAAGAGCCAATACTGCATCAAATACAGCAGGGGAGTGCTCGACAAATGCCCGTGAGCAAATAAAACAAGCAATCATTGCAAATGTCCAATATTCAAACAGCTTTTTGACACAGGTTAATGTCCGGTAGGATTTTTTTTTGATAAACCTGCTTATCATATAGGCAAGTAAACCCGAATACATGATCCCAAAAGTAACCCCGCAGTATGCGAGAATCTGTACATTCTGTGCAAGCAGTAGTCCGGAAAAAAGAAATGATATTCCTAAGCAAACTAAAAAGAAACCAAGCATAGAATACCCATACCTCCAAAATTGGATATGAGTATACCATATTTGGCATAATTTTGCATACGGTTTAAACTGTTTTCTCTAGGGCTTCATCATGAGCAGATTTTTGATTGTATAGACTTGTTTGATAACTGTGTTCTAGCGGTTTGCGGTAGGTTCTTGATAATAATAAATAAAAATACAGCCGATGCCGCAGATTATCGCCGGAAGAGGACCGCTTAACAGTTTAATTGCAAAAATTGTCTGGGGCTGTTGTGTACATTCGGCAGTATACCCGAAAATACTTAACACCATACCGGAAACTCCAATTGAAATTGCTTGTCCCAATTTGCTCATAAATGTCCACACCCCATAGTAACAGCCTTCATTTTGCATACCCGTTTTTACCGTATATGCAGTAATTGCATCAGGCAGCATTGCCCAAGGTATTGCAAACGCGAAGCCTACTCCAATCCCTGCACAGGCAAAAAGCACTGCTAGTCCATACAAACCAATCCGGTGCCCAATAAAAAAACACATAAGTGTACAGCACCCGATAAGAGCTAATCCTAGTTGGTATGTGCATTTTTTTCCATATCTTGTTGCAATTTTTGCTGCAAGCGGAATACACAAAAGTGCAGAAACTAACAGGAGACCTGTAATGCTGCTGGAAAATGCTTCTGCTGCATAGATATACTTTAAATAATATACAATCATACTTTGCAGGAAATTCAGTGCTGTGATATGCGATACAAAAGCTGCTAGGAGCATAAGATATGCTGTATTAGAAAAAACATTTTTATACGCAGATAAAAATGTTTTTTTATCGGAATATATTGCAGCAGATGGTACAGCAGGCGGTTCCTTCACGGAAAAAAATGTAATCAATGTACTTACAATAATAAACACACCGATAACAGCACCGGCAGCTGAAAATCCTGCTGATTTTGTACTAAATGTCTGAACAATCGGCATAACAATCAGTGCACCAAGTGTAGTACCAATTCCCGCACATATAAAACGGTAGGCATTTATCGAAGTCTGCTCGTTATAGTTGTTTGTAAGTTCAGGCGTAAGGGCAGAGTAGGGGATATTAACGATTGTAACTGCCGTATTTACCATACACAACGCAGCTAACGCCCATAAAAACAGCAGAACTTGATTCTCAATCTGAGGATTAGTAAAAAAAAACCAAAATGAGAATCCGAATGGTACCGCTCCGAAAAGTAAATACGGCCGCCGTCTGTCCCATCTGCTTACCGTTCTATCCGAAAGATACCCCACCATAGGGTCAGTAACAGCATCCCAGATTTTTGCTATCATAATCGCAGTACCCGCAAGGATTGGTGAAAGATGTACCGTATCAGTAAGATACGTTAATGCCCAAAACCCCATTGCAGTAAAAAACAGATTGCCGCCCATATCTGCAATACCGAAACCGATTTTCTTTCTTACCGGAAGAGCCGTTGTTAAAAGCTCCTGTTCACATTTTCCCATAGCGGTATATTTAAATCCCCTTATTTCGGCAGAAAAAAGCATATAATTCTGCAATATTATATGTCTTACTTGCAGGAATAAGAATTGCCCGTAATGGCGACACATAAATGATCAAGAGCGTTTTTACCCGTTTGATTTTATAAATATCAGAATAATAATATATTCTTGCCCCCCGTTCATCTTGTACGGTAAATGCATCATCTGTAAATGAAATTTTATTTTCCATTTGCAAGTCTTTATCCCGTTTATAAATATATGATGATCGAAAATATGTCAGCAGAACAATGATGGCAAAGAAGAGTGCGGCAATACTAGCAGTCATAATTAGTACCGAAATACCGATACTGATAACAGCAATAATCAGTACCGTAATACTGGTATCAATAAAGCAGCCATTATCCAGACTTTGGAGCAAGATTGCTAAAAAAATAATAATACTGTAATAAAAAAACTGCCGCCGGCTATGTACAATATTAAACTTGAAATAATCACTCTTACTTACTGTGTACGTTATGGGTTCCTGCATAGTTACTTCCTATCTATTAAGGTAAACATAGCTAGTATACTGAACTGCCGTTCTCTTTTCAATGTGAGAACCCCCCAAAACCTCAGTTTTTTTAGCGATGTCTTTTTATAAACATATATCTTTTTTTATACTATATATAATATTTATCATACATAATTATATAAGAATTATGCAAAATACATGGCTTTTAAATCAGAGATTCTGAATGAAAATGTCTGAATGAAGAGGGGGGATTAAAAGTAAATATCGAAGATGAATTTTACGCCTGCTGGTATTTTTCCGGTGCTCAAGACTTTTTGAAAAAGGCTCATCAGTACCAGAACCACTTGTATAAAAATGAATTTAGATTGCTTGCCTCTTAGTACGAGGATACCATCTTTCTTCATATCCCAAGAATCGCCGGTTAGGTACTTGACTAAATAGAAATCATCAGGTACTATTCCATAATTAAACCTGTTTGGTAACTTTTTTTTGAACGGGTTTACTATATGCCAACTTAGCTCACCCGGCAGAGCAGCACCCTCGTAACGTGCAGGTACTCGGTTCAAGTCCGAGAGTTGGCTATTTATATTCGCCCTGTTTGATAGCCGCATTATTGAACAGGTAAGCAGCTTCAAAATCACTCTTTGGCACTATAATTCAACTTTTGAATATAGTATTAACTGTACAGCTTTTTCAAACTTATAAAAACCGGCATAACAGAAAAAAGAGAAAAAATGAGAATAATGCTATAGGCAATGATACCTAAAACAAATGTTACGATTCTAAGATATTTTTGAGTACCGCGTATACGGTAAAAAAGACGGACTCTTCCTGCCCATGCTAGATAAGCAACTGCGGTGATAGGAATAGTCATACCAAAAGACATACTGATAATTGCCGCTATCCCTAATCCAAACGCATTAAGATGTAAAACAAGTAAAAGAACCAGTAACGCGGCAGGGCATGGATAAAGCCCGCTTATAATAAAGAGACCCCATTGTATTTTTCTGTGATTAATACATTTTGTATTATCAGTATGCGGTGTGGTGCATTTTTCAATACTGCTTTTTGTAGAGGCGAATGCAGTACGGGATTGTACAGCAGCTTCTACACAAGGTTCATGTTCTTCCGTATGTTTCGCACAACCGCAGCCAAAGTGAAAATACGGAACTGCTTTAGGGAAAGTATGGGAAAGTAAATGTAAAATAGAAAAAATTGAAAGTAAAATAAGCAGGCTATATGAAATACTTTCAAGATAGATAACCGAATTTGCTGTATTACCAGAGAGTGTGCCTTTTACATTATGGAATAGTACAAGCAAAGTGATTGTTGTTAGTCCATGGAGTGCTGCAAGAAGCATGCTTGTTACAAGCGGTTCCCATGCAGGAGCTTCTTTACTAAGATAATAAGAAAAAATAATTGTTTTTCGGTGCCCCGGTCCAAGTGCATGGATAAAACCGTAAAAAAACGCAATAAGCATAATAATACAAAATGTCTGCAGAGACTGTGTTTTTGTCCATGCATAAATATAATCTCCAAGCTGTGAGTGTAATTGTGCTTGTGCTGTTCCAATAAATTCAATTGGAGGTTTACTATTGATTGGTGCCGGCGTACTATCCGAACCGGTAAACGGATTTGCCGATAAAAAGTCAATATATACTACTAACAATAGAATAATAGCTTTTATATGTTTTTGCATGTGTTAAACTCCGTGTCCATTAATAGTTTTCATAGTAGAGTTTTGCATAATATGTAGGAAAAATATGCCGCCATGAAAAAGTATGCTGTAATTCCTGATATGCCTCAAGAATAATACTTCTAAAATACGGCACATCAACGAGGAACCGGCAACCGGATGCAAGAAATTGTTCCGCATACTGACAAACAGCATTGGAAAGAACTTCAATATGACGTTCGGTAGAATATGCTTCTGGTTTGTGATCCGGCGAAACAGTATAGAGAAAACCTGTTTTTCCATGAGTAATTTTTTGCAGCCCGCCTTCAGCATGTGCAATCGGTATAGTGCCGTATGTTTGTGCAATCAGGTCTTCCAATCCGCAGGGTTCAAACAAACTCGGCAGCACAATAAAATCAGAGGCAGCTGCAATAAGCCGTGCAGTTTTTCTGCTATACCCTTTACAGTAGACAAAAGAACCTGAAAATGTTTCAGCTAAGTGAGCTGCCTGCTGCTCCAATACCGGACTGCCCTGTCCCATAACAATAAATCGTATTGCTGTACACCTGCCGAGAATACGGGGAACGGCATTTAAAAGCACTTCTATCCCTTTTTGATAAACAAGTCTTCCATGGTACATAACATACACGTACTGTTCTGTAGGTTTATTGTGAAATTGTCCAAACCATTGTACAGCACTATTGTTTTCCTGTTCTTGTGCTGTTTTTTCTAATTCTCTTAGTAATGATGAGCGGCAGGCATATTTTCCGGTGAAATCTTCATGCTGAATATCAAAACTATAGGGTAATTCTGAAACTTCCGGGTGTGCAGGATTATATGCAGAAAAATCAATACCGTTAGTAATACCGGCAATGGATATGCCTCTTTCTGCAAGTGCACAGGAAAATCGATAAGAATACGGCGACAACGAAGGCTGTATAAGCTGTTCAGCATACCACGGAGAAACCGTTGTCAGCTTTGCATATTTTGCTCCCAGTAAAAAAGGTTCTATAACAGTATCAACCAAACCGCACTCTAATTCTTCAGATGGAAGCCCTGTAAGATACGCAGCTGTTTCGATAGAACCGATAGTTTGCCGATAGCCGTCTCCTGCGTTGTGAATAGTGATAAATGCTTTTGTATTACAGAAAATATCAGCTGTTTTTTTTTCATAAAATAAAAATACCGGAATAAGTGCAGTATGTGCATCATGGCAATGCAGTATCTGCGGTGCAGTATGCTGCTGAATTCCGTAACAGCATACTGCTTTTTGAAAAAGTATATTCATTTCTTGGCTGTCCGCATACCCATCGCCTTTTTTTAGCTCCGGCTTGTGTAATTTTTGCTGAAAAAAAGCTACTTCATCAGCACAATAAGTGTAAATATCTTTTTTTTCATTAAAAATGAGAGTATCTATAAAAACAAAGCGTATTCCGTTCCGGTTCATTTCTAAAAACTGCACCGAATGAACATCGCCGCCTACTGGTATCTGTACCGATCCTGTACAGGCTGCCGCCGGACACTGAATACTACCGTAACGGGGTAAAAATACTGTAACGCAAAAATCATTTTCATAAGCAGTTTCCGCTAAGGCTTTTACCACGTTTTTTACACCGCCGGCTTCAGCAAATCCTGCATACTCACGGCTGACAATCCAAAGAGATGTACATCTATCCATATTGGCTGTAATCCTATAAAAAAATTAGTTGTTTTTTGACGATATACGGTCTCCGCATATATCAGGACGAAGCCGCTCTGCACCGCCGCGGTATACCGGTATAGGCTTTTTTCTACCATAATAGTAAAAAAGCATACGGATAACTCCTTGAGGGCTATCTGCAATATCCGGTTCAGCACTGCAAAAAAGTGCTGTACTACCAGCATAACCAACGGAACGCAATAAGGTTGCAGGATTTGCTGCATTTAAATCGCCTGTAACTGAAAATTGTATAGAAATAATATCACATTCTTTTAGATGATTTTCGTGCATAAAAGCTTCGTAAAGCGAAACCACTGCTGCTTGTAATGCAGGCACGGTATTTTTGCTGCAAATAGCAGCACGTCCTGCCCTCACTCTTTTTATAAATAGCATCAAATTCCTCTTGTACCGGAAGACAAAATAAGAATAGTAATCGCAATACTACTTCCCAATAGTCCTGATATACACGCACATAAGCTGATAATACAATAGCTTATATATCGTTTTTTCCGTAAGTATACGGCAAAGTATATTTCAAATATAAAGGCAGAAACAGAAAAGAAAAAAAGAAGTCCCCCCGTGCCTGCTGTTATTTGGAGTATAATCCGTTGTGTAGAATCCAAAAAATATTGGATATTTCCAATGAGAAACAAAACAATATCAACAATAAAAAATAAAAAGAGAAATAGCACCATACGATGTACCGTACGGAATGTACGGAGTGTTTTAGAAGTTATATCTATGCTTATCATACTACAGCAGTACCCCGTATAAAGAGCAGTTCATTAATCGTATGAAATTTTTTTAGCCCTTTGCATTCAAATTTTGTTTTCGGCCGCCATGACTGCGGCGGTGCAAATCCTTCATATTTTGAATACAATCCGGCAGTTGCTGAAAGTTCAGAAAAGGCATCATCAGCATAGTCTTGCCAATCGGTAACCATATAAATATAACCGTTTTTTTGCAGCTTTTGTGTAAGCAAATCTGTCCGCGGACGATGCATGAGCCTGCGTTTATGGTGCTTTTTCTTTTGCCATGGATCAGGAAAAAAGACATGAAAACCGGCAAGCGATTCATCAGGTATCATGGTTTCTAGTATTTCAATTGCATCGTGTTCTATAATCCGGATATTGTGCAGCCCGCGGCTTTCAATTTCACTTAACAGTTTCCCTACGCCTGCTTGGAAAACCTCAATCCCCAGATAATTGATATGCGGATTTTGAGCCGCAATTTCTGCGGTAGCAGTTCCCATACCGAATCCTATTTCAATAATCACAGGATTAGTATTTCCGAATATATCGTGAAAATCAAGTTTTATCGGCTGATACGGAATACACCAGTGCGGTGCAAAATCCTGATATGCTTTTTTTTGTGCATCAGTTACCCGTCCTTTCCGCATCACAAAGGTTTTAATTGAATGGGATTGTTCTGTATTGGAAGATACCGGGGATATATCGTGCGTTTCCATAATTATTCCTTAATTATTTTCTATTTTTTCTATAAGAGAAAAATACAAAGGGCCTGCTCCATTACAGCAGTCAGGTAAAAAACGGCAGCCATAGGGAGTCTGCTCTCCTGCACTATCCGGCTGGTGTATTTTTACAGCACTGCCGTATTTTTTGATCAGTTTTGCAACATTTCCATCATTTTCTTCGTCGGCAAGGGCACAGGTTGCATAGACTAAAAATCCGGCAGGTTTTAAAAGCAAAAAGGCAGCGGAGAGCAATGCCCACTGCCGCTGAGCAAGGCTTTTTATCCGTGCAGGAGTCCATTGCTGTAAGTATTTTGGTGCAGTAAGTACATGCCGTTCCGAAGAACAAGGGGCATCCAGCAAAATACGGTCAAAGTGTGCTGTCTGAAAGCGCGGCAGTGTTGCGGCATCTTTACCGGTAACGGTAATCCGCTGCCTGTCAGCCGGTGCAAGACAGGTATCAAGCACTGTTACAAGCCGTGTCCGCCGTGCAGCAGAAAGTTCATTTGCAATAATGTTCACCGCAGCCCCCATGTGCGAGGCAAGTACCAGTGTTTTTCCTCCGGGGGCAGCACACATATCCAAGCATATTCCGGCTTGCAGCGGCGGCAAGGCAGCAGCCGCTGCAATGCTTGCAGAATCTAAATAATAGGGAACCGTCCCTCCGGCATGAAAAGCAACAGGCTGCGTTTCACGCCGGAGGGCAGCCTGTAAAGCTTCCCAGCGGCTGCCGAATAAGGCTTCATAGTACTGCTGAAAGGCGGCTGAACCGTCGTACTGTTTCTTTTTTTTCATTGCGGATATTCCGTAGAATCAGCACTACAGGCAGCGGTACACGCTGTCCATAATACATCAGGATATTGCGGTGCTGCTGCCGCTGTTAGGGTGTGTCCTGTAACCGGATGCGGCAGCCGCAGTGCATACGCATGGAGCCGTATACCGCCGTTTTTTTCGCTGCGCGGTGCACCGTATTTTAAATCACCTTTTATCGGTCTGCCGATTGCTGCCAGTTGTACACGGATTTGATGTGTTCTTCCGGTTTTAGGAAAAATTTTAAGAAAATCATATACTGTACCGCTGCCGCACTGAATCCAGTACAGGAGTGCATATTTACCGTTTAATTGAGTATTATGCTGACGGTTCCGCCCGCGGTCTCGCCCGCAGCACACAGCAGGAATATTGTACGGATCCTCAAGAAAGGCTTTTTGTGTTTTAGTATTAAATGAAAGATACTGTTCCAACCGTTGAATTCCTGCCGGAGCTGTTTGTTCTGCCGGACGGCAACACACCGCCCAATACTCTTTTTTAGCCAGCCCTTGGGTAAAAGTGCGGGAACACACTGCCTGAATCTGAGGACTAAATGCCGCTAAAATTAAACCTGAAACCGGTTTATCCAGCCTATTGACCGGCTGAACAAACGGTTTTTCAGGAAAAATTTCAGTAAAAAATGTTTGAGAATCTTCACCCGCTTTCTTATAAACTATTGCACAATGTTCATCTTCATAAAAAATACGGGTTATTGCTGTATACGTCACTTGAAAAGTATACAGCTAACGCCTTTTACCGAAAAGCCGGATAAGTGCAATAAAGATATTGACAAAATCCAGATAAAGCTCTAATGCTCCAAGGAGTGCGGTTTTCTTATATTCCTCATTATTTTGAGAATACAATGCAAGCTGCATCATTTTTTGGCTGTCATAGGCTGTTAAGCCGGTAAAAACCCCCACCATAACAAAGGAAATAAGCCAGTCAAGCGGACTTGATCTAAGAAAAATATTGACAACTGAGGCAATAACAAGCCCGATGATTCCCATCATGAAATACTTTCCTGCTGAATGGAGATCGCTTTTTGTTGTTGCACCGTAAACACTCATACAGCCGAAAAGTAATGCCGTTACAATAAAAATATTTATAACCGAACTTGCCGTATACAATAATAAGATACTGGAGAGTGTTACACCGTTTAATATGGAATAACCGGTAAAAACAGCAGCGGCAGCCGGAAAACTCATTTTTCGGATTCCTGCACTTAATACTGTTACCAGTGCAACCTGTGCAATAACAAGAATCAAGTAACCGAATGCATTACCATAGACAAGCATTTGCAGCGGTCTGCTATAAATAAATACAGCTGCAGAAACACCGCTTATTGCAAGAGCGGCAACCATCCAACCATATACGCAGGTAAGAAACCGGCGTACAACATACTCATTCCCTTGCTGTAAAGGACTCTCAAAAACTCTGTTATTCATATCGGTAATATACTCTGAAATATCGAAACCGTCAAATGAAAAATGCGGTTTTATTTCTAGCAGTTTGCTCTATAGTAAAATTTCACCGGAATAGCAAAGCTGTTCTTCTTCCCCGGTATGAATAATCAATGCACCGCAGGAAGAAATACCATGCAGCGTACCTTCGATAATAGTGTGTGCATCGCTCCCGCTCATAAATTGTACCATTTCGTACTTTTTCCATAATTTTTTACTTACTTCCGTATGCCATGCCGGATTCGAGAGTGCGGTATTTATGCAAAAAAGCAGCTCCCGTATCAAAATAGTTCTATCCGGGCAATGATTTTTTCCAATAATTGATGCAAGCGATACTGCTTTTTTAGCAATAGGCGGAGGGAAATCTTGCTGTAAAATGTTAATACCTATTCCTACAAGCACATATCCGTTGCTCATTTTACACAAAATACCGGCTGCTTTCTTGCCGCCGATTAGTACATCATTAGGCCATTTAATTGCTGTCTGTGTATCAGGCGGCAGATACCGGTCCAGCAGCATACTGACCGCAAGCCCTATTTTCAAGGTGAAGCCTGCTTCAAACTCCTGCTTAAGCAGCAGGGTTCCTAAGATATTTTCCCCTGCCGCTGCAAGCCACTGTCTGCCGGGAATTCTGCCCCTGCCTGCCGTTTGCCTGTCTGCATGGATAAATGTTCCATGCGGAACACCTTGTTCCGCATACTGCTGTGCAAGGTTCATAGTTGAGCCGGTTTCGCGTATATAATAGACAGGTGCATTATATACAGATACAATATCAGTTTTAATCGGTAGATATAGTGTGTCTTGCATATACTAAAAAGTTATACCAGTATGGTAAGAATTCCATTGTGTTAAATGATACAGGCTATCTTCAATCAAATTAAAAAAACACTGCTGCTGAAATGCTGAAGA
The DNA here is from genome assembly GCA_052173295.1 of Treponema sp. Taxonomy (GTDB): domain Bacteria; phylum Spirochaetota; class Spirochaetia; order Treponematales; family Treponemataceae; genus Treponema. Next base: position 34,894 of record JBQMYW010000010.1, read on the forward strand.
AAAACTGCTGGTTTCAAAAAAAGAATATGCTTTATGCATGATTTCTGTTATTTTTTTGCGGTCAAGGGGTAGGGGATTACCGACAAGACTGCTGTCAAAATCTCTATTTTTGATAATTTTTGTACCTCCGAATAGCATTTTTATATCCATTAATGTATTCTTTTGCATACGGGCAAGAAATACAAAGGAAGCAGTATCTTCGGCAATATGTCCAATAGGACCAAGCCGCCTATAGTATGAAAAATGCCATTCTTCAAGCGGAACCCGTATTCTCAATATGATGTGCGGTTCAGTTTTCCATATCGTTTGTTCTTCGCTGTATTTACTCAGTGTTAGCCATAACAGTTCTTTTGCTGTACGGAGTTCTATTTTTGCATCAAGAGCAATGAGCGGTATAAGGCATGAGCTTTTTATGGGAGCCCCTGCAATATTTCCGCCTATTGTAGCAAGCGAGCGGATATTGGGATTTGCAGCAGCCGCAATAGCTGCATACAAAACCTGCGGAATATTTTTGTGTCCAAGATTAAGAATATCATTTAAAACAGCTGCTGCACCGAAATCAATAAACCGCTCTCTTTTGATAATTGCTTCTAATTCAGGAGTTTCTTTAAGAAACAGAATATTTTTCGGCAGCGGTAAGCGGCCGTTACGCTGTCCTTTAAAAAGCCGTGTTGTACCGGCAATTGGAGTAATGTCATTGATATTTCTTATGCGTGTATGTATTTCTTGGATATTTTTTGCAGAATACACAGAGTAGTTATGCTCCATATTCAAACTCCCTAGAGCTGCTTAATGCTTGGATAGCCCGAATAATACCGCTTATATCCGTGCAGCGGCAGACTGTTCCTATATAGGCAGTGCGGATATCTTCTTCTGTAAGCGGTTTCTTTTTTTGCAGCAGATGGTATGCAGTAAATATTGTTGAAGCAGTGCAAAATCCGCAAAGGGTTACACCGTTTTTTTCAAATGCTGTCATAATACGGGCATATTCAACCGTTTCTTGAAATGCATCTAAGGTAATGATGTGAGTATTATTCACAGCAAAGATAGGAATCATGCAAGAAGGAACCGGACGGTTATCCAGCAAAACCGTACAGTATCCGCAGATACCTTGTAAACAGTTCTTTTTCATACCTGTAAGATTAAAACGGTTCCGTAAAATATCCACAAGGCGTTCATCTGCATCCGCTTCGCATTCAACCAGTGTATTATTAAGGTGAAACTGTATTGTCATATCCATTCCTGATAAGTACATGAAATATATCCTGCGGCAGTATAGGAAGTTTTTCAACCACTGCGGGAACTGTTATTAAAATTTGATTAAGTGCAGTTATATAGGCAGCCGGCAAGATATTATATGCAATGGAATCCAGTGCGGTCATTTGTTTTCCGCTTTCAATTAATGTGATAACTGCTTCAGGGGTTTCATTGGGAAGAATAATCCGGTACTCGTGCTGCGGTAAATAGATGTGCGAATCTTGAGTATATTGCAGTGCTTCTTTAAAAGTACGGGAAAATGCACTTTGAATATTCTTCTGTAAAGAACTAATAAGCTGTTCTTTGTTATATACTTTTCCCGGATTACAGACAAGCCATATACCGAGAACTGTTACATCATAACAAACGGGGTCAAGTTCCAACTCTACTGCACATACAGCAGGAGTTGCTGAAACAAATAGTGTATCATACTTTGGTATTGTAGGAGGAACAATCCGATAAGTCCGCTGTACAGTTATCGGCAGCGGAGCTCTAAACTGCTGTTCCTGCAAATCGTTAATACATTGCTCAACAAGAGAGGGGATAATACAGGCTGTATTTGCAGCGGTATCGGCAGCACCGGTATGCATAGAATCGGTTGAAAGCTCCGTAAAGAGAATCCTGTCTTCAGGAATTTCGAGCTTTTTTGTAATAATTTTCTGGATCATTTTTTTTACATACACTGAAATCGGTTCTGCTTTTATGGATACTGTATTATGTATGTTGAGTGTTATTTCAACGCTATAGGTAAAATCAGCAGAACAACCGCTATACTGAAATCCTGCAGCAAGCCCTATACCCCGCCAGCGTCCGTCGTGTTTTCCGTTTTTTGCTTTATTAAATACTTTATATGCAGTATCTTTCCGTAAAAAATTGCTTTCTTTAGTAATTGCAGTAAAAAGGTTTAAAAAAGCTGCACGGTGTTCAGGTTTCAGCATTTGCATCCGCCATTGATCGGGGGATAGATTCCGACTGCGGATAATGCAGGCAGCATGGTGTTCCAAGGCATTGGTAACAAAAGAATCTCCCCAACTTTCAAAAATATCGGTTGGTCCGTGCGGTGTTTTGAGTGCAGCTATTTCAATGCGGTAGTGCGGAATGTGATAGGGACCGCATGCTGCAGCTATCATCTGTTGTATGATTTTATGGATGAGGGGGCAGAATGCACCGCTTTGAATAACGATAAAAATATGCATCGCAGTAATATGGTTAGAATGCGACACTGCAGATTTATGATACACAGAAAGTGCCGGTGTTTTTGGAAGTGCAGAAAGGCATTCCTGCGGGGAAAGGCACAGACACACCGGCTTACCGGTATGCACCGCTGCCAGTACGCATTGGCAGGCAAGCACCGACGGATACCATAGTAATTCATTAGAGGTTTCCCCGATTTCAGTAGTATGGACAATAACGGCATCTTCTGAAATACCCAGCACAGCGGCTGCTGACCGGCGGACGTGCATTGGGTACTGTGTTGCAAGATAGATATGCAGCTGTCCGCCGTCCGGAACGGCAATAACGGTCATCGGTTCGGAACGGGCACAATACTGCGGTGCAACCGACCACGAAGAATGAATAATAGTACCGGCAGCTGCAAACATATCCTCTGTAGTACCGGGATCATTACTAGAAGAATAGCAGCCGTGTGCAGTTATGGGAGCACCAAACCAGTGATACTCAGAAGAGCTGGAAATTTTCGGTTCAGGCGGTTCAATACTGAATTGCAGCTGTTTTTTTATGCTTTCCAATACAAGCGGGTCTGGTCCCGTCAAAATACCGAGAGCTTCTCCGCAATATTCACTGCAATTTTCTGCAAAGATAGGAACACTACAGTCAAAAACATCTATTGTATGGGCAGCAGGAATATCTGCTGCAGTGTAGAGCGTGTAGTGTTCCGGTAAGGCTTCTGTATTAATAACACGCAATGCTGCCGACCGCATCGGAGCACGGACAATAACTGCATAATAGTGATTATCAAACCTGATATCCGATACAAATTTACCGCTCATGCTTCCCTCTATTATCTGCGGAATTTTTTAAGTGTGTCTAACACAACACGTATCACATACGCTATTTCTTCTTCACACATATCAGGCCAAAACGGAAGACTAATACTTTGTGCATATTTTGCGGCAGCATTGGGAAAATCTGCCGCTGCTAATCCGTAGCGGCTCTTGAAATAAGAAAACTCAAAATGCGGAATAAAATGCACAGAAATACCAAGTCCTCTGTTCTGTAACTCCCGTGCAAATGCATCACGCGAAATAGTCAAGGTTTCCGGCACGAGCCTAAGAATGTACAAATGCCATGCATTGCCCTCTCCGTCTGGCGGCAGTATGCATGAATCGCTTGCAGAGAATGCCGCATTAAATTGTGCAGCAATTTTTTTCCGTTTAAGATAAAACGATTCAGCTTTTTGCAGCTGCACCCGCCCTATTGCCGATAAAATATCGGGTAAATTACATTTATACCCCTCAGCCGTTACATCATATACCCAGCTTGCATGCTTATCGGTGTAGCGGTTCCAAATTGTCCGGTTAATGCCGTGTGAACGCATAAGCGAAATCCGTGCTGCAATTTCCGGATTTTTTACACATACCATGCCGCCCTCGCCGGTAGTAATAGTTTTTGTTGCATAAAATGAAAATACTCCGGCATCGCCGAATGTACCGCCCCAACCGTCAGCAGTTTTAGAGGGAAAGGCGTGGGCGGCATCTTCGATAATTGTAAGCTGATACCGATCGGCGATTGTCCGCAATGCGTTCATATCACAGAGATTGCCTGCAATATGAATGGGAACGAGTACCTTAATAGCAGGGTCTTTTTTGACACACGCTTCTACCTTGTCAGGATCGATGCTGTATGAATCCTTTTCAATATCGGCATAGACAACTTCACCGCCGAGATGCAATGCACTGGTTGCAGTTGATACAAAGGTATAGGGGCTGGTAAGAATTTTTGTACCCTCCCGTATTCCTAAGGCTTCCATTGCAAGCATCAATCCGCTTGAAGCAGAGTTTACTGCAAGAGCAGCGGGGCTGTGTACCATTTCGGCAAATTCTTTTTCAAAAGCAAGTGTTTCTTTGCCGGTGGTAAGCCAGCCGGAACGCAGCACCTGTAATACCGCATCTTCTTCGTTCTTATCAAAAGAGGGTTTAAAAAACGGTATGTCTTGATAGTTAGATTGGTTATTGTGCATACTGATTCCTTAATGATTCGCAAGATTCACAGAGAATGCGGATAAGCATCTCTTTATTACGGTATACGCCCAATCCTGATGCCGGATCACAAAGTCCGGTAAGCTGATGAATTAGAGCTTCAAGTGCATCAGTGCTGAATACCGTTTTTGATTTGAGCCTGAGTATTTTAGGGTAATCCGTTATCTCAGTATATTCATCATCTGAAATAAGCGGCTCTTCAAGACGTTCACCCGGACGCATACCGATAATTTCTATCGGTATGTCTTTTTCCGGTTCGTAGCCCATATAGCGGATAAGCTGGCGGGCAGTTTCAAGAATATTAACCGGTTCTCCCATATCAAGCAGATACGACTCGCCGTTGACTCCAACACCGCCTGTTTGCAGTACCAGTGAACAGGCTTCGGGGATCGTCATAAAATACCGCATCATATCCGGCGAAGTAACCGTTACCGGCCCGCCTTTTTTTACTTGTTCAACAAAAAGCGGAAAAATCGAGCCGCGGGAGCCAAGAACATTGCCGAAACGGACAAACATATACGCAGCTGCTCCTAATTTTTTCTGAATATGTGCGGCAGCGTGCAGTACCATTTTTTCATTCAGCATTTTAGACACCCCGTAAACAGATACCGGATTTACTGCTTTATCGGTAGAAATAAGCACAAACCGCTGTACTCCGGATTCAATGCACGCATCGAGGAGATTTTTCGTACCCAGAACATTATTCTCGATAACGGCAACGGGATTTGCCTCCATAAGCGGTACATGTTTATACGCAGCGGTATGAAAGACTGCATCACAACGGAGCTGGCGGAGAATGTACTGCATATAGGCACGGTCTTTTAACTCACCCACAATCGGCACAATAGCCGCTTTATCGCCAACACCCTCTTCTTGGAGCAGCCGCAGTTCTTTATCAATTTGGTAGATTGAATTTTCCCCATGTCCGAACAGATACAGCCGTTCAGCTCCGCCTGAAAGAAGCTGGCGGGCAAGCTCACTTCCGATGGAGCCGCCCGCACCGGTAATTAACACCCGCTTTCCCCGTAAATAACTTAAACTTTTTTTTAAGCTGATAGTAATCGGTGTTCTGCCGAGCAGGTCTTGCGGATTAATATCGCGGGCTTGTACAAGGTGGGCTTTTCCGTCAACAATTTGCGAAATACCGGGGAGGAGTTTTATATTGGAAAAGCCTGCTTCTTTTACTGTTGTATAAATTTCACGCAGCCGTTCTGCATTAATACTTGGAATGGCAATGAGTACCTCATCTTTCGGTTCTATCCGCAGAACGTGTGCCGCATCTTGGATAGGCCCCAATACCGGCGTGTCTTCAATTTTTGTACCAATTTTCTGCGGATCATCATCTAAAAAAGCTGCTACTTTTCCAAAGATGCCTTTCCGCTTTATTTCATGGGCAATCATGGTTCCGGCAAGACCTGCCCCGATAATATAAATTGCCGACTGGGGAGCACTATGTTGAAACGTCATTGTTATATTCCTTTTATTTTTATAAAGATGATTTAACAGGTTCTATTAACTCAAAAGCCAAATCAATCGGAAATGTTTGACTATACATATCAAGCACCACTTTTACCCGTTGCTTCCGTTTATCTACTTTGAGAATTTTCCCTTCCAAACCTTTAAGCGGTCCTTCTGTAATACAAATTCGAGCATTTTCATCAAAATATGCCTTCGAAGGCTGGGTAATTTCACCAAAAGAAAGAAAATGATGTAAAATCTCACGGTCTGCATCTGTTAACGCTAAAGGATTTTTATTATCAGGTAAAAACCGGTAAAATCCCTCTATTTTTCTCAACACCCAGTAGAGATCGGCAGAGAGGTATTCTGTTTCTAAAAAAATATAGCCCGGAAATACCGGAGTAATCTGTTTTTTCTTAATACCGAGTTTCCGTATATACAATGTTCTGCGCGGAAAATATATATTCGATAAAGCAACATTATTTCTCTTTGTGCTTTTTTTAATTTGCCTGAGTATTTCCGGCTCTTTTCCGGTTTTTACCTGCATTGCATAATAATCCATGCAGGTTAGTATACCATATTTTTAACCGCTGCTCCAGCATTCTGCAAAGAAAAACCGATAAAATACCTATTAAAGCTATTTAATAACAAAAGTATCGAATAGACCTGCTGCCCATTTGACCAAAATCCTGCAATAACATACACTGCACCCCATGTTTAATCATAGTATCACCGTTACCACTCCTGAAGTTATTACAATGCTCAGCAGTAAAACAGATATGAATGGAGTACATTGTCCCCATTTTATCTGTGAAAACATGGATTTTTCTAACAAGCGAATAACAGGCTGTTGTTTTAGCCATAGCCATTTTAAAAATTGCTCATTTAAAAATACAAAAATACGAATGAGTTTTTTTGAGTTTTCATATTTTGAACAATGCATTTTTGATAAATCGGATATACAATTTTCCTGTTTTTCCGGTAGTACATTTACAGACACTCAGTTTCAAGGTTCGGAACTTTTACAGAACAATTTTTGCGGTGTTTCAATGGAAAAATGTAGTTTTAGAGATTCTGATTTATATAACTCACGTTTTATCCGCTGTACCTTAAAAGATACTCCATTTGATAACTGCAATATAAAACGGGTATATTTTACCCAAAACAGCTATACCAACGTAAAGTTTACTCTGTCAAATACCCGTGTAGCTTATTTTTACAAGGACGGTACTCATCTATGAAAATTTATCCGCATTATTCCAGTCAATGCCTTGTAAATAGCTATCTTGTGGGGAATGAACAAACACACGAAGCAATTATTATTGATCCGGGAAAAATTACTGGAAATATTATCAAGCGTATAGAAAATAATCACTATCAGCTCACTGCTGTTTTTATTACTCATAATCATTTTAGGCACCATGCATACGGATTAAAAACACTGTTAAAAATTTATCATCCGAAAGTGTATGCTGCGGATGCAGGGCTGGTACTTAAGAATGGTAGTGTATTACGGCGGGATTGTACGGTTGTTACCGCAGGATTTACTATCGGCTGCTTTTCAGTTCCGGGACATTCTCCCGATTCATATATGTTTCGCATACATGATTGTATATTTACCGGCGACAGCCTTACCGCCGGTGTTGCTGGAAAAACCTTGCACCGTCCGGCAGAAAAAAATTTAGAGCGGGCACTTGCAGAAAAGCTTTTTGTGCTGGAAGATTATCTTGTTCTATTCCCCGGACACGGGCCGCCCACAACACTAGGGGCTGAACGGCAATTCCGCACTAAATTTTATCCTCTTACCACATAAGTGCTGCAAAATAAAAATAGCTTTATAATACCAAAGCTATTTGAATATTCTCTCAAAATATGATACATTAGCCGAATATTTTGTTACTATATTTATATAAGGAACAGTATTTGTAATGTATAAACAATATATACGAGTATTATACACCTGTATTGTAAGCCTATTTCTTATTTCTTGTACTGAAACACTTCCGCTGCATAATAATGGTGAAGCACATTATGATATTTCTGAAATTGACAGGGAAACTGTATATACCCTAAAAGACGAGTGGGCGTATGCTCAAGAAGAGTTTATTTCACCGTTACTGCCTATTGAGTTGTATGACCGTTTTGAACGCATTACTCAATCATGGACTAATTATACCGTTTCTCAGCAGAAATACAGTTATGCTACTTATGCAGTCCGTATACGGGGATTCGATCCTGAAAAAGTATACGCACTTTATTTTACAAGAACTTCATCAGCATTCACTGCATTTATCAACGGCCGCCCCTTTTATAATAGCGGTATACCTGGTAAAAATCTTGATGAAGAAGAATTTGATTGGAATGCCCGTACGGTAATTTTACCGCTTAACAATGAAACCGAAGCTAATATTGTGTTACATATTTCAAATTTTAATGATAGAAGCCCGGGAGCAGAAAGTCCTTTTTATATCGGCTTATACGATACAGTTCAACAAAAACACACAATTGAAAAATTATTAACATCAGGGGTTTTTGCACTGCTGTTAGCAATGTCTGCTTTCTTTATCTCTTTATTTTTATTTTACAAAAAAGAACAATCCGCGTGTTTATTCGGCATACTATGTTTTATTTTTGCATTGCGTACTATTTGTTACAATGATTTTCTTATAAAAGATATTTTTCCTGCATTATCAGGACGAATTATGTTCCGGCTCGGTTATTTTACCTTTCCTCTTGCCGCTATTTTTATGTTTTTCTTTATATTTGATTTATTTCTTGATAGTTCAAAACGCTTTTTTAAATTTCTTTTACTCCTTTTTATACCGCTCATTATATACAGTATATGTACACTCTTTGCTCCTTTTTATTTTTTTACAAATCCGCTTACATTCGTACAAGTCTACACACTCTTTCTTGCACTCATTGCTGTTGGAATTGTAATACGGGCAATTATTCTAAAGAAACATTTAGCGATTCCATTTTGCTGTGCATTTCTCTGTTTTATCAGTGCAGGAATAATTGATATATTAATTTCAAATGATATAATTCATCTACCGCTTATTTCACATTTTGCAATTTTGTTTTTACTCATTCCAATGGGATTTATTGTTATTAGCCATTTTTCACAAGCTTTTAAAACGCTTAATGAAATCACCGAAAGTATTGAAGCTGCAAATATATCATTTCAACGTTTCTTTCCAAAAGAATTTATGCAATTTTTGAATAAAAAAAATATTATGAGTATTAAACTCGGTGATACTATTTATAAGGATATGTTTATCGCCTTTGTACATATTGATACTCATACCGATCTTGCAACAGCGGCCGCACGTCAAGAGCTGCTTACAGTATACAACAGTGTTATTAGATCTGTTTATCCTCTTATAAAAAAGTATAAAGGTATGATTGATAAGTATTTAGCTGATGGTATGATGCTGCTTTTTTACGGCAGTGCAGAAGAAGCCGTTAATTGTATTCTTGATATAACTGCACAGATTTACACGTTAAATGCTCACAGAAAAGCAAAAGGTCTGTATCCAATGAGCAGCTCTGTAGGAATCCACTACGGCAGTGTTATGATGGGGACAATAGGAGAAGAAGAGCGTATGGATACAACGGTTATTTCTGATGCAGTGAATATTGCTTCGCGTTTACATGCGTATGCAGCAAAGCATAATATCAATATTTTGGTAACTGAATCACTGCGGGCACAACTTGCAGATAAGTACTGGAGAACACATACTTGTTTTTATCATGGACGTATACGGTTTCAAGGTAAACAAAATCCAATAAATATATATGAGATTGATGTATTATGAAAAAAATACTTTTTGGCATTATACCGTTTTGCTGTATGTTATTAGTTATATTATTTATAAGTGCTGCAAAGCCGATTCAGCATTTACGTGCACATAATCTAACTATTCAAAACGGCTTATTGACAGTACCGCAGCATAATAATCGTGATGTATTTACTATAGAAGGATTATGGCATTTTACTCCTAACCAGTTTTACTATTTTAGAAATAGTGCACAGCCGCAATATGCACCGCTGCCCGGAAAATTGAAAGAAACCCCTCTACAATCAAACTACGGTTATGCTTCATACGGACTGCGGATTGTGGGGCTAAATCCGAATAAAATATATGCACTACGGGTAGGGCATATTCTCTCCAGTGCTACTATTAATATTAACGGGGTAGAAAGTTCTGCACAAGGACAGCCCGGCATTTCAACCGGCACAGAGGTACCGGGTAAAACCAGCAGTGTTTCTATTTTTAAACCGCTTAAAAATGGAACAGCAGATGTAATTATCAATATTTCAAACTTTAATAACCGTTATGGAGGAACTGATCAAAGTATTTTACTTGGTTCTGCTGAAATATTAAATGAAGTTTTTATGTTTGATTTAATTTTTTATAATATTGCTTGTGCTGTTTTAATTGTATTCAGTGTTTTTTTTATCTTGCTCTATTTTTTTAATTTAAATGATATGCAGTATATGCTCTGGTTTGCAATTGCATCACTTACTATCAGCATTAGAATTGCTGTCTTTTATCCGCATATACTTACCTATATCTGGCCGGCAATTCCGTGGAAGCTGTATTTTATACTTCGCTATGCGAGTATTCCGCTTTCTGTACTATTTTGCAGTATCTCTATAAAAAAAGTAATTTATACTGCATACAAACCTGTGTATTGGATAATTGTAAGCATAGCAGTAATTTTTTGTGTCATGCTGCTTATCTTACCTACACAAAGAGCAGCCCGCTATCTGTATATACAGCAGTTTTATGTTTTTGTTGCCGGTTTGTATAATCTTATGGTGATATTTTATGCATTATTGCACAAGAAAAAAAATGCCCTTTGGATTTTTTTTACTATTGCGGTACTGATTGGTTTTGCATTTCATGATATTTTAGTATCACAGTGGATTATTAAAGGAAAGCTTTTATTACAGGATGGTGCCGTTATTGCTATCTTAATTTTAGTGATTATGAGCTTACATAGTTATTCTTCTTCAGTAGAACAAATTGAGCTTCTTGCTCGAGAACGGCACAATATGCAGGAAATATTACGGAAATTTTTTCCTAACCAACTTTTATTTTTCTTAAAGAAAAATACAATCACTGAAATCAATAGCGGCGATTATTCAGAGCTTCCAATGAATATTTTATCTATTGATATCCGCTCCTTTACTGCAGTGTCTGAACAACTTGAACCTGACGAGGTATTCACACTTCTTAATCGATATTTTGCTTGTGTTGCACCTATTATACGGAAACACGGCGGTGTTATTATGAAGTATCTTGGCGATGGATTTACTGCACTTTTTTCCGGTGAAGCAGATCATGCAGTTGCATGCGGTATTGAAATACAGGAGGTACTACACCGGGAAAAAATAGGTATTGGGCAGTTTCCTCCTATTCGTGCAGGAATTGGTATTGATTCAGGGGATATATTGTTTGGTGTTCTTGGTGATGATAAGCGTCTTGATAGTATTGTTATTTCTAATACCTGCTATAGTGCAGAACAACTGCAATATGCAACAAAAAAATATGCATGTAATGTAATTATTTCTGACAAGATATTTAATGCACTGAAAAATCCTGATAACTATCAGATTAAACCAATACAGGATACCGCTTCTTCGATCAGTAGATTATATCAGATTCTCTGATTCTTGAGTAGGAATTTTCTAACCATATACTCAGTCTGTTATAATGTACTATACAGCTGTTTGAAATATTCAGTGCAGCATAGTATACCGGTATGCTGATGCGGCAATCAGCGTAGGACTATGAGAAACAGCTATTACAATCTTCTCTTTTGCAAGCTGCTGCAACAGGGTAATTACCAACTGCTCATGCTCCGCATCAAGGGCTGAAGTCGGCTCATCAAAGATAATCAGCTTTGCATCTTTCAAAAGTGCCCGTGCAATCGCAATCCGCTGCTTTTGCCCGTAAGAAAATGATGAGCCTTCTTCTACCGGCGTGCCGTATTTCAGCTGCCGGTTTTCAATAAACGCATGAGCACCCGCCTGCTCTGCTGCTGCGTAGACTTCTTCCAACGAAGCGGTTTTCTTTCCGTCCCGTATGTTTTCCAGCACGGTCTTAGTGAAAAGTTTACAATCTTGCGGAACATACGAAACATCACTACGCATAACAGGAAACCGGTTTCCGGCAGTATCGCTAAAAAAAAGCGTACCGGATTCCGGTTCATAAAGGCGGAGCAGCAGCTTCATAAACGTTGTTTTTCCTGCCCCGCTTGCTCCTGCGATACAGTTAATACCGCCCCTTTGTGCTTTGTAATGAAAATTCCGGAAAACCGGCGGAGCATCTTTATAGCGGAAGCTCAGCTGCTCCGCCGACAGCATAAGCGGTTGAACACCTGCGGAATGCACTTCAGCAACTTTAGCAGTAGTGCTGCTTTCTTCCGATAAATCTTTAAATGTAAGCAGACGCTTCATTGCCGTCTGTGCCTCCGCCGTCAATTTAAAAAGCTGCGGAAATTGTTCAAACGGCCATAAGACAACAGAACTGGTATGGAAAATACTGATAAATCCGCCGATAGTAATTTTCCCGTAATACATCAGCATGATACCGGTTCCGTACAGGCTCAGCAGCATAATCCAGCCTGAAAGACTACTTAATGAAGAAAACACCGCCGCTATTTTTTCCAACCGGAGAATATGTGCCGTCCGTGCCTCAATAGTGCGTTTAAATGAAGCAGTATGAGCCTCATACAGGTGAAAAATTGCTGTTACTGCCGGATTCCGTATTCTATCTTCCGTAAATGTTTTAAGGGTATCTTCTTCTTCCCGTTGCAGTGCATACTGTTTACGGATCCGCGGCACAAAAAATTTGTTTGACGCAATACACAGGAGCGATCCTGTAATCAAAACAATCCCAAAATAAAAAGAAATCCGGAACGTAAACCAGAGTCCGCTTGCGAGTTGAATAAGCCCAAAAAAGATTTCCCGTACCGTATAGGTAAAAAAGATTGACACTGAACCGGCATCATCGGTGAGTTTAGTCATTGTTTCGCCGAGGCTTACCGACTCGGTTTCACCAAGCGGCGCATTCACATACCGCCGGATGCAGTACGCCCGTGTCCGTTTAAGAATGGAGCCGGATACCGCTGCACCGAGCATCATACGGATATAATTGCTGCCGTTACAGATAAGAATAACGGCAAAGCCGCCTACAAGCCAGTAACAGGCGGTGCGTAATGAACCTGCTGCAAGCGAATCGATTGCGTGCTGATAACTTACGGCAAGTCCGTACCGCAGATACGCCGCTGCAACCGTTGCCGTAAAGATTACCGCCAGATGCAGCCTGAATCCTTTTGTTGTGTTCCATAATTGGAGCATCACGTTCCGTTTCATTAGTGCACTCCTTCCTATTCAAAATGCCGGCTGCCGGCTTCTGTACAGAGCTTGCCGTTTTCTAGCCGGTATACCGTATCTGCCGCTTCTATTAAAGATTTTCGATGAGAGATAAAGATGACCGTTCCCTCATACTGCTGTATTGCAGCGATAATCTGCTGTTCGCACGCACTATCCAGTGCAGAGGACGGTTCGTCCATTACCAAAAGCGGACTGTTTTTGAGCAGCGCCCGTGCAATCGCAATTCGCTGTGCCTGACCGCCTGAAAGGGTATCCTCCTTGCCGCCTACCAGCGTATCATACCCATGCCTGCTTTCTGTAATAAACGAATGAGCTCCTGCCTGCTCTGCTGCTTGTATAACGTGCGGCATGGGGGCGTGTGTATCACCAAACCGGATATTTTCAGCAATGGTATCTAAAAACAAACCGCCTGATTGGGGGATATATGCGATAAGATTACGCAGATCGCCGCGGTACGGCGATCCATTATAATAAAATCGTACAGCACCGCTTTGCGGTTCAAGAAAGCCCAACAGGATATGCAGCATGGTTGTTTTCCCCGCCCCGCTTTCTCCGGTAATACAGATACGGGCACGGTGCGGAATCCGCAGCTGAATACCGTTCAGTACCGGCTTTCCTCCGGCTTCGGCAGGCTGTCCCTCCTCCGGTTTATCGGCTGCAGTGGTTTGATCAGGATAGGCAAAGGAAATATTTTCCAGCTCAACCATCAGTGTACCGCCCCGTTCAATAGTATAGGGAGTATTGTGTTTCTGGTTGTCATGCACGGGTAAAAAAGGTTTTATCCGCTCAAAAGCTGCTGTGCTGTTTGCAATGGTACTGAACTGCTGCAGTGCATTTGAGGCAGGCCATACCATGCCGCCTTCGATAACACCAAGAGCAACAATCACATCGGGAATAGTGATATATTGATAGGCATAGAGAATGCTGCTTACGGCAAAAGCACCGAAAACTGCACTATACGATACCGTATTGCTGCCGATAGACGACAGCACTGTCAACAAGGTGTGTTTCAGCTTATTGGTGTACCGCTGTTCATCAGCTGCTGCACAATGTGCCATTACGCACTCTTGTACAGCAAACACTTTCGTTATATCAACCGTGCGGATCATCTCCTGTAAACGGGTGCGGAGTATGCTTTCCGACTCGGAAAATGTTTTATAGTGAGCTGCTATTTTCGGGATATAGTGTTTTTCAATAAGAAGAGAAGGAATAATCAATACTAACGCCGCCGCTGCTAGAATAGGGGACAGGTATGCACAAAATGCTGTATACGCAGCGAAAGTTCCTAGCGTAACGGACAAATCAATCAAATGAACCGGTACAAAACGGGCAAGTTCTTCGGCATCAAAGGAGATTGCCGAAAGTGCATCATGTTTTTTTGCAGCAGCAGTTGGAGGCAGCTTGAGTGCAGCGTCAAAAAGAATCAGTTTAAGATATTCAGCGTTCCGCTGCACAAGCTGTGCTGTCAGTGTTTTCGTCCCATAGCCGAAAAGAACCGGAAGTACAAAGGTAACTGCAAAAACAGAGAACAGTGCTATGATATGTTCATACCGGCCATCCATGACTGACTGAAAAATCCTCCGTTCAGCTGCACTGCGCAGCAGCATAAAACAGGGAATACAGGCTTGCAGCATAATAAGGAAGGCTATCAGCTTTTTAGAACCGGCTGGAATAAGGCACACCATTGTTTTGTAGTTTTTTAGCTTATGCATAAGAAGAATCCTTAATTCATTTAGAATTACATAAAGCGGAGCAGTGTTTCGTGAGCAAGGGTTTCTGCCTCTGATGCTGTAGTAATGCGTTTTTTCAGCATATTGCCAAAGATGTATACCAGCGGAATAATAAGGCAGGAGATAATCAGCAGCCAAGTATTGATGAATGCCAGCACGGTAAACGAAACAAGCAGCATCAGCACATTCAAAAGGAGCATTGCCGGTGCTTCACCGTAGATAATACTGAGTGCTGTTACTTCTTTGAGCACACGGTTAATTATTTTTTCTTCGGAATAACTGCCGTGCATATTTGATTTTGAGGAGAGGAATTTTTTTACCAATATTTCCCGCTCATGTGCTGTTACCGTTCTTGCCAGCATATTAAAATGGTAGTTGCTGAATAGATCTGCTATTTTATTCAGTATAAGCAGTATGATGAAAGCGGTTAGGTAGTATGCCAATCCTTCAGTCTTTCCGCTAATGATAGAATCTACAATGTATGAAACTAAAAAGGGAATACCCGTTCCCAGTGCAATCGCCGGTATGGACAGCAGAACCACTTTAAAATGCAGTTTCCGGTATGTTTTCATCATAACACCTCTTTATAGACTGTTTCTTGTGTATGTAATGAGCAAATAATCAATTGCATTATGTGAGCATCGAGCTGATAAACCTGATTTTTTTTATATCAAATACATACTTTTTAAATTATGATTTGTCAATAATTTTTTCAGATATACATGGGAAAGGCAGATATTCATTGTGTAATGCTGCACGTCTGAATACCTGCCTTTAGTCAAAAAACTAGCAGTTAATCAGTCCGAATACCATAACAAACAATGCTACTGTTTCGCAAAGACCAACAACAGTAATATACTGACCGAAGCCTTTACCTGTTTCTGCTAACGCATCTGAACCGGAAGCAGCAGCCTTTCCCTGTGCAATCGCAGAAGCTGCAATGCCAAGCCCGCATGCAATACCGACACCAAGCAAGAACCACGGATCTTTTTGTGACGGAATCATTTTATTCATCAGCAAGAAGCCGTAAATAGTCTGTGTAAGCGGTGCACCGGCAAACGCCAATAAAATAAAGGGAGCCGGTTTATTATTCAAATAGCACCGCTTCCATGCGCCGATTGTTCCTTGTCCTGCGATTGCAAGTCCTAAAGCCGATCCGAATGCTGAAACTCCGAGTGCAGCTGCTGCACCAAACATACCAAAACTCATTGAAATCCTCCAAGTTTAATCTAAACAACTGGAATATACCGTTTTGTTATAATTCACGGTATATTTTATTTCTTATGCACGGACAGGGCATAATCACTGCCGTATCCGCACACACGGAAATACTGTCATTAGACCTATTCGATAACTTCGCTATCGAATAGGTCTTGCTATCCGGTATAGTATGTTACCGGATACCCGTCTATTCCTTAAAGGGTTCGTATTTAAACCCTGCCCATGTTAAGCCGACATGGTTTGAAAACTCGAGTGTATTTAAGCGTACACCGTGAACGATAACAGACAATACGTTCATAATATAGTTTAAACCGTGTCCGAAGAATAAGAGCAGCACTCCTAAGAAAATCAAGAAGCTGCCGAGCGCCGGCCCTGCCATTTGGTTGACTGTCGCACTGATTGCAGAACCTGCAAGACCGACAGCCCACAGACGGATATAGCTCATAATATCAGCAAACACGTTTACTACACCTAAAAACACGGTAATAATGTTTTTAAGACTTTCAAGAATACTTTGCCCTAATCCAGTTTCATAATTTGCGAAGATAAAGTTTAGTGCAAAGCCCACGCCGATTGCAATCAGTACCGGTTGATTGATTTGATACTTTTCAGCATTCACAACCAAACTAAGAACCACTACATACATACCTGCCAGCATTGCGATAGAGCCGATATGCCCAAACACTTGCGGCGATTTAATATTACGGACAATACAAATAATATGCCCGATGGATAATTGCAAAAGCCCCAGTGTAAAACAGAATTGCATCAGGTTTGCATTGCGGATATTCTCTTCGGTTATATTCGAGATGGCGGGAATGGATAATCCTTTGAGCCATTCGGGAATATACTCCACGGAAATACCGAACCAGTTGCAAACCATCGTTCCCCAGATTACCGTTAGAATGCCGAGATATAAGAACATTTGCATGGCAAGCGGGGCGGGTTTTCCTGCAGCACGGGCTTTTCCGATTCCAAATAATGATAGAATAACCAAAATAGCACCGTAGCCTGCATCACCGAATATCATCGCAAAGAAGATGCCGAAGAACAACAGAAACCACAGCGAAATATCCGGCTCACGGTAACCGGGAACCGTACCGAGGAAGTCCGTCAAGGGAGTTAAAAGCTGTACAAAACGGTTATGCCGGAGTGCAGTCGGTACGGCATCTTCTTCCGCCGGATCGTCTGCAATAAATGCCCAGCCGTTTGCTTTTGCAAGACCGGTAAAATCCTGATACTTTTCCGCAAGTACATAGCCGGAAAGCCGTGCCGCTTTTACGCTGCTTTCATGTTGAGCGGTATTATCAAGCGGAATTACTTCCATACCCGCATAGATGCTTTCAAATTCAATTTCTTTTGAAAGCTTCTTTGCTTCTCCCTGTAGTGAACTTAGAAGGTCAGCTTTTGCCGCTATGCGATTCTTAAACGACGGCAGCTTTGCCTGCAATTCTGCAACCCGTGCTTTCATTGCAGAAAGCGAACATTCCGGCAAGGGGAGGGGGCGGAAATCAGGCGGCACAGCTTCCGGTAATTCAGGCGTTTGTGAAATAAACGCAAACCGTACTGTTTTACCGCTGCCTGCAAGCCGTACTGTCTGTACCGTTTCCGGTAGGGCAGCGTACGACTTTTCAGAAAGCTCTCCGGGGATAAGGTACAGATTCTTTTGAGCAAGGCTTTTAACTGCTTCAGGATCAAAATCTCCCCACGAAGCGTAGGTTTCAATGTCAGCAGTTAATTTTGCTAATGTTGCAAGTGTTTCAGTCTGCTCAGTTTTTACCTGCAAAACTGCATCAGCTGCACTAATCAGCTGCTGACGAGTCAGCGGTTGTGCAGTTCCCTGTTTCGGCAGTGCCTTTTTCGGTACCGCTTCGGTAATCAGCCCTTCCGCTTGCTGAAATTTTGTATAGATATTCTGCAATTCTGTCAGCCGTTCGCTGGAAGCTGCTTCTTTTTCTACGTGTACCGCACCAAAATTTCTAAGCGTTTTTAATGCTGCTTCTTTCTCAGTATCAAGAACAAGGAGTGTCAGTTTTTTCATTGGTAAAATCATGCAATAGCCTCCTCATCTTCCGTATCTGCAGTATGTTCCAAGTTCTTCTTGGAAATTTTTCCGCGGACAACTGCAGCAACTTGCTGATCGCCTAAGTACACAGAAATTTTCTTTATGTTCTTTTTTGTTTCCGGTATCTTTACCTTTTCAAACAAATTAACCCGCTGTGTTGTTGTCCGCAGTTCAGCATTTAAGCGCATCACTTGCTCATCAAGTACCTGTGCTTCCAAATCAAGAGAAAGAACCCGCTCCATACGATCGCAAGCAATGTCCAACCATAACGGAGTGCTATAGAGGTCATACCGGCTGCGTTCAAAATCCGCACCTGAAAAAATCGGTATGGAAACCCCGGCAATATTACCGGTTGCGGTACGGATAGTTTTTACCTTGAGTATTGCAGGGGTAAAAATATCCGTTTCTCCAAAAACAGCAATCCACTGCTCAAACTCCTTATGAAGTGCGTCCCGATTAGCACGTACTTCCTTTGCACGAGTTTCAATCGTGCGGATTTCGGTTTGCAGCTGCTGTTTTTTAAGCTGTAAAGTCGGCAAGTACCGCTGAAACATTTTCAGCGATTCTTTTTGATTTTTCAGCTCATTTTTTGTCAGTTTAATAGCCATGCCATTCCCTATGTTTCGGGCCAGAAAGCCTTAATCAAATCAGACTTTATGCCGGTTTCCTCTGGCGTAAAGCATGATGAAAGGATTTTCCATCCATTGTCAAGTGCTTCTTCAAGAGGAATATTTACCGACAAATCCATCATACGGGCTTCAAATAAATTACCGTATTTAAGGAGTTTTTCATCCCATTCACTCATCATAAAGCCCATTGATTTTTTCTCAAGCGTATCCTTGTAGGAGGCATAGAGCTTAATCATATTATCCATTAATGCACGGTGATCTTGACGGGTTTTACCGTTTACGTTTTGCTTTAAGCGGGACAGGCTTCCAAATGGTTCAATGCGTCCATGCTTTAAGTAGAACTGTCCTTCGGTAATGTAGCCAGTGTTATCAGGTACCGGATGGGTAACGTCATCACCGGGCATAGTGGTAACTGCAAGCACTGTTACAGATCCTGCATCGTCAAAGTCAACTGCCTTTTCGTAGCGGGCGGCAAGCTGGCTATACAGATCCCCCGGATAACCGCGGTTAGACGGAACCTGCTCCTGCGTAATTGCAATTTCTTTCATAGCATCAGCAAAGTTTGTCATATCGGTTAAAAGGACTAGAACATCTTTTCCTTTAATTGCAAACTGTTCCGCTACCGCCAAACACATATCGGGGATCATCAAGCATTCTACCGTTGGGTCAGCCGCTGTATGGACAAACATTGCAGTACGGCTTAATGCACCGGCTTCTTCCAGCGTATCCTTAAAATAGAGGTAGTCGTCATATTTCAACCCCATACCGCCGAGAACGATTACATCAACTTCCGCCTGCATTGCAATACGGGCAAGCAAAGCATTGTACGGCTCTCCGGAGCTGGAGAATATCGGCAGCTTTTGTGATACAACGAGGGTGTTGAACACATCAATCATAGGAATACCGGTTCTAATCATACGCCGTGCCATAATACGCTTAGACGGATTAACAGACGGGCCTCCGATTTGAACCATATTATCTTTGAGTGCAGGTCCATTATCACGCGGTTCACCTGAACCGTTAAAGATGCGTCCAAGCAAGTTATCAGAAAAACTTACTTGCATTTCTCGTCCGAGGAAGCGGACTTCATCACCGGTAGAAACGCCGCGTCCACCTGCAAAAACCTGCAAGGAAACAATATCGCCGTCCAGTTTATTTACTTCAGCCAAAGAAGGACCGAAGCTTGTTTGAACCATTGCAAGCTCTCCGTAGCACACATCTTGAGCTTTGACGGTGATAACCGAACCGTTGATAGATTCAATTTTACTGTACACTTTCTTCATGGTGTGCCTCCGTTTCTTTTATGAGTTTTGCCGCTTTTTCATCTAATGAGGTTGCTTTTTTCTCAATAAAGGCGACAACCTCTGCTTCATTTTTCTTAAATTCGGGAGAATTCCATGCCGAATAATTGTAGTCAATAAATGACAACCGCAGTTTGTTAAAGTATGCACGTGCTTCATCCTTTGTTTCAAAGGCAAATTGAGAGCCTAAAACCCTGAGAATGAGTGCATAAATATGCCGCTGCCGCTCTACAGAAACAGCATCGTCAACAGCATCAAACGAGTTCTGCTGAAGATATACTGCATCGAGGAAGTCGCCCTTGAGATAGACAATAAAGTCTTCCATGCTCGTACCTTCTTCACCGACAACTTTCATCATCTGTTCTACTTCGGTACCGCGGCGGAGCATTTTTCTTCCATATTCTACTCCGGCGGGGACGAGGACACTCGGGTATT
This sequence comes from Treponema sp., assembly GCA_052173295.1. GTDB lineage: Bacteria > Spirochaetota > Spirochaetia > Treponematales > Treponemataceae > Treponema. The sequence goes on from JBQMYW010000010.1 coordinate 55,616, forward strand.
TCGACCACGAATCGAGCGGGTGAATAGCAGGATATTTACGGGCATCGGAGCGTTCGCGGGAAAGACCGTGGAATGCACCGACAACTTTCAAGGTTGCTTGGGTAACCGGTTCTTCAAAGTTACCGCCTGCAGGAGAAACAGTTCCGCCGATTGTTACAGAACCTTTACTGCCGTCTTTTAAGCGGACAATACCGGCACGCTCATAGAACGCTGCAATGTATGATTCAAGATATGCAGGGAATGCTTCTTCACCCGGAATTTCTTCCAAGCGTCCGGACATTTCACGCAAGGCTTGTGCCCAACGGCTTGTAGAGTCTGCAAGAAGCAAAACGTCCAACCCCATCTGGCGGTAGTATTCAGCCAGCGTAACACCAGTATATACAGATGCTTCACGAGCCGCAACCGGCATTGAAGAGGTGTTACAAATAATAATTGTCCGCTCCATTAATGAGCGTCCGGTACGGGGATCAGTTAATTCAGGAAATTCCTTGAGTGTTTCAACAACTTCACCGGCACGCTCACCGCAGGCTGCAACAATAACAATGTCAACTTCTGCATTGCGGCTGGTTGCGTGCTGTAAAACGGTTTTACCAGCGCCGAACGGCCCCGGAATACAGTATGTTCCGCCTTTTGCAACAGGAAAAAAGGTATCAACCGTTCTAATTTTTGTTACAAGTGTTTCAGTTGGTTTAAGCCGTTCTGCATAGCAGTCTATCGGACGCTTAACCGGCCAATGGAAGCTCATCGTAAGCGGATATACTTTCCCTCGTGAATCGGTAACTTCTGCAATGGTTTCGCGGATTGTATATGAACCGGCAGGTTTGATAGAAGTAACGGTATACGTGTCATACATACCAAAGGGCACCATAATGCGGTGTGTAAAACTGCTTTCAGGTACTGTTCCAAGCACATCACCGCGTACAACAGTATCGCCGACTTTTGCAGTAGGGGTAAACTCCCACTGCGGTGCGGGAGCAATCGGATCAAGATAAATACCGCGTTCCAAAAAGTAGCCTGCTTTCTCAGCAAGGTCGGGGAGGGGATTCTGCAAACCGTCATAAACTTTCCCCAGTAGTCCCGGTCCAAGCTCTACCGATAAGAGATCACCGGAAAACTCAACGGTATCACCAACACGGATTCCCTTGGTTATTTCAAAAACCTGCATTTGAGCAACGGAACCGCGGATACGGATAATCTCGCTTTTTAGTTTTTTTTCGCCGACATGGATATAGCCTACTTCGTTTAACGAAATAAATCCGTCAAACTCAACACTGACCATATTCCCGTTAATACCGACGACTTTTCCTTTTGTTTCTATCATGTTCTTTCTCCGAGAATTTGTGTATAAACTGAATGATATGCTTCGCGTCCGGTTTCAACCTTGAATTTTGAAGCCCGCTCGCTCAAAAGCAATACAATTCCATAGCCGAAAACAGCATCACTATCAAAATAATGAGGTCTTCTTAACTGCTCTGCAGCAGCAAGACGTGCATTCAGTAAAAACTGTTCTGCTGCTAAAGGATCTTCAATAGTAGAAACACCCCGAACAATTGCACCAACATCAAACACTGAGGATTTTTCACCTGATACATCAGGCGGAACTTCCCATTTTAACTTTGCAGCACGCATTTGTTCCAATGCTAAGCGGAGTTCTCTATCGAATCCGCACCATACTGTTATAAGTTCCGAATGTGTTTTTACCGGCTCACGCATCGGATTAAGAGTAATATACTCAAGATCAGCAGCGTCCCGCTCATTAAGAAAGCGAAGTGCAATTTCTTTAAATTGAGTATAGGTCAATGGAGGGTCGGTATGAGGCATAATTGACGGCAGCTGCGACATCAAATAATAGTATGAAGCCACTGCCTATAACTCCTTTGCCGCACTTTTCAGCAAGTCTGCTGCACGGGAACTGAGATAGGTTGAAAAGAGTTCTGCAACTGCTTCAGCAGAAAAATCATAATAAGCAGAACCGTCTTTCATACCGATTCTAAAACCGCCTGTCATACGGCTGTCGGATTTTATTTCAATACCCTTTTCAACTTCTTTCTTGAATGCAGACAAGAGGGCTGTTTCCAATTTTTTTGCATCATCAGCAGAAAGAATAACTGAAAGATCATCACCGGCACCGGATTTTATCCATTCGCCTACCGCAGTAGGGATAAGCGTTTTTAGAATATCTGCATTGTATGCAGTATGAGTTTCAGCGGTAACAAGGGCACTCAATGCACCGGTTACACCTTCTTGAAATGCAATTAACGCATTTCTGCTTGCCTGTTTAACTGCTGCTTCCGATGCTTGTGTAAAACGCTCTGATGCTGCTTCTGCTTTTTTAAGCAATTCTTCAGCTTCTTTTTTAGCGGATTCAACAATGTCCTGAGCTTTTTTTTCAGCTTCGCCTACAATAGCCGCAGCTTGTTGTTCGGCAGACGCAACCCCGTCTTGCTTAATTTTGTCAACAAGGTCTTGTAACTGAACTTCCATAATCATCACACCTCACTTCTAAAGTTATCGAATCGACACTCAATATCAATCATATCCGTTACGTATTCTCTCTCATTATATACTTTTATACTTTAAAATGCCAGAGTGTTTTATGATAATATTTCTTATCAGGGGTAATTATTGTTGAGGGAAAACCGTTTCTATTAGGAGAATTGGGAATATGCTGGGTTTCAAAGCAAATCGCCGAATGTTTTCCATAGACATACCCATTTTTACCGTTGTCATTTTGTAAAAAATTTGCGGTATACATAGTTAAGGCAGGCTGTGTTGAAAAAATATGCAATTCTCGTCCTGTATTCGGCTCCTTTACAATAGTTGCAAGCGGTATGCTGCCGGCTGTTCTGTGATCAAGGAGCCATGTGTCATCGTACCCATTTTCCAATGCATCAAAATCTGCTGTTAAAGTTTTCCCCGTGCGGAAATCAAATGCGGTATTTTCAACCGGTAGTAATTGCCCTGTAGGAATAAGCGATGAATCTGTTTCAACATACTGCGATGAATAGATTTTTACCCAATGGTTTAAGGCTGAAACATACGTGCCGTTTTCGGCTGCCGGAGTATTTAAATTGAAATACGTATGGTTTGTTAAATTAACCGGTGTTGCCGAATCTGCTTCGGCTTCATAGTGCAGTGTTATGGTATTATCGGTGTCAAGAATATATGATACCGATAGGCGGAGTAGGGCAGGGAAGCCTTGCTCACCGGCAGGGCTTATGCGGGTAAAGCGTATCCCTGCTTGACGTTCATCTGCAAAACTTTCGGCATCCCACAGCTGCCGGTCATATTCAGGATAACCGCCGTGCAGACAGTTGTTTCCATCATTTTTAGTAAGTGTATATGTCTTTCCATTTAAAGAGAAACAGGCATTTTCAATTCTCCCTGCATACCGTCCAATAAGAGACCCGAAATGCGGAGTGTTTTCAAGATAACTGCCGAGTGTTTCATACCCAAGCACAACATCATCGAAGCTGGTATTATCTGCACGGGGCAGCAAGATACTTGTAATACAGCAGCCGTAATTTATTGCTGAAAAAGACATGATGCCGTTTGAAACAGTAAAAAGAGAAATATCTTTACCCGAAAGAAGTTTGCCGAAAGTTTTTTCGCTTACCTGCATATTATTACTATAATATGATTACTGTAATTATACAATCGGGAACATCTAAAAACTTCAGTTTTTTAAGACCGCCGGCAATCCGTTTTATTCTTTATTATAAACGGAGTTAAAAAGAGTAGACAGAACAATAATTATAAATAGTTAAATAAAAAGAGTCAGAATGAGAAATAAAACTACAGTGCGGCAGCTGATATACCCCTATGCAGATTCCGGTAATATGATTATAGTAGTCGTTTATGCGTAGTTTGTTTCTTAAACAGTCGACCGAAGCACGGCGGGAACTTATTTTAACGGCACCGCCGCTTAAAACGCTTCTTATTCTTTCGCTGCCGGCATTATTGATGAGTACCGTCCAAGCAATGATGCTGTTTACAGACGGACTTTTTATCAACAGGCTTACCAGTTATGAAATTACCGGTGCGGTGGCGTTTTCTCAACCTATTGTTGCAATGATACTTGCACTTTCGCAAGGGCTTAGCACGGCAGCAACAGCAATAATTGGACAGTTAAACGGAAAAGGTGCTATTGAACAAGGCCGTAAGGTTGCTGCTCAAATATTTCTATTTACCCTGCTGCTTGGAACTGCTGCTGCTCCGATGCTGTTTTTATTAGGCATTCTTATTGCAAGATCATTAACAAGCGGCATTGCCGTGTATGTACAGCAGTATATTGCATGGTATAGTATTGTTATTCCATTCAGCTTTTTAGAAGCAATTTACAATGGTATAAAAAATGCAAATGGAAAGCCGGAAGCAGCATTTATCCGCATGATTATTCTATTTATTTTAAAAGTTATCGGAAATGTGCTTTTTTTATATATTTTCCGGCTTGAAATACTCGGCTGTGTTCTTGCATCACTTATGGCAAATATGCTCATTACCAGTTGGATGTTTTATGAATTATTTATGAGCAATACTCCCGATCAGCTCTGTATACGGAATTTTCAATTTGATAAGGCAATTATTATGCAAGTGTTGCGGGTTGGTTTTCCTGCAATGGTGAACTATTCATTTTTATACTTTGGTTTTTTTCTTATCAATAAGGAAATAGAAAAATACGGTGCTATTATAGTTGCAGGACAAGGTATTGCGAGTAATATAAATGCACTTTGTTTTAACGTACCCGCTTCGTTCAGCTCTGCGGTAACCACTATGGTGAGTATGCATATTGGAGCTGAAGATGCAAGACATGCAAAGCGGGCGTGTTTTTTGGGCTGTATTATTAGCTGTATCACCGCTGTAGTGTTAATTTCAATTATTGTGCCGCTGTCAGCATCTCTTACTGTATTGTTCCGCAAAGAGCCGGAAATTCTTGCTATTGCTAATCATGCATTACACATCTACACCTACTCCATTATCGGATTCGGTATTTGCATGACTATTCAAGGAGCTTTTATTGGCTTAGGAAGAACAAAAATTCCGCTTTTGCTTGGTATTCTCCGTATTTGGCTGTTGCGGTATATATTTGTATTAGCAACGGAGCATTTTCTTGCTTATAATGCGGTTTTTTGGGGAAATCTCTTTTCAAATACGGTAACAGCACTGATTGCGATTATCTTAATTCTCCGAACACCATGGATTTCTGCTATAATGCCGTCAAAAAAATAACAGCATAGGGTATTATTATGTATAATAAATAATACAAATTAACAATAAAAAGATACACTATGATAAAATAGAGAGGGTTTGCTTTGTAAAACGTAACGGTAATCTGTTAATCGCTGTACGTTTATATACAACGATTAACAGCCCGTCTGTAAAGGAAAAATCTTTTCCTTATTATATTTTGAATTTTGCAACTTCTGCAGCAAGACTTTCAATACTCTGTTTATTCCGCTGTGTAATTTCGTTTACTTCTTGTATAGCATTGCTAATCTGAACAGCACCGGAAGCCATTTCATTCATACTATCTGTAATAATACGGGTAAGACCGTCCAGCTTCTGCATTTCTGAAGCAACCCCCTCCCCGCCTTTTAACATTTCTTCTGAGCCTGCCTGCACTTCCGCCGTTACTGTACTGATAGTTTTGATAGCAGTTAGCACTTCGTGACTGCCGTTCTCCTGTTCATCCATTGATTCTGTTAAACGGGTACTCATTTCTTTTACCTGTTCGGCAAGGGTGAATATCACGTTGAATTTTGCTTCCACTGTTTTAGAAGATGCAGAAAGTGTTTCAATCTCCCCGGATAAGTTTTTAAGCGTTGCTGTAATGGTTTTGCCTTGCATTGAGGATTCTTCTGCTAACTTGCGGATTTCGTCTGCAACAACGGCAAAGCCTTTCCCCGCCTCTCCTGCATGAGCTGCTTCGATTGCAGCATTCATCGCCAGCAAGTTTGTCTGCGAGGCAATATGCTGGATAACACTACTTGCTTCTATTAAAGAACCGGATTCTTCTGCTATTTTCTGTGTTACAGCATTGGAGGTTACAAGCACGGCTTTGCCGTCGTTGGTAGCTCCAGTCAATTTTTTGATCGCCTCATCAGTTTTATCAAGAGTCTGCCCGATAGATGCGATATTTGCAGTCATCTGCTCTATGGAAGAAGAGGATTGAGCAACACTCGCCGCTTGTGTTTCTATGCTGTTATTGAGCTGCTTAATTGTACGGACAATCTCTTCCACAGTTGCAGCGGTTTCAGTAACGCCCGCTGCCTGAGTCATCGCTTGTTGTTTAACGCCGTCGATATTCGCACTAATCTGATGCACAGCACTTGCCGTTTCAGTCATGTTTAAAGCGAGTTCATTTCCTATTTCTTTCATAATATGGCTATTAGTGCCAACTTGCCGGATTGAACTACCGATTTTTATAATTGTTTCATTAAAATATTCAGCCATGTCGGTGATTTCATCATTACCGGTAACCGGTAGGCGTACAGTTAAATCCCCCTCACCTTGTGCAATATTTTTTAAAGCGGAAACAGCGGTCTGTATCGGTTTTACTATTGCACGGGCAATTAGATAGACTATAAGAAGTGCTGCCGATAGGATTATTAATCCGATGCCGATCATTGATGTTTGCAGTGTTTTAACTGTTTCCATAAATTCTTCAACCGGTGCTTTGATAATAACCGTCCAATTTGTATCTTTTATTTTTGCAAACGATGCAATATTGGAAATATCTGCATACTCATAATAGCCGGCAGCAGATTTGGTTACCGATAGTGCTTTTTTTTCAAATGCTGCACGCGATTCAAAGATGTGATCGGTTTCTGCAAGCTTTTGAGAGTTTTCTTGTCTTTCTACAATTGAAAAATCAGGATGAGCAATGACAGTTCCCTCTGCATTCAGTATATAGCAATAACCGGTTTTACCGACAGTAATATTTTTTATTGTATTGTCTGAAAATTTTTGTGCATTGATCACTGCATCTAACGATTCGATTATCTCACCGGCATCATTATAAATAGGAACAGACAAAATCAATAACGCCATTTTTTCAAATGTTGAATTAAAGGGACCGTAAATATTGCGTTTTGCATTCGTCTGCTTTTTATACCATGGTTCCATGCCGGTATTTATTGTACCATCTGGTGTATGTGTCATACCAGCACTATCAGTTATCTGTAAAGATTGTATACGATCATTGAATGCCGCTTCCCGCTTGAGAATTTCCATTTTTTCAGTATAGGAAAGAGTTGTATCTTTGAGCTGCGGAAGCCGTGCAATCCCTTCAAGCGACTGAAAAAAACCGGTTATATTACCGTCAATAATTGCTGCTATATCAGTTGATTTATCAATAAGATGCGCTTCAATTTTTTCAGTTACTGCCTTGCGGGCAGTTCCAACAGCTAGAACAATCTCAATGATTGATGCCGCAGCAATTAAAAAACCAAAAATAATGACCAGTTTGTTTTTTAGCGAAAAACG
>JBQMYW010000011.1:0-52825 GCA_052173295.1 Treponema sp.
GTTGAAGCGGGTGTTAGAACAATTATATATCATATTCGTCAGGCTCAATATTAGGAGCTTTATTCAAAACAGCTAAAAATTTCTCTCTTGAACCTTTTGTTGCCCGCTGTTCAATATAATTTTCAGTTTGCAATGCTGTTAATTTTTCACCTATTGCTGCCGTTATAAACTGATTGATGGAAATATTATCCATTTTTGAAAGTTCTTTTACCATCGTATGATATGAATCAGGTATTCTAATACTCAATGTACTCATTTTCTCTCTCCATTGATCTCATTCATAAACTCTGCCGGTGTTAATGAAACTATGCCTAACTGTTCAGCTTCCTTAAAATCTTTTTTGTTATATGTTATAATGCATTTACTATTAGCATGAATAGCAAGCTCTAATACATGATCATCATACGGATCTTTTAGATACGGCCGCCATAGGTAAAAAAGTTTTATTTTCTTTCCAGTATAACAAAGATAATTGATAAAATCATCTATATCATCATTTCCATAATAGTCTCGATTTACGTACTTTTTCAAAATAGACTCATATTCTAAAATTAATGGAACCGAAATAGCAAAATCGAATTTTCCGGTACCGATAGTCTTTAATAGTTGATTCGATTTTCCTTTTTTGCTTTTCAGTGCGGATAAAATTACATTGGTATCTATAACTACTATAGGTATTCCCACAAAATGGTATTATATATAATACTAATATTTTGTCAATTAAGTAGTTAATAATTCAAATCAATTGGGGCATTGTTGATTAATTTCTTCGCATCGAAGGTGTCGTTCTAACACCTCTTAGACGATTATAACTGCCGAAGTCCTGATATAGAACACGGAAAAGGTTAAGAATTTCTTGCTTCCCTTTAGTAATTGCTGTTCTATTCCGACATTCATAGATAGCGGACCTATTAAATAAATCTGTTTTGAAATTTCCGTTTTAAAACAGATCTGTTTTACTGCATATCACGCGGTATGATGATATATGTCCGGAAGGTTTTTTTATAGAAGATGTATAAAAGAATTACTAAAGTCTTTGTATGTATGTTGTTTCCTTTTTGTGTACTTTTTGCTTCTGATACTGTCTATGTGCTTAAACAAGGAGAAACAATGTATGCGTTAAGCCGAAAATATACTATTCCGCTCTCTGTACTGCTTGAATATAATAGCATAGAAACGCCGGCAAAGGTAACTGCCGGTCAAACAATTTATATTCCGGAAACTTACACCGTACAAAGAGGCGATACATTCTATAGTATTGCACGGAAATTTTCCGTATCTGTTGCTCAATTACAAGCAGTAAACAAGGTAGACAATTCTAGTGTGCTGCCCGTTGGTAAATTATTACTTATACCTGATGTGCAAAGGGCGGTAAAACCGCAGCAAGATTCTGAAAAACCGGAAAATCGAGGAACTCAACCTGCTCTTATGGATTGGATAGACCCTCGTTTGTATGTAAAAAAAGCTGTTGATAAAACTATACTATGGCCTGTGCCTGCTCAAGAGATTTCCTACCTTGCAGGAAAAATCTACGGTGTTGTTATAGATTCTCAAGCGGGTGCAGCTGTGAAAGCAATTGCTTCCGGTAAAATAATCTTTCAAGGTCCGCACCGCGGATATGGGAATGTAGTCTTTGTACAAACAAAAACAAAATATCTGTATGTTTATGCCGGTTTATCAGCAATTATACGGCAGATTGATGATGAAATTCCGGCAGGGGAATCTATCGGCACGCTTGCCTCCGATACCGTATCAGGTACCCCTCGTCTTTATTTTATGGTATATCACAATAATGAACCGATTGATCCTGCAAAAGCACCGCGTAATTTATAAAAAGAGGCTGTTAGTTTTTTTTGAGGGAGTTTGATTAATTTTATGGGACAACTATGTGATTATTTGTCGGTTTTAAATGCAGAACAGTTAGCAGCGGTGTGTCATACCGGTTCGCCGCTGCTTATTCTTGCTGGTGCTGGTTCAGGAAAAACGCGGGTTATTACGACAAAAATTGCGTGGTTGATTGCAGAAAAGCAGATTTCTCCTGAATCCATTTTAGCAGTTACATTTACCAATAAGGCTGCACGGGAAATGTCGGAGCGGGCTGCATTGCTGGAACCCCGTGCAAGCCTTTCAATGATACGCACTTTTCATTCCTTTGGGGCATGGCTGCTTCGCCGGTATGCTGAATGGGCCGGTTTATCGCCGAATTTTACTATTTATGATGATGACGATTCGGTAACGCTGCTGATGAAAGCACTGCCCCAGCTCAATAAAAATGAGGCACAGGGCTTTATGCGGAAAATATCCCGTGCGAAAGATCATTGTCTGCTGCCTGATAATCCTGAACTTAAAGCTATTGATCCTGATCCGCAATTTGCACTGCTGTACAAAGCGTATCAGCAGCGTTTGCGGGAAACGGGCAATGCTGATTTCGGTGATCTTATTTTACTGCCGGTGCAGCTTTTATCAGAACATAGTGCAGCAGCCGCTGCACTGCACCGCCGATTTAAAATTATCCTTGTAGATGAGTATCAAGATTCCAACGGTGCACAATTCCGATTTTTAAAAGCACTTACCGGTTCTGCTGCATCTATCTGTGTTGTTGGTGATGATGATCAGTCTATTTACCGGTTCCGCGGTGCAGAAGTTAAAAATATTTTAACTTTTGAACAGCATTTTGATAATACGAAAATTATCAGACTTGTGCAGAATTACCGGTCGTATGCCCCTATTTTGCGGGTTGCAGATTCTGTTGTGTCGCATAATTATGGACGGCTAGGGAAAACGTTAACGGCAGCACGGGGCGAAAATGCACAAAAACCTACACTGTACTATCTCCCTAACCAAGATGCAGAAGCGGAGTTATGCATGCAATTAATTAAACGGGCGGTACAAAATGGCGGAAACTATCGCGATTGGGCAATTCTCTACCGTACTAATGCACAATCGCTCAATTTTGAAACTGCCTTTCTCCATCAAAAAATTCCTCACAAGGTGGTAGGAACACTCAAGTTTTATGAGCGGGAAGAAATTAAAGATGCACTTGCACTGCTTGCACTGATTGTAAATGGGAATGATGAAATTGCATTCCGCCGGTTAATCAACAAGCCGGCACGGGGTATCGGCGAAGTTACCCAAAACAAACTTATTGCATATACACGCCTCCGTTTACAGGAGCAGCTTTTGCAGCTGCAGTCTAAACCGCTTTCTTTGCAAGAACCTGAATTGCTTGAAGAGACTCAAGATATACGGCAGAATAGGCGGGCTGATGATGATACCGATGGTATTTCTCTTATACTGCGTGAGCTTTCACAGATAAGAATTTCAAAAAAAGCAGCAGGAGCGGTACGCAGTTTTTTGGAATGTATACATACTTTACGGAGTATGCTGCATTGCTGTGAAGAAAACAGCGGTGCAGCATGCAAACAACCGCTGCAAAATATGCAGGGAGCTGCGTTCTGTGATGTGAAAGGGGAGGGGTTAGCAGTTTTTGTGCAAGCAGCGGTAGAACAGTCGGGCTTAGCTGATTTTCACCGGCAGCAGGACGAGATTATGGGAACTCAAAAAAATGCTAATTTGCAGGAACTCAGTAATACCGCTTCTTTATATCCGTGTACGTTTACCGGGCTGTTGGACTTCCTTGAACACATTGAGCTTGACCGGTCGCTTGCAGATGCCGCAGACACCAGCGATGCAGTACAGCTTATCACCATGCATAATACCAAAGGGCTTGAGTTTAAAAATGTGATTATTACCGGTTTAGAAAACGGTATCTTTCCCCGTAGTGATGAAAGCAGTGAAGACCTCGAAGAAGAGCGGAGACTCATGTATGTTGCCTGTACACGGGCACAAAACAACTTGTACATAACGAGCTGTACCACCCGCCGTATGTATGGACGGACATCATATATGCAGCCGAGCAGATTTTTATCTGAAATTGATCCTGCACTCATTACTGTAATTGGAAAAGCCTGTTCCGGCTATGCCCCTGCCGCTGCTGAAAGCGATGCCGCTTTATGGAAATGCGGGCAAAAAGTCTATCATGATGATTACGGTTACGGCTATATCATTGAATCCCGTCAACGCGGCGGCGAGCTTGTCATTATTGTACAATTTGAAACAGGACAACAGATGCGTTTTTTTCCCGTTTATCAAAAAAATCAGCTGATTAAAGTTGATGAATGGTAAGGATTTGAATATACCCGTGTTTAGAGCATAACACGCATACTTATAAACACATACGGATAAGGACGGGGTGTCCTTAAAAATAGCCTAACAGAACACCCCGATACGGTAATAAACCTGTTCGATTAATTCACTTTTGATGAGGGGACTTTTACAACATGCCCGGGACCTGCATCAAAAATGATTGTGAATGTTCCTTTAGGTTTTTTAAAGGTAAATTCACTATTTTTATCCATAACACCTTTGACAAGTACTGTGCCTTTGTCATTTTCTACCCGTATTTCTACACCTTTTGCAGAAGAACCATCGGAAAAACCGCCTTCACAGGTAATGGTGCCGTCTTCATTATTCCAGCATAGCAAGAGCGGGCTATGTGCAAACAGTACCCCTGCTGTTGCAATGAATATGCAGATAAAAAATACTATATGCTTTTTCATTTTGCAGCACCTTGCAGGAATTTGCGGCAGGTATTTTCTACACGGGCTGCAATTTCAGCTTCTGTACTATCGGCAGGGATACACGTAGGCTTTCCTTCTACCTTATCAATTTCGTCGGGATTCATACCGTACCATGCATGCATGTGTAAGGGGCTTCCATGAGGATTAGTCATAACAAGGTATGCAAATTTTCCCGCTTTTTGCAGGTCAGTAGCGGTAAAGGCATTGGCTGTTGACCGTAATGGATTGGCTCCGTCGCGTTTATAGGTAATACGTGCAACTTCAGTCATATCTTTCCATATCACCATTTCGTTTTTATCATCAGCAGTTATAAATTCAAGATGGGTAAAATCTGCAGCAGTACCATAGGTTTTCTTTGCCATTGCAATAATATCAGCTTTGGTAAAATCGCCGCCGTTGTTTTTTCCTGCAAATTCTTTTATCAATTTTTTATAAACATTTTGAACAGCAGGGCGATCGTCGTCATAGATAAGAGAATTATTAATCCACTTACCCTTGTACGCTGCCAAGGATTCGGCTGGAATCATTCCTTTTGCTACCGCATTTACCGTTGAACTAACTGCTTTAAGCAAGTCTTCTTTTGTAAATGAAGCATCAACAAAAGTAGGCCACCAAAGCGGGTCAGCGTTTACGAGCGATTTAATATCTTTTCCGCCAAAACGGGCATGCCAATGCTGCAAACCGCCTTCACTGTCTTGATGCGGCGGGAATGCGATCATATACCGTGCCTGTGATAGACCGCGTACTGCTTTTACTGCTTCAAATGTTTTCCACGTCAATCCTTTGTCTTCGTATCCGAGTACAGGAACATCGCCGGCATAGCGGTATTCGCATGAAACTTGTTTTTCATTGCCGTCTGCATCAACTACTGTGAACAAAACGGTATTAGAACCGTCAAATTTTGCACGGATAACAGGCGTTGCCAGCATATTGGCAACAACAGCCTTTATGCCGTCCTCTGTATAGAACTGCAATCCTTCGGCAGCTTTTTTATACACATCATTTAACTCTGCAGAATCGGTTACTGCACTGAATGATTGCCATTCACCTTTCCATGCAGCTAGTTCTTTACCGGCTTGTGCTTTCATGTCTCCACCGGTTTTCATTGCACTTGAAGTTGATGTACACCCTGCGAAAAAAACAGTACACAATGCCAAAACGGCTGCACTGTATTTAATATGTTTTTTAGCTAACATTATAAAACCTCCTGAATGTTACCTATTACCGACATAGAAGTAACAAAATTTTAAAAAAATGTCAAGTTTATCTGTTGTCTGAGATTCTGTTTCAAGCTCATACTACTTTCGCAGTGTATAGCTTATTGAAAAATCAAAGTATGGCGGAACACTTTTAGCAGAAAACTCAATTGTACCGCTATGTGTCCGTCCGATTCCCTCCTTTTGTAGTTTCAAAAATGTTTTTCCGCCGTATTCAGGTGCAGTATATGAAAAAACTTCAACCGCGGTTTTGCTTTTCTTTAGTTTTTTTGATGAAGTTTTTTGCATCCACGAGCCGCTTATGCCGCATGAAAGTCCATCAACAATACCGAACACGGTATATGCAGAAAGCGTATAGTCTTTGATAATAAGCGGATTAACTGCTTGTTCCTGCAAACGGACAGTAGTCTTTACCCCTGCTTTATCAAAATAACGGACAGTAGAAAACCATTCAGGCTGCCCCGTAATGGTAATAGCTGTATTAAGCGTATGTATCTGCTTGCGGGCGATCCATTCTCCTTTCCAGCGGACAATAGAATGCTTTATATGTGCCGTTATTCCATAGCCGTGTATAGTATTCTGATATGAATATAAGCCGTACAATGAAAAAATACCGGCTTTTACATAGGGACGGAATGCGGTAAAAAGATGCTGCGGTTCATGCTTTCCTTTCCAGGCGATGTGATTGGAATGTACATAGTTACAATCATAGTGCACCCCCGCATACCGGTAAAATCCATGCAAATGTGCAGTGAAACTTCCTGAAAGCTGTTTTTCAGCACTTACTGTACATATTCCCGTTGTATCGCATGCAATATTCGGATGTTTGAGTAAAAAGCGGAGTGCAGCAATACTATGGTACTGCATTTTTGCTGAAACAGGAGCAGTGTTTTTTTCAGGAATTAACGGTGTAAAACCAGTAAACTGCTGCACTCCGAGCTGCAGCCCTTGGTAATCCGCATATTTTTTCTGCCAACCGGTATACAGTCCATACTGCATTCGTTTTTGCTTTTTTTCAGGAGAAGCTATAAATGCTCCTGACCATTCCCGCCCTGTAAGAGAAACCGCATAATGCATTCCATGATTACTTTGCCCTACACGGACAAAATCATTGTGCGGAAATGAAAATACCGGAGCATCAGGTTTGATTGAAGTAATTGCAGGTTTTTGCAGTAGTGAAAGTAAATTCCCAAACATCAAACTACCGGTACCGGCAAAAAGGCTGGGAATATTTTTTTCAGGATATTTTTGCTGAAGTGCAAAAAGCGGATATACTCCCATACCAAAATTTTTTACACTAAGTTCAAAATACGGCATAGGATACGGGGATTGCAGCTGAAGAAAACCTGCATACCCTCCGCCTGAAACAGCACCGGTAATATGTGCACCGTGATACCGATTGTGTTTATACCGAAGAGCATAAGATACCGTATCGGCAGTTTTGCCGGCAGCAGAATTGCTTTCTGATGTATCTGCCGGATAGTCTGCATCTTCACAGTTATTTTCGATGGTACAATCGGAATCTCCAAACAAACTGCTGTATAAATCAGGAATTTTTGCTGAAAAAGCAGTACGGGCAAACAGCAGCGGACAACAACACAAAAAAAGCGTACATACAGTACGCTTTTTATTAGATAAAAAAGAGGTATGGTTCATACCTCTTTCTATAAAACATAGGATAATAAACGGCTAGCTTTTTAACTGTTCTTCCAGTACATAGCTATTTTCAAACCCTTTTAACTTCTGAATATTTTTTAGCCAATAGGAAGCCTCTGTATGATTGCTAAATGGTCCAACCCGCACACGGTGAGTAAGCCCTGCAGAAGTTTCCTTTGTAAAAATTTCTACTTTCATGTGTTCCGCTGCAAGTGTATCACGTGCCCGTTCGGCATTAATTCTGCTTGCAAGCGATGCTGTTTGCACCCAGTAAAGCGTTTGCTTTTGAGCAGACTGTTCAGCTTTAACAACCGTAGGCTTCTGCACCGGTTTTTTTTGCGGCTCAGCTTTTTTTCCGCCGGCAGACTTTACTGGTTTTTTCTCAGCAGACTGTACCGGTTTTGATACGGCTGCAGGCTGTTTTTCAACTGGTTTTTCTACAGCTTGGGTATGAATACCGATGCCTTCAGCGAGCTTTACCGGTAAACTATCCTCGGCAGTGCTTTCAGCATGCTCTTGTTCTTGCCCTGTTAATCCCGATACATCAATACCTTTTTGCTCTGCAGCAGCCGGATCATTTGCAACAATATTTAAGTTAATAATGTTTTCAATTGCCGGCGATGCAGTTTTATCCAGCTCAGCAATTTTATCCGGATCGCGTGCCCATTTTTCAGGATCAACTGCTGTTTGCGGATAGGGATTTCCTTCATAAGGTATCATTTCTCCGCCTGATTCTGCGGTGTTTTGTGCACGGGACGGCGAATATAAAAAGAGTGCAATACCGAAAATAGCAAGCACAAATACACTAACTGATAAAATAACCCATAAAATTTTTTTCTGTTCCATGATTATCCTTATAAACCCTTTTCCTTAAGAATCCGGCTGATTATTCTCTCCAGTCTTTTGACGGATCCTCGATTTTTTACTCTTATCATATCATCGGCATTTCGCAAAAGGTATTGAGAAAAGAAATTTTTTTGCCGCAAAAATCGGAAAAAAATTTCTTTGCAGCTCAAGGTATCGCGCTTTTTACAGCGGAAAAAACGGATAAGATAAGGAGCTTCAATATAGAGAATAAAACGGCAGCAATGGAGAAAACGGGTTTTATGCAGCGTAGGAGCATTCAACACTATTGGACGCACGGGGTTTTCAGCAACCGATGAATCAATCATCTGCTGTATTTCCTGCTCAATCTTCGGCAAAATATATGCTTCATGCGCAGCCAGCAAACCGGCATCGGCAAAAAGCAGCTGTCCAAGAGCACGTGTATTCAGTGTACCGGTATCAGTTTGCAGTGTAATACCGTGCTGCACCGCAGCATCGTGATTCCGGCGTATCACTTCTGCTGCACACCGATGCAGCACGGACTTAGCGGCTGCATCAGCATCAACAACAAAAAAACCCCGCTGCTGCAATATATCGGCAACGGCATTTTTTCCTGAACATGATTCACCGGCAAGTCCAATAATGTATATACTTTTCAGTAATGTATCTGTGCAGCGGTTATTACCCATCGGTATGCGTCCATGGAAGGACTTGGGAGCTTAAAAGAGCAATTTCCTTTGCTGCCCGTTTTGCTTCACGGATAGGAATACCGGCTTCTTGATTAAGCGTTTGCTGAAAAAATAATTCAAGTGATTTAAAGACATCAGGTAACGGATAAAACAAAAAAGCAAAGTTAATCCCCTCCGGCTTTACCACTGTAAAAGCAGATAACGCATCCTGTGCTTTTTTACCATAGATAATTTTAGTCTGATTCTTTGTAGTTATAATATGCGAATCTTTAAATCGCAGAGGTACATGATACCCCCTTTCACGGCAGTATGGTTCAACGGATTTATGCGAATAATTTTCCGGTTCAACAAATAAAAATAATTTCTTCCCATTTGTTTGAAATGTTAATGAACTTCCGCTGGAATAAATATCTTTTAATGCTGCATACGAAACAATTTCATAAATGCTGTATGTTGAATCATCTTTAAAAAATGATGATACAATATATCCATTATCAATCGGCAGCTTGCCTTTTTTATATGCTTCAAATAAATCCATTGCACGCAATACGCTCATGTTTACACCTCGCCGTATAAGTATAACTCATTTACATACAAATCTCAAGCCGAATTGAACAACGCTTCAGGGCTTCTTCCTGCGTTAGCCTCGTTTGCACTCTGCTGCTTTCTTGACTGTTTAATTCATGCCGACTATAATAACTAAATATGAAACGTAAACTTATAACCTCTGCACTACCGTATGTGAACAATATTCCGCATCTCGGTAATCTTATTCAAGTGCTTTCTGCTGATGTATTTGCCCGTTTTTGCCGGTTACGCGGATATGATGCACTCTATGTATGCGGAACCGATGAGTACGGTACTGCAACCGAAACTAAGGCATTGGAAGAGGGGAAAACACCTCGGGAATTGTGCGATTATTATCATACTATTCACCGTGATATTTATCACTGGTTTAATATCAGCTTTAATTATTTCGGGCGTACCTCCACGCCGCAGCAAACTGAAATTGTGCAAGACCTTTTTAAGCATATTGAAAAAAATGGTTTTATAAAAGAACACACGATTGAGCAGCTGTACTGCCCGCATTGTGCCCGTTTTTTAGCCGACCGGTATATTCGCGGATTGTGTCCTCATTGCAATTATGATGATGCCCGCGGCGATCAATGCGAGCATTGCGGCACACTGCTGGATCCTACTGAACTGCATAGTCCCCGCTGTTCTACCTGCGGCGGAACCCCTGAACCGCGTACTACAAAACACCTGTATATTGATTTACCGGGAATAGTGCCGCAGTATAAATCATGGATGGAAACAGCAAGTAAAGAGGGGCAGTGGAGCAATAATGCAGTACAGATGACCAAGGGCTGGTTGCGGGACGGATTACAGGAGCGGGCAATTACGCGTGATTTAAAATGGGGTATTCCTGTTCCTAAAGCCGGTTTTGATGATAAGGTATTTTATGTATGGTTTGATGCTCCAATCGGATATATTTCTATTACAAAATGCTTGACTGATAGTGCCGGCGGCGATTGGAAAGACTGGTGGCTGAATCAAAAAGATGTAGAGCTGTTTCAGTTTATTGGGAAAGACAATATTCCGTTCCATACGGTGATTTTCCCTTCATCGCTTATTGCATCAGGGCAGGATTGGGTAAAATTACACCATATTTCAAGCAGTGAATATCTCAATTATGAAGCCGGAAAGTTTTCAAAATCAAAAGGGATTGGTGTATTCGGTTCCGATGCAAAAGAATCCGGCATTCCGGCAGATATGTGGCGGTTTTATATATTCTACAACCGGCCTGAAAAAAATGATACGCAATTTACATGGAAAGATTTTCAAGAACGGGTGAATAGCGAGCTCATTGGTAATTTATGCAATCTTGTCAACCGTACCCTCACATTTATATCCCGTTACTATGATGGAGCAATTCCGCAAACGGACGGTATGCAGTCTGCTCGAGATGATATCCGTACCGTAACAGCTCAGCTTCGCAGCACTGCTGAAAAGAGTGTTGCTGAAATTGCACAACTACTAGAGCAGGCGGAATTGCGTGATGCTTTTCATAAGGTTTTTGCCTTATCATCAGTTGCAAATAAAGCATTTCAAGATGGAGAGCCGTGGAAAAACCGCGAAGCAGACTCTGAAAAAGCAGCAGCCTTACTCAATGAGCTGTGTTATATCATTAAAGATTTATTAATTTTGATGCATCCCTATATGCCTGAATATGCTGATACTGTTGCAGGATTCCTTGGAATCCGTATTTGGTCCGGTACTGTGTTTGATGCAGCAGCACCATTACAGCAACCGCTGCAGTCTGTGCCGGATCATAGTTTATCATGGAATAATCTTCTTGAACGCAGCGGGCTTACTACCGTTGAAAAACCGGCAATCATTTTTAAAACGCTTGATGATGCAGTAATTCAAGAGTATCGCGAACGGTATGCAGGCAGCCAAAAAGACCGTACTGCTGTACAGAACACAAAAGAAGAAAAATCGAAAAAGCAGCCGAAAAAAGGAACGGCAAAAACACCGGCAGCTATTCCGGCACTGCCGCCGGAAGAACTCTTTAACCGGTTTATAAGTTTGAAAACTGCAACTATTATCTCTGTACAAAAGCACCCTGATGCCGATAAATTGTATGTAGAAACAGTTGATGACGGTTCCGGCACTGAACGGGTTATTCTTTCCGGGCTGGTGCCGTATTTTTCTGCAGAAGAATTAACGGGTGCTGCGGTTGTTATTGCCGATAATCTAAAGCCTCGAAAAATGCGCGGTATTGAATCGCGGGGAATGCTGCTTGCTTCGCATTATACGGCAGCAGACGGCACTGAAAAAGTTGAGCTAGTGCATGCTGCAGACAGTGTACCTGCCGGAACCCCCCTTGTGCTTGAGGGCTGTTCACCGGAGCTGTATACGGAAAAACCGGAATCGGTTGATGCAGAACTCTTTTTTGCTGTACCGCTGACAGTAGAAAATTATGCTGTCTGTGCTGCGGGTAAAAAGCTCTTGGTAAATGGGCAGCCGCTTATGATGCAGCAGGTACAAAATGGGGTAGTACAATAGACCTGCTTAGAAACTTTTGTTTCTGAACAGGTCTATTGTCGGGTATTGCTAAACACTCACTGAGATTTTAGCAATACCCGATACAAGGAGCGTGTATGAGTAAATTTGCTATTATCGGGTTAGGAGCTTTCGGAATCCGTATGCTTGAAGAATTACTGCGTTTTACCGATGAAGTAGTTATTATTGATAAAGATAAAACTCTTGTAAATAAGTATGAGGGTAAAGCATGGAAAAGTGTCATTGCTGATGTTACTGATGAAGGAGTTTTACGGAAAAGTTTACCGCAAGGTGTTTCTGTTGCGATTGTTGATTTAGGCGGAAAAATAGAGCTGTCTATTATGGTAATAACCTATTTAAAAAAAATGGGAATAAAAGAAATAATTGTAAAAGCACTCAACGACCAGCATGAGCATGTATTAACCCATGCTGGAGCAACAAATGTTATTTTTCCTGATAGAGAGGCTGCAAAACGGGTTATGCCTATGATGGCATCGGTACTGTTATTTAATTTTATGCCCATTTCCTCAAACCTTGCATTAGCAGAAGTAGGTGTAAATGCTGAATATGTTGGTAAGACCCTTTTAGAAGCAAATTTGCGGAAAAATCTTGGATTAAATGTTGTTGCAGTACGCAAAGCTGACAGTGAAACATTTGATTTTATTAACGATCCGAATTACCGTTTTGCAGCTGATGATGTTTTACTATTAGCAGGGTCTGAAGAACATATTTTTATTTTCTCGCGGCATAAAAAAGATTTACATAATAAAAGTCTATTTGATATATTTAGGAAACTTTTCCCCCGAAAATAGCGTATTTTTCATGGATAAATCCGATAAAGTACATGGTAACTTGTACTATTTTTACCCATGCAGCTTCATATCAGGTGTGTACTGCAACAGCGGTGAACCTTTCTTATACATAATAGCGTACAAGCAGCGTTCCATAAGTACCGTTTTCATTTCTTGCCCCGTTGTCCGCAGTTCTATGTCAGTCTGGGTTAATAAAGCAATGATACGCTGTGCTGCATGGCTGTTCCATTGTGAGCTTGCTGTGCGGTATTGGTCAATGCTTTTTTTGGAAGTAAATCCCATCCGTTTTAGGCTCAAATCATCGAGTGTTCCTTTTTCTGCTAAGTTATGCCAGTCTTTTAACCGCCGGAAACAGTAGGTAAGTCCGGCAATTATTTGGATAGCAGAAGTTTCCTTGGAAAGTGTCAGTTTTTGATGAATACTTACTGCATAATCAAAATTACCTTTCACTAATGCATCAAAAAGAGAAAATACTGTTTCTTCCTTATTATGTGCCAGCATCTGGACTATGTCTTCTGCATCCAGTGTATCGCCTTCATGAAAAAAAAGACTGATATGATTGCACGCTGTTTTGAGAGCCTCTGTATTGTTATCTACTAATTCCAGCAGTGCTTCGGCAGCTTCCGGCGTAATTCTGATATGCAGCTGCGAAAAAAAACGGTGTATCCATTCGTGTTTTTTATTTTCAAATAATTCCCAAAATATTTTTTTCTGAGATTTGGGAACCAATGCTTCTATTTTTTTATCAATACTGATTTCATCTGAAATAAGTACAAAAAAGGCATCATCGGTATGTTCTGCACCTTGCACCCATTGTGCAATCATTTGCACATCTTCTTTGCGTTTTAATACCTCTGCATTGCGTAAGACAACAAAACGGGCATTTGCAAAAAGTGAACCTGTTTGCAAAATATCAATCACGGCAGCAATGTCCGTATCGCCTGCATAAAATGAATGGACATCAAGCACACCGTGTTTTTTTTGTGCAGCGGTCTTTATTGCGTCAAGAGCTGCATTGCGCTCTCCAATCTCCGGACCGCTAAACAGCCAGAGCGGTATACTCATGGTAGACTCCTAAAATGTATAAAAAGGAACAAGCAGCTGTGCTTACCTACGGAACGGAAATTCCGAACAGGTCTATTCTTCCTCAAATTTATTACGGAAGAGTGCTTCCATAGCTTCAATAGCAGCTGCTTCATCGCTGCCGTCTGCAGAAATAATAAGTTCAGTTTCATAACTAGCTGCCATCGTTATTATGCCCATAATTGATTTTGCATTTACTTTGAGATTTTCTTTTTCTATTATAATATTCGACTGAAACTTATTCGCTGTTTGAGCGATAATAGCAGCGGGCCGTGCATGAATACCGGCACGGTTTTGTACAATAACTGTTTTTGTCGTCATAGCTTTTTCCTCATCTTTTAATAGGTGTCATCATCAGAATAGTACGGAACTCTATCTGCATCATTTTCTATCCAGCGTAATACATTCTGGTTAAAATCTTTTGCTGAAAAATACCCCATTCTTTTAAGCCGCTCATTCATCGCTGCTGTTTCAAGAATAATAGGAATATTTCTGCCGGGTTTTACCGGTATCTCCAAAAACGGCAGTGTTACATCAAGCAGCTCTGTTTTGGGATCTTCTGTTCCGATTCTATCGTACACTTTTTGGGCATCCCACTCTTCAAGTTTTGCAACTAACTGTATTTGTTTTTGCTCACGCACGGAACGGACTCCGTACAGCTGCATGATGTTGATAATCCCAAGCCCCCGTATTTCCATGTGATGACCAATCATCTTATTTGCACCGCGTCCTATGAGTGTATTCCCATTAATACACGAGATTTCAACCAAATCATCTGCAACAAGACGGTGTCCGCGTTCTATCAGCTCCAGTGCAGTTTCGCTTTTTCCTACCCCGGATTCTCCTAAAATTAAAATACCAAGTCCGTATACTTCAACGAGGACACCGTGCAGCGTTAGCGATGGCGATAGCGTATTAACGAGTATGCGCATAAGCCGCTGAGAAAGTTCTGTAGAACTGAGATCTGTTTGAAGAACAGGGCAGCCGCTCGCTTTTGCAAGTGTCATAAAAATTTCAGGCGGCGTAATATTATGAGAAAAAATACAGCAGGGGATAGGGTAGGTAAATAATTTCTGTAGATTTTCTATTTCATCATTATTAACGATTTTTTGCAGGTAGGCACATTCACCCCGTCCGAATAATTGTACCCGCTGATGTGCAAAAGAATCAAAAAAACCGGATAGGGCAAGCCCCGGTCTATTGAGGTTGGCAATGGTAATGTTCCGGGAAAGACCTTGCTGTCCGCACAAACAATGCAAACGCAATGTATCATGCTCTTTTAAATCAAGATCAATGATATCCAGTACCGTAACAGGTTTTTCTGTCATACACTTAGTATACCCAATGCCAGGTGCTTTGTAAATGGTATTTCAAAGGGATTGTTCGACACATTTTCTTATCGATTTCCCTTTGCACGGTTATGGGTTTTGCAAAGCATCTGGCAGTTTGAAATATCAGTTGCACCTTCGTTTGTTCATGCCGTTACATGGTCTGCTTTCATTTCCTAATGCACATAAGGAACAATTCGAAGAACCATTTGCTACTGCTTCAGTAGACTGCCGCTTATATACCGCTTGTTTTGTCGGTTCATCAAAAATTCTTATATCAAGGAGTTGTGTATCCTGTTCTCCCCCTAAAAGGTATTCGAAAATGCCTCTTTTGTTTTTAACAAAAAAATCTGCAAAAAGTTCTTGTACGCGGGCGGAAATTTCATGCGGATTATAAGAATTTTTATGATACTGTTCATAGAGTTCTCCCCATGCAAGCCCCCGCATTTCTTTTTCCACATCAATAAACACACTAGAAATCCAGTCGATTATGGAATTAAAATATGTTTTTAATTCCGTGATATTTGTATCGTGTCTGTGCCGGCTCATATAGTCGCTTATGTTTCCGCGGGAAACCCAATCCAATGCACAATGTAAAAAGTCTTGCCGGTTTACACTGCCTGAAATATATGCACTCCATTTTTGAATATGGGCATTTTGACTGTTGCTGAATTCTTCTTTTGCCTTTGTCATAAATTCGCCCGAATGAATGGCATTCAAAAGCTCCTGTTCATTGAGTGGTATTCCGGCAATATTGATTGTTTTGAACCATTCTTTTATTTCACTTTCAGTTCCTTCACACTCATAAATCAATAATTTTGTTTGCATAATTTTACTTTGTAAATCAGAAGCCAAACCGCTAAAATACTGTTCCATCTCGTGTATGTCTTTTATCGCAAACTTATCGGTAATAAACCGTTATAGTAATGTCTGTCCGCAACGTAGTAATCATGAGCAATCTCTTTAATTATGCATGGGTATCTGCAAAAATCTAACGGAGTTTTTAGAAGATACCCTTGTGCAGTTAAGTAATTATTTAGGATTCAGCAGTTAAATCTTTTTTTTCTTTATTGATCATATTGTTAATATTAAATATTGGAAGAACGATACTATCTGTTCCCGGCTGTGCCGTTAATAGTGCGGCTTCACTTCGTAAATAAGGCATCATAATCGCTACAGCATTCTTACTGATAAGGTCTTGTTTTAATGTATCTTCTAAATTTTCATTATTCTCAATTATAAAAAATCCGGAAAGACTAATTAAAAATTCATATTCATCTTTTTTATCAGCATGTAAAATAAGAGTCACTTTATAGTTATTTTCTTCGTTAATGCCTATCTGGCTATTTAAGTTAAACTCTATGTTATTATCATTTTTGAATCCTTTTCGTGTAAATTTAATCGTATCAAAAACGAGTTCCTGCATCTGTAAGACACTTGTATAATTATTCATTCTTGTTTCCTTTTAGGCAGCTAGTGTAAGATATTCTGGACTATTACACTGCTGTTTATCATTTATTTCTATTCTTTTATAAAGCTTTGAATTATGATTCGTATATTGAGTATGTAGAGAGCTTACGATCATAATACTAATTTCTTTATAGCTTAAAAATGTGGAATTATTGTACTTTTTACGTTGTTCTTGCCTATAATATTCTATATCTTCATCAAATTCTCCTTCGTCAGGGTCTAGGTATGAATCAGCTTTCGGAAGATATATGCTATCATTGCTCCAATCATCATTATTATAATGCTGGTGAAATTCACCATTTATTGTATTAATAGACACCTTTGATGACGTATGCTTTAAAAATAAATCACGGACGGTTATTTCATTTTTCAGCATCTTAATAATAGTATGTACATCTACCTTTCCAAGAAGCCATTTTTGTCCATCACCATTATTTTGGCAACACACGCACATAAAATGCTCATCAAGTTTATTTTTGCAGGAAAATAAAACCGGATAATATGACTCAAAAAATATTCTATCAATATACAATTTTCCGCTTTCTTTCATTTCTATAAAATAATTTTTCATGTGTTTTTTGTTTTTCCTTGTTTATAGTTTTCGTAATACTTTTCAAAATTATCAATTATCTTGAAAGCCTTATAAGGCGTTGCATCCTTATAGAGCCGCCAGTCTACATGAGATGATTTATATCCGGGTTTTCTCTCTTTTGTTCTTTGTACTAAACCATATTGCGGTTTAGTTTCACCGATAGCAATCCGATACGGTACTTTCATATCAGAAGTCAGGGAAGCAAATCTCTTTATATCTTTCGGCTTTTCATACGTAGAAAGTGAGTATTCGCTTGGATCTTTTGGATCTGATAGTAAGTTTTCATCACAGCCTTTTTCTTCAAAGGAAGGTAAAAATGATTCATTGTCGCATTTTCCGCTTCTACATGCCCTATACACTTTTATAGATTCTTTTCGTGCTATTTTGGGCAAATCAAATTTATCTAAGTAATCCGGAAACACTTCTTTCATTTTTTATTATCCTTTGACAGCAACACTCTATAGTTTTTGTTCCAATTTAATATATATTTTATAGCATAAATATCTTTTCGTCCACATTACTAAAAAATGAGTTTTACATTATTTAGCATGGTATTACTTATGCCGGATAAAAATTCTTTGATACGCAGACTGAATAATTCTTCCTTCTTGTGTCTGATGAGAACTCGTGCATAGGTTGTTCTGAATCGGCACTCGGCACTCAAAGAGTGTGAAAGTTCTATTATGTTTGTCAAAGGGTTTTTGCCATTGCCATTTAATGCTTTTCTGCAACACCTATACCATCTTGGTACATGATGTTTAGCTCATTTTTCAGGGTAGCACTTGTATGAGCTTGTTTAATCAAACGCCCTGCTAAAAGACGCGATAAAAATATACCGTAGTGAGGATAATTTTCAATTAGCTGCATAAATTGCATTTTCGGTAATTTAATGAGTGTTCCCTCTCCTATTGCGATAATGGTTGCAGAGCGTTTGTTATTTGTTAAAAAAGCCATTTCTCCAATAAAAATATCGGCCGGAGTAAGTACACTAATTAAAATATTGTCTACATATACTGCATACCGCCCCGAACAAATATAAAAAAGATTATTTGATTGATCATTTTGTTTGCATACAACTTGTAAGTGCGTAAAACACAGCATTTCTTGATTTTTTAAAATTGCCGGCGTTAAATTAGTAACATTTTTTTGGTTGGGAACAGAAAATGAAACTTCATTACCTTTATCATTATAGTGCATATCTTGCACAAAGGTTTGGCTCATTTTAATACCCATACCGTGCAGCCCTGCTTTGAACGGTGCATCGAGTGCTGACCGCCAGTCAAAACCGTCGCCGTCATCTGTAATCGTGATGTGCGTCCGTTTGGGAGAAATATCATAGGTAATCAGAATTTTTTTCTTATTGATTTCAGGGTCAAGCCGCTTTAATGTAATGAGTTCCAGAATATCCTTTCCCTCTTTGAGCCACTGTGTTTTTTCTTCATAGGAAATTTTACAATTTCCATGCTCTACCGCATTTAAAAGCAGCTCCATCATAGCCCCGAGGAATGCACTGCGTTCCGCATGATTTATTCTATCAGTATTATATAAATACGTTGCTATAAGATTTGCATAAAAAATAATTTCAAAAGGGTCTGTTTCACTTGTAAAGCTGCCGCTTTCGTGTGCCGCTGCGGAATGTTTCATACCGCGGTTTACAAGAAATTGCTCATGCTGGTTTAAAATTTTTACAATTTGACCGGCATATTTTTCAAACTCTTTCCGTGTTAGAATAAAGAGAAAATTAGGTTCTTTCCGCTGCTCAAGGCTGATTTTTTTCTCTTGATTTTCTGTAATAGCGATAACCCCGCCGAAAAGCAGCCATGGATCATCAGTAACAACTTTTAAACATTTTTCTGCATTGATAGCAGGATCGCCGAAGTCAATAATCTTGATTTCGGGCATTTCATATCTGAATGCAGCGAGCACTTCGGTATAACTGACCAATTGTTTTGAAACAATCCGGTAATTTGACTGTTTACATGCGGACTTCATTGCATGAACAGTTGATTTAATAGTACTTGCAATAGGTATTTTTTTCATAGGGTATATTCCTCATACTAAGTAGGTGATAGTATAGCATAATTTTTATTTTCGTGCTACATTCGGAGCTATTGATGGAACATTTGTCATTTTTATCGGGCAATCCATTGCCCTATGGAGCATCTATCCGCAGCGGCGGAGTAAATTTTAGTGTTTTCTCCCGTAATGCCTCTTCGGTAGTATTGGAAATTTTTGAAAAAGCAGAAGATTCTGTACCGGCGTATTCATATACGTTTGATAAGGAGCGGAATAAAACGGGCGATATATGGCATGTTTTTGTGCAAGGGCTGCCGAAAGATGCCCTCTACCTGTATCGGGTAGACGGACCTTTTGTACCGCATGAAGGAATGCGTTTTAACAGCCGTAATTACCTTATTGACCCCTACACGCACGGGCTTGCAAATACAGACGTTTTTTCCGGTAATTTTGTGCAGCAGACACCGCCTCCGCATATTGACGGAGATTTAGCATTTCTTACCAAGCAGTCTGCCGGACAGTTTCCTAAGTGCATTGTTATAGATGATAATGACTTTGATTGGGAAGGAGACCGTCCGCTTAACTATCCGCTGCGTGATTGCGTTATTTATGAAGCTCATGTAAAAGGGCTTTCTTGTCATCCGAATGCTCCGCAGCAGCACAAAGGTACGTACCAAGGTATTATTGAATCAATACCCTATTTGAAAAAACTGGGCATTACCAGTTTGGAGCTGCTGCCCATTCATGAATTTAATGAAAACGAACTTACCCGCATTAATCCCCGTACTGGTGAAAAACTAAAAAATTACTGGGGTTACAGCACTATCGCATTTTTTACACCTAAGGCAGGCTATGCATCATGCCGGACAGGTTCAAGCCCTGTGCTGGAGTTTAAGCGTATGGTGCGGGAGCTGCATAAAAACGGCATTGAGGTTATTCTGGATATTGTATTTAACCACACCGCAGAGGGCAGCGAGTTCGGACCGACCCTCTCTTTCCGCGGATTTGATAATACTATCTATTATATGCTTGAAGATAATACCCGCTACTACCGCAATTACTCAGGCTGCGGCAACACCGTCAACTGTAATCACCCAATAGTACAGACTTTCATTCTTGACTGCCTGCACTATTGGGTAACGGAAATGCATGTTGACGGCTTCCGGTTTGATCTTGGTTCCATTCTTGGACGGGATCAGAATGGAACACTCATGGATAATCCGCCTACTATCGAACATATTGCTGAAGACCCTATTCTGCGGAATACAAAAATCATTGCGGAAGCATGGGACGCAGGCGGAGCCTATCAGGTAGGGAATTTTCCCGGCGGCAGGTGGGCGGAATGGAACGACCGGTTCCGCGACGATGTACGGCTCTTCTGGCGGGGAGATATTCCATATTCGCAGCAAATTGCAACCCGTGTTACCGGCTCCGCCGATTTGTATATGGATGACGGCAGGAAACCTTTTCATTCTATTAACTTTGTTACCAGCCATGATGGGTTTACACTCTACGATTTGCTCAGTTACACGTATAAGCATAACGAAGAAAACGGAGAGGATAATCGGGACGGCACTGATAATAATTGCAGCAGTAATCACGGCTTTGAAGGAAAAACGGAGAATACGCATATTGAGCGGTTCCGGAAACAAAAAGCAAAAAATATCATGCTGACATTGCTCTTGTCGCTTGGAACTCCCATGATTACCGCCGGTGATGAACTACTCCGTACGCAAAAGGGAAATAATAATCCTTACTGCCAAGATAACGAGATTAGCTGGATGGATTGGAAGCTCATGGAAGAAAACCATGATATGTTTGCCTTTACACAAAAACTGATTGCATTGCGGAAACAGCATCCGGTGTTTTTACGCTCTGAATTTTTAACGGGAACGGCAGCAGCCGGAAAGCGTGAGCGGGATATTTGCTGGTTTGATGCACAGGGAAACACCCCTGATTGGTCAAAACCGTCGCCGTTTTTAGCGTATTTTCTTGACGGTACGAAAGCCGATACCCGTGCAGAGCGTGATGATAACAGCTTTTATATTATTTTGAATGCCGGCAGTCTTGATGTTACTGCAACCATATATCCGCCTCCGCAAGGAAAAAAATGGTATCGGCTTATTGATACCTCGTATCATTCAGGCGATGATTTTCTTTCGGCAGAATATGCAGTATTGTTGGAAAATCAGGAAAAATATGTAGTACTTGCAGCCAGTGCAGTTGTACTGCTTTTAAAATAACGGTACAATGGAGAGGTCTTTTTGGTATCTTCACTATGACGGGAAAAAGGAGCATAATAATGAATTCTTTACAAAATAAAACTTTACAGGAAAAAAAGGAAATACTTAAAGCAAGCATTGTCGGAAAACTGAAACGTAATTTCAGTAAAGACATTTCAGAAGCAACAAAACGGGAATTGTATGATGTCGCAGCAAGTAGTGTAATGGATATGCTGCAGCCCAGTGTTTTTGCAACCCGCACTGCACAGGAAGCTCCGGATGTTCGGCAAATGTATTATTTTTCTGCTGAATTTCTGATGGGGCGTGCGTTATCTAACAACCTTAATAATACGGGAATGCGTGCTGTTTTGGAAGAATTACTGGAAGAACTCGGAGTTTCTTATACCGATATTGAAGATGAGGAGCCTGATGCCGGTTTAGGGAACGGCGGTCTTGGGCGGCTTGCTGCATGTTTTCTTGATTCTCTTGCAACATTGGATTATCCCGGGCACGGCTACGGCATACGGTATCAGTACGGTATGTTTGAACAGCGGATTATTAACGGACAGCAGGTTGAATACCCCGATAACTGGCGGAAGTACCGCGACCCGTGGGAAGTACGCCGTGATGACCGTGCGGTACTCGTGCGTTTCGGCGGTACTCCCGTTTGTACGCAGCAGCCCAACGGCGATTTATTGTATACCTTAGAAAATGCTGAAGAAGTTATTGCAACTCCGTATGATATGGCGATTATTGGATACGATACCAATACAATAAACCGGCTGCGTTTGTGGGAGGCTTCTTCTGCTGACGGCTTTGATTTACAGCTTTTTAATAATATGGAATACACTGCGGCTGTGGCACGGCAAAATTCAGCCGAGAATATTTCCCGCGTCTTATATCCCAATGATTCTGGACCTTCCGGTAAAGCACTCCGGCTTAAACAGCAGTATTTCTTTACCTCTGCCAGCTTGCAGGATTTGCTGAATGCCTTTATCCGTAAACATGGTACGGATTTTGCAAAATTTTCTCAGTACAATGTTATTCAATTGAATGATACGCATCCTGTTGTTGCAATTCCTGAACTTATGCGGCTTTTAATGGATGAACATCATCTCGGTTGGGACGCAGCATGGAAAATTGTTACCGAAACCTTTGCATACACCAACCATACCATTCTTGCTGAAGCTCTGGAAAAATGGCCTATTGATATTTTCCAAGGACTTTTACCGCGTGTGTACCAAATTGTTGAAGAAATCAACCGCCGTTTCTTAGGCGAATTGCGGGAAAAATATCCGGCAGATTGGAAAAAACATAACAAAATGGCAATTATCGGAGAAGGGAAAATACGCATGGCGTGGCTCGCTATTGCCGGATCTTTTTCTGTAAACGGCGTTGCAGCATTGCACACTGACATATTAAAGAAAAAAGAACTTGCCGACTGGTATGGACTGTATCCCGAAAAATTTAACAATAAAACAAACGGTGTTACCCAGCGGCGTTGGCTATTAACTGCAAACCCTGAATTGGCGGCATTTATTACAAAGCATATTGGAACTGGTTGGATAAAAGACTTGCCGCAACTTAAAAAGCTCGAAAAACTGGTTGATAATGCTGATGCACTGAAAGAATTGATAGCTATTAAAAAGCATAACAAGGAAGCTCTCGCAGCATTCTTGAAAAAGACACAGGGTGTTACAATTGATCCTGATTCAGTGTTTGATGTACAAATTAAACGGCTCCATGAATACAAACGGCAGCTTTTGAATGTGCTGCACATTATGACCTTGTACAATAAGCTCCTTGAAAATCCTGATTATGCTCCCATTCCGCAAACCTTTATTTTCGGAGCAAAAGCTGCCTCCGGCTACCGGCGTGCAAAGGCAATTATTAAACTCATCAATACTATTGCCGACCGCATCAATAATGATCACCGTGTCAATGGAAAACTGAAAGTTGTCTTTGCGGAAAACTACCGGGTATCTGCTGCTGAAAAAATATTCCCTGCTTCAGATGTATCTGAGCAAATTTCTACCGCAGGAAAAGAAGCCTCCGGTACGGGTAATATGAAGTTTATGATAAACGGGGCACTCACACTGGGAACCCTTGACGGAGCAAATATTGAAATTGTTGAAGAAGCAGGAGCTGAAAATGCCTTTATTTTCGGCTTAACTGCTGATGAAATTCTTTCTATGGAAGCTGCTCACAGCTATAATCCCCAAGAGTACATCAACCGGAATCCTGCTTTGGCAAAAGCACTTAACCAACTGATTGACGGAACGTATACTGCTGCGGGCGATAACAGCTTTAGAGAATTGTATGATTCGCTCGTGTACGGTGTTGAAGGTCAGCGTCCTGATGTATATTATGTTCTTGCCGATTTTGATGCATATAGCGAAGCACATGAAAGAGTGCTTGCAGCGTACAAAGACCCGATGAAGTGGGCAAAAATGTGCTTACTGAATATTGCACGTTCCGGAAAATTCAGCTCTGACCGGACAATCGAAGACTATGTGCAGGATATTTGGAAACTGAAAAAAATTACGGCGAAACTCTAAAAACTTTGGTTTTGAGAGTTTTATTGAAATGCTGTATTTTGCAGGTGATTTTGGGAAGTTTTGTTGCCCGTAGTACACCGCGAAGGAGTTTCTCATGATACTGTCTATCCCATATCCGGCATGGATTCATCCTGAAATTATCCCGGGTGTTTCTTTTTTACGCTGGTACGGTCTTATGTACCTTGTCGCCTTTTCGATTGCGTATCTTCTTTTTAGAGTACAGCTGAAACGGGGTGAGCTGCAACGCTTTTCTCCCCATGAAAAAGCGATTACTCATGACGAAGTGCTTGATTTTTTTACATGGTCTATCACCGGATTGCTGCTCGGTGCACGAATTTTTGCCACCCTTGTGTATGAATCTAGCTGGGTCTATTGGATAAAACCATGGCTAATTTTTTGGCCGTTTTCTGCAGAAGGGCAGTGGACAGGATTACAAGGAATGTCATACCATGGCGGGTTGATTGGGGTTATTGCCGGCGGACTCTTGTGGTGTCTTGTTCATAAACGGAATTTTCTTGCATGGGCGGACACTGCCGTTGCCGGTATTCCGCTCGGCTACACATTCGGCAGACTCGGTAATTTTTTTAATGCTGAATTATACGGGAGAATTACAGACGGACCGTTTGGTATGATTTTCCCTGCCGTGCCGCTCCATGACTGTTTTCCTGCACAAGAAGCATGGGTACAAGACTTTGCTGCCCGTGCCGGTATGCTCATTCCTGCCGGTGCTCAGTATGTTAATTTGCCCCGTCATCCGAGCCAGCTGTACGAGGCTCTTTTTGAAGGCGTGGTGCTATGGCTTATCCTCTGGGGTATACGGAATAAAAAGCCGTTTAACGGCTTTATTTTGTGCTGCTATATGATAGGGTACGGGCTCGTGCGGTTCGGTATCGAATATTTCCGGCAGCCCGATTATGAACTGGGCTTTAGAATTAGTACATTCACCGATTCGCAGATTTACCGCTTCGATTCGCTGAAAAATATTTCCACCGGTCAAATTTTTTGTTTTGTGATGATTGTCTGCGGCTGTGCCGGGCTTGCGGTTTTACGCAGGCTTCATAAAAAGTGGCAGGCTGCCGGATAACCGCAATGCAGATTTCTTTTATACGGAAGATACAAAAAAACAAGCGGCACGGTATTATACTGCCGTTTATTTCTGTAAAAATGCGTATACTCTATGCGGTAATTGCAGGCTGTACCGCCTCTGCCTGTATTGTTATGCACATCGAAGGGCAGTCCGTGCCGCCTGCCGGTTATGCTGTTGCTGCCATAGCAGTGCTGGCTGCCTGCCTTACCTCATACTGGGAACTTGACTGTACCGCAGGAGTAATCCGATCGGTCAACGGCATACTGGGGTTTACTGTCCGTAGAGAGTATCCGTCCTCAGTAGTAGAAAAAATAGAACGGGAAGTTTTTACAAAAGGCTTTTTCAAAAGTTCTTTTGTAAAATATAGTTTTTATACAGAAAGCGGTATGCGCTGTGTTATGGGGATTGTCCCGCAGCGTACTGCTGATGCCATTGACCGGCAGTGGGATTATATTACTGCGTGCCTTACTGCCGCTGAATCCGCTGAACCGATTGAGGAGCAGTAATATGCGTTGTCCGTATTGCGGTTGTTTAGAAGATAAGGTTGTGGAATCACGCACCCTTGCACACGGCGGCAGTATACGCCGCAGGCGGGAATGTCTGCATTGCGGCTACCGCTTTACCAGTTATGAACACATCGATGAAAAACCGCTTATGGTCATCAAGCGGGATAAGCGGCGGGAACCGTTCAACCGTACAAAACTTGAACGCGGCATCGAACGGTCTGTAGAAAAGCGTCCCATTTCCATGCAGACAATAGAAAACATTGTGAATGAAATTGAAGATGCCGCTTTAATGACAGGAAAAGGTGCAAAAGAAATTAACAGCACCCAACTGGGAGAAATGGTACTGGCTAAACTATACACGGTCGATAAAGTTGCCTATATCCGTTTTGCCTCGGTTTATAAACAATTTAATGATCTTGATGAATTTATTAATGAAGTCAAGAAAGCAGGAGTTCAATATGGAGAAAAAGCCGGAAGAGAATCAATCGGTCTTTCCTGAATGGTCATCATTTTTAGGAACCGGCAGCGAAATAGAAAAACCGGTGTTGCGTTCAGTAATAAAACGTTCCGGCGAAGCGGAAGCATTTAACCGCAATAAAATAAAAACAGCAATTCAAAAAGCGATTGAAGCAGTAACCGGCAGCAGTGATGAAGAAAAAGCTGAATTTTTTACGCACAGTACCGAACAGCGGCTTTTGCAGCGGATAAGCGGACAGCAGGGGGCTTCTGTTCCCCATATTGAAGAAATACAAGATACTATTGAAAATCTCCTCATTGAAAAAAATGAAGCTGCTATTGCAAAAGCCTACATACTTTACCGTGCAAAACGGGAAGCAGTCCGCGATGCCGAGCGGCTGATGATCGATATTGATAAAACCATGAACGGCTATTTGAGTCAAAGTGATTGGCGGGTTAATGAAAATGCCAATGTAAACTTCTCGCTCGGCGGGCTTATTCTGCACAATTCAGGAACGATAACCGCAAATTATTGGTTGAAAAATATTTACACGCCCGAAATTGCAGAAGCCCATAAAACTGCTGCCTTTCATATTCATGACCTTTCAATGTTTTCGGGGTACTGTGCCGGCTGGTCAATCCGCCAGCTTATTCAAGAGGGCTTAGGCGGCGTTCCGGACAAAATTACCTCACGTCCGGCACAGCATCTTTCAACGCTCATTCAGCAGATTGTCAACTTTCTCGGCATTATGCAAAATGAATGGGCAGGTGCACAGGCGTTCAGCTCATTTGACACATATCTTGCTCCCTTTGTTAAAGCAGACAATCTTGACGAGAAAAATGTTAAGCAGTGTTTACAAAGTTTTATCTACGGTGTCAATACACCGAGCAGGTGGGGGAGCCAAGCCCCTTTTACAAACATCACACTTGACTGGGTCTGTCCAAAAGACCTTGCTGACAAGCCCGCAGTGGTAGGCGGTACAAATATGCCTTTTACCTACGGAGACTGCCAAGCGGAAATGGATATGATTAACAAACTTTTTATCGAATTGATGATAGAAGGTGATGCAGCAGGACGCGGTTTTCAGTATCCTATTCCAACGTATAACATTACCGATGACTTTGAATGGGACAGCCCCGCTGCTGAACTCCTTTTTACCATGACGGCAAAATACGGTACCCCGTATTTTCAAAATTTTATCAATTCCGATTTGAATCCGAGCGATGTGCGTTCCATGTGCTGCCGTTTGCAGCTGGACAAACGCGAGTTGCGGAAACGGGGCGGCGGGCTATTCGGCTCAGATGAGTTTACCGGTTCCATTGGTGTTGTTACCATCAATATGCCGCAAATCGGTTATCTTGCTAAAACAGAAAAAGACTACTTTGACCGCCTCGACTATCTCATGGAGCTTGCAAAACAGAGTTTGGTTATTAAACGGAAAGTCATTCAAAAACTGCTGGACGGCGGTCTATTCCCCTATACCCGCCGGTATCTTGCCCATTTGAACAATCACTTTTCTACGATTGGGATTTGCGGCATGAACGAATCGTGCCTCAACTTTCTTGGAGAAAGCATTGTTAGTGAAACCGGTAAAGCCTTTGCAGAAAAAGTGCTCACTCACATACGGCAGCGGCTCGCCGATTTCCAAGAGCAAACCGGCGATTTATTCAATTTGGAAGCAACTCCTGCAGAAAGCACCTCATACCGCCTTGCCCGCCATGATAAACAGCAGTTTCCCGATATTATCAGTTCGGGCGAGCGTGATCCCTACTACACAAACTCAAGCCAGCTGCCGGTATCGTACACAAGTGATGTATTTGACGCACTTGATCATCAAGAATCCCTGCAACGCAAATATACCGGCGGAACTGTTTTTCATATTTTTCTTGGAGAAGCAATAAAAGATTGGAAAGCGTGCAGAAACCTTGTAAAAGCAGTTGCATCTCATTACCGGATTCCGTATTTTTCAATTTCTCCTACATTCTCGATTTGCCCCATTCACGGGTATCTTGACGGAGAACATTTTGAATGCCCTCGCTGCAAAGAGGAAAAAACACACGAGCTTACAACGAAACTTCAGGCATTACGGGAAGAAAAAAAACGATTGGAACACGCATAGACAGGTCATGGCTGACAGCAGCATACCATGTTCCAACCTTAGACTCTGTGCCTTGTCGAACCTGCAATGCAAGGTACGCTCATGTGCAGCAGCAGTTTTTCATAACGCGAAATAAGGAGGTTCCCGATACCATGGAACATTTTGGTTTATGGGGGATTGTTCCCCCGCTTTTAACAATCACACTTGCACTTATCACAAAAGATGTGATAGTTTCTCTTTTCCTCGGTATTTTATCCGGTACGCTCA
This sequence comes from Treponema sp., assembly GCA_052173295.1. Lineage (GTDB taxonomy): Bacteria > Spirochaetota > Spirochaetia > Treponematales > Treponemataceae > Treponema. The sequence goes on from JBQMYW010000011.1 coordinate 28,590, forward strand.
TTGTTGCCGGCGGGAATCCGCTTTTTGCTTTGATGAATGCAACTGATCTCATTGCACAATCACTTAATGATGCATGGAATATCAGAATATTCCTCTTTTGTGCCTTGCTTGGCGGCTTAGTCGGTATGCTGTCTAAAACCGGAGCCGCCGGTGCACTTGGACAGCTTGCTGCACAAAAAATCAAAACCCGGAAAAGCACCCTGTTTACGGCATGGTGCCTCGGCTTGTTTATCTTTATTGATGACTATTTTAATACCCTTACCGTTGGGACTATTATGCGTCCTATTACCGATAAACAAAACATCTCACGGGCAAAACTCGCCCATATTATTGACTCTACCGCTGCTCCTATTTGTATCAGTATACCGGTGTCAAGCTGGGTTGTTACGGTTATGTCTGTGGTGAAATCTTCTGACGGTTTTTCCAAGTTAGGGATTTCCGAATTTGAGTTTTTTCTCAAGGCAGTACCGTACAATATGTATGCACTTTTAACGCTGTGTATGATTATGGTACTGATTTTGAGCGGAAGAGATTTTGGTCCTATGAAGCACAGTGAGCGGCTTGCCCGTGAAAAAAAGCTGCTTTTCAATGAAGAACTCTACGGTACTGCCGGCGGCGATATTCCCATTGCATATAATAAGCGGGCAAAAGCTGTTGATATGATTTTTCCTATTCTTGTATTAATTTCAGCTGCACTGTTTTTTTTCCCGTTTACAACATGGCTCAAGGCGGTTCAAAGCGGTTCCTCTGCCGGTATTTTGGAAGCACGGCATGCTATTCCGCTCAGCAGGGCTTTTGCCGAATCCGATGCCTCTATTGCATTGCTGTATGCAGCATCGCTTACCATACTCTTCACCTATCTTTATTTTATCAGCCGCAAACTCTTGACGGTAAAAGATGCTTCGCGTGCTTTTAAAGATGGTATTGCTTCTATGGTTCCGGCACTAATCATTTTAACCCTTGCATGGACAATCGGTTCTGTGATAAAAGCAGCCCCTGCCGAAGGCGGACTAGGATTAGCAAAGTATCTTGCTGAAATGGTAACGGCACGATACTTTCCGCTTTGGTTATTACCGGCTGCGGTGTTTGTGTGTTCTGCACTTATTTCGTTTTCTACGGGAACCAGCTGGGGAACATTCACTATTATGATTCCCATTGTGCTGCCTATTGCCCTTGCACTTGCCGAAATGCAGATGATTACAGGTGATGCACTGTTGAATGCAGCACTTATCAATGTCGGTGCGGTACTCAGCGGTGCCGTGTTCGGCGATCACGCTTCTCCCATATCCGATACTACTATTTTATCTTCCACCGGTGCCGGCTGTCCGCATTTGGAACACGTTACAACACAAATGCCTTATGCACTCTTTGCGAGTGTTTGTGCTTTTGCAGGATTTATTGTCTCCGGTATATTTTTGAATGCGGCTATCGGCTGGGCTGTTACCCTTATTATCTTTGTATTCGGTTTTGTCCTATTACCCCGATTACTTCCTGAACACCGCAGCAAAAAAACTGCGGAAAGGAGGTAACGCAGGTGAATACTCTTTCTGTGAATACTGAACAAATACAGGATAATACGCTCTATATCCTTGATGTATACGGACTTATTTATCGTTCATATTTTGCTTTTGTAAACCGGCCGCTTACCAATAGTGCCGGAGAAAATGTTTCTGCAGTGTATGGTTTTTTTAGAACCTTGCATACAATCTTGCAAACGTATCAGCCGCAGTTTTTTCTTGCCGCATTTGATTCTAAAACTCCGACATTCAGGCATGAGCTGTACCCTGAATATAAAGCAACCCGCGAAAAAACACCTGAGGATTTACATGCTCAAATTCCTCATATCGAGCATATTTTAACGGTACTCGGTATTCCGCTTGTGCGGGCAGACGGTTTTGAAGCAGATGATATTATTGCTGCAGCAGTATCCCGTGCTGAACGGGAAAAACGTCCCTGTGTTATTATTTCAAATGATAAAGATTTAATGCAGTTGGTAACGGAAACGGTAACCATGTTAAAGCCGGATAAGACGGAAAGCCGAATACAGTGCGGTATTGAACAAGTAACGGAACAATGGGGAGTTCCGCCGGAACAAATGCTCGATCTCCTCTCCCTTATCGGTGACACTGCGGATAATGTTCCCGGGGTAAAAGGTATTGGACCGAAAACTGCTGTAAAGCTCTTAAAAGAATACACAACACTGGAAGCTCTGTATGAACAAATTGATTCAGTGAAAGGAGCAGTACGCCAAAAATTGATTGCCGGAAAAGAATCTGCATTTTTTTCAAAACAGCTTATTAGATTGAATACCGCCGTACCGCTTCCTGAAGATACTTACCGGTGTGCCTCATTACACTATCAGGCTGCAGCAGATCTGTTTCAGCAGCATGGGTTACGGCGGCTTGCCGAGCTTTATGGAGCATTCGATACCGGCGGCAGCCATCGGCAGCATTCAAGTACAGACGCTGCCATCGAATCCGGTTCTAATGCTGCGGAAGCCGGCGGCAGCGGTACTGCACGAATGGAAGCAGATACAGGGCTTGTAAGTTTTCTAAAACAGCTTGAACATGCTGCCCCTCCGGTGCAGAATAATAGCGGGGACTACCGCATCATTACTGATGAAGCAGCGTTGAATCTCCTTATTGATCAAGCCATTACTCAAGGCTACGCTGCATTTGACTGCGAAACTACCGGACTTAATCCTTTCACCGATACCCTTGTAGGGTTTTCATTGAGTGTATCGGCAGGCTCTGCTGTCTATGTTCCGCTGAAAGCTCCTGCACAGGATTTACTTGAACTTGCTCAAACTGACAACAGCAGTGCATCTGTTATGCCGAAAGCAGCGGCAATGCCGAAAGTAGCGGCATATAGAGCACTTAAACGGCTTTTGAGCAATAAAACGCTTACGCTTATTCTCCATAACGGTAAATTTGACTATCAAGTAATGCAAAGTGCGGGCATTACTGATATGCACTGCACCTTATTTGATACTATGATTGCCGCATGGCTGCTTGATCCCGATTATTACAGTTTTGGGCTAGAGCATTTAGCAGAGGTCTTGCTTGGACTGCACGGTATTTCTTACAACGAAGTAGTCCCCAAAGGTAAGACATTCGCTGATGTGCCGCTGGAAAAAGCTGCTGTGTATGCAGCAGAAGATGCTGATCTTACATTGCAGCTCTATTTGCTGCTGCTGCCGGTACTGCAAAAATCCGGTTTATATACGCTGTTTCAAACAGTAGAAATGCCGCTGATGCCGCTGCTTGCCCGTATGGAAGCACAGGGTATATTTCTAAAAAAGGAAGATTTGGGTGCATTTTCTTGCGAACTCGCTGCTTTGTTAGAAACACAGCAAGCAGATATTTTCCGCATTGCAGGGCATCCGTTTAATATTGCATCGCCCAAGCAGCTGCAAGAGGTTTTATTTACGGAGCGGAAATTGCCGGCAGGGAAAAAAACAAAAACAGGCTATTCAACAGACCTTTCCGTGTTGGAAGAACTTTCAGCTCTTGATGAATTGCCGGCAAAAATTCTTGAATATCGGGTTTCTTCAAAATTGAAATCCACTTATACCGATGCACTGCCGCTTCTTACCGATTCCAACGGGCGTATTCATACAAGTTTTATTCAAACGGGAACGGCAACCGGCAGACTTTCAAGCCGCGATCCTAATCTGCAAAATATTCCCATACGGGGAGAAGAAGGGCGTAAAATCCGCGGGGCATTTTATGCTGCAGAAGGGCATCAGCTGATTTCCGCGGACTACGCACAAATTGAATTGGTTATTCTTGCTCATCTTTCAGGAGATTCCAACTTAGTAACAGCATTTCAGCACGGTATTGACGTACATACTGCAACAGCATCGCTTATTTTTGAAACTCCCGCGGAATCAGTTGTACCGGATATGCGCCGCATTGCAAAAGTTATTAACTTTGGGATTATGTACGGCATGAGTGCATTCCGGCTTGCAAACCAGCTTCGTATTTCACGAACCGATGCAGCGGAATTTATCAAACGCTACTTTGCAACATATTCAGGCGTTGCTGCTTTTATTGAAGACTTAAAAGCTGCCGCTGCCCGGGACGGATTTGTTACTACGCTTATGGGACGGAAACGGATGATTGCCGGAATTGACAGCAGTAATAAAACCCGCCGTGCTGCAGCTGAACGGATAGCAGTTAATACTCCCATTCAAGGTTCAGCAGCAGATATTGTAAAAACAGCAATGCTGAAAGTAGATACTGCACTGCGGGCAGAACAGCTTTCTGCACGGCTGCTGTTACAAGTCCATGATGAGCTGATACTGGAAGCTCCGCAGCATGAAGTAGAAACGGTAAAAGCACTGCTGCAGCGGGAAATGGAATCGGTCATTACATTGAAAGTACCGCTCCGCGTCAGTATAGAATCAGGCAATTCATGGGGTTGTTTTCACTAAAGCAGCCGGTATTTGCAGATATGTCAGAAGTTCCTGCTGCCCTTGAACAATAGAAATGCCGATAATAAAAGCAATAAATGCTGTATCATCGGCATTTCTCCATGCATTTTATTGCACGTGCGTTATGATTATTTTACATCTTTGATATTAACTGATTTTACATTTCTCGTTCTGCCGTCTGCGGAGCTGGGAATAGCAATCTCCCCTTTCCGTATTTTTTCAAGGGCATCTTCCCGTCCGGGAACTTCGGTATTAAATCCGATAATCTTCCAGTTATTATTAACTGTAGGCGAAATTGTCTTTTTCTCTTTAACATACTGAACAATGAGATCACGGATACGTCCTGCATCTTGCATGGTTTCATACGAATCATAGTAAACATCTTCTTGTTTTGCAAGCTTAAGTTTTTGCAATGTGCCGAAACGGTAATTATTTACTGCTACCTTGTACACTTTTGCCGGATCAACAGGCTCCCCGTTTACCTTCGCATTGACAATACGCGAACCTACTGGCTTTGAAATATCAATATCGTAGGTAATACCGTCAAACATATCATAATTGTATGCACGGATGTTTGGATTAAATGAAATAGTAATATCGCCATCTACCGGTGTATTAAAATATTCTGCCGACCATTCCATGTATTTCAGCAAGTTTTCGCCGGTCATATTTACACCCCTCAGCGTATTTGTATATTTATAAATAAATGCGACATCTTTTTTCTTAAATTCGCCTTTTTTTAAGTTCATATCGGGGCGGAATGCAGCAACAGAAGCAATTTCAGCATCGGCGGTTTTTATTTGCACTTCATTAATAAAGTCAATTAACGCGGTGTCTTCAAGCTGAATGGTAGGCATTGTGGTTACTGTTTCAGCACCGGTAATGTAGTCTACCCGCGGAATAAAGTCTTCGGTAACAGTACCGATAACCGTATCTGCATCTGCCAAAGACTGCTCATGCACAAATGCAAATTCTTTTTCAAGATCAGCATTGCTGTCAATTTGTTTTGTTTCTTTATTTTCAGCTTTTACCGACACTATTTTCCATGCATTATCATGTTTTTTTACCGTAATTTCGCCTACTGCGAGTGCTTTTCCGTATGCACCGGGTTCAATAGTCCATGTTTTATCACCGTTCATACCCTCTACTTCAGTATTATATAATGCGTGTTCGTGTCCGCCGAAAATTAAGTCAAATTCAGGGATTGCTTTTGCAATTGTCATAACACTGCCTTTTTCACCATGTTCCGGATACCGTCCAAGGTGGAATGCCCCGATAAGAACATCATACTGACCTTTCAGTGCATCAACAGTTTTTCTTGCAGCGTCCAGCGGCTCTTCAAATGTAAGCCCCTTAAAATGATCGGGGGCACTTGCTTCCCACATGGGAATATGCGGCGGCACAAGCCCGACAACGGCAACCCGTACTCCTTCAATATTTAAAAGCTGATACGGCAGCACAAAGTGGCTGTTATCGGCTTCGTTATAAATATTTGCACTCAACACTCCGCCGTTAAAATTTTTGATATTGCGGACAAGAAATTCTTTTTCAAAATTGAATTCATGGTTTCCCAGTACCCAAATATCGCAATTCATGTAATTGAGGGCTTGAATCATCGGATGTGTTTCAAGGTCATTAAATAATTCAGCACTATTATCTTGAACGGTATCTCCTACATCCATGAGCACCATATTCGGATGCTTTTCACGCAGTTCCTTAACAATACTATAGGTTTTTGCATAGCCTGCACCCGCAACAGACTCTGTAACTGCATAGTCATACGGATAAATTCTTCCGTGCACATCTGCTGTTGCTGCAAAAACTAATGTTACTTCATCTGCACCGGCAGTTCCTTTGGTAATGAGCTTATGCTCAAGGGTAACGGTGTCAGGCTGTTTTCCGCTTGCACGGGTTTGCCGCTCATTCACTACTCCGGCGTTCGTTCCAAGACAAGCTGTGAACACCACTGCTGCCGTCAACGCTGCAATACTCTGCAGCTTACGCATCATCTTCATACTCTACCTCTTTTACGGGCATCGAATCTGCGGTGCACCGTTAGATAATTATGGAGCTACCCAAAATAGCTGGTTTTTGGATAACTCTTTGTACCAGCATACCACAAATTGCGGAAAATGCAAAGCATAATTAATGTAGAAATCCCTAATAGAAATTCCAAAAGGGATTGACAAAAAAAAATATATGTGTATACTCCTCAAAGCATGATAAATGATGTTGTTAGTCTTTGTGCGTATGCGAAGATTAATCTTCATTTAAAAGTCTTGGACAAGCGTTCAGACGGTTTCCATGAAATTGAAAGCATCTTTCAGCGTATATCTATTGCCGACTATATATCGGTCGAGCGGATAGAAACTGCTGGAGTGTGTATCATTGAATCGCCGTTTATGGTGTTGCCTGAATTGAATACGATAACTACGGTATGGAACGCTTTTTTGTCTGAGCTTCATGTTGACGGCGGTATTCGTGTACGGATTGTGAAGAATATACCAGCAGGCAGCGGATTGGGAGCAGGTTCTTCCGATGCAGCAGCTGTTTTGCAGGCGGTTAATACGTTGTTTTCCGCTTCGCTTACCAATAAAAAGCTTATGCACATTGCATTGGCTGCGGGAAGTGATGTACCGTTTTTTTTAACCGGAAGTCCGTGTATAGTAGAAGGACGCGGTGAGCGTTTTGTGCCGCTTAAAAACCGTTCTGATTGTTTTGGTTTGTTGATTTGTACGGGTGTACATAGTTCAACAGCTGCTGCATACTGTCAGATGGATGCAGAAAGGAATGGCGGGCAGCCGCAAGAAAAATGGGGTGTAGAACAGTTACAGAGTTGTTACTATGCTCCGATGGAAGAATGGCAGTTTTATAATGATTTTCAACCGGTTATTGAAGCTGCATATCCCATTGTTTCAGAAGCTGTGCAAGACCTTTATGCTCAAGGAGCAATTTTTGCCCGTATGAGCGGTTCCGGTTCTGCGGTGTTTGGTTTATTTACCGGCAGTACATTGATAGATTCAGCTTTTGCTGCACTGTCAAATAAATGGGCTTGGTGTAAACCGTTTGTGTTGCTTGCATGATTGTATGTTAGTGTGTATAATATTCCTATAAGACTGATAATTCAGCAAGGAGGGCATTCTATGCAGATTACTAATGTGCAGATAAGAAAAGTTGTTGCTGAGGATAAGTTAAAAGCATACGCTGCTGTAACCTTTGATGATTGCTTTGTACTTCACAATGTTAAGATTATTGAAGGGTCAAAAGGATTGTTTGTTGCAATGCCGAGTAGGAAGACAAAGACAGGAGAGTATAAAGATGTAGCACATCCTGTTACTCCTGAATTTCGGAATATATTGCAAGAAAAAATTCTTGAAGCATTTTATGCAGATGCTGAAATGCGATAGAAAAATGTGTAAACAGCTTCTGCCCTAAAACAGAGGCTTTTATATTGGGACGTCGGCAAGTGGTAAGCCAACGGCTTTTGGTGCCGTCATTCCGTAGGTTCGAATCCTACCGTCCCAGTCCCAAGACCGGTTGACCATTAACCGGTGTGTAGAGCTGATGCAAGGGGCTTTTTTTAAAGCCCCTTGTCTGTTTATTTAAAGGAGTTCCCATTATGGAAGAAAGAATATTAACTGCATGCCGCCGTACGGTTTTTGGAAAGGCTGCTGCTGCAAAATGCCGCAGCACGGATCGCTTGCCTGCTGTTGTATATGATAGAAAAGGTGAATCAATCGCAATTGATGTTCCGTACCGCGATTTTGAAAAATTGTTTAAAACAGTAACAGAAAGTACCCTTATAATTATAAAACTTGATAATAAGGATGAACTTGAAGTTTTTATTAAAGATTATCAATATGATATTGTAAATGATAAAGTATATCATGTTGATTTCTATGCTGTAGAACGCGGAAAACTGCTGCGTACAAAAATTCAGCTCCGTTTGTCAGGTTCTCCTGAAGTATGCCGTCATGGTGCAGTGTTGGAAACCGGTATCACAGAAGTTGAAGTTGAGTGCTTACCGCGTAATTTACCTGAGCGTATTGTAGTAGATGTTTCAGGAATGGGAGCAAATGAATCGCTCCATGTAAAAGACATTGTTGTTTCATCTGATGTAAAAATATTGACTGATGCTGATTTAGCGATTGCAACCGTTAAATACGCAAAGGCAGATGAGACCCCTGCTGCTGAAACAGACGCATAACTTTGATGTTTATAAATGCAGGTGTAAACCTGCATTTTTTTTGTCCCGCTCTTTTGCTTGTGCTATGCTTTTTACCCGTCCGGTTGTTCAGAGTGTTTATTCCAATCTTGCACCATATCTTGGTGGTTCATCAGTACATTTACTTATTGCTTGTTCAGGCGGTGCTGATTCTATTGCCCTTTTAACCGCAATACATTGTATTCAATCTGTAGCCTGCTGCCGTATTTCTGCTGTAACCGTTAATCATAATATCCGTGAAAGTGCTGTGTCGGCAGCAGATGCGGCATTTGTTGAGCAGTTTTGTGCGGCATTGTCGCCGCCTGTTCCGTGTTTTGTTGCTGTACTGCCGGAGGGGGCTGCTGCTGATTGTGCACGCAGCCGTAAACGCGGTATGGAAGATGCAGCCCGTCATTTACGCTATCAGTGTTTTGAAAAAACTGCCGCAGCTGTTCATGCAGATTTTATAGTAACAGCACATAATCGAAATGATGTGTATGAAACAGTGCTGATGCGTCTTTTTCAAGGCGGCAGCCCTGCATCACTTCGAAAAATGGAAGTCCGGCACGGTAAATATTTGCGTCCTCTCATCGGTGTTGACCGGACAATGATAGAGCATTTTTTGCGTGAAGAGGGGATTCCATGGCGGGAAGATGCTACCAATGCTGAAAATATTTATTTACGGAATAAAATACGGCATTTTCTTATTCCTGCATTATCTTCGGTATTTGGGCAGTGGCATTCAGGATTAGATAAAACACTGCAGAAAATAGCCCTTGATTCTTCATTTTGTCTTGATTCTTTAAAAGAGCAGCAGTCATTATTTTTTCAGCATAGCATGAGCGGACGTACTGCACAGCAGAAAAATATACCCTCAGCATCTTATACCGGGCATACCGATAGTACAATCGCAGCTGTCTATTGCTGTGCGGAATGGCAGCTGCATCCTACCGGTGCTGTAACAATTTCCCGTTCTTTTTTTGATTCTCTTGCAGATGCTCTACGGCTGCGTCTTATTGAACGTGCGTGTTTACTGCTTGGTGTTGCGGAACGTATACCGCTTGCAGTGCTGCTTCGGCTTGCACAGACTTCAGGCAGAACAGGGGTTACAGCAGCCGCATCTTTGCGTATGGAACGGAGAGGGGATCTGATTTTTCTTTTTAATATGATTACATACCGCACACTTTTGCAAGAAAAGCCGTATTTCCTTGCTATTCGCGGCGAAGCTGTATATAATTATCCATTAGGACAATTACACGTATATAAAACAGACGGAGGATACTATATCCGCGGTACAGATACTGATGCGGCTGCCGGTCCATTTAGGCTGCCGATCATTGTACGGGGACGGCAGGAACGCGATACCATTCAAATGAGTAGCGGATCATATAAATCAGTGAAAAAAATTTTTAATGAATGGGCGGTTGATTCTATAAGCCGTAAATTTTTACCAATTATCATTGAGGATAATTGCATACGGGCATTGTACGGCAGCCCGCTGGGATATTGTAATTGGATTGTCCGTTGAAAGTGTAATTAAGGAAGGATTATATGCAAAAAATTACCGGCAGCATTCAGTTTTTTCTCATGTTTTTTCTCATACTCATACCGGCAGCTGTATATCCGCGTGAAATACCGGTTCGGAGTGTGAATACTGCCTATGCAAAGGATTATCTGGCAAAGGCAGCGGCATTCTGTACTGATGAAAATTATGCAGATGCGCTTTCTTGTGTACGGATCGGGGCTGTATATGATGAGCATTTTGCTGATTTTTCATATTTAGAAGCTCTGTGCTTGCTGAATATGAAAGAGCCGCGGGGGAAAATTATTATTCCTCTTGAGCAATCGCTTACCCAAGGACTGCAATGGTATATTTACGCCCGCAGCGATGCAGAACTGTTGCTTGCAAAGCTCTACACTGAAATGGGGCGTTTCAAAGATGTACTGCCGCTGCTTGATTCACAGCCGTTTTCTTCAGCAGATAGCGATTTTTATCGGGCATCCGCATTATACGGACTTGAGCGTTTTGACGAAGCCCGCGGGGTTGTTTTTGAAGCACTGAACCGGTGGAGTTTTGATGAGCGGTTTCCTATGCTCTTTTTTTCCCGCGAACGGACACAGGCAATAACAAAAACAGGAAAAAAACTTGCGGATGCGATTATACGGCGGCTTTACGCATGGATTGACGAAAATCCTGCCTTAGCAGTGTATGCTTGTCCCTTTGAATCACGTGTGGAAGAAAACCGCCGCAGGCTGCAAATATTCCGCAATATGCATAAAGGCAGTGAATTTACTGTTGGATTTCGCACACAACTGGCTTCTATTCTTGCAGAGCTGCGATATGGGGTTGTTGATGAAATAACAGCAATTACTCATTTTTTCTCCGTGCAGTACCGCGGAACAGAACCGCTGCTGCGGGGGCGGGAGGGACGTACCATTTGCTCGTTTGATGATATTCTTGAACTCTGTGCTTTAACGGGGAGAGAGGATTCCCGCCGTCTGATAGCTGAGAAGTTAAGAGATTTTAACGGTATTATTGTTCAAGATGATAATTCCGACAATGTTATTGAAGCAGCGGTATTTTTTGAATACGGCCGCCCAGCTTCTGCTCTCTTTGATTCTAATCAGGACGGTATTGCAGAGTATCATGTTTCATGCAGCTATGGAACTCCGCTTGCCATTCTCTATGTGCCGAATCCGTATACTGTCCGCTATGATACCTATCCTGCAGTACAGTCCGTACTGGTACACAATGGACAAAAAAGTTATACGATGCGTCCGCTTGCTTTAAAATGGAATCCTGTAGAACAGGTTGATTTTAATCTCGGCTTAGAAGCAACAGGGGGCATTGACTACCCATTTTTTACCCTAAAACTGAAACAGCAAGCGGCAGCTTTACTGGAACATGATTTAAAAATGGCTGCTCTATATTGTGATGCTGTTTTTGATACCGGTATTGCAGAGCGGACGCATTTTGATACCGGTACTATTCTTTCGGTTGAAACAACCAAAGAGGGAAAATTGATTGCAGTCATGCAGTACCGTAATGGAATCCCTGTGCAAAAGAAATGTGATTATAATGATGACGGTTTTTTTGAACAATTGGAGGAGTATTCAAAGCAGGGAACATTAGAAAAAATTTCAATTGATTCAAATAAAAACTTACTCTGCGAATATTATGAACTGTATCGGGGTGACGGCACTATCGTAAAAAACTGGGATGAAAATGAAGACGGTATTCCGGAAATTCAACATACGGAATTTCCATCGGGAGAAGCAAGTACCGTATGGAAAGAACGAAAATCAGGCAAAGCGGTATCAGTGTGGTACCGAAACGGAATACCTGATAAATTAACCGTAGGGAGCCGTTCATTTTCTATCATAAAAGAAGATGAACTGCCGGTTTATTGGCTTGAAACACGCCCCTCATTTTCCCGGCGTGCTGCAGAGCAATTACAGGAAATTTTCAATAAATCTTCGGTGAATATGTTTTCATATATTGCAGTGATGAATGGGTTTGAGCTGTTTGCTGTGCAGTCAGGCGGCTGTATTTTTGTGCAGCTTGAGCCTGTTCCTTTCCGTAAAAGAATACCCGCAGGAGAGTAGTATGTACTGCAGGTTAGTAAAAAATATCTCCTGTGCAGGTTTACAGATACTGCATTTTTTTGGAAAAAAATATGCTGCCCGTTTTACCGCTTGTGCAGGGGCAGCACTGTATATATTGCCGGCGTGTCTTATGCTCTTTACCGGCTGTACTGGGCTGCCGGTAAAAACCGAACCGCTTGTTGATTATACGGACACAGACAGCATTGCCCGTGAAGTTGGTGCTGTTCGGCAGTTAATTACAGATAAACCGCTTGCGGCACTTGTCCGTGCAAAGCGGCTGGAGCAGTGCTGCAGTGAAACAGCAGAGATACAAGAACTGTATACAAATGCGAAGCAGGCTGTCATATCTGCTTTCTCTACTGCGGCCGCTGCACAAGAATGGCATACTGCACTCACTCTTTTCCGCTCATTAGCGGCTTTGCACGAAACACCGGCTGAATGGACGGAAGAACAGCTGCTGCAGATGCAGCAGAAAGAATGGCAGGAAAAGGGTTTTGCTGCCTTAGCTGCCGCACCGGATAAAACGTCAGGAGATGCAGCATCTATTCAAATTATGCAGACACTGATACAAGGGGTTGTAACCGTATGGGTTGATCGCGGAATTACCATAGAAAAAGGACTAGGCAGAGCTGACCGCATGATAGGCTCCGGTTTTTTTATCGACAGCAGCGGCTATCTTATTACGAACTACCATGTTATTCAAAGTGAAGTAGATCCATCGTATGAGGGATTTTCCCGCGTGTACATAAAACAGGCGGGAAATAGTGCGGTCAGAATTCCGGCAAAGGTTGTCGGCTGGGATCCTGTTTTTGATCTTGCACTTCTGAAAGTTGAAATTACACCGGAGGTGTATTTTCAGCTTGGGTCTTCCAAAGACCTTGTAATCGGCAGCAAGATTTATGCCATGGGTTCCCCTGCCGGATTAGATCAAACGCTTACCTCCGGCATTGTTTCTGCACAAAATAGGCGGCTGCTTTCGCTTGGCAGTGTACTGCAAATTGATGCACCGGTTAATCATGGCAGCTCCGGCGGTCCGATTATTGACGAGCAGGGGAGGGTACAGGCAGTAGTATTTGCAGGGCTTGAGCGGCAGGAAGGGCTGAACTTTGCGATACCGGTTGAACTTTTGAAGCACGTGCTTCCGCAACTGTATGCAGGCGGAAAAGTGCAGCATGCATGGCTCGGTGCATTTGGAAACACCGCAGATAAAGCCGCCGGCGGAGTACGTGCAGGCGGTGCCGCGGATAAAACTGACGGAGATAGTGCTGCTGATGCCGCCGGCGGAGCGGTACTGCTTTATGCCCTGCCTGACGGGCCTGCTGCATATATCCCGCACGGCAGTGTTATCACGCATATTAATGGTATTAAAATTGAAACACTGGAAGACCTGCAAACACAGCTTATGCATGTGACTCCCGGCACGATTATTGAGCTTTCCGGTGTCCGGAACACATGGTATGTTCTTACTGAACCCCGCCCTGAATACCCCGCTGAACAGGTATACCGTAAAGAACGGATAGATCGTGCGATGCTGCCGCTTTACGGCTTGTATCTTACTTCAACCGGAAGAAGAAAGGCGTTTAGAATAACTGATGTGGTACGCGGCAGCTCTGCTGATGAAGCAGGCTTTACCGAGGGGGATTATTTTGAAATCCGCACCATGGAATTGCATAAAGAAAACTCCGTTATTTATACCCAAATTTACACTAAACGCCGGAAAGCAGGCTATCTTGATGCTTTTATGGGAATATGGGCATATCTGGACAGTCCTTCATATTTTTAATATAGTAAAAAGCCTATGCATTCTATTGATACGATTAGAAATTTTTGTATTGTTGCCCATATTGATCATGGTAAGTCAACACTGGCAGACCGTCTTATTGAAAAGACAAAAGTAATTGATGAGCGGTATCACCGTGCTCAAATGACTGACAATATGGATATTGAGCGGGAACGCGGTATTACAATTAAAAGTCAAGCAGTTACTATTCCCTACCGTGCTGCCGACGGTAAAGAGTATATCCTCAATTTTGTTGATACTCCCGGACACGTTGACTTTACCTACGAAGTGTCCCGTGCTATCGCTTCATGTGAGGGTGCAATACTCATTGTTGATGCTACGCAGGGAGTTGAATCGCAAACCCTGTCTAATATGTATCTTGCACTGGAACATAATCTTGAAATTTTACCGGTGATTAACAAAATAGATTTACCGGCTGCCGATATTGCCGCAGTATCCGCACAAATAGACCATGATTTAGGGCTTGATCCTGATAGTGCAGTACCGGTTTCTGCAAAAACAGGGCAGAATATTGACGCTCTATTTGAAGCACTGGTACATCACTTTCCGCCGCCGGTCGGCTCTTCCGATAATCCATTGCAGGCACTCATTTTTGACTGCCACTATGATCCGTATCGCGGTGTTATTATTCATGTGCGGATATTTGAAGGAACAATCAAACCCGGTATGACTATCCGCTTTATGCATAGTAATGCTGAGTACCGTGTTGAAGAAACCGGTATTTTTATTTTAGATTTAATAGAACACGATTGCCTCCGTGCAGGTGAGGTAGGCTATATCATTGCCGGTATTAAGACCGTTTCCGATGTGCAGGTAGGAGATACCCTCACGGATTCAGATCGGCCGTGTGCGGAACCCCGTGCAGGATTTAAAGCCGTTAAACCGGTTGTGTTTTCGTCTGTTTATCCCGTTGATACCAATGATTATGAGCAGCTGCGCGATTCATTTGAGAAACTTAAACTAAATGACGCAAGTTTAACCTACGAAAAAGATTCTTCCATAGCATTGGGACACGGCTTCCGCTGCGGGTTCCTTGGGCTGCTGCATTTGGAGATTGTACAAGAGCGGCTGGAGCGTGAGTTTAATCAATCGGTTATCTTTACCGCACCGTCTGTACGCTACCGTATTCATTTACGGAACGGGGAAACCATTGTATGCGATAATCCGGCAGAATATCCTGATGAAGGGCAGATTGCAAGTGCTGATGAACCCTATATCCGAGCAGGAATTATTACCCCCGTAGAGTATGTTGGTAATATTATTTCACTCTGCGTAGAAAAACGGGGCGTACAGACGAATATGACCTATCTCGACCAAAAGCGGGTAGAGCTGGTGTATGAGATGCCGCTTGCCGAAGTGCTGTTTGAATTTTATGATAGGCTTAAAAGTGTCAGCCGCGGCTATGCATCGTTTGAGTATGAAGTGATTGAAATGCGTTCTACTGAACTTGTTAAGATTGATATTTTATTGAATGGTAAGCCGGTTGATGCTCTTGCACAGCTTTCCTATAAACCCAATGCCTATGCGAAAGCACGGCATGTATGTGAGCAGTTAAAAGAAGAAATTACCCGTCAGCAGTTTAAAATTGCTATCCAAGGTGCTATCGGCAGCCAAGTAATTGCACGGGAAACGGTAAATCCGCTTCGTAAAGACGTATTGGCAAAGTGCTACGGCGGCGATATTACCCGTAAGCGGAAGCTGCTCGAAAAGCAAAAAGAGGGTAAAAAACGTATGAAAATGGTTGGTGATGTTGAACTGCCGCAGTCTGCATTCTTATCCGTACTTAAAACAAAGACGGAATAACGAGCAGCTATCCGGCTTTGACGCTGAATGTCCGATGCCTTGAGGCTGCAAACAGGATCAACCGCTTTTGGAATAAATTTGTTCGGAAGCTTCAGTTTCCGAACGAGCTGTCTTGAAATGCAATGTTCTAAATCGTACTATATGTATGATTTGAAATTTGACTAAAATGTGTAATAATGCTACTATAACGCAGTTATCGAACAGGTCTAGTATACTTGGCTGGCGAGTTCCCTTTTTCGAGCTGGTATATGGAGAATCTTAATTATTTTGTGGCGGGGTATAAATATGAACATGAATTTTAAACGTATCCTTTTTTGTATCTGTACTAGTACAATAGTGCTTTTTTCCGGTTATGCTGCTCCTAAAAAAGAGGCTGCACAAACCAATAAAAAGCATGCGGGTTCTTTACCAAAAACAGGCATACACTATGAAGCTGTAATTGATTATCCGCTTTTTTCCGAGCATCCGCAGCTCAACACCCTTGTTGCAGATACCGTGAGCAAAGCATGTCTTACATACCTGAAAGATATGTTTCAAACCAGTATAGATTTTACAGCAGAAGCACCATCACAGTTCAATTTTGAAACCTGCATTACACCTTACGAAATATATGAAGATAGTCAGTACATCAGTTTCCTGCTTTCGCATTATGTCTATACAGGCGGAGCACATGGGTCAACAGTGCTATTACCGATTACCTACAGTAAAGCAGAAAAAAAATTACTAACACTCAAAGATGTATTTAATCCGCTGCCTGAAAATTGGCTGGAACAGCTTTCGGCTGAAGCACGCCGGCAATTAGCTGAACAGGTAAAGCAGAATATCCTTACTGACAATGCTGAATGGATAAAAAGCGGAACAGAGCCGGAAGAAGCATTATTCAGCGTATTTAAACTGGAAAAAGATACTGTCCGAATTATATTCGGTCAATATCAAGTTGCCCCTTATGCAGTAGGTATGCCTGAAATTACCATACCCCGCAATTTTTTTCAAAAATAGCGTATAAATCTGCGGCAGATGAACGTTTTTGATATTATCGGTCCCATTATGATAGGACCTTCCAGTTCGCACACTGCGGGGGCTGTCCGTATCGGCTTGATAAGCAGATTACTGCTTGGTGTTCCGGCGGTAAAAGCCCATATTCTGCTGCACGGTTCATTTGCACAGACATATAAAGGACATGGAACAGACCGGGCTCTTACCGCCGGCATTCTCGGTATGCAGCCTGATGATGAACGCATAAAAGATAGCTTGGATATTGCGGAGACACAAAATCTTTCCATTACATTTGATACTATTGATATTCCCGGGGCACACCCCAATACCGCTGAAATAACGCTTACAGATGCAGATGGACATACTGTTTGTATACAAGGCTGTTCTATAGGCGGAGGTAATATTATTATCAATACAATAGATACCATGCCGGTACATATTACCGGTCAATCACCTACTATTATTGTAGTACATGATGACGTACCCGGTATGATTGCAGCGGTAACTGCGTTAGCTGCAAAAGATGCACTTAACATTTACAGTTTTGATTTATCCCGTGATAAAAAAGGCGGCACTGCAATTATGGCATTGCAAGTAGACGGCAGACATGTATATACGCCGCTTAAACAATCACTTGAAGCAGTACCTCATGTAGCAAAAGTTATTTTTATTCCGCCGTACTAACGGCAAGGAGCGGGCTATGCTGCACTATGAACGTATAGAAGAACTGGTAAAAACTGCTGAATCTGAGGGAAAACCTATCCGTGAGATTGTTCTCCGCGATCAAAGTATGCAAATGGAGCTGTCTGAACAGGAACTCATACAGCTGATGACAGCACATTTAGATGTTATGCTCGAATCTATTCGCCAAGGGAGCTGTGAAGGGGTAAAATCTACAAGCGGCTTAACCGGCGGTGATGCCTACTTGCTCAAGCAGCGTATTGACGAACACCGGCATCTTTCAGGAGATTTGATTTCAAATGCTGTACAAATGGCACTTGCTGTTTCTGAAATCAATGCTGCGATGGGAAAGATTGTTGCAGCTCCTACCGCCGGTTCCTGCGGTATTGTTCCGGGAGCGTTGGGCGCACTTATCACAGTGAAAAATATCCCAAAAGAGCAAGCGGTACTGTCTTTATTTACTGCAGGTGCTATTGGAATGATTGCTGCCAATAAAGCATCTATTGCCGGTGCAGCAGGCGGCTGTCAAGCTGAATGCGGTACAGCGTCTGCAATGGCAGCAGCTTGTATTGTTGAACTATCCGGCGGCACTCCTGAAATGGTAAGCCATGCTGTAGCCATTGCACTCAAATGTATTCTAGGGCTTGTCTGTGATCCCGTTGCCGGTTTGGTGGAAATACCGTGCATCAAACGCAATGCCTCCGGTGTCTCGTTGGCATTTACAGCAGCAGAACTCGCCCTTGCGGGGATTAAAAGTGCCATTCCTGCTGATGAGGTTCTTCAAACAATGAAACGGATTGGCGATGAACTGCCTGCTTCCCTACGGGAAACAGCTGAAGGAGGTCTTGCCGTTACTCCAACCGGTAAGCAGCTCAAAGAAAAAGTATTCGGTACCCAAACAGAAAACAGCTGCTTCGGCAGCATCTGCAGCAAAGGATGCAGCAAATGCTGCCGGTAACCGTAGGCAGGCTCAAACAAGAAGCCGGAAATAAAAGCTCCTCCCCATTGCATATTAGCAATTGCAGCAAACCGGCACTGTTCCGTAGAACCTATTGAGCTATAACACCGCTGTGTGCTGCTGTAATGATCTCCATTCCATAGGAAATACCGAGTACCGGTACGCCAAATTCCAGTATACTGCGGTCAAACAGTGCTAAGTGTGCTGAGCCGCTCAAATGCGGTTCGCCGGTTAGGATAATACCTTTTAATGCGGAAGTTTTTATGCAGCTGCACGGGGTATCAGCCGGCAGAATTTCACAATATACTCCGCATCGCGGATACGGCGGGCAAGCAGTGAGCTTGATGCACCGCCGAAATCAAGAATAATAAGTTTTTCACTGTACATAAGTTACTGTAGCAGCACAGCCGCTCTTATACACGGCTGCCGGCTTACTTTACCACTTCCGATAAATCCGCTGCATTCAGTAATTTGATGGCGTTTGCAGTATTCTGTACAAGCACTCCTTGATCTGTCAGCCGAATAGCAGTGTACGGAATAACTTCGATAAGCGATGTTGCCCGTACTGCTAAATCGGTATTAAAATAACCAAGATAGTATTTTCTATTTTGATGAATAACAGCATAGTAGCCGTCTTTACCTTGAACAAGCATACTTTGTTCTGCAATCGGTACTTCTGCTTGCTTTACTACTTCTAATGTATGGGCATCTAAGGCAACTAATGTTATAATTTTAGCACCGGAAGCAGAATCTGCGACTGCAATCAGCATATTGTTATCTTCAATTAAAACACGCCCCCGTATTGTATTTAAAGAAGATGTTTTTAATGCCTTTTCTGTTTTCAAATCGAGTACTACTACCTCAGAAAGCATATTTTTTCCATCAACTACTTTTAATACTGCACCGGGAACAGAAGCGGAACGCAAATCATCTGCATCGTGCTTGTCAGCTTTTTCATTTTCAATAATTTTTCGGGTATCAGCGGCAACATCTTTCCGATCACTCTGTATTTCTTTTTCTTTTGCATCGGCAAATTGTTTTTCTTTTTCTGCATGCTGTGCTTTTTCTTCAGCAAGCTTTGCAGCTTCGTCAGCTTCTTTCTGTTTTTTCTCTGCTTCTTTTTGCTTTTCTGCAGCATTTTTTTCTGCATTTTCTGCTTCTTTTTGTTTTTCTGCAGCAGCTTGTGTTTTTTCTGCTAAAGTTTCTGTATTTTGCGATTTTTCAGCTTGTTTCTTGGCATTTTCTGCTTCTTTTTGAACCTGTGCAGCTTCATTTTTTGATTGTGCTGCATGCTTCGCTGCTTCATCTGCCTCTTTTTGCTTCCGTGCTGCTTCCGATTGTGCGAGTGCTGCATCTTTTTCTGCCTGATCAGCACGTTCCCGTGCTGCATCACTTTCCCGCTCTTTAAGATTAATCATATCTTTCCGTGCTGCAATATCCATGTCATCTTCTTCCCGCATTTTATTGATAACATTTTTATCGGAAATAGATGAGGTATCAATGCTGCTGATTGTTCCCTGATACAATGCATCAGAAAGCGGAATAACAATGTGCGTTTTTCCCGGCCATTCAGCATAATTGAGTGCAAGACCTGCTTTTTCTGCTGTAAGATGTTTTATTACCACTTGTTTGTAACGGGTTTTAAATGCTTCCATGTTACTGCGGTAAACAGCATTATAAATCGTTATAAAATGAGCGATAATTTTTGCATCTTTTTCAGAATAACCGTATGCACGGTTTAAATAGCCGGCAATAATTACCCGCAAATTATTGATATGATCAACATGTGCATTTTTCCCAATAATCAAAATATCTGCATCCAATCCTGCTGTATCGGTAGAATCTACGGCATGAATAACTGCATAGCGGTCTGCATTGCCGGCCCGTCCTGATTTTACTGCACCGGCAAGCCCTTTTCCTATTTCGGCTATTGCTTGCAGAGAATCTATTTCACTGTGCCTGCCTGTGTAGTTAATAAATTCAACGGAACTGTTTTCCGTATCTTGTAATTCCTTTTGATTAACTTCAATTGCAAATACAGTTCCCCACAAAGAAAGAATACAAAGAGAACATAATAATTTCCGCATATTCATACACCCCTTTTAGCATGAGAATTAGACCTATCCGGAACCTTGCGTTTCTGAATAGGTTACTTTGAAATGCGATGTTCTAAATCGTACTATGTGCCCGATTTAGAACTCGTCTATCTGTTCGGAACCGCAGTTGCCGAACAGATCTATTATCCGCATCTATTTTACAATAGTTTTTATTTTTTGTCTTGCATAGGCTTTAACATTTTCTGGGAATGTACCGGCACTAATTGAAAAAAGCATTTTTAATGCCGCATTAGTACTCTGGGCTGTTCCGTATTTTGAAATTTCCAGTAGGGCATCGCAAGCAGCATACGCCGGACTGCTTTCCGCTGTGCCGCACCGTTTCAGCATTAATTTAATAGCATGAACAGATTCTCCGTCCGGATCAGCGGCAATAAGTCCAAGACCGGTAATAATACCGGCGGCAAGTACCGGCTCACTCGTTCTTTCTGCTTCGTACAACAAAATAGAACGGTATTCCAGCGATTCCAGTTTTCCCAGCAGCACAGCCGCTAATGCACGCTGATGAATAGTAAAATCATAGGCAATATAGGCGGAGCGTGTACTGTTTTGTAAAATAGTTTCGAGATACAGGGCATAAGCAGCTTCTTTTTCTCCTATTGTACCGGCGGTAATGCTGTCTTCAATTGTCCGCAGCAGAATATCCGGACTGCCGCCTGATTCATCATAGGGCAGAAAAAACGGCACGCTGCTTTTTTTCCGTTCAGTTTCAATAATACGGGATAAGGCTTTAAACGGTATTTGCTGCGGGCGGTGTGTGCGGATTTTTGTTTCCATGCGGTACGACCTTAATACCCAATCATCAATCACTACCACAGACCCTTCATCGGTTATGAGCGGCAAAAACAGCTTTGCCGGCACTGCCGTTTCCCATCGTATTTTTCCATCGCGGGTAATTACGCCTGCAAAGCCCCTGCACGAAATATGATAATCATGTCCTCGTTCTTCGCAGATAACCGGCAGCTGCAATGGGGCATTGAATGTAGCAGTCCATAGTGCTGTACCATCTTCTAAATTCAGTAAGGTTACCTTACCGCCTGCATAGCCGCATAAAACGGCATTTTCCAATTCTTCGATAAATACCGGAGAAAGATTATGAGGCAGTTCCCACTGAACAGTCTGCTCAGGCGGGTTATTATAATAGGCTAAGGTTCCATCTGTTGCAGCAGCAATATATCCGGTACCTGCACTATGCAGCACGGTAAACTGTTTTTTTATCCGCTGCCGGTCAAGAATAACGCCGGTAAGCGAAATCATCCATAATTCTTTATTTTGCAGTAATAGCAGTGCCGCTGCATTCCCTGTTTCGCTTAACGGGCGTACCGGCGGAGCAGGCAACAGCACTTTCCACTTTAGTTTACCTTTCATAGAAAAACATATCAGTGCTTTTCCTGTCAGAATAAGGAGTCTGCCGTCTTTTGAAAATACCGGTGCATAGACGGGAGCTTCCGGCAACCGGAATGACCACAGCGGAATCCCCTGACTGGAAACAGCCTGTATGGTTCCCGATGCATCTGCTATGATAAGCACTCCTGAAGCACCGGCAGTTAAAAACGGCTTATGTGTACGCTTTATCGGTCTTCGCCATACAAATGAACCGGCACTATTTAAACAGTTTACGGCATGATCGGACGTAAGGGTGTACACATAATTTTCATGTACTACTGGATCACACAGTAATTCGCCGGCAGCAACCGCTGTCCAATCCGGAGCATCGGGCAGGGCAAAACTATACCACGAAAGAGAAAACAGTAAGAGTGCAATCATGCATTTTTTCATTTTTTGAATATCCCTAACAGTTCCCCATGATGCGTTTGGGGATAAAAATCAAACAACTGCCACTGTATAAAACGATAGCCGCAGGCGAGCAGTTTTTTTGCATCGCGGACAAAGGTTGCCGGATTACAAGAAACATACTGAATGCACGGAATATCAGCAGCAGCAAAATACGGAAAAAGATTTGTATGCATTCCCTGTCTCGGAGGATCAATAATAGCCGCATCATAAGAAAGGCGGGACGCAGGCAGTGCCGCCCACTGTTCATCGGACACTGCATGAAAAAAACACGTACAATCGGTATGTTTTTCCGCTTGTATGCGTTTTAAATTCTGTTCCGCTTGTACCAAAGCACTGCGATTATGCTCAACAAGGTGCAGCTCATGAGCGGTACTGGTAAGAAAAGCAGAAAATGTTCCGCAGCCTGCATAAAAATCGAGAATCCGCTGTGATTTTTCTAATGAACATACTGCAGGTATCAGTTTTTCCAGCATTTCAATATTCGATTGAAAAAATCCTAGAGTATTAAAGTGCAGCATAGAAGAACCAATCCGTACCGATGCTTCAGAATTATGCGGAGTATACAGGCTATCTTGTGCAAAAACATGAAAGCGGCGGTGTAATCCTTTCTGTATCAATGACCGTTTGGCAGCAGCATCACTAAGAAATGCCCTTATAAGCGGATGTGCTACGGGGCAATCCTCTATTGCAATAAGCGTGTTACTTGCTGTACGGTGCATACCTATCCTGCCGGAAGCATCGGTATGCAGCTGGAATCTATTCCGGTACTCCCACGCAGAACCGGAATGCATGACCGGCTCTTGTTCAGCCTGTACCGCTGCACGGTCGAGCAGCTCGTGAATCATAGCCATACGCATGCTTTTTTGATACTCAGTATCTGCCATTTGTAAATTACACCCGCCGCACTCCATAAAATACGGACAGCACGGAATAACGCGGTGCGGAGACGGTTCAATAAGAGCAGTAATTTTTGCTTCTGCATAATCACGCATGCTTTTTGTTATGGTAATATCCAGTGTTTCTTGGGGAAGTGCAAACGGTATAAAAACAGCTTTACCATCTATACGGGCAAGTGCCTTGCCGCCAAACACAATCTTTTCAGTTGTTACATACACACAGGTAGTATACAGGAAAACAACAATACACGTAAGTCCTTTGGCTCGCCCTAACAGGGTGTCATACTGAATCCCTGCATAAAGAAACGAAACCTTGTAATAAAACCGTTTTTGGACAAAGAAGAGAGATGGTATCCCCCTTGCCACAGCCGTAGCGGTTGGGCAAAATAGATTAAGCAAAAATACTACCAAGGAGATACCATCGCAATGGATTATTACGCATCTTACAAAAACAGTAAAGACCCCTCATTGTTAAGAAAAGAGTTGGTCAGCTATGCACTGCAGTACGGCAACAAAAAAGCTGCACGGCAGTTTCAAACCACGGTAAAAACAGTCAGAAAATGGAGAAAACGCTGGCAGGAAAAAAAAGGAGCAGGTCTTAAAGACCTATCTAAAAAACCTAAAAAAAGTCCGTGCATGATGAAAATGTATTGGCAATTCAAAATAAAAGCTCTAGCAGAAAAAGCAACCGCAGATAATAGACCTGTTCGATAACGGAGTTATCGAACAGGTCGACGAGTCCTAAATCGCTCAAATAGCACGATTTAGGACATTGCATTTTAAGGCAGCCTGTTCTGAAACTGAAGTTTCAGAACAGGTCTAATAAACGCATTAACGGTGCAATGATCAAGCGTGAGTATGGCATCCCTTACTCTATCAAGACAGTCGTTAAATATTTGAAACAATACTACAAACTACCCAGCAAAAAAACGCATCGAGATCAGA
>JBQMYW010000012.1:0-51134 GCA_052173295.1 Treponema sp.
TTTGCCCAACCACTACGGCTGTGGCAAGGGGGATACCATCTCTCTTCTTTGTCCATGAGCTATAATTTATTTCATTGACAAATTCAAAAAGCCATATTACCATATACATATATATCCTGATGTTAATGATATATTTATAAGCTTTTTCGGAGGGGAACCCTTGCTTGAAAAAGATATACTATACATTAGAACAACTCAAGAAAATTGCTATAGAAAAGCACAAAAATTTTTATTATGAACTAAACACAAATGGTATTTTTCTTACAAAAACATTTTTAGAAAAGTTTGATAATTTATATGTCAGTATAACACTATCTCTCCCAATAATGAGGAATTTTCATTAAAAAAACTAATCTCAAAGGAAAAACTATGATGCTTTCATTTCTCAAAAACAAGTATAGTATTGCGTATATCCTATTGCAGCCGTTTTCAACCGCTTTTGATGTTGGTGCTGCATACGTTTTAATGATTGCAATAGACTATGCAACAAGCGGCAGTCTTGAAAAACTGCCGTGGTATGTTGCCGGTTTTTTAAGCTATATAGTGCTTCAATTTTGTGTAGACCTTGTTACAAAGCGGGTAAAAGAAAAAGCTGTTACCACGGCAGTTATGCAGTTACGGAGCAGCCTGATGTCAAAAATACTGGCAATGAATACACAGGTATATGCACAGAAAAATTCAGGCTCATATCTTGCATATATTACCAAAAGCACAGAAAAAATAGACTCGATATTTTTCCGTAAGCTCTGCGATTTTTATCCACAGATACTGCAATTTACTGCTTCAGTGTGTTTGCTTTTTTGGCTGGATTGGCGGCTGGCTCTTTTTGTCTTAATCACGAGCTCTATCCAAATACTCGTACCAAAATGCTTAGTACCTCCTGCCCGGACTGCACAAAGCAGGGCTGTTGCAGCACATGAGAAATATACCATTGCCGTCAAGGAAATATTCGAAGCCTTTGATGTTATTAAGTCGTATAATTTGCAGCAAAAAATCGCAGTGCTGCACCAGAATGCAAATGAACTGCACGGAACGGCAGTATTAAAAAGTGCTACACTTGATTGTTTTACTGATACACTTTCTCACTTGTTATCGAGCATTGTGTATTTTGGTGTATTCTTCTTAGGGGCTATTCTTGTACTGCTGGGTGTATTTA
Source organism: Treponema sp. (assembly GCA_052173295.1). GTDB lineage: Bacteria > Spirochaetota > Spirochaetia > Treponematales > Treponemataceae > Treponema. The sequence goes on from JBQMYW010000012.1 coordinate 1,157, forward strand.
AAATTTCTGTTATCATTGCCGCAAGCCAGCTTGTTATCTTTATTGTATTTCCGCTTGGGGTATTAACGCGTACTATTACCGCTATTTTTGCTGCTAAAGAGATTATTCGAGAGCTTGACAGTATTTTAAATCAAGAAACGGCAGCTCTGCCGCTGGTAGAAAAACAGTCGTTTGAGCAGCAGATTGTCTTTGATCATGTACGTTTTACCTATCCTACAAGTCAAAATGCAGCAACCGGAGTAGTGCCGAAAGGTCAAGAAAAGACAGGAGAAGACTTGAATACCAATGCATTACAACCGGCATTGGATGATATTACGTTTAGTATTAAGAAAGGCGAAAAAATACTCCTGATTGGTGAAAGCGGTTCAGGAAAATCAACACTGTTGAGTTTGCTCTATAAAAAGATAACCGGTTATACCGGATTAATTTCTATTGATGGAGTTGATATACGGAATATTAGTGATGAGGATTTTTTTCAGCTTATTACTGTGGTACATCAAAATCCCTTTATTTTTGATGATACTATCCGTAATAACATTACACTCTACGGAACATTTAATGAAGCCGATTTTGAGAAAGCCATTGAAACGGCGGGACTCAAAGATTTTATTGAAAAGCTACCGAATAAATATGATACAAAAATCGGCGAAGGCGGTTCCTCAATTTCAGGCGGTGAAAAACAGCGTATTGCAATTGCACGGGCTTTGATAAAAAATACTCCAATCATTCTGTTTGATGAAGCAGTTTCTGCACTCGATGCTGATACTGCACAGCGTATAGAAACAAAACTTCTATCAGATGCAGATAAAACATACATTATTATTTCTCATCATGTTAGTTCATCATTACAAGAGCAAGTAGATAGAATTATCACGATAAAAGATACCCATCTGTATACTATTGAGGTAAAGGAATAATTGAACACACCGAAAAATATTTATCAAGGGAAAACACAATGACCATTAGATATGCAGAAGAAAAAGATCTTATACCGATACGGAATATTGCCCATAATGGCATAGAAGGCCAAATTACTATGTCCTCAAACCGTATTATTCATGTCGAAGATTATTCTGCAAATGATGAATTTGTCAGGGAAGCTCTTGCAAATAATGATTGTTTGGTATTGGTTGCTGAAGAAGATAGCACAATAATCGGCTGGCTGCTTGCCTATTTACAACCACACCATGAAAATGCCCCATTTTATAAAAAAAGGAAAGTGCTCTACCTCGATACCGTAGATGTACTGTCAACAGTACGAAGAAAGGGAATTGCAAAAAAGCTCATTACAGCGGCAGAACAGTGGGCAAAAGAACAACACTTTGAAGAAATTAAGTTAGATGTTTTTTTTGAGAATTATGCTGCAAAATCTTTATATGATTCTTTGGGATATACTATTATTACAGAAACAAGAGGGAAGTTGTTGTAAACAGCTATACTATAATAAAATGTTTCACGTGAAACAAAGGAGAATGAGTTTATCAATCTACTCCCCTACCTTTAATTTAAAATACAATAAGGAGAACCCTTAAAAGCAACCTTACTTTAAGGATTCTCCCTTTTAAAAAATAAATTTATTTTGAAAGTAACTTATTCATGCGTTTTACAAAATCAGCAGTATCTTTTAAAGTTGAACCTTCTAAAAGAAGTGCTTGATCCAATAATACAAATGCAACATCAGCAATATACTGCTCGTCATTAGTATCTTTAAGCTTTGTTAGAATTGGATGTTCTGCATTTACTTCTAGTATCGGCTTTACCTCATTAACAGATTTTTGCCCCATAACCCGCATCATACGTTCCATTTGCAAACTAGGGTCGTTTTCATCAACTACAATACATGACGGAGAATCTGCCAAGCGTTTTGATATTCGTACTTCTTTTACTGATTCTCCTAATGCATTTTTGATTTTTTCGACAATCGGCTTAAAATCTTGTTCTTTCTGTTCTGAAGCTTTTTTCTCTTCTTCTGAACTTAGTTCTTCATCAGAACCGGCTCTGTTTGCAGCTTTTAATTCCCAATCTTTGTACTTCCCAAGTGTAGGAATAACAATATCGTCAATTTCATCAGGCATAATAAGCACTTCAAAACCTTTTGCCTTATATGCTTCAAGATGAGGAGATTGTAGTAATGTTTTTTTATCACCACCGGTAATATAGTAAATTGCTTTTTGTCCTTCTTTCATACGGGATACATAATCGGCAAAGCTTGTCCATTCAGTTTCTTTATATGTTGTAGCAAATCGTACCAATTCCAGTAAATCATCACGATGTTCATAATCACTATACAATCCTTCTTTTAAAGGACGATTAAACTCTGTAATAAATTGTAGATATTTTTCCGGATTAGATTCTGCTAATTTTTTAAATTCACTTAATAGCTTTTTAACTGATGCTGAACGGATGTTTGTTAATATTCTGTTTTGTTGTAAAATTTCACGGCTTACATTAAGCGGTAAATCTTCGCTATCAATAATACCGCGGACAAACCGAAGATATACCGGTAAAAGTTCTTTTTCATCATCAGTAATAAATACTCGTTTTACAAATAACTTAACCCCTGCTTTATAATCAGCATGGAACATATCAAACGGAGCTTTTGGCGGAACATAAAACAGCGTTGTATATTCTTGCGTACCTTCCGCTTTTGTATGGACATACAGTAGCGGATCCTCAGAATCATAAGAAAGCGATTTATAAAAGTTCTTATAATCATCATCTGTTAAATCTGATTTTGATTTTTGCCATAAAGCACTTGCATCATTAATTTGTTCCGATGCCAGCGACTCAGATTTTACCTCGCCTTTATCATCATAGTCTTTCTTAATAAAATGTAAATAAATTGGAAATGCAATATGATCAGAATATCGTTTGATAATATCTTCAATCTTCCAGCGTGTTGCATACTCAGAATCTTCTTGATTTAGAAAAAGTGTAATTGCTGTGCCATTTGAACCTTCTGGTACATCATCAATCAATGGAAATGCGGAATCCTCAACCTGTTCAAGTTCATACGAACCTTTCCCGTCGGAAATCCATTTCCATACCGATTCTTCACCGGCTTTTTTTGATACTACTTCAATTTTTGATGCAACCATAAAAGCTGAATAAAAACCTACACCAAACTGACCGATAAGATTAGAATTTTTTTTATCTTCTGCAGCAAGCTGTTCCAAAAATGCTTTTGTACCGGAACGGGCAATAGTACCAAGATTACTCTTTATATCTTCATCATTCATACCAATACCGGTATCACGAATTGTTATTGTTTGTTTATTTTCGTCAAAACAAAGATCAATATGCGGAGTAAATGCTATATTTTTCAGCTTTTCATCTGATATACTTAAATATTTAAGCTTGTCTAACGCATCAGACGCATTAGATACCAGTTCGCGTAAAAATATTTCTTTGTTTGAATACAAAGAGTGGATAATTAACTTGAGCAGTTGATTAACTTCTGTTTGAAACTCATACTTTGCCATAAAAACCTCAATAATAAAATAATTATAGATAAAATTATAACTGTATTTTTTTTATATATAAAATTACAGTATTATATAAGTATACTAAAAAAACAGCAAAACGGCAAATTGTATAAAGCTATCAATCTTTTTGCTTCAAAAGACCTTTACGGTATGCAGCAATGAGCATTTCTAAATCCTGTATTTTTTCTTTCAGCTGCATTCCATTATCGGTATCGGCAACAAGTTTTCGTTCTGTCAAAGTTTCTACAATTTGTTTTGTTGATTCAATATCTATTCCCTCGCGGATAACTTTTTCAACCGATTCAAATGGATTATGACTAATAAGTGTTAAACCGTATGAATTGTATGTTAAGGTATATCCGGCAATACCGGTTGTTTTTTGATATGCCTTTGAAAATCCGCCGTCAATTACCAGTAACTTCCCTCCTGCTTTTATCGGGCTTTCCCCTTTTTTTACTTTTACCGGTGTATGTCCGTTTATAATATGTGCTTTTCCTGTTAAACCAAACTCAGCCAAAAGATGCTCTGCAAGTGTACCGTCATCTTGTTCCATAAGCCGATAATAGGGGGAATACGTTTCCGTATGGGTTGTTGTGTCATCAATAAAATAGCGTTCAAATGTTGCCATTTTATCTTTTCCAAAGAGTGTAGAATCTTGATTACACCATAAAAACCACAAAAAATCAGACCCTTTTTTTGAAAAATATGCTTCGCGTGCCATTTGATCATACTTATCCATTAAACTTTTGCCGGAATATATTACTCCATCAATTTCTTTTTCTCGGAAGGTACCGTCTTCATTCAACAAAATGCAGGCATGAAACAATAAATTATTATTGTATTTACAATACATACTCCCTTTGGCATATAAAAACCGCGTGTGTTTTTTGAGTTTTTCACTATTTACAAAGTTATTGGTTATGGTATCAATCAAATGTTGTTCTTGTTCAGTAAGTTCCAGCGGATTTTCCGGATTAATTGTCGGCAAAAAATGATCATTTAAGGGATAGCGTTTACCGTCAATTTCAACTGTGTAGTCTTTTTTATTAAATGTTTGCAGAATTTGCCTGTGTTTCATGTTGTATAACGGATGGCAATCTATTATTTGTTCTTCAATTTTAAATTGAATAATGCTAATAGCTTTATGCATTTTTGCCAATAAACGGACATCAATATCAAATGATTTTTTATTAGTGCTTTTCGGCATGAATTGTCTACATTCATCATCTTTGTATACCAGTTGTGCAAAACTTGCCAACGGCAGTAAATTAATGCCGTACCCATCTTCAATTGCTTCTACAGCCGCATACTGTAAAGCAATCCGCAGAGCATTGGCAACACAGGCTTTATTGCCCGCTGCCGCCCCCATCCATAAAATATCATGATTTCCCCATTGGATATCAAGACTATTTTGCATCATAAGTGTATCCATTACTTTATGCGGAAATGGTCCTCTATCGTAAATGTCTCCGATAATATGCAGGTGATCAATGGTACATTTTTTTATAACACCAGACAATTCAATAATAAAGAGGTCTGCCCTACCATATTCAACCAAACTTTTAATTATCTGTGTATAATAGTCTTTTTTGTTAAACCGTTTTTCATCTTCTTGCAATAATTCTTCAATAATGTATGAAAAATTTTTAGGCAATAGTTTCCGTACTTTTGAACGGGTATATTTTGATGCAGTAGATCGTGCAACACGCACAAGACGGTAAATTGTCAGCTCATACCAGTTTGCAAGATTCGTCTTTTTTTCTGATTTAATGATTTCTAGCTTTTCACGCGGATAGTAAATAAGTGTTGTTAATTCATCTAAATCTTCAATACTGACCGTAGAACTAAGCTCTTCATCAACTTTATATCGAATAGCACCTGAAGCATTTTGTAACACATGATGAAATGCGGCAGCTTCACCATGAATATCCGTTAAAAAATGTTCTGTTCCTTTTGGTAAACTCAAAATAGCTTTTAAATTTACAACTTCTTCAACTGCCGCGGTAATAGTAGGATATGAATGAGAAAGAAGTTCTAAATATTTTACCTCTTGTTGTAAAATGGTATGTGAAATATCAGCCATAATTATCTCCTTTTCTAATATGCATAGGAGTTTATCGTTTCCAAAATGCAGGAATAAATAAAAGAATGATTGTGTAAAGCTCTAAACGTCCGGCAAGCATGGAAAGCGAAAAAAAGATTTTTGCCCATTGGGGAAAAAATGAGAAATCTCCGCCGCTGCCTACTTGTCCGAATGAGGCACCGATGTTACCGACAAGGGTAAGTGCAGCAGTAAAGCCGGTAAGTAAATCAGATCCGCTTGCTGTTGCTGCTAAAAAAGTTAGCAGTAGGCAAATACAGTAAATAAAGATGAAGCCGGCAACATTGTATACAACATCTTTTCTGCCGGGTCTTTTGTTAAGCTGAATGCTGAATACTCCATGCGGATATAAAAGCCGTTGCATTTCATTGAATGCTTGTTTGCGGAGGATAACCCACCGGATTACTTTAATGCCGCCTGCTGTTGAGCCTGAACAACCTCCAGTAAACATAAGCAGCACCAAAATAGCTTGTGCAAATGGCGGCCAGCTGCAATAATTTACTGTAGAAAAACCGGTAGTTGTAATGATTGAGGCAACATGAAAAAAACTATGGCGGAATGCAGTAGTAATGCCGTAGAGAGGAGTTATCACGACTGCAATACTTATTCCGGCTAGTAATACAATTCTGATATATGCACGCAGTTCTGAATTATGAAAAAAGTCTGCCCTGTGTCCGGTAAGCAGGTAAAAATACAGGCTGAAGTTTACCCCCGCAAGAAGCATAAAAACCGTACAAATAATATCTATTGCAGGAGATTGATAAAAGCCGATACTCGTATTTTGTGTAGAAAAACCACCGGTTCCAAGTGTAGAAAAACTATGGCACACAGCATCTAAAAAAGGCATACCTGCAATTGTTAATAGAATAATTTGTAAAAGTGTCATACCAAAATAAATAAACCAAAGCACTTTTGCGGTTTCTGTAATTTTTGCAGTTATTTTTCCTTTATCAGGACCGCTCGTTTCACTTTTGATAAGCTGAAATCCGCCGACACCAAGCAGCGGGACAAGTGCAACAGTAAGGGCAACAATTCCCATACCGCCAAGCCAGTGCATTTGTGTCCTCCATACTCGCAGTGCAAGGGGATATGCTTCAATATCGGTTACTATAGTTGCCCCTGTGGTGGTAAAGCCGGAAGTCGATTCAAAGAGGGCATCGCCGAAGTGCTGCATTGCACCGGAGAGCAAAAAAGGAAGTGCTCCTAACAGACATGCACTAATCCATGCAAAGCATACCAGTAGTATTCCTTCGTGGACTGAAAGATGCAGCGGCTGTTTTTTTGTTTTGAAAAATAATAAAACAGTGATGCCCCACAAGATACCCATTGGAATTGTAAAGACTGGAATAAGCATAAATTCTTGTTTGTATACAGCAACTGCAATAGGAATAATAAAACTACCGGCAACAATTGAAAGAATCATGCATATAATGGTTAGGCATTTCAAAAACTTCATAGTATGGCACACCTTATTTTTCACCGGCAAAATATTTGATGATTTTTTCACTTACCTCTGTTTGAACAATGAGTGTTAGTTTATCATCAAGCTCTAATGCGGTTTTACCGCGCGGTATTGAACAGCCTGCGGCATTAGTAAGCAGTAAAACAAGAAATTTCCCATACAGCCCTTCTTTTTTAGTGTGCATACCAACTTCTTCAAGCGTATTGCCTTTTGCTTTTGCTTTTGCTGAAATAGTAAGCTCCATAATTTCCAGATTGCCGGTACCCATGGTATGAACGCTGGTAAAATTTTTTCCGCCAAGGCAGCTGGTAATGGTATCAGCTGTAACATCTTTAAACGGAATAGCAACATCTATTCCTATTTTATAAGCAATATTTGACATAATAGAACTTTGCACAAGTGCAATAGTTTTTGGAATGCCGAGTGTTTTAAGATACGCTGAGGTTATCATATTGAGTTCATAATTTTGAGTAGCACTAATTACAAGATCGAATGAGGTAAGTCCTATTTCTTCTATAAATGCATCATCTGTAACATCTCCGCGGTGCGTTCGTGCTTGAGGGTATTGTTCAGAGGCATATTTTGTTAAAACAGTATCTTTGTCGATAATGGTTAATTCCCAGCGTTTCTTTTTTTGAGGGTGAAAAAATTTCTTAAATCCGCTTAAAAGTCCTTGAAAGGATTGCTGCGAAAGATTATCAAGGGCAGTAGAATCAGGATTAAACAAACGTGCAGCAACCCATTTTCCCACATTGCCCATTCCTATCAATGCAATTTTTTTAAGCGGTTTAATTTCAACACCCGCAGCATCGTACAATGCAGCAATGTGTTCAGGAAGCGTAAGAATAGAGATACGCATATCAGCGGTGAGAATAGTTGTTCCTGATGGAATCTGTGCTTTTCCCTCTTTTTCAATTGATACGATAACAAAGGGTATTTCGGGATTAATAATTGAACGGGTTTGATGTAATAGTGTACCGTCGAGAGGGCTCCCTTTCATAATCGTAAAGCAAATGAGCTGATAAGGCGAATTATCGAATGCAATAATGTCGCTGACGGCTCCATGTTCCACGGCATGGTAAATAGCTTGTGCTGCTTCTTGATCAGGATGTACGAGAAAATCTATTCCAAGTGTTTTTTCATTTGATGCATTGATAGAAACGGCATAATCTTCATTGCGTACCCGTGCAATTTTACGGACATTTGGAGCAATAGATTCTGCGACCCCGCAGATAATCATATTGAGTTCATCACTATTCGTAACGGCAACCAGTGCATCAGCCTTGTGTAAACCGGCAGCAGCCAGCACTTTAGGATCATTGCCGCTTGCTTGCTCTACTTGGCAGTCTACACGGTTAGCAGCATGCCGGGCTGTTTCTGCATCTTGTTCAATCAGAATAACATTATGCTTTTTAGCACTCATTCTGCGTGCAAGTTCTAGACCGATAACACCTGCACCTACGATAATCACATTCATCAGTGTACTATACCAGAAATTATTTTTTGTGGACAGAGTTGCAGGATTATACACTGAATAGGTATACACCTGCTTGCATAATTAGTATTATGTATTATTTTCTATATTACTGATTATGGAGGAATTATGAAAAAAATACTTGTAGTATTTTTCCAGTTATTGCACCTTACCTGTTTTATATATGCTGATTTTGGGTATAAAAACATCATACAACAAGCATACCCGTCAGCAGCTGAAATAGAATCTGCCGGCAGCTATAACAGCTACAAGGTATTCATTGTAGTCTATCAATCTGATTGGGCAGAATCACTCATTATATATAATGAAAAGAACCGTAAAATTACAGAATGCAGTGATATTACTGAACATTCAGTATATTCGGCACGGATTATAACTGCGTATTCACGCCCGTTTATTGAAGTTGTTGGCATGACCCATAGCGGAAACGGCCGTATTTACCTTCTTGATTTTGATGGCAAAGTCTTTTTTTCTTATGTGTTTCTTGATTATCATCATGAAAATCTATATTTCGATAGTGTAAAGGATATTCCTGTGTTTAAACATCACACACCTGCAAAAGCAGAAAGCTATAGCAGAGTTATCAGCGGCGGAACACTGCATATTGATTACTCCCGCTTTGCCTCTGGGTTTATCAGTATTTTTGGAACAGTGCAATATCTAGCAGTACAAGAGCAAAACAATACAGAAAAAGTTATTGGTTCCATAAAAATTGAACGGATTTTTAAACGTACCGATTTATATAATGATTCTTTACCGCTTCCCGATGTGCAAACACCCGGCAGAGAATATAATACCGAGTATAAACTGATAAAAAAAACCGGTACTATCGACAGTATTTTTGGGTATGATTTTTGAATGGGAATTACAAAATATAGTATACAATCTTGTGTTTTATGATACGATATACTATAGTAACATACATGATTAACGCTTGTATTTTCGATTTAGATGGAACATTGACAAATACACTTCACACTCTTGCATACTTTGTAAATACAGAAACTGCAAAATATGGATTACCTCCTGCTCCTGTAGAGGCATTTAAGTATTTTGCGGGAAATGGTGCACGTACATTAATACAGCGTACCCTTGCCTATCATTCAATTCACGATACACAACTTGAAGATCGTATTTTAAAAAATTATAACGCTGCTTATGATGCAAATTTTTTGCATCTTTGCACCGTGTACCCCGGTGTTGCAGATATGGTGATGGAGCTTTATAAAAAAAAGATAAAACTTGCCGTATTATCTAACAAGCCGCAACCTACAACTGAAAAAGTTGTAGAGGCTTTTTTTGGTACAAGTATGTTCAGTGCGGTATTTGGTCAGAGAGAGGGTGTCCCTATTAAGCCCAATCCTGCCGGAGTTTTTGAAATTTTACAACAATTCCGCTGTGAGCCATCTGAATGTTTGTATATCGGTGATACTGCTGTTGATATGGAAACAGGAAATGCAGCCGGTTTAACTACTGTTGGCGTGTTGTGGGGATTTCGCGAGCGGAAAGAGCTGGAAGAATCTCATGCTGCATATATTATTGAAAAACCTGAAGATATCCTTACATTGTTATAATTGTATTAAAACCTAGGTGTAATTTATAATCTGTCTAAAGGAGTATTATATGAAAAGTGCAGAACTTGCATGGGAACCTATCGGAAAAACAGAAATATGTAAAACCCGTGTATTTACGGTGAATGAGATAAAAAGTATTTCGCCGAAAAATGTAGAAAAAACATTTGTTAGTTTAGCAGCTCCTGAGTGGGTTATTGTTATTCCAATGATTACCGATACAAACGGAAAACAGTATTTTTTAATGGTTAAACAGTGGCGGCATGGTTCTGCACATATTTCTGTAGAGTTTCCCGGAGGAGTTGTTGACCCGGGAGAAACTCCTGAAGCAGCAGCACGCCGTGAGCTTGAGGAAGAAACAGGTAGAACTGCAGAAACACTTATTTCTCTTGGACAAGTATACCCCAATCCTGCAATTATGGAGAATAAAAACCATGTTTATTTTGCAGATTGCAGCAAAAACATTCAAGCCCAAAACCTTGATGAAGATGAATTTGTAGAAGCACAAGCTGTACCGGTTGAAGAGGTTATAAAAAATATGGGCAACGCCCCCTATGATCATGCACTTATGTGTACTGCCCTTTTTTTATATTTGAAAAAATACCGTTTAGCAATATAAAACTCCAAAAAGGCAGGATAGCCTTTTAAAGATATGCATCAAATTGTATTATTCAATGTGTGCGTATCTGTGTGATTGTGAAAATGCCGGCTCTATACCGGATCAGAGTTTGCTGATTGTTTCTGCAAGGGTACTTGGCGTAAGTCCATAATTTGTGGTACATAATGTTGCTGCTTGTGCATGGGCAAGGCTTGCAGTAATAGCAGCGTCAAGCGGATTGTATCCTTGTGCAGCAAGTGCAGCAATCATACCGGTAAGTACATCTCCGCTGCCTGCTTTTGCAAGTGCAGCACTGCCTAAAGGATTTACAAAAATACGAGAATCTTGACCAATAAGAGAATATGCTCCTTTCAAAAGCAGCACTGCATGGGGATATTTCTCGCAAAACAGCCGCACATAATGGAAGCGGTTTTGTTGTATCTCAGTGATAGTTGTATCAGCAAGCCCGCAATTTTTTAGCAAAACATGAAATTCTTTCGGATGCGGAGTTAAAATAGGGGTTGATAGTGTTCTCAATATTGTATCAATACGGTTGCTATAAAAAATGTCCGCATCCAGTACCGCAGGTTTTTGCTGTACAAGCGGCTGCATTAAAAACGAAAGAGCATTTTCAAAAGAGATAGGAGTTCTTCCTAATCCCGAACCTACTGCAGTAACAGAAAAATTATCAGGAAGCGTATTAACATACATATAGTCCGGTACAATAAACGGCAAATTTTCACCGTAGATGCTTACTAGTCCGGAACCGAAGTGTAATGCTGCAGACGCTGCAAGATAGCATGCCCCTTTTTTTTCACCGCAGAACAAAACAACATGACCATACTGCATTTTATGCGTATTCTGTATAGTACGTACCGGCAGCTTCATGTCTTCTGCAGAAAGCAAAAATGTATCAGTAGCTGTTTCGTAGCACTGCCGCGGCAGTCCAAGCGGCATAACTTTGATTGTTCCAGTATAATCTTTTGCAGCATCAGCATAAAATGCTGTTTTTAATGCACCCATACTGTGGGTTTCATTTGCATGAAAAGCAACCGGTGAAGGCATTCCCCGCATATTTAAACCGCTTGGAATATCACATGCTATTTTATATGCTTTTATTGCGTTCATGCGGGAAATAACTACTTGAGCTGATTCATGTAAAATACCTGTTAAACCGGTTCCTAAAAAAGAATCGACAAGGATAGTACAAGAATCATTAATTTCTGTATATAGCGGAATACTAAGCCGCTGCAGCCGATCTTTTTGCAGCTGTGCAAGCGGTGAATGCGGTTCTTTTATAATTACAGTACGGATAGTGCACAACCCATAGAGCAGACGAGCTAAGGCTAGCCCGTCGCCGCCGTTATCTCCCGAACCGCATACAATTTGCACAATTACATTTTCAGGGCTGCTGTATTGCGGAAGTAAATTCGTTTTTATGTATTCTGCCATACCGGCTGCAGCATGCTCCATTAGCAGCCCGTTTTTAAGATTAAACGATTCCTCTGCACGCGTATCCAATGCCCGCAATGATTCAAAAATCTTTTCCATAACTATAGCTCCGCACTGTATTTGCTTTGAAACACATCGGCTGCCCAAAGAGGTAGTTACGTGCAAAATATCCTTACTATATTTCTTCTTTTTTCAGTAATACCTGCTCTAGCATAATAAAATGATATATTTTTGTATATACGGCATTCATCCATTCACGTATCGGTTTATCAGAATGCTGTTCAATTTCTTTCCAGTTTTGTAGTAGTTCCCGATGTGTTTTATCATAGTCGGCAATACAGTTTTTAATAGTATTACCAATAACCATGATGTGTTTTACTGAATGTTTTAGAATCTTTGCGGCAGTTTCATTTACTTCGTCAAGATATTTTTGAAGTTGTCTACCGGCTTCTTTTTCGCGTTCCATACGCGACAACAGCGTTCTAAATTTTACTCCAAGCTCAGACACTTCTGAAAGTTTTTCGTCAAATTCAAGAACCTTTGTAGCAATCTGCATTAACGTGTGATAACTTTCTGAATATTCGGCAGACAGCGGCTGTTGAGTCCATTGTCCGCGGACAAGAATAAGATCAGATAATGCACGGATATCGCTTTTAAAGTAATCAACCAAAAACGATTTCATATAATTCATAGCATCTGCATAAATATATCCTTCAACGCCGCGTTTTTCAAATGCTGCATTACTGCGTGCATTATAATACTTTGTGCCGGAGGGAATATCACTGCCGAATACTTTTTGAGCCAGCACTGAAACTTGCGAGTTTTTTTGTGCATTAAAAACCTTTTTTATACTGTCTTCTACAGTTTTCTGTATTTTCTGCAAATATTCATCACCAATTTTTTCTTCAAAGGGTACATTTTCTATTGTATATGCAGGATTCTTTGAGATATGCTGAATGATTTTTGCAATAATATTTGATCGGCGTATATCATTCAATATGCTTAATTGTTTTTTCCATTGTGCAAGATTTACCGGCTGCACATTTTTATAAGCAGTAACAACGTCAAAAAGTTTTTCCCAATTAGAATCCAGCGACAGTCCATATAGGACTACAGCAAAGTCTTTTAATCCATCTTTCAAGTATTCGGTTGTAACCGCAGAAAACTTAGGCACATAAGAAAATTTATCTTCAGGCAAAGCAGGATCAAATTTTTTTAATAGAAAATAGTAATCGAAAAGTACAAAATGAATAAACTCATTAAGTTGTTGATAGAGTGTATCAATCTCATTCATTTTTTTCATATCAAATTCTTGTACAAATGCTGCAAGTTGCTTTTTTACTTGTGCCGCAAGCTCTTTCGGCGGAGTTTTTTGAGCACGTTCTTGAATTGCTTCAGGCGTAAGTACCGACCGTAGTTCATTTTGTTTTTTTGATAGGCATTGTTCTACCGTAATAGTTTTTAAAATCTTTGAAGAAGCAGCACTTGCTAATAAAGCACGGGCAGGTCCGACAGTTTTATATATTTCAAAAAGGACACGCCCCATCGGCGGCTGTAATTCTTCCGTACTCGGCTTATACCACTTACTAAATTTATTCTTTGAAATGTCTTTTGCTAATTCCTTTAGTTGCCGTTTTCGGATAGCTTCTGCATCATCGTGGGGGAAAAAAAGCTGTAATACTCGAGCGAAAAAAGATTCATTATTCTTTGCCATAGTATCTATAATGAAGAAAATATTAAAAACTGTCAATGAAAATTTAACGAAAAAGCATGGTTTCATGCATGAAGATCATGCTTTTATCTATTTAGGAATATGCTACTGTAGCGTGTATATTAAATTTTCCAAGCAGAAGTTTCTGAGAAAATATACTCTTACTTCCGCTGCATTCCACTATCGTTATTCTTGCGGCTGAGTTGGGGGAATTTGACTGCCGCTATCGGCAATGATTTTTCCTCCAAGGAATCCTGCCAGTAATGACTTAATATCAAAACCGGTTGCCTCACTTGTTCCGTCGAATATCTGATTAGCAGTACCGATAATATCTTTCATGAGCTTGGTTGTATTGCCGTCGCCGTACATAACGATTTTTTCAACTTTTGATAACGGCTCTGCAAGATTCCGTGCAACTTCCGGTAAAGCATTAAAATACATCTCTAAGACAGCTGCTTCGCCCATCTTTTTCATAGCTTCTGCCTTTTTATCAATACCTTCTGCTTCGCTTAATACTTTTGCTTTAATACCCTCTGCTTCGGCAAGTGCTGTTACCTTAATGGCTTCTGCTTCTGCAATACCTTTTGCACGAATACCCGCAGCCTCCTGCTCGGCAACATAGCGGTCTGCCTCGGCTTTTGCTTTTAATGCTTCCGCTTGTTGTTTTTGTTCATACGCAGCAGCTTCAGCATCTTTTTTGCGGGTGTACAAGGTTGCATCTGCCCGCTGTTCTGCTGCAAACTTATCGGCCTCTGCTTTCTTTTTTATTTGTGCATCAAGCGATTGTTCCATTGCCTCTGCTTCTTTTTCTTTTAGAACAATTATTTGTTCTTGCTTAGCAATTTCAGCCTTTATGGTATTTTCTTCGATTGTTTTTCGCTGTTCTTGTTCTTGAATTTTACCGGCAGCGGCAGCTTCAGCATCTTTTGAATCACTTAATTTTTTTAATTCCGCCTTTTTAATGGCAAGTTGATTTTCCCGTTCAGCAATTTCTTGTTCTGCTTTAACTTTTGCCTCATTTGCTTTACTATTTGCATTTGCTTGAGCCATTGCAATATCCCGCTCTGCTTCTGCACGGGCTATTTGTGCTGTCTTTCTAATTTGTTCTATATTATCAATACCGAGATTGGTAATTACTGATTCACTATCGGTAAAATTTTGTACATTAAACGAAATTATATCAAGCCCCATAGAAGCGAGATCCGGCTCTGCGTTATTTTTTACCAGTTCTGCAAACTTTTGGCGGTCATTTACCATTTCCTGTAAACTCATTTTCCCGACAATTTCCCGCATATTTCCTTCAAGAACTTCACGTGCAATGGCACCAATTTGTACGGGCGGCAGATTAAGAAAATTTTGAGTAGCATTTTCGAGTTTTTCGTTTTCAATTGAAATTTTAATATTAACAATAGCGTCAACCATAATGTTAATATAATCCGCAGTAGGTACTGATGAAGAGGTTTTTACATCAATGGGAATGAGTCCAAGTGCAAGCGAATCTTTCCGCTCAAAAAAAGGAACACGAATACCTGCCCGCCCAATTAAAAACCGCTTTTGTTTTTTTAATCCGGAGATAATAATAGCCTCATCAGGGGCTGCCTTTACATATCCAATGACAATAATCACTGTAATTAAACTTATCAAAACACCGAGTAAAATGTACAAACCGAGCATCATAGAAAACTCCTTAGAGAATGCCGAAAAACTAACCAATTTTTAGCGATGTATAATAGACTTGCTCGATAACTACGTTTTCGAACATCGCATTTCAAGGTAGCCTATTCAGAAACGCAAGTTTCCGAATAGGTTCAATTATAGCTTATTTAGCGGTGTTTTTCTATAAGAAAACTGCAATTTATAGTGATTATCCAAAAAGTTTACGGTAAATAATTGTAATTAATATTTCTAAGAGCATCAAAAAATTTACGTTTTAATGCGTAATTACCATTTGTTAATTGTTCTAAATAGGAACGGGCTTTTTTCCGTCCGGAATTTGCTTGATAACTACAGGTGCAGGTAGATGAAATGTAGCCGTGTGTATTTGCATGCTGAACAATCATGGGAATATCTGCAAGGCAAAGCGGGCGGATAATAGTAATGGGGAATTTCTGAAAGGGCATAACCGGCAGCATTGCTGCGAGTTCACCCTTAGTAAACATATTCATCAAAACTGTTTCCAGTATATCATCAAGATGATGTCCTAATGCAAGTTTATTAAATCCGTGAGCTTGAGCAAAAGTATTCAGTTCCAGACGCCGCTGTGATGAACACCACCAGCAATTCATTTTATGACCGGATTTTATTCGGTTTAAAACAGAAATAGTATGAATAGATAGCCCTATCCCCCATTCTGAAAATTTTGCTGCTAACAATGGAGAGAATTCTGAGCCGATATCGGTTTTAATATGGAGTGCATGCACGGTAAAGCGGCAATCCTTTCTCTTGAGCCGCATGCTAAAATATTCAGCGAGAGCAGTTGAATCTTTACCGCCTGATGCTGCAAGCAATATGTTATCGCCGTCTTCAATCATACGGTAGTCAGCAACGGCTTTATCAATTGTTCTAAAGAGCTTGGGATTTGCCATACGGGCATTTTATACAATGTATGCTTGTGCAGCAATAGCATTAATACGAGTGTTTTGTGGAGATGAAAGTGCTTCCCAAAATTAAGACTTCCATAATGTATATGAATGTGTTATCATTTTTATTAAGGAGGATATAATAATGAGAGCTGTTGATATTATTATGAAAAAACGGGGATTTAAAGGCTGTCCGTGTGAGCCGCTTTCCCGTGAGGAAATTGCTTTTTTAATTAACGGGTATGTTGCAGGAGATATTCCTGACTACCAGATTTCTGCATGGCTGATGTCGGTATATTTTAACGGTATGACCTTTGACGAAACCGCCGTTTTAACTGATGTAATGCTAAAATCCGGTGCCACAATGGATTTATCCGGTATTGAAGGACCTTTTGTTGATAAGCATTCAACCGGCGGTGTAGGAGATAAAATTTCTATTCCGCTTGCCCCGATTGTTGCTGCATGCGGAGTAAAGGTACCGATGATGAGCGGGCGTGCCCTTGGGCATACCGGCGGTACGCTTGATAAGTTGGAATCAGTTACCGGCTTTAGAACTGATCTTACCATAGAAAAATTCCGTGCATTTATTCAGGAAGCCGGTTATGCTATGACGGGACAGACAAAAGAGATTGTTCCTGCTGATAGATTGTTATATGCGATGCGTGATGTTACCGGTACGGTTGAATCAATTCCGCTTATTACGGCAAGTATTTTGTCGAAAAAAGTAGCAGAAGGAGCGGATTCATTAGTCTTCGACGTAAAATGCGGCAAGGGAGCCTTTATGAAAACGCCTGAAGATGCAGAAGCACTTGCAAAAAGCTTAGTGGGAACCGGCACTGCAATGGGAAAAAAAGTTGTTGCATTAATCACCAACATGGCAGAACCCCTTGGGAATGCGGTTGGTAACTTTATTGAAATAGAAGAATCCTACAATGTACTCTGCGGGAAAGGGCCGAAAGATGTAACGGATTTGACGCTGCAATTTGCTGCGTGGATGCTCGTCCTTGGCGGAAAAGCTGCCTCAAAAGAAGAGGGGCTGCAAAAAGCTCAGGCTGTAATAGACAACGGTGCCGCTAAAGAATTATTTTTGAAAAATATAGCTTTGCAGGGCGGTTCTGTTGAGCAGTTCCTTGCAGAATGCGGAAAACGCCGCAGCCCCTATTCGTGTACAGTTACCGCAGCACAAGACGGCTTTATTAGCAGTACCGATGCGTATCAGGTAGGACTTGCCGGTGTACTGCTTGGTGTAGGCAGAAACAAAACAACCGATGCCGTATGCCCCGATGCCGGTGTGCTGTTTGTTAAGCGGACAGGCGATGCTGTAAAGAAAGGCGATGTGATTATGGAAGTATACGGTAAAGATACTGAATGCTTGAAAGCTGCTTCCGATATGCTGCAAGCGGCTCTTACATACAGTTCCGCAAAACCTGAAATACAACCGCTGGTATTAAAAGAAATCAGCTCGGCAGATTTGTAGTACAGGAATGAGCATGGGCTGGAAAAAACAAGAACTAGACGCTAAAACCGTACAGTCAATGGCAAAACAGTATGACTGTTCACCGTTGATTACCGCTATTCTATTACGGCGGGGGATTGCAGAGGGGCATGAAGCTCTTTTCTTCTTGGAAGATGACTTACGGTATGCACATAATCCGTTTTTATTTAAAAGCATGGAGGATGCGGTTGACCGTATTCTTGATGCACAAGAAGAAGGGGAGCGGGTTCTCATTTTCGGAGATAGAGATGTAGACGGCATTACTGCAGTAACTATTTTACATCAAACGTTAACGGATATGGGAATAGAAACCTCGTGGCGGATTCCTATGGGTGATGAACCTTATGGTTTAACATGCGAAGCGGTCGATGCTCATGCTCAACAAAGCGGAACACTCATTATTACTGTTGATTGCGGTATATCTAATAACAAAGAAATTGAGTACGCACAAAAACAGGGGATTGATGTTATTGTAATTGATCATCATACGCCGCAAGAAAAACTACCGAATGCCGCTGTTATTGTTAATCCGAAAATAGAGGATTGCGGGTATCCTAATCCGCACCTTTCGGGTTGTGCTGTAGCGTGGAAAGTTATTGCAGCACTGCGGTTTAGCCGGCTTGATGTGTATAAGCAGGAAATATGTCTGCTCAATGTTAAGCCGGTAAATGATGCCTTTACCATTGAAGTTGTGAAAATGCTGAATCTTACAGAAACAGGGCGGATTTCTGAAACGCTCATACCGGGTATGCTGTCTTTTAACGATACCCGTTTAGGTGCATTTTTACAGGGGCATCAGATACTGGTATGGGATAAAAACCTCCAGCTTAAACAACTTGAAAAAATATTCGGTAAAGCGGTTGATTTTAATTTTTTTGATTTGCAGCCTGAGTTTGCCGCTCTGTTTCCGCAAGTAGGTGCTATGAGCTTACTCCGGTTAAAAAATTTTTCACGGCTGGGAAAGTATGCCGGTGAACCGCTTTCTGAAATTGACGGGTTTGTTAATCTTTTTATTACATTTATTCAGCAAAAGTACAACGTATACACCGAAAAAGAATATCAGCTTTTGCAGCTGGTTGCTTTATCGCTGCTTGCAGATCTTATGCCGCTAAAAGATGAAAACCGCATTCTTGTAAAACAGGGGCTAAAGGCAATTAACAAAACTCCTTGTGCCGGTCTGTGTGAATTGATAACAAAGCAGGGATTTCTCGGTAAGCAAATAGGAACCGGTGACATTGCATGGAATATTACGCCGGTTATTAATGCGGCAGGACGAATGGGACAGCCTGAAATTGCACTCAATCTTTTTTTATCGAAAGATGGTGCAGAACGGAATAGTTTTGCCGCTCAAATTATAGCATTGAACGAGGAACGCAAACAGCTGGGGAAATCAGGCTGGGAGATTGCAGAACCTATTGCGGAAAAAAGTCTTGCAACATATCAACACAAGCTGACCGTTGTGGTAAGTGATAAAATTCATCGGGGTATTACCGGTATTTTAGCAAATAGGCTTGCTAATGCATTTAACGTGCCGAGTATGGTGGTGTGTATTATGGAAGATGGGACGGCGGTAGGTTCGCTCCGTTCCGCACGCGAATACCGGGTGCTTTCTATTTTGGAAGCATATCAAGACTTTTTTATTGATTACGGCGGGCATACATTTGCAGCGGGGTTTAGTTTAAAGCAGGAACATATTGAGCCGTTTTTAACAGAGTTGAAAACCTATACCAATATGATAGATTTTGATCCTGAAACGGAAAATCCTCCCCTGATGATAGATGCGGAACTGCCGCATACGCATCTTACGCCGGAATTGTTAATGGTACTCGATACATTGGAACCTTATGGAGAGGGGTTCCCGCAAATTCTGTTTGCAGCAAGAAATATAAAAATAAGTGCCGCTTCTATTATGGGAAAAACCCTGCCGCAGCATTTACGGCTTACTTTTGATTGCGGCTCTTACAAATGGACAGCATTGTATTGGAAAGCCGCAGAAAAATTACATACTGAATTTGCGGTAGGAGATTTGGTTGATGCAGTATTTACCGTAGGACGTAATACGTTTAACGGGACCACTACTCCGCAGATGATTATTCAAGATATGATAAAAGTATAATAAACGCTAATGGGTGTATTGTATTTGCTGTGTTTAGGGTAAGATATAGATTTTATCATAGTCTTTGTAGCATTGTGAATTAAAATCGAAATCCTTTCCCGAAAAACGTATGCTGTTTTTATCGAAAATAAAATCTTTTTTGAATGCAATATCGTCTATTTCACGCGAATAATACTCTTGAGAAAAAACCACGCGTTCTGAAAACAATAGCTCAAGATTATCGGCGGAAAATGCAATAAAATACATATCCGTTTTTGCCATTCCGAATGAGGAATTATTTCCGATTGTATATAGTATGAGGTTTCCGTCATATACATACTTATGAAAAAGCAGTAGGCTGTATGCAGAATACGTGTGTTGTATGTGAGAAATATGTTTTTTGTCCGGGTTATATATAAAAAAAACATGATAGTTATAAATCAAACGTCCAAGTACCTTTTCGGAATGCTGGGTTTGAGGCCGTTTTTCGTTATTCGTTCTCACCCAGTAATTGAGAAAAAGATTTCCATTTTTTAATTTTATAGCATTCGTAATCTTATAATTATCAACGGTAATATAATCAGTCAGTGCGTTGATTACTTTATCATTCTTGTTGGTTTCCTGTAATTTTTCAATTACTTGTTTTTTCATTGTATTATCATATAATGAGAAAAGCTCATTTTCACTGATTTCAGTTATAGGTGTTTGCAACAATGCAGTTATTTTTTCTGTAATTGCAGTATGTTCCTCACCATAAACAATGCAGAGTATACACAAAAAAATAATCGTAAAAATTATTGTCTTCTTCATATTTTCTCCATGGATAAAAGGGTATTTTATGTATTTACAAAGCGTTGTAACTTCTTTGCATACTAGCCCGTGTAATTGCAATACGTATGAGTATTTTCTAAGCAGCTAACCTACGTTTTTAGAAGATGCTTAATTGCTCATTCTACAGGTTGGCTCAACTGTAATCTGCTCGTCCTGTATTGCAGTGTTTTTTTTCAGCATTGTTTTTACTGTATCGGTTTTTACGGTAAAATGTATATAGGCATGTACGTTTTCAAATGCTGTTTCGTCAATATCTTTTATAATAGTAGATTCTATAATTACCGTTTTGAGATTCCTACAGGTGGAAAATGCAAACGGACAAATTGCGATAACACTATCAGGAATAACAATAGCGGGTAAATTGAAACAACAGGTAAATGCGGCAGTGCCAATCACCGTAACAGTGCGGGGGAGCGTAACATTTGTTAAAGAAGAGCAGGCGGAAAATGCCTCCCTATCAATCAGCGTAACACCGGCGGGTATTGTAACACGTGTTAAACCGCTGCAGAAAGCAAAAGCAAATTTTCCAATCTCTGCAATACCGTTGGGTATAACAAGGCTCCCGATGAGTTTCCTAT
Source organism: Treponema sp. (assembly GCA_052173295.1). GTDB lineage: Bacteria > Spirochaetota > Spirochaetia > Treponematales > Treponemataceae > Treponema. Next base: position 22,610 of record JBQMYW010000012.1, read on the forward strand.
CGTCGGTTGCTCCCATTACCATATCGCCTGCTATTTCTAAAAACTGCATATTTGCTTGTTCTTCGTCTGTGAGCGGTATTTTTGTTTGTTGCATAGTATGCTCCTTTTACCATTTTAGACAGTTTTTCTATTCGGTGCAGCTGCCTTGAATATCGTTTTCTTTTGCATTAAAAAAAGTTCTGCATCCGTGTATTGTAAAACGATTTCGCCGCGTTCTACTAACTGACGGAGCTGCTCAATAATCTTCTGCCGGGATGCCCGTACTTCCTGTATGGGTACCGGCCCCATATAATCCAGTTCTTCAAAAGAACCAAACTTTTAAAGTCTCCCCTATTCGCACAAATTACCTCAGCAAGAAAATCCGATCCTTTGTTCATAATCATGACCGATTTTTTCATGCTTGCAAAGCTCGTGCAGTGTTTCAATATTTGGGTGCATACCGGTTAATACTTCGTCCATCATTACTTTGCGGACAATGTTGTCAATCTGTCCGCCGCTCAAATTGTAGTTTTCCGCAAAAGCCGTCAATTCGTTTTCGCCGAGAAACTTAAGTTTTGATTTCCAGATTTTCCGTTTTGCCTCGACGGATGGATTTTCAAACTTGATCTTAAACAGAAACCGCCGTTCAAATGCCGTATCTAAATTGTCAGCAAGGTTTGTCGTTGCAATCAAGATACCCTCAAGTTTTTCCATCTCTTCCAGAATAATATTCTGCATACTGTTTTCTGTCTGTGCCACATTGCTGGAATTGGTATCTTTCCGCTTGGAAAAAATTGCGTCCGCTTCATTAAAAAGCAGTATCGGAATCTTTCCATCTTGCTCCTTTTTACATGCACGGCAGAGTTGACTATAGTTGGTAAAAATCTTTTTAATTTTCTTTTCGCTTTCGCCGAACCAGCATGATTTTGCTTGGCTGATATCAACATGTAAAATCATCCGTCCCGTTGCTTTTGCAAGCTGGTACACTGTTTCTGTTTTTCCGGTACCCGGCGCTCCGTACAGCAATACGGCAACCCCTTTAGGCAAACCTTTTTCCGAAAGCCGATTTTGTATTTCGCAAAAATGTTCTTCCTGCAAAGAAGAGGTAAGACGGGCTATTTCCGCTTCATTTTTTTGCTCATAAAACAGGTCTTTTGCCGTAATTGCGTCCGGTTGAATAATACCAGTTCCCTGTGCCGGTTTTGTAAAAAGATCGATGTTTTCTCCTAACAACAGTTCTTTTGCTTTCTGGGTAATCTCAATCGTTGCATCGGTGAGTGTACCTTTTTGATCGAAAGCGACTAAGTCCTCTTTAAATAAAATGAAATGTTCATCCATACACTCCCGTGCAAGGGCAAACTTTGCACTCGCCGGATACACGGTAGCGTCGAGTAATTCTGCAAGTCCTACTTCATCTCCGGTAATATAATGAGAACAGCATGTGTAAAACATCATCCGCGCCTGAAGATTTTTTTCACCGGGCAGTAATTGCTTTGTTTCAATAACAAAGGGGTCGTCTGCATATCTTTTTTCTTCTGCATTCATTATCCGCACCTTTATCTCCAAAGAGTGCCGGCGGCATACTTCATGTCTGATTTTATTTACCATATCGAGTATATCCGTTTCAGCCGGTGAGGGGGCAGTGATAACCGGCTTTTCATTCTGCAAAAGACACTGCAAAAATTCTTCCGAAAATTGAAAAGAACTTTCTAAACCTATTTTATCATCATGCAGTACATTTACGGTATACATATACTGTTTTGCAATAATCGATTCGATATCTCCCCTACACGCCAACATCGTAAGCATTGAGCAATCGAAAAAATCTGCGATTGTATTTAAACGGCATGGTTTCCTCCTATTTTCAAAATGCAGGGCAAGCATAGCACAAAGAAGCCATGTCTGACGCTCATCCGTTTCAAAGTAGTCATTCAAATCTGTAACAGCATGAGAAAATTCCTTAGAAGCCTTAATCTTTAACTTTGAACCGGCAAGTTTTTCCGCTACGGCGGCAACAGCTTCAATGACATTCATCGTTAATTCAACACGTTTCGGCATGTAATGCTCCTTCGTTTAAGCTAGGAATTAAACCGCCCAAAATAGTATGAGGTTTTTGGACGGTTATTTTGAATAGTATGTATTGAGATAATATAGGTAAATGGCAGTGGAAATGTTATAAAAAATTTTTGGAAAGCCGCAGAAAAATTACATACTGAATTTGCGGTAGGAGATTTGGTTGATGCAGTATTTACCGTAGGACGTAATACGTTTAACGGGACCACTACTCCGCAGATGATTATTCAAGATATGATAAAAGTATAATAAACGCTAATGGGTGTATTGTATTTGCTGTGTTTAGGGTAAGATATAGATTTTATCTATTTTTATAGAGGGCTATTAGAGCAATTCTGCTAGAGTATGCCCCTTAGCAATAGGCTTTAGGGCATACTAAATAGATGATATGTCTTAGTTCTTTTCTACTTTAAAGGTAGCAACTTTAACAGTTTTAAATGCAGCTCCCTTTGTAAGCTTAAGGCTCAGTGTTACATCAACATCTTTTTCACCATGGATGACATCCATTTTTACATCATTCTTGTTAGGATAATACCAATCTAAGGTAATTGCCTTTGTATTTGATGAAATCCATGTAATTTTAATACCCGCGTCATCTCCTGTATCCCATTCTTTATCTTTCGGCAGCGTAAGCTTTACTTTGTATTTACTAAGTGTTACTGCGGTATCAGCATTGGTAATATAAACGCTGTTAAGATTGTTGATTGTTGTCCATAATCCTTTCAGAGCTTCACTATCATTAGCTGTGTACATAGCTGCTGTTTGATCAACAAGTTGTTGATCTGCTGCATCTTTTGATGCCGTTGATGCCGTTTTTTTTGTATCATTTGCCTGTTTACAAGCTACTGATACCATGAGTAGTGCTGCAATGCTCAAGCCGAACAAAATGCGTGAAGTTAATTTCATATATACCTCCATAAAAATTGCGTAATGGTTTTCATTACGCTCTAAAAATTATTTAAGCTGGTAAAAGCTTAACTTTGAGAAGCATACCCCCCCCCCCCCTTTGTCAAGAGGTAATGCAAAGAATTTTAGAAAAAAATGTTTATTGTAAGTATGGACGGCATTATGTAACCTGTTGTGCAAACTATGCTATGAGCCGCATATTTGCAGCTCATACTTTTTTATGAGCCGACGTGTGTACACGAGATTCTGTCTCCGTTCTCATCATACACTTCTACGTAACTTCCCATCTTAACACTTACTGTTGCCACAGTGTTTCCTAAGATTTGTGCACCGCTTTCAACGTGTGTACACCAAAGCCGATTTCCGTTTTCATCATAGGCTTCAACATAATCTCCGTCCTTATGTGCAAAAGCTATCATTTTACATCTCCTTTCGAAGCATTGTATACTTCGATATATTAAAAATTTTTTTATGGCGGTTTTTATACAAAGTGCCGCCTGTCTTTTTCCTTTTTATTCAGCGGTAATGACGCAGCCGATGCCAAAGAGTAGTAAGTCCTTTGCGTACCAGCCGCGTAGAAGAAGTTGCAAGAATAATTCCAACAGCAAGGGCTACGGCAATAAAGCTTGCATGTACACCTTCTGCCACCCCGCCATCAATATTACCGTTTACAAAAAACAGCATAGCTTTATATACGCCGAAACCGGGAACAAGCGGAATAATACCGATAATCATAAAAACTGTTGCAGGAGTTTTCCGGATAATAGCAAATAATTCAGAAAGTATACCAACCGTTAAGCCTGCTAAAAAGTTTGCAAATATATAACTAATGTGCGGTTTTTGCAGCATAATCACCATTGTCCACCCGATTGCTCCGACAACAGCACTCAATACAAGGTTTTCTTTTTGTACGTTAAATAAAATACCAAAGCCGAGACAGCTAATACATGATAGGATAAAATGAGTGTATAACGGCATTAAAAACCGCCCATAAGCGAGTACAGCATTAAAATACTCCCTGTTCCGAATGCAATGGCAACTGCAACAAGAATAGATTCTCCTATCCGTGCCATACCGGAAATTAAATCTCCGGAAATAAAATCCCGTATACCGGCGGTAAATGCAACGCCGGGAACCAGTGCAAGTGCGGCAGCAACAATAATATTGTCAAGACTTGCAACAAGATGTGTTGTAAACGAAATAACTGATACAATACCGACAAACATACTTGCAACAAAATTACCGGTAAAAACCGTCCGTGCATGTGCCGAAATTTTTGTATTAAAAAAAACGGCAAAGCATGATGCAATAAACGCGGCAATAAAATCTCCAAAAGCACCGTCAAGCAGCAGAGCAAACACTCCGCAGCCGATGCCCGTTGCGATTAATACAAGCCAATGCGGATAGCCTTGATGCCGGTCAATCTCTTTGAGTATCGGCATTGCTTTGCTTAATTCAATTTTTCCGGCAGTAAATTGACGGGAGAAATCGTTTACCAATGCAATTTTCGTAATATTACTGCTCCGTTTTTTTATATTACGAGTATAAAGCATGCTTTGTTCGCCCTCTCCCGATAAAAAAATAACGGTTGGTGTGATAAACGGTGTAACCGCCAACGCCCCTTTTGATTCGCACATTTTGACAACTGTTTCTTCCACGCGATACATTTCAGCTCCGCTTTTTACAAGAATTTCTCCTGCGTATAGTGCGGTTTGAATTAAAAGTGTTTTATCTTCGCGGGATAAAGAAAGTGTCTGTTCTTTTGGTATCGCTGTTGTTTCCTGCATTACAATATATCATTGTAATTTTTTTTACGGCTCGGTCAAGAACCTGTAAATTTGTAAGCAGGAAACTGTATAAAAATAGCGGGCTATGAGCTGCGGCAATGGGTAAAAAGGGTATCAACTGCATTATTAAGATAAGGTGTTTGTGTACGCCCGATGGTTCCTCTATCGCATGCTGCTGCAACTGCCGGATCTATCGGCAATTTTGCCAGTACAGGCAGTTTATATTCTGCAGCAATTTGTTCAATATGGCTTTCGCCGAAAATTGCATAGTTTTTTCCGTTATCGGGGCAGGTAAAATATGAAAAATTTTCTACCAAGCCGAGAATAGGTATATTCATCTTTTTTGCCATATTTACTGCTTTAGCAACAATCATACTTACAAGCTCTTGGGGAGACGTTACCACAATAATTCCCGTTACCGGGATAGATTGAAAAACGGTTAGCGGGACATCTCCGGTTCCGGGAGGCATATCAATAAACAGATAGTCAATATCACCCCACAGTACATCTGTCCAAAACTGTGTAACTGTACCGGCGATAATAGGACCTCGCCAAATAACCGGATCGGTTTCATTGTCAAGCAAGAGGTTTATTGACATGAGACTAATACCGCAATCCGTTTTTACCGGAAGTATTCCGGTTTCGGTTGCAGCAGCTTTGCTGCAAACCCCGAATGCTTTAGGAATTGACGGACCTGTTATATCTGCATCGAGAATTGCAGTGTGTAGTCCTTTTCTATTAACTGCCGATGCGAGCAGCGATGTTACGAGTGATTTTCCAACTCCGCCTTTTCCGCTCACAACTGCAATGACATTTTTAATGCAGCTTTTTGCATTCGGGTTTTTAGCATACTCTGTTTGTGCTTCACTACGCTGTCCGCAGGAGGCCGCACACACTCCGCATTGATGATTGCACTCTTGATTCATACTCACTCCTTAGCTTGTGCTTTCCGCAAATTTTAAAACGATATTTTTAAATCTGTTCAAAAATTTCCGTTTCCGAACAGATTTATTAGCTTAAAAAGCGTGCAATAGCTTTTCCGGCTTTTGCACGGTGTGAGTAAGTATTTTTTTCTGCAGCGGTAAGTTCTGCTACTGTTTTGCCGTATTCAGGCAGATATACAATAGGGTCGTATCCGAAACCGTGTAAGCCGCGCATATCTTCACCAATTACTCCCTCGCATACTTCCTGCACTGTGTATATCCGGTATTCATCGAGCATACAGACAAGACAGCATACAAAACGGCAGCGTCTATTGTGTACGCCCTGCATTTTGTGCAAAACTAACAGATTTTTTTCTTCTGCAGTAAGCTGTATATTCTCTTTAGAACCATAGCGGGCTGAATACACACCGGGCTGCCCATTTAGTGAATCAATACATAGTCCGGAATCATCAGCAATAACCGGAGCTTTTACTAATGAATACAAAGTCCGTGCTTTTACTAATGCATTGTCAAGAAATGTAGTACCTGTTTCATCAGGATCAAATACAATGCCTTTTTCTTTTGGAAGTACCAGAGAATGCCCAGAAAAAATACCGGTAAATTCGCGTTTTTTATGCTCGTTTCCGCTTGCAAGATAAATAGTCATATTTCACCATACCACGCTTTTATAAGAACTGCAAGATTGCTGTCAATTGTTGCCCGAGATAAACCGAATTGTTTTGCAAGGGCTCGGTTGCTGGGGCATCGCCGGTATTCTCTAATTTTTTTTAAAAAGGCTTGCCACCGTTCATAATTATATGCTTTTTGTTTTTCAAGGCGGGCAACAACTGACGGGTGCATGTACATCATTGCATCGAGCTGAATAGCAGCACTCTTATACCGGCTATAGTAGTAGTCCCGCTTTTGTTTCAGTTTTGTATAGTGCTCCTCCTTTTCTTGGGCAATTTTTTTAGATTCTTCAACAAACTGTTGTACGCGGGCTAAGGGAATGCCGGCAGTATCTGCAATGTGCTGCATTAAAGCGTCATCAATAAAAAAACAGGATTTGCATGCTAATAACAAAAGTTTCCGTTTATACAAGGCATTCTTTTTATCCCGCCAGCCGCCGGCAGGTTGTAACATCTTGATTGTTTCAGCAGAAACACTATATTCACACGAGGGTTCTGCAGCATATTGACTAGATTCGGTAAGTATTGCATTGTAGTGTTCTTCTGCATCAGCAACCGCTGTATACGAAGCTTTTTGATACTGTTTCTTGTAGAAAATACGGAAATGATACTGTAATGACATTCGTAAATAGGTGGTAAAAAGAGCTCTGTCAGGATTATAGCGTTCTATAATTGTTTCCAAATACGGCTGAATCCATACTAAAAAATCACTCCGTACATCTTCATCACTATCATAGAAACCAAAATCATTTAAATGAAAATACAGGTACTCAAACAACATATTAGCCGCTTCTTTTTTATGAACACCGCCGAGCGAAAAGCGGTGCAGCACTGTTTCTATACAATTGTGATTCATAAAAAACCTCGTTTCATATTTTGAAATGCGATGTTTTAACTCATTAAAATAAGTTTAAGACACTCCGCACTTGCCATAAACTAGAAAAGCATAAAGAGTGCCATATTTTAAAAATGGTAGATATTTTTGTAAAAAAATGTAAAATAAGTATGATAAAAAGCAGAATATACCGTAACATAGGGCTGTAAATCCCCTCTGTAAAATGATTGGTTTTAAGCCTTGCATAGAAATACCGATAAATTATCGTAATAGAAGAAAATCGGTTGTCAGAAACTTATCTGATGCGGTATATTTATGATAAAGGGGATGTATTTTTTATGGAGGTTTTCTTTTTATGAAGAAGCAGCACATCGGGTTACGGAAAAAGCTTATTTTTATTTTTATTGCCTTTACTTCCTTGGCATCAATTGTTCAAACGATTTTTGCGGAATATATTGCCCGTAAGGTAATTACAAAACAAGCATCAGAGCAGTTAATTCATCAAGCTTCGTATGTTGCAAAATTTATTGACCATGAAATGGAAGATTTTTTCTTTTGGCTTGAAGGAGTTGCAGCTGCTCCTGCGTTATGCGATCAAGAGCTTTCCGTTTCGGAAAAAATTGCTGCTATAGGGTATCTTGTTCATCAGAAAGAAATTGTAAAAAATTATGGTATAGCGGGAGCAGACGGTGTATTAATCCGTGCGGACGGCAGCAGTTTTTCTTGTAAAAATCAAAACTGGTTTCCTGATGTTATGAGCGGTAAGATATATCTGTCTGAGTCATTTCCCATAGGAAATAATGTTTTTCTCAATTCTTATGCAGTTCCAATCTTTGATGAGAGAAAAAATACTGTCGGCTTTTTATCGATGGATATTGATGCCCGGTATTTTTCTGATATTTGTGAAGAAACGAAAATTAGCCGATCAGATACCATATTTATTATTGGAAAAAGCAAGAAAATTATTGGTAGTACAAACTTTCAACCGCGTGCAGAGCAAATAGATCTTGGAGAAGAGGCGGAAAAAAATGCTGATGCAGCAGTATTTTTAAACATTGCAGAGCAAATATTTGCTGCAGATACCCCTGTCTACAGTAGTTGCGTACGTGACGGGGAAGCTCAGTTGGTAGCTGGTAAAAAAATGGAAAACGGGTGGATTGTAATGATACAAGCACCGGAAGCAGAGTTTCTCGGCAGTTTGATAACACTCAATCACACTATGTATATTACAGGATTTGCTGTATTAATTATTGCCCTGATTGTTGTATCACTTCTTACGCAGCGTATTGTTCAGCCGCTCAGCAATGCTGTTGCTGCATTAAAAAATATTGCCGAGGGTGAAGGCGATTTAACGGTACGGCTTCCGCTGGTTGGAAAAGATGAAATTTTGCAGCTTGCAGAGTATTTTAATGAAACAATCAGTAAAATTGGCGATGCAATTAAATCAGTAGATACAAACACAAATGCAATGCAGCAAATCGGCGATGAGCTGTCGCAGAATATGAGCGAAACGGCAAGTGCTGCTAATCAAATTAGCGGGCGGATTGACGGAATTAAAAAAGAGATATTTACACAGGCTGCAAGCGTGTCCGAAACTGCTGCAACAATAGAAGAAATTATCCAAAAAGTTAAACAATTAAATGGGAGTATAGAAACCCAAGCTGCAAGTGTTGCAGAATCTTCTTCTGCTATTGAGCAAATGGTGGCTAATATCGGTTCGATTACAAAAACACTTGAAAAAACAGATAATTCTATAAAAACACTTGCATCGGCAACTTCAGACGGCAAGGAAACATTAATCAATTCAAATACTATTACACAAAAAATCAGCGAAGAATCCGGCAGCTTAATGGAAGCAAGTAGTGTTATCCAACATATTGCAAGCCAAACAAATTTACTTGCAATGAATGCGGCAATTGAAGCAGCTCATGCTGGGGAGGCTGGAAAGGGATTCGCCGTTGTTGCTGATGAAATTAGGAAACTTGCAGAAGAGTCGAGTATGCAGGGAAAGAATATTACTGCAACGCTCAAAGAATTAAGCAGTGAAATAGAAACACTTTCAGAAGCTTCAACCACTGTGGAAGAAAAATTTAATGTAATATTTACCCTTTCGGAAGAAGTTAAGATGATGAGTACCCAGTTGACTGCTGCCATGCGGGAGCAAGAGAATGCAAGCCGTGAGGTTTTAGCTGCAATCAAGCATATCAATACCGTAACAGTTGAGGTTAATAATGGTTCAACTGAAATGCTAAGAGGCGGTGAAAAAGCGGTTAAAGAAATGGCAAAGCTCGGTACATTAACCCATGTTATTACTGAAAGTATGGACGAAATGACTGCCGGTGCAGTAAATATTACGCAATCAGTATTTGCGGTTAATGATATTACTCAAAAAACTCAGGAAAGTATTGCAGGGCTTGCTAACGAAGTAAAAAAGTTTAAGATATAGCTTGTAATGCTTTCTGCAGGGTAGTATACAAAAGACACCATAGCATTCGCCTTTTGCTGCGATGCGGCTTGTAAGAGGGGGTCCTGTGGTGTCTTTTGTATCATGTTTCTCATACTGATCCCCTGATACCCCCTTATCATATCGCTGCTTTTTTGCTATAGTCTGCACTATGTCGAGCGATTTTGTCCATTTACACGTACACTCTGATTATTCATTGCTAGACGGAGCTTCTTCAGTCAAAAAACTGGTTACAACGGCAAAAAAGCTTAACCAGTCGGCATTAGCCCTTACTGATCATGGTAATATGTTTGGGGCGTTGCGGTTTTTTCGGGAATGCAAAGCTCAAGGCATAAAACCGATTATCGGCTGCGAATTTTATGTTGCAAACGGCAGCCGTTTTGAAAAACCGGAAAATACCGGAATTCGTAAATATTTTCATCTTATTTTGCTTGCAAAAAACGAAACAGGCTACCGCAACCTCATGGTGCTTACCTCAAAAGGCTATACCGAGGGAATGTACTATAAACCCCGCATTGATGAGGAATTGCTAGAACAGTATGCAGAGGGGCTTATTTGTCTTTCTGCCTGTATTGCAGGCGAAGTTCCTCAGCTTTTATTGCACGGAAAAATTGCCGAAGCAGAAGCCCTTGTACGCAAATACCGCCGGATATTCGGCACAGAAAACTATTTTATTGAATTACAAAATCACGGAATCGCCGATCAAGAAAAAGTTTCGCCGATGCTCATTGATCTTGCCCGCAGACTTGGAGTGCCGATGGTGGTAACCAATGATGCCCACTATGCAGAACAAAAAGACGCACCATCTCAAGATATTCTTATGTGCATCGGCATGAAAAAGCTGCGTACCGATACAAACCGCATGAAGTTTGAAACAGACCGGTTTTATCTTAAATCAGCGGAAGAAATGGCACAGCTTTTTCCCGACTACCCTGAAATGCTGCTAAACACCTGCCGCATTGCTGATATGTGCAATCTGGAAATTCCGCAACCGGGGCCGCTCTTGCCCGTCTACCAAATACCGGAGGCATTTACCTCAAAAGAAGACTACATCACCTACCTTGTACAGGAGGGCTTAAAAAAACGCTATCCGGTTATTACCGATGATATTCAAAAACGGGCAGACTACGAACTTAGTGTCATTATGAAAATGGACTTTGTCGGCTATTTTCTTATTGTATGGGATTTTATTAACTGGGCAAAAGAACACGGAATCCCGGTAGGACCCGGACGCGGCTCCGGTGCAGGTTCTATTGTTGCATATTCACTGCGGATTACCGACATTGACCCGCTTAAGTATAACTTACTGTTTGAACGCTTCTTAAACCCTGAACGCATTTCTATGCCGGATTTTGATGTTGACTTCTGCTTCGAAAGGCGGCAGGAGGTTATCGAGTATGTCCGGCAAAAATACGGTGATGAAAGTGTCGGGCAGATTATCACCTTTGGAACACTCAAACCAAAAGCAGCGGTAAAAGATGTCGGGCGGGTGCTTGATGTACCGCTGGCGGAAGTAAATGCAATCACCAAAATGATGCCGTCAGATCCGAAACTCACCTTTCAAAAAGCCTTTGAAATTCCTGAATTTGCGGAGCTGAAAAATGACCCGCGGTATACTGAATTATTCACTATTGCAGAAAATCTTGAAGAACTCAACCGCAATACCAGTCTTCACGCTGCGGGTATCGTAATCGGAAAAACAAAACTAACTGACTATGTGCCGCTCTACAAAGACTCCAAAACCGGAAAAATCGCTACACAGTTTACTATGGACTTAATTGAAGACTGCGGTTTGGTAAAAATGGACTTTCTCGGCTTAAAAACGCTCACACTGATTAAACATACAGAAGACCTTGTACGGAAGCTCGGCGGACAGTATGCTGATTTCTCTATTGAAGGGATTGATGAGTGCGATCCTGCAACATTTAAAATGCTGGGAGAGGGAAAATCCGCCGCAGTGTTTCAGTTTGAAAGTCAGGGAATGCAGAACATTCTTAAACGGGCAAAACCCGATAAAATAGAAGATTTAATTGCATTAAACGCACTATACCGTCCGGGGCCGATGGCGTATATCGACCAATTCATTGAATCTAAGTTTGATCCGTCAAAAATACAATACCCGGATCCGTGCTTAAAAACTATTTTATCGGAAACATACGGTGTTATTGTCTATCAGGAACAGGTTATGCAAGTAGCCCAGCGTATCGGCGGCTACAGCCTTGGGCAAGCTGACCTGCTGCGGCGTGCAATGGGTAAAAAGAAAAAAGAAGTTATGGAAAAAGAGAAAACCCGCTTTATCGAAGGAGCGGTAAAAAATAACTTTAAAAAAGAAGATGCCGACAGGATTTTTGAAATTCTTATTCCCTTTGCAGGCTATGGGTTTAACAAAAGCCACGCCGCTGCATATTCGGTATTGGCGTATCAAACCGCTTACTTAAAAGCTAATTTTCCTGCGGAATTTATGGCAGCAAACTTAACAAATGAAATTACATCAGTGGATAAGCTGCCCGAATATATCGCTGAAGCGGGAAAAATGGGGATTCCGCTGCGTGCACCTGATATTAACACCTCGGAAGAATATTTTTCAGTTACCAATGGAGAAATTATATTCGGGCTTCTCGGCATCAAAGGTGTGGGGGAGCAAGCAGCACACGATATTGTTGCTGAAAGAACTGCAAACGGAGCCTATACCTCGTTTATTGATTTCCTTGATAGAATTGATTTACATACCGTCAACAAAAAAAATTTAGAAGTGCTCATTCAAACAGGGTGTTTTGATAAACTTGACCAAAACCGTGCAACACTTCTTAAAAATTTGGAAGCAGCAATGGCATTTTCTGCACAAAAAAAATCAGGGGCAGCAGTTGGACAGTGCAGCTTGTTTGAAGATACCGGCATAAAAGAGTTTGCCGACTTTGTTTTTGAGCAAACAGATGATCTTCCTCAAATGGAAAAACTCCGTATAGAAAAAGACTTGATGGGGTTTTATATTTCAGGACATCCGCTTGATGCCTATAAAAAAGCAATCGACCGCTCTGCAACGCTGGAGCTTGCTCATCTGGAGCGGGCTCAAAAAGAAAAGTCTTATACAATCGTCGGTATGATAACCGGAATTCGTCCGTATCAAACAAAAAACGGTAAATGGATGGGCTTCGGAACCTTTGAAGACCGCAGCGGAACTGTTGATCTTACCTTTTTTTCAAAGGTATGGGAAGAACACCGCAATACCATACTGCCTGAAACCGTCTGCGGTCTTATCGGTACAGTAGACCGCTCGCGGGACATCCCGTCATTTTTGGTAGATTCATTTGTTAATATTGAAGCATTAACAGAGCGGGCAATTAAAGAAGTGCATATTGAGCTTGACCCGCTTATTCAAACTGATGTGCAATTTCAACCTTTAAAAGATTTTATTTTTGGTGCCGAGGGAAACTGCGATGTGTTTGTGCATATTACGCTTGATGATGCCGTATATCAGGTAAAAGGCTCATCACAAATAAAAGTTCCCGGTACTGACGATTTTATTGAACAATTAACCAAGCAGCCGGGCGTGCTGCAAGTATGGAAGGAGTAGCTATGTTTATCCGTTCATTGCTTACAACGATAAGTCAGCTTATCAGTATTTATTCTTTTCTCTGTTTAATCCGCATTATCATTTCATGGATTCCTCAAGCAGCGTATTCTTCTTTTGGGCAGGTTATTTCTTCAATCTGCGATCCTTATTTGAATTGGTTTCGGCGTTTTAGATTTACGCAAATCGGTATTGTGGATTTTTCACCTATTTTGGCACTTGGCGTATTGTCTATTGCTTCCCAACTGTGTACGAGTATTCTTGCAACCGGACAGATTTCGCTATGGATTGTTTTTATCGGTATTATTGAACTCTTGTGGTCGTTTTTTAGCTTTGTTACCAACCTCCTGATTATCTTTTTAGTTTTACGGCTGCTCTATGATATATTCAATTTTGCAAATGGTTCGCCGTTTTGGTACAGCCTTGACCGGTTTCTTAATCCCGTTATTTCGCAGACAATGCAGTTTGTTCCGGTAAAAACGCATTTACAGTACCGTGCTAAGCTCATTATTACTATTATTGCTGTTGTTGCATTGCGAATGCTGCTGGGATTGTTTGTTGGTTCATTATTTAGCGGATTTCACGTTATTCAGATGGCTTAATTAGTAATAGCATAAGGAATTGACACCGATGACGGCGAAATGGGCAGCTCCCTGTATCAAACTCCTCCAAGGTACGCTGTATGAAGATGACAGTACCGGTGAAGTGTGGCGGCTGCTTATGCAGTATCAGCAAGAAGTTGCCGCTTTTTTTGACCAAATAGGGGTGCGTGTTTTTATTGAGCCGTCTGAAGGCTATGCTTTTTTAGAACAAGATGACACCGGCGATGAAGAATCGGATAGCTTGAGGTTAATTCGCCGGCATCCGCTTACTTTTGAAATGTCGCTTTTGTGTGTACTGCTGCGGGAGGCTCTTGAGCAATTTGATGTTTCTCAAAGTGATTCTGCAATTCTAGTTCTTACGGAAAGTGAAATCCGTGCAATGCTTTCGATTTATTTCCAAGAAAAAACTGACCAAACAAAGCTTTATCGGGATTTAACCAAGTATTTAACGCAAGCAGTTGAACTTGGCTTTTTAAAAGAGCTGCGGCATAACCAGCCCGCCGGTTTAAGCGATACTGACATTGACCGGCGGTTTGAAGTCCGCCGCATTGTACGGGCAAAAATTACGGTAGATTTTTTATTGGAATTTAAAAAACGGCTGGAAGAGTGTTAGTATGCAGTTTGAGCTTTTACAAGAAACACAGCAAAACGGCTATTACCTCGATTTCTTCCAGCTCTATAACTGGGGTGTCTTTGATTCCCGTGTCTATACATTGCACTGTGCAAAACAATCCTCGCTTCTAACCGGATTGAACGGTTCCGGCAAAACAACGATTGTTGACGCACTTATTTCTCTGCTCGTACCGCGGAACCAGCGTTTTTATAATCAGTCTGCCGGTGCAGAAAGTAAGCGGGAACGGGACGAAAGCAGCTATGTCTTGGGAACCTACGGCAATCAGCGGTACGAAGAATTTACAAACAGTAGTGCACAAAATCTTCGGAAAAAAGACAGCTGTTACTCCATTTTACTCGGCTGTTTTGCACAACCTACCGGACAAAGCCCCATCACCCTGATGCAGTTCCGCTTTTTTTCTCCAAATGGAGTTTTACAGCATGTGTATTCGATTACGCGGAAAACACTTACTATTGAGGAAATTCAAACTGCTGTCGGTAATTTTGACCGGCACGGTACATGGAAAAAGAGCATGATCGAGGTATTCAGTACCTCGTTTTACGGTGATTCATTTACTGCCTACGCTGCTGCCTTTTCCCAGCTTATCGGATTACGGTCAAATAAAGAAGCACTCGCACTCTTTTCAAAAACAGCAGGCTTAAAAGGCATTGGCAATTTAAATGAATTTATCCGAACCTATATGTTTGAAGGGCAGGATATAGAAAAAGTATTTGCAGATTTTGTGCAGCATTTCGAAGAATTATCTCAAATGTATAATGAAATTGAAAAAGCACAGCTGCAAATGCAGCTTTTACAAGAAGTTATGGAAGCGGGTGCTGCGTTTGAAGAACAGGAAAAAAATGAAACTCAGCTGCGGCGGCTGAAAGCAGTGTTACATAGTTGGTATACTGATACTGCACGTGCTGTTATCAGAAAAAATATTGAGCAGTTGATACAGGAACGCACACTTACAGTGCAAAAAGAAACAGCCGTTTCTGCTGATATTATACGAATTGAGCACGAGATAGAATCCGTACAAACAAGTATTGCTCAAAATGAAACCTCCCGCCGCGTATCGGATATTGAGCATAATCTCCGGCTGTATCAGGAAAAGCAGGCAGTATGCAGGAAAAATCTCCATAATTATAGTGAATGGGCGGTACTGCTGGGACTTTCCGCTCCCGATACGGAAAAAACATTCACTGAAAATTATCAGATGATACCGGTACTCAAAAAACAGCTTGAAGAACAATCAGAGCAGCTCACTCAAGCGGTGCTGAACGCACGGATAACCATAGAGAAAGAACGGGGAGAAGCCGAACGCCTTACCGCTGAACTGGCTTCCCTAAGCCGCCGAAGCAGTAATATCCCTGCACATACTATTCGAATACGGGAAGAACTGTGTACCGGTATCGGTGTTTCGGCAGCACAGCTCCCCTTTGCCGGAGAACTGCTGCGGGTACGGAAAGATGCAAGCGAATGGGAAAAAGCAATTGAAAAAGTCTTACACCACTTTGCATTGTGTATTCTGGTGCCGCCGGAGCTGTATCTAACGGTTAACCGGTATGTTACCGCTCATAACATGAACGGCAGACTTGTGTATTTAAAAACGGATACACGTTCTCGGCTGGAACAGCCCGTTCAGCAAGATAGCCTTGTTTTAAAAATAGACATTAAACACACTCACCCGTTGTCAGATTGGGTAAAGATGCATCTTGAAGATCAATTTGACTATCTTTGCACCGATGATCAAACCGAGTTTGCCCGTGCGGATAAGGCAGTTACCTCTACCGGACTGATAAAATCTAAAATCCGGCATGAAAAAGATGATCGTCCGCAGCGGGACGGAAAAGCTTTTTATGTACTCGGCTGGGACAACCTGCAAAAACGGCAGGAACTATCTGCTGCACTCAGAACAATTCAAACGTGCATAGATGAAGCTGCTGAAAAAATTACTGCCTTATATGCAGAATCGGCGGCAGTGCAGCGGAAAATACGGCTTGCAGACAATCTTGCGGCGATGAGCAGCTGGGACGAATGCGATACCGGCAAATATACTGCCCTCATAGATCATTGTCTTGAAGAAAAAGCCCAGCTTTTACAGCAGGATAATACTTTACAGCAATTAAAACAGCACGTGAAAAACTTAGAAATTGCAAAAAAAGAAAAACAAAAAGAGCATACTGAGTGTATTGCAAAAAAAGCAACGGCAGATTCACACATACAGGAACTTGAAAAGCGCTTATCCCGTTTAGAAGAACCAAAAGTTTCCTCCGCTGAAATTGCCGGCGGAACCGGCGAAGTCTCCGAAACTGCCCGCAATACAGCACTGTTTATAGAACATTTTGCTATTCACGAAGAATATACAGCACTTGATCAGCTTGATGCAGCTCGCGAAACGTATACAGTGCGGCTGGATAGGGAGCTTGAACAAGCGGGGAAACTTTTAAAAAAAGCAGAGCACACCGTACGCGAAAAAATGGCTGCGGTAAAAAATCCTAAACCGGAAATTAAACGGAAATTTCCAACGTGGGAAACAGCCGTGCGTGATTTACAGCCCGAAGCCTCATTTTTACAAGATTTTACCGTATTTTATGAACAGTTGCTGCATGATGATCTTCCCGCATGGCGTAAAAAATTTAAAGCCTCGTTTAGTGAAAATATCCAGCGGGATATTATTAACTTCAATACTAAACTTGATACCGGTAAACAGCAAATTATCGCCGGTATTCAGGAATTAAACCGAAGCCTCAAAACAATTCCATACAATAAAAATCCTGCAACGTATATTAAACTTGAAAGCCGGGACGCTGCTGACAAGCCTATACAGGAATTTAGAGCATTATTACACGCTGCATTACCAAACGCAGGTGCTGTTTTTACACAGAATCACGATCAAGACTTTGAATCATTTAAAAAGATTGAAATGCTCATCAGATTTTTGCAAGAGAAAGAAGAGAGACGGAAAAAAGTGCTTGATGTACGGCAGTGGTTTGTGTTTGGTGCGATTGAATTTTATTTGCACGATGAAAGTCAAAAGCACTATTACGAAGATTCTGCAAGTTTATCCGGCGGAGAAAAAGCAAAATTAACCTACACAATTTTAGCCTCTGCGATAGCGTTTCAGTTTGGGATAACAGACGGCTCATCCCGTTCTCTTCGATTAGTTATTATTGACGAAGTATTTAGCAGGATTGATACGGATAACTCTGCGTATGCACTGCAGTTGTTTAAAGAAATAGGCGTGCAGCTTATCTTGGTTACCCCAATGGATAAAATCAACATTGTGGAAGATTATATTGCATCAATGCACATTACTGAAAAAATGAATGATAATACCTCACGTCTGCTTGAACTGAGTATGGAACGGTATCGGGAAGAAAAGGAATTGTATGATAAGCGTTGATGAATTACGGACAAAGGCACAGAAGAAATTTACCGCATATCTACGCTGGCTTATTGCGGAAGCGTATCCGGATAGCAGTCTGCCGGTTGAAGATGCTGAATCATTTTTTCCACTGATTATTCCCGCTGCACGAGGGTCTGCACATGAGCCGTTTGAACAGCGTGTTGTTGAAGCAAAATTGTTATATGAATCTTCAAAACAAGCAAAAGGCAAAGGGTATAGCGTAGCAACAAAAACGGTTCGTACGCGGAAATACGGTGTTCAGACGGTTATCGAAAGAATTTTTTTTGAAACAGAGCGGGATTTTATTTATTTTACCCGGAAGAAACCGGAAGCCCGTGATTTTTATAAAAATCTTGAGGCAATTAAAAAAGCGTTTACAGAATGTATTCCCTTTTTGCCTCGGTGCAAATGTATTCTTTGGCTTGAAAAGTACCTTTCTGTCCTTATCCATCAAAAAGAACCGCAGTATTGGGAGCATATCACGCTCTGTGCACAGTGGTTTGTAGAAAATCCCGCGTGCGGTCTTTTCTTGCGGGAAATTCCCGTACCGGTTCATACCAAATTTATTGAAGAAAACCGGTCTCTTATTTTTTCGCTGTATCATATTATAGTACATGGAACGCTTCCGGAGGAAAACACTAACGAAGCGGCATACCAGTGTTGGGGCATCCGCCTTACAGAAGCATTTATACGGTTCCGGCTTTTGGACGGATCGCTCTGCATTAGCCGAGTGTTCGCAGAACTACAGGAAAATAGCCCTCTCTTAGCGAAGCAAAAAAACGCGTTAGCAGTATGCACAGCAGCAGAATCCCCACCAGTGGAACAACAGCACGAAGAATCTCCGTATTGTTTTACCAGCGGAGAAATACAGCTGCCGCTTACCGGATTCCAAACCTTTGACTTTGCCCGTTTTGATCATGTTTTTATTATTGAAAATCTTATGGTATACCTAACCTTTCCTCCGATACCAAACAGCTGCTGCATTTGGGGTGCCGGATTCGCTGCGGTACTGCTGAAAAACTGTACGGCACTGCGGCAGACAGATGTGCGGTATTTTGGCGATCTTGATGAACACGGCTTTGCAATTCTTTCTGAAGTACGCAATTTTTTTCCGCATGTTCAATCGTTCTGCATGGACGAACACACATACCGGGCATTTTCCTGCTATGCTGTAGAGGGTAAAACCTCGCAGCACAGCCCTGAAGAACTAACCCTAACTGAAGCAGAACGCAGGCTTTTTCTCTTTCTAAAAGAAAATCCCGCAATCGGACGGCTGGAACAAGAGCGGATTTCTCAGCATTATATTCAGGAGCGGTTATGCGAAGTTCACACAGTACCTACATTGCAGCCTTAATTACCGGCGATTCAGGACTGCGGCTGCTGCGTTCAAAAAATCCTGAAATTACCATTTCGTTTTTATATAGTATCTTTCGCGAAAAACATATCCAAACAATAGAAGCAGTGCTGTTTGAAACACTGCTTGCCGATTTTCTACACACGCAGGAACAAACTGGCGGACAGCAATGGTTTGAAACTCAAACAGCGGAAGAACCGGAATTGTCTGCCGGAACAGCTGGAATGGTGCAGCCGCAACTCCTGAAAGCTAGTCAGCAGGCTCTATCACAAGCACAGATACAGGCAGTACAGACTATGGAAAGCAAGGCTCATATTCTTACCAGCAAATGGTGTTCTGAATCGGTCGGCTACATACGCCGCTACTATAACGATCGGCATGATGTAATTATTGAACTGAGTGCCGGTGTGGAGCGGCTTTTTACGTGGCTGGATACTATGGATTCGGGTACATTTATTGCGGCGGAATCCCGCTTTCAAGATATTTTACACCGGTTGCGTGAACTATCAGAAAATACGGTACAGGATGCACAAACACAAATTGCAGAACTCAAGAAAAAAAAGCAGGAAATTCAAGAGCGTATTAACACCATTGCCCGCACCGGCAAAGCAGAAACATACACACCGGTACAAATGGTAGAGCGGCTGCATGAAGTTGCACGTGCATCCCGCGAATTGCTTTCTGATTTTAGAATAGTAGAAGATAATTTTAAGGTCATTCTTGCAGACGTATATAAAAAGCAAAGCGGTGATGAAACGAAAGGGGCGGTACTTGGCTATGCACTTGATGCTCATTTAGAGATGAAAGAAACCCCGCAGGGACAAACATTTGATACCTTTTGGGCGTTTCTTGCTGCCGATGCAGGAAAAAATGAAATCAATGAGCTTACCCGTACCATTCTAGCACAAGTACAGCAGCACGGTATTGCATGGGAAGACACCTTTTTACTCCATTTAAAACAATATCTGCATGAAGCAGGGCGGAAAATTATTGATTCTACCCATAGCCTTACCCACCGGTTAAATCGTATGCTGCTTTCTCAAAATTATAGCGGGCATCACCAGCTTACAGAATTAATCCGTACTATCAAGGGGCGGGCGTTTGAGCTTGCTGGTTCAAACTATAGTTTTGACCGTCCGCTTACCATTCAAACCAAAGCCGTTTTATCATTTCCTTATGCCCGTACTCCGGTCTTACCTACCGCAGTAAAAGCCTTTGCTCCCTTATCTGCAGCAGAGCAAGATTGTCCCTCTCTGCTGCATGCGAGCGGCATCTTTAATCAGTTCTTTGTTGATGAATCCCGTTTGAAAAAAAACATAGCCCGCTACCGAACTGAATTTCTTACCGGCACGCCCCAATTTAGCCTTGGCGACCTAACAAAACAATTCCCTATTGAACAAGGACTTTCTGAAGTAGCTGCTTACTTTGCTCTGCGTTCAAAACTCCGCCCTGCCGCCCTTGTACTTGAGGAGGTAACGGAAACCATTACCTACCGGCACAATGGCAGCATGGTAGTACTTACCTTACCTAAACTGATATTTTCTTAATAAATTATTAAAAATCAACCAAGCATTTTATACAAACATGCGATACAGGTTAATGAGCGGATGTTGAATGCTCCTCATTATTTAATAGAGCATTTTCAAAATTTTTTAAGCTTTCTTCATTTGGGAAACATTCTTTATTCATAAATAAATATTTTCCATTATTAAATTCGAAAATATAAAAATTTAATTCAGTAAAGTATCGGATATACTCTTTTAATTTATATTTTGTAACAACGCCAAGAGATTCGGTTTCTAAATAATCGCCATCTATTTTAACTGTTACATCTGTAGGTTCCCTAAAATCATAATTATATTGTTTGGAAATTATTTTATAATATCTTTTTATATTTTTTTTAATATTTTTATTATTTATGCTATTTGCATAGATAATATTTACAAGACTCAATAAAATTAGTATGACTGACAAAAATAATAGTATTTTATTATTGCTCCCTACTGCAAGATGTAAATATAATACCCCTGCTAAAAGAAAAATACTCCATATAATTCTACGTTTTCTATTATCCTTACGTAACACACCGCTTAATTTTCGAAGTATAATCGCAGTATCAATTTTTTCCTGAAAAGTTGATTTAGTTTTTATTTCCATTTTTCCCTCTTATTATCAAACAGGTTTATTCTACAGTACAATGAGATGTATTACGCTATACAAATATTGAAAATTATATTAAATGCTGTATGTGATCAAAGTTTTATACTTATCTCCAAATATATCATATCTATAATAAAATCACAAGATACAGTCAGTTTCATGCTATACCGGTAATTAATAGTAACGATGCTTATAAGTTCTTTTGCTTTTTTTGTTCTTTTATCTATCTAATCATCTCTAATTAACCGAAGTTTAAAGAGAGTACCTACAGCCGCAGCAGAGAAAATATGTAGGTAGTTTTCAATATATGAGGATGATTTAGATGAAAAATATCTTTAAAATAGCTTTTTTATCAGGGACACTGCTGTTACTACTTTTAATTGCAGCCGGTACATTTGTTCGGCTTTTACACTCCGGCAGTAGTCTTGAAGCAGAGCTTGCACGCCAACGATTATTTGAGCAAAGTATGCTGCAAATACGGGGAACGGTATACGGACATAGTATTGCACAAACGCATATTACTGATTCTCATGCAAGTATGCTTGAAGCATATCAGCAGCGTCTTCGTATATTGAAAGTGAGTACGGAGCAGGTACGGAAAAATAATCAAGATTTGCAAGCAGCATTGAATAGCTATGCAGACTCATTAGAAAAACTGGTAGTGCTCTATCGAAATACAATCAAAGACTACAACCAGTTGGGAGGAACAGTAAAAAAATTAGACGCTGCAAAGGTGCATATACTTGAAAAAGCGGCAGCAGAACATATCCAGCATTTTGAAAACCTGCAAAAATCATTTCTTACCGCGGCAGCACAGCAACGTACCCGTGAAGTATGGCTTTCAGGAACACTTATGATTGTTACATGGGTATTCGGCTTAGGTATAACATGGCTGCTGATCAAAACAGTGTATACTATTTTGCTGAAACGGCATGCAAAAAAACGAATTGTATTCGGCTTTGCACCGCGGCAGCCGCTTCCGCAAAATGGAACAGCAGGCTGCAGCACTGCAGAAAGTGCTGGAGTGCAAGCAGGTACGTTCCGGCAAACAGCCGGATCGGAAGTGCAGCAAGCAGGCGGGCTGTCTGAATCCGGATTATACAGCGGGCAGGATTGGAATACGCTGGAAGCAGCTCATAAAATGCAGGAACAACAGAAAACACTTGAAGCGGAACTTTCTGCACTGCACACCGCTTATACTAAGCTGGAAACAGAGCATCAAAATTTACAAAAAACCTATGAGGCTGTATGTAAACAGCAAACAGAGCAGACCACACACCTTACAACTGTTTTGGCAACAGTAGATGAAACGTCCCGTTTGCACAGTACCGATGCAGAAAAAGCAGCAAATCTTGTTGATACCTTTGAATCGGGGCGGCAGTTGTTTAAAACAACATACGGTAATATGCAGTTTATTCTGCACAATGTGTCAAAAATACAAGAAATGTCTGAAATGATTGAAAGTATTGCTGAACAGACAAAAATGCTCAGTATGAATGCAGCGATTGAAGCTGCTCATGCAGGGGAAGCAGGAAAAGGCTTTGCTGTTGTAGCGGAAGAACTCGGCAGACTTGCTGCTGCTACTCTGGATAATTCTCACAGTATCGGCGGAACTATTACCCTTATGATTAAAACGATAACACAGGTAGGTACAGCAGGCGATGCACTGGATAAAACATTTGAAACACTCCATACACAAACAAATACTGTATACCATGCCGTTACTGCTTTTTCAGAAAAAATAGCAACAGCATACCAGCAGGCACAAAAGGCAGCAGCCAATATATCTAATGCAGATTTTGAATGATTTATATGTCCTAAAATTCAAAAATCTGCACTTTTTAAAGAGAAAGAGTTGCACGCATACTAGTATGTAAAGTGCTGCTGTACTTATACTGAATAGTAAACATTGAGGCGTATATGATTAAAAAACGGTTGATTAATCTATTATCTCATGCAAAAAAATACATTTATTTTAATGTGTTTTTTCAATGGATTGCATTGTGTATGCAAATTGGTATTGCAGTGCTGACAGGACACCTGCTCCAACAAGCAGTACAAGAAAACATAGCTCCTGCAAGGCTAATAAAAACTGCATTAATATTTTTTTCTCTTATTATAGTTAAATCAGGGGCAACGTATTTCAGCACCCGTATGGCATTTTTTGCCGGAAAAGATGTAAAAATGCTTTTACGCGAAAAAATCTATGCAAAACTGCTTCGATTGGGAGCATCATACCAAGAACAGCTTGCAACATCGGAAGTTGTGCAGGTAGCGGCGGAAGGGGTTGAGCAGCTTGAAATATATTTCGGTAGATACTTACCGCAATTTTTTTATAGTTTACTTGCTCCTCTTACGCTGTTTGCAGTGCTTGCACCAATCAGTTTACACTCGGCAGCGGTACTTTTGTTTTGCGTTCCATTGATTCCCATTTCTATTATTGCAGTACAGAAAATTGCAAAACGGCTGCTAAAAAAGTATTGGGGAATGTATACTGGTTTAGGAGATCATTTTCTCGAGAACTTGCAGGGATTAACCACATTAAAAATTTATCAAGCTGATGGAAGAAAATCTCAAGAAATGAATGCTGATGCAGAACATTTCCGCCGGATTACAATGAAAGTTTTGACCATGCAGCTGAACTCTATCACGGTTATGGATATTATTGCATACGGCGGGGCAGCAGCAGGAATTATGACTGTTTTGTATCAATTTTCTGCTATAGAGATTCCTCTTTCCGCTGCTGTTACTATTATTTTACTTGCTGCAGAGTTTTTTATTCCGCTCCGGTTGCTCGGTTCCTTTTTTCATATTGCCATGAATGGTATGGCTGCCTCCGATAAAATTTTTGCACTGCTTGATTTACCGGAGCCGGTAGCGGGAATGGTATATAATACACCGGTCGGATTACATACCGCAGCGGGAACAGATAATACGGCAGCCGTACCGCCGAAAGATGCAGCTTTGACAGCACAGAACACGCCCGCAGACTATATACTCCATACCGGTCAGATGGATATCCGCATAGAAAACTTGTGTTTCGGTTATACAAAAGAGCGGCAGATTATTAAGAATGCGGACATGATGATAAAAAGCGGCAGTTTTGTTTCTATTGTCGGCGAATCAGGCAGCGGAAAAAGCACTATTGCCCGCATTATTGCCGGCAAGCATAAAAACTATACCGGTATGGTACAGCTCGGTACTACCGATATAAGAAGTATTTCTGACGAAAGCATCATGCGGCATATCACCACTGTAAAACACAATAGTTACCTTTTTAAAGGTACTGTTGCGGAAAACCTCCGCTTAGCAAAACAAGAGGCTTCTGATGAAGAACTTTTTGCTGTTTTAAAGAAGGTAAACCTTTATGATTTTATCGAAAGCCAAAACGGACTTAACACCATGCTGCTGGAAAAGGCAGCGAATCTTTCAGGCGGACAGTGCCAGCGGCTTGCCCTTGCACGGGCACTATTAGCTGATACTCCCATATATATTTTTGACGAGGCTGCTTCCAATATTGATATGGAAAGTGAAGCCGTGATTATGCAGATTATTTATGAGTTGAAAAAAACAAAAACCGTCATTCTAATTTCCCACCGGCTTGCAAACTCAGTGCATGCAGACTGTATCTATTTTATTGAAAACGGTGTAATTACTGAACACGGTACGCATCAAGAACTTTGTACACAAAATGGTGCATACAGCCGCCTGTTCAGCAGCCAGCGACAGCTTGAATTATATGGAGAGGAATAGTATGAACACACAATACAAAAAGGCAGGACGCAGAAACGGTGTGCGGATTATGAGCAAGCTCATTGTTTTGGTAAAACCGCTCTTTCCTGTAATGATCATTGCCGTTGCTGCAGGAGTATTGGGATTCCTTTGTGCAATATTTTTAACGATTATCGGTGGACAAGCCCTTGTAACCGTGTTGCAGCAGCAGCTTGCTCCGCAGGCTGTACCGGCAGATGCAGTGCAGTATGGCAGCATCCTTGGAAACAGCTCCTTGCTGACCATTGGATTTATTTTGAGCGGACTTGCACTTATGCGGGGGCTGCTGCACTGCATTGAACAATACAGCAATCACTATATTGCATTTAAGCTTTTAGCGATTATTAGAAGCAAGGTGTTTACTGCTTTACGGGCACTTGCACCGGCAAAGCTTGAGGGGCGGGATAAAGGTAACCTGATTAGTATTATCACAACCGATATTGAACTTTTAGAAGTGTTTTATGCACATACTATTTCACCTATTCTTATTGCTATCCTCACTTCGCTTATCATGCTGATTTTTATCGGATATTACAGCATTCCGGCAATGATAATAGCCCTTATTGGCTATATTACCGTCGGTGTCTGGATCCCCTTGTATAATGGAAAAAAAACAAGCCGTGCCGGTATGGAGTTTAGAAATCAATTCGGCGATTTAAATAGCTATGTTCTTGAATCCCTCCGCGGTTTAGACGAAATTATCCAGTATGCAGGAGGCAGCCGTATTCAAGCCTCGCTGCAGGTACAATCAAAACAGTTAGCGGAACACGGTAATTATTTAAGCGTCCGTGAATCGCTCCAACGTATGCATACTAACACGCTCATTCTTCTGTTTTCTACAATTGAACTATTCTTTGCACTCTACGCATACCAAACTGGTTTGCTCCATTTCGGCGGAGTACTTGCGGTGAGCATCGGAATGAGTGCTTCATTCGGTCCCGTATTAGCACTTGCACAGCTTTCAAACAATCTGCATCAAACACTTGCAAGCGGTGAACGGGTACTGCATATTCTTGAAGAAGAACCGCAAACCGCCGAAGTACCGCCGGACGGCAAACCGCGGACATTTACCGGTGCTGCAGTAGAAGCTGTCCGATTTGCATATCAAAACGAAATTATATTAGATAATTACTCCATGCACATTTCACCGAACACCATTATCGGCATCCATGGTGCAAGCGGATCCGGTAAGTCTACACTTCTCAAACTGCTTATGCGGTTTTGGGATGTGCAGCACGGGCAGGTAACAATTTCCGGCGAAACAATCCGCAAAATCCCAACAAACCAGCTGCGGGATATGGAAAGCTACGTTACACAAGAAAGTCATTTATTCAAAGGCACCGTTGCAGATAATATCCGGATTGCAAAACCTGCCGCCTCATTGGAAGAAATTACTGCAGCGGCAAAAAAAGCTTCTATCCATGACTTTATTATCAGCTTACCGCAGGGGTACGATACACCTGTCGGTGAGTTGGGCAGCACCTTGTCAGGCGGAGAAAAACAGCGGATAGGTCTTGCCCGTGCTTTCCTACATGACGCACCGTTTTTATTACTTGATGAACCAACAAGCAATCTTGATATTCTCAATGAAAAAATCATTCTTAAATCATTAAAAGAAGCAGCGGCAGGAAAAACTGTTATACTGGTATCTCATCGGGAATCTACCTTGAGCATTGCCGGTACCACCATAACAATGGGCAGCGGCAGAAAGTCATAATACAAGCTGCTTTGTCAGCGTAACATCGAGCGATGCACTGATTTCGTCCAAGATGATGATAGGGGCATTTTTTAAGAGGGTACGGGCTAAGGTATTCCAGCGATCAGTGTCGATGGTTGCAATATCTTTACCGTCAATTATTTTTTGTCCGTCATTATACGAAAACTCAACATCTTTAAACTCGATGCTGTATTTTCTTTGATAAAACCAGCAGGATAAAACTAACGCCAATCGGCAGTCCTTTAGCAGGTCTGCAATATTCACGTACAGTTCCTTGCATTCTTTGAATGCCGCACTGTAGAACGTATTGTAATTGATATGCACAAGCACATACATCACAACCGCAAGGGCAGCAATAATACCGATATAAAATCCCGCCGACTGCAGCGTCCCGTCAAAATAACTTTGCAAAAAAACATCATCACAAACATCGGTAAAATAAATGCGACATCCGCAAGCATCGACCATACCGACGCCGTAACAATTCCTTTTGCCCCTATTCGGTTACCCCGAACTTGCTCTCATCATTCATGAAAAAAACTACCATTTAATTACTTTCTTGCACGGATTGACGGAATACAGCGGTTTACTTTTTTGCAGTATTTTTCAAACTCTTTTCCGTACAATGCTAAGAGCCATTTTTCTTCTGTGAGTTTCATAAACACTGTTAAATAAAGCCAAAAGACCGGCGGTAAAATTAACAGATACACATTGCAGACGAGTAAAAGCAGCCCTGAGCAGACAAACAAAAATGCGGAATAAATGGGATTGCGGACATGAGCATAAATGCCGTCTGTAGCCAGCGTGTTGGTTTTTATTTTACTATCTATCTGTAAAGAAATAACTGCTGCATACCACAGATACACCCCGATAGTCATCAAAAAAATTCCTGCAATAAGGAAAAGGCGTTTAGTAATGCTTCCTATTTCGGTAGGCGGAATAACGCCAATTTTTGTGAGCAAAATACCGATAACGCTTGCGGCTATTATCGGTATAACATAGAATGGTCCAACTCCTATAACCGGCAAATGATTATTGTGTTCATTCATACTATTTTCCTTAATTTAGTTGCTATTGTTTTTTACAATCCAATGACCGTCTTTAGCACTGCCGATATACTCAATCTTGTTATCTTTTCTTAATTTTTCAATATCACGCTCTACAGTCCGTTTAGATACATTTAAAAGCTCTTTAAGTCTATCTGCTGTCATTGTGCTGTCGTTTGCTATATACACGATCTTCCAATTCCGCTATGTACGTATCAAAATCGGAAACAAATTGTACGATTTAGAACTTGTTGACCTATTCGAAAACAAAGTTATCGAATAAGTCTAATATCCGCTTTTGTTTTTCCCGACATATCCTACTCTTAATCTCTTTTCCTCCAACGCTGCTGAACAATGTACGTCCATGTACATTGTTCAGCGACGCGTTTTTCTTACAAAAAACATGCTCCCGCTTTGTATCACCGCCCTTCTTGTCAGTTTTGATACGTTGAAGACTGTTGTTTATTCGGTAACGCCGTAGACGGTGTGCATATTTTCAAAATATCAATAGGTATAGCTTTCGGTCAACCCCGACTTCTCAATCATACTTCGGTACAGTGCCGATTTTTGCAACAGCTCTGCGTGCGTACCTTCCGCATCAACTTTGCCCTGATTCATCACGATGA
>JBQMYW010000013.1:0-43708 GCA_052173295.1 Treponema sp.
TTCAAAAACGATTCTTGTTGATAAAGACAATAAAATTATTGTAAATACTTTTAACGATACGGAAGTTTGTACGTTGATTGCAGATATTGGTATAGAAGAATTAAAAGATTATACATACAATACTAAAAAAACAGCTGATATCACGATCAATGGCGTTTCATATTATGTTGCAATGTCCCCGGTTGAAACACCGGTAACAACACTGGGGGCTATTGTTTTTGTACCGAAAACAATTATTTCACAACAGACAAAAATAATTGTTTTATCTTTAATAGGTACGAGTACGGTTATTACGATAATTGCAATTATTTTTTCAATGCTTTTTAGTAATACAATTATTAAACCAATTAAGCGTATCAATGTTGCTCTGAAAGATATTGCACAGGGGGATGGTGATTTAACTGTCCGGCTGCCGATAACCGGAAATGATGAAATTACTCAACTGGCAGAGTATTTTAATGCAACCATTCAAAAAATTGCTGCTTCTGTCCGATCAGTTGGAAAAAACAGCAGCGTAATGGAATCAATCGGAAATGAGCTTGCAGCTAATATGACGGAAACCGCAGATGCAGTACACCAAATCAGTGCAACTATCGACGGAGTAAAACAGCAGGCTCATACACAGGCTGCCAGTGTTACTCAAACTGCTGCAACGGTAGAAGAAATTATCCGCACTATCAAACAGCTTAATGCCGGTATCGAAAACCAAGCAGCCAGCGTTGCACAATCTTCGTCTGCAGTAGAAGAAATGGCAGCAAACATCGCTTCTATTACGCAAACCCTTGATAAAACCAATGACACTATAAAAAGCCTTGCAGCAGCAACAGCCGACGGCAAAGAAACTATCACCAACTCTACTTTAGTAACACAAAAGATAGCCGAAGAATCCGGCGGTTTGCTTGAAGCAAGCAGTGTTATTCAGCATATTGCAAGTCAAACAAACCTGCTTGCAATGAATGCTGCAATCGAAGCTGCTCACGCTGGAGAAGCTGGTAAAGGCTTTGCCGTCGTTGCAGACGAAATCCGCAAGCTCGCCGAAGAATCGAGTGCACAAGGTAAAACCATTACAGCAACACTAAAAAGCTTATCAGGTGAAATTGAAACCCTTTCTGTTTCTTCTAAAACTGCCGGAGAAAAGTTTAATGTCATTTTCAGCCTATCTGAACAGGTAAAAGACATGAGCAGCCGGCTTATGGAAGCAATGCGGGAACAAGAAAACGGCAGCCGTGAGGTATTCAATGCCATTAAAACAATTAACACAGTAACGAATGAGGTACAAGCCGGTTCCGGTGAAATGCTTAAAGGCGGTGAGGGGATTGCAGAAGAAATACGTAAATTGGATGATCTTACCCGAATCATAGCCGATAGCATGAATAAAATGGCTGACGGAGCAGTTCAGATCACCAATGCAGTGCAAGGTGTAAATAAAATTACGCAAAAGAACAAGGCAAGTATTGATGCACTGGCTGTTGAAGTAGGAAAATTCAAAATATAATAAACCTGTCCGATAGAATAAGCGGAACCGCTAAAACTTGAAGTTTTAGCGGTTTTCCGTAAATTTTTTTTGCGATGCCTAGACATATTACTCCTTATTTTGCTTAAGTTTTTTTTCTAACTGCCGAAAATGTGCTATGAGGAGTGTTCTATGGATCACGTTTTTATTGCAGAAAAAATAGAAGAAATATTACAGCAGCAAATTACTGTTATAAAAAAAATATACGAATACCAAAAAGCATTGACATACTGTGTTTTAAACCGTTCATGGGATGGGCTTGAACAGTATGTAATAAAAAGTGCTGAAGCCTCCCGGATGTTTATGCAGCTTGATAAACAATGCTTTCTTTTTTTAGATCAGCTGCATCCATATTCTGATGATGTGTCTGACTTTTTTACTTACATTAGAATGCTTCCTCAGCAAACTCAGCAAGCACTTACCGCCTTATACCGCACCTTGCAGCATTATGTTTGTATGTCAAAAATAGAAAATGATTCGCTTACTGCCTATATTTCCCATGCACGTACCTTGATTAATGGACTTGTACACGCAGCATCGGAAAGCACTAAAACAGCATACTATACGCGTACCGGGGCACCTACACAGGGAAATTTTACCAGCCTCGTTATTGATACGGTCTTCTAACCGTTTTATTCAAGGAGGAATACAATGTCTACATTTGCATCAATTGAGTTAGGAAAACGGAGTTTATTTGCATATCAGCAATCTGTACAGACAGCAGGTCATAATATTTCCAATTCTTCAAGCGAAGGATATACACGCCAGCGGGTACAGCTTGATGCATTTGCACCGCTGTATCGGGCGGATTTATCCCGGGCAGAAACTCCCGGGCAAATAGGGCAGGGGGTATCGGTCAACTCAATTACCCGATTACGCGATGAGCTGCTTGATCAGCGTATTGTAGCCCAGACGGACAAACAAGGATACTGGGAAACCCGAGATTCCTATATCCGTATGTTGGAAGAACTCTATAATGATCCGGAAGATATATCAGTCCGCACACGCCTTGACCAATTTTGGGACTCATGGCAGGAATTAGCAATGTACCCCGAATCTATAGCAGCACGCGGTGCAGTAGTTACCCGGGCACAAACGCTTACTGATTCTATTCATCAGCAATACCGCGGATTGCAGAGTATACGCGATATGGTTGACGGCGATATTGAAGCACGCGTAAAGCAAGTTAATACACTTGCGAAAAAAATTGCCGGATTAAACGAAGAAATTGTAAAATCAAAAGCAATCGGTGATATGCCGAATGATTTAATGGATAAGCGGGACGTATTAACTGAAAAACTTGCTCAAATGATTAATATCTCTGTGGATAAGCGGGATAGTGATGAAGCATATATTATCCATACTGCCGGTTTGGAACTGGTACAGGGCAAACAGTACCGGACATTTGAACTGAAAAGCAGTGCCGCAAATGACGGTTATGCTGAGGTAGTCTGGTCGGATTCCGGAAATACTGCATATTTTGAAAGCGGCAGTTTGGCGGCACTTATTGAGTTGCGGGATTCCGATATCCGTGATGAAATTAGTAAACTTGATACTATGGCAATGAACTTTGTCGATCTGGTAAATGATATTCACAGAAATGCTATGGGATTAAATGGAAAAACCGGTATCGACTTCTTTAAAGAGCAATATTTTATCAATAATACTGAAGGGAATTTTGATCGGAATGGGGACGGTGAATATGATTCGTCGTATATTTTCCGTTTAACCGGTGCATTCGAGCTTGATCCCCGTGAACAAATTGGGCTTGAGGGAACTATAACCCTTTCTGCCGCAGAGGGAACGGTAGATGTCCCCTACTATTCTACGGATATGGTTGCCGATCTTGTTGACCGTATTAACCGTTCCGGTGCAGAGGCTGTTGCCTATTTAGATCAAGACAACAGATTAGTCTTAAAGGGAACAACGGCACAAGATCCTGAAAATCCTGATTTTGTACTCCGCTATGCATCTGATTCAGGGCGGTTTCTTGCCGGTTATGCCGGTGTGCTTGCCGGAAGCGGGGCGGAAAATGCCTATAACTGGGAGCAGCCGAATGCAGTGAGTGTGCTTTCACTAGAGGGTGCACAGTATGCTGTTTCCCCAATTGCCCACCCCGCAGGGTGGATGGAATTAAATCCTGCGGTAGTACGCGATCTCCAAAATGTCGCTGCCGGTTATCCCAGTCCAGAGGGAATTCCCTACCCCGGCGACAATCGGGCAGCGGTTGCCATTGCACAAATCCGGAATACGCCGGTTATGATTGGCAATACCCGCACTTTTGATGAGTTTTTTGCAGATGCCGTTACCGCCATGGGCTTAAAAGGTGAACAGTCGGAACTGTCATTACAAACACAGTCAGCCATTGTTAAAGATCTCCACGATATACGGGATTCTGTTTCCGGTGTTAATATTGATGAAGAATTAGCAGATATTATTAAGTTCCAGCACGGCTATAATGCTTCTGCCCGTTTTATTTCTGTAGTAAGCGAAATGTTAGATACCGTTATCAACCGGCTTGGTGCGTAAGGAGGAATAAATGAGACGGATTAGTTCAAATATGCAGTATACCGATAGCGGGTATGCTGCACGGAAACAAGAAAGCAGAATTCATCGAGTGCAAAGCCAGCTTAGTTCGCAGCGGCGTATTCAGCAGCTGCGTGATGATCCGCTTTCTGCAGGGCACTCCGTCCGTTACAAATCCTTTCTTGCACGGCTTGACCGGTTTGAACGGAATGCAAAAACGCTCAATGACCAGTATAAAATTGCTGAAGGTCCGATGCAAAGTGCAATGAGCATTATGCAGCGGCTTCGGGAATTATCGGTTGCCGGTGCTACCGGCACCTATACTGCAGAAGATTTGCAAAAAATGGCACCGGAGGTTGATGAACTGCTTCATGAACTCGTACAGAATGCAAATGCAGTCGGTGCAGACGGTGTGCGTATTTTTGCAGGAACAAAAAGCTTTACAGAACCGTTTGAACCGGTTATGGGAAATGTGGACGGGGCAGGCAGTCCGGTAATTACCGCAGTGCGGTACAATGGATCTATTGATTCCAAAAAAGTAGAAGCAGATGAACTGTCATTTTTGGAAGCTGCACAAGCGGGAAATAGGGTTTTTTGGGCAGAAAAACAATCACTGTTTTCAGAAACCGATGTCCGCGACTATGTGGTACAAAAGGACAGCAGTATCGAGGTTGACGGGGTAACCATTCCGCTTGTTGCAGGTGACAACGTATATGCAATTATGTCAAAGATTAATACTTCCGGTGCAGCTGTAAAAGCCTACCTTGATCCTGTTACAAATGGTATGAATATTGAAACAACCGATGCCCGTCAGCTGTGGTTGCGTGATTCAGGTGAGGGAACGGTACTGTCATCACTCGGCTTAATAAAACCTCAGCAACGCCCGCCGTATAACCTCTCCGATTCCGTGCGGGTTTCGGGCGGCTCTTTGTTCGATGCCGTTATTGCAATGCGCAATGCTATGTATGCAGGCGACCAAGAATCGCTCGGCGGGAAAATTCTCGGCAGTGTAGACGGTGCTATTGACAACCTGTCGGCACGCCTTGCTGAAAACGGTTCACGGTTTGAGCGGGGAGAAGCGGTGCTTGCCCGGCTGAATATGCAAATACCTACAGTAACTGCCGCCGAATCCCGCGAATCTGATCTGGATTTAACACAAGCTATTACCGATTTGAAAATGTATGAACACACACATGAAGCAGCACTCAGCACTATCGGTAGCCTTTATAAACATACACTGCTCAACTACTTGCGGTAACTATTTTTCTGCATTGCATATACACTTTTTCTGCTGCTGCTGAACTTTTACACAGCGCTACCGGCAGCATAGTGCTGTATCGAACAGATATATTAAACCTGTTCGGAAACGTCCATTTCTGAATAGGTTACCTTGAAATGCGATGTTCGAAATCGTACTATTTGTGCGGTTTCGAACTCGTCGGTCTATCCGAAAACGCAGTTATCGAATAGGTCTATATACTATAAAAGGATTCGCTATGGAAATTATGACAAAAGCTTTGGGAAAGATTGCTCTTGATGAAGCACAGGTGATTTCGTTATCTGAAGGATTTTACGGGTTTGAAAACTACCACCGCTTTGCATTGATTGATGCAGAACAAAAGCCGTTTATCTGGATTCAATCACTTGATGAAGCTTCGCTTGCATTTATTGCAATAGATCCTTTTATCTTCCGCCCCGATTATGAATTGGATATTGATGATGAATTACTGAAGCCGCTCGAAATAGCCTCACCGTCAGATGTAGTGGTGCTGGCACTGGTTACAATCCCAACTGACGGAGGTGCTATTACCGCTAACTTGCAAGGACCGCTTATCATCAATAAAAAGAACAAGCGGGCAATGCAGTTTGCCGCCGGCGGAGAAAAATGGAAAACAAAGCATGATATTGTTGCTGAAATGAAAGCGGGAGGAACCCCATGCTAATACTCACACGAAAAACAAATCAAAAAATCAGAGTCGGCGATTCAATTGAGATTACTGTTATAGAAGTCCGCGGCGATCAAGTAAAACTAGGGGTTAAAGCACCCCGTACGGTAAAAGTATTCCGTGAGGAAATATATGATGAAATTCAAAAAGAAAACCAAGCAGCACTCTCATTAGGAAATATCGATTCTTTGAGCAAACTTAACTTATAGTTATTCGTGCGGGCGATCTTGCAAACTATCCCATATTGTTTCAAAAATAGTGTGAATCTTTTGAAAGTAGCAGATAAGTTGGGGATCAAAATGTTTGTTGGACTCTTGCAAAATATATTCAACGGTTTCTAAATGAGAAAGCCCCTCTTTATACGGACGCTTCATCCGTAATGCATCATATACGTCCGCAATTGCGACAATACGTGCTGCAAGCGGAATCATATCTCCTACAAGTTTAAAAGGATATCCTGAACCGTCCCATTTTTCATGGTGGCTTAAAGCAATTTCTTTTGCCATACCAATAGGATAAGCGGAAACAATCAATGCTCCGTTAATGGTATGTTCTTTCATAATTTCCCATTCGGTTTTTGACAATTTGCTTTGCTTTTGCAGAATATAATCCGGTGTTCCTATTTTACCGATGTCATGGATTGCAGCCAAAAAGGAAATATTTTCGATAAAATCTTGATTAATTTGCGGATAAATATTGAGTGAAAAAAGGTATTCAGAAAAACGTTTACAATAAAAATTAAGCCGTTCCGCATGAGAACCGGTATCATTATCCTTTAATCGGGATGCCTGTAACAAGCCGGATAGCATCTTTTTATACGATTCGATATACTGTCCGGTTATATCTTCAAAGATAATCCAGTAACCGGCTACGTTATCCTCGTGATCAAAAAAAGGGTGGACTCTTACTCTGCTGTGAATTGTCCGCAGCATTCGTGCCTTATGAGCTATATTTCCAATCCACATATAGCCTTTTTCTTTTGAGCGGATATGGCTTAAAAATGTCCGCATTTCATTTTGATTAAATACTGTCCCAAGTACATTAAATAAGGGTTTCCGCTCAAGTTTATAATATCCTTCAAAAAATGTATAGGCGGTATCGGTTACATACCGAATAACAAGATCGCTATCAACTACAAAAGTCGGTAACAAATGATTTTTTGTCAACCGGATAATCTCATCATATATATCATACGTTCTGTCCGAATATTTACGGAATGCATCAAAAGCGAGTATTTCAGCAGTTCTTGGTAAAGCGGTACTTTCTTCCATAGGTTAATCCTTTTCTGCGTCACTTTTACGAATATATACTGGTCCTGCATAGCTGGACGCAGAAGAAGTGCAGGATGTATATGCTTGTGTATATGCAATCATGGAGGATGCAAAACACAGCGGATTAGTTTCTACGCAGAAAAGCTGCGGATGTTTTTCTAAAATTGCCGGTGATTCCATAAAAGCTGCAGTGCCGTATCCTGTAATGAGCCAGCGGGTACTACCGTCCAAAAGCGGCAGTATTTCTTCTGGCGTTTTATCAAAAGGGTCACACAGCGGTTGATTATTTTTAAACAACTGCATATAAAAGCGGCTCCGCTTTGCGTCAAGCAGTACCGCGAGTCCTTCATGCCATGCAGCATAATTGCCGGCTATACACGCTAAGGTTGGTACCGGCACAAAGCGGGCGGCAGAATTTAGTTGTAGTGCTTTTGCAGCTGCATAGCCGAGCCGTAAACCGGTAAAGGAACCGGGACCTTCAGGTGCAAGTACCAGATCAATGCCGGCAGCGGTAAATCCTGCCGCTGTTACCGCTGAATCAATAAGCGGCAGCAGCTGTTCTGCATGGGTCCGGGTTGCTCCTGCAAAGGATTGCAGTACAGTACCTTTTGCTCCTTGAGCAGCAACTGATATGGTAGTACCGAGAGTGTCAATAGCAAGAATGTTCATACATCAGCCTCCCACTTTGTGAAAGGAGCAGTGGAATATTGCCAATTATCGAATGTGATTGTTCTGCTGCCGTCAGTATTTATTGTAATATGGATAATAATTGTTGCCGGCGGTAATTCGCTCATAATTTTTTCGCTCCATTCAATAACGCAAACCCCCTCTCCATACAGTAAATCTTCCGCACCGGTATCTAAAAAATCTTCACAGGAGTTGAGCCGATACACATCCATGTGGTACAGCGGCAGTCTGCCGGAGTATTCAGATATAAGGGTAAATGTCGGACTGGTAATAGGTTCTTCAATAGAAAGCCCGCACGCAATGCCTTTTGTTAATTGTGTTTTTCCAGCAGCGAGCGTCCCTTGCAAAGCGAGAATATCACCTTTTTGCAACAAGGAACCGATTTCTTTGCCAACTTGCATAGTTTCAGATGCATTTATTGTTTTCAGATTCATGTTTGTATAAAATAACTATTTTACCAAAGTATTTCAAGTATATACTATTCCAGTATGTACATACAAGCTTACCGCACAAAGCAAATACCGTATTTACCGCAATAAAACCGGCTCTTGCAATCTGATTTATACCCAATATAGGGGGGGGGGGGGGGTAACAAAAACTTTTCATACTTATCTCTCC
This sequence comes from Treponema sp., assembly GCA_052173295.1. Lineage (GTDB taxonomy): Bacteria > Spirochaetota > Spirochaetia > Treponematales > Treponemataceae > Treponema. The sequence goes on from JBQMYW010000013.1 coordinate 8,562, forward strand.
TAACACCGGTATCTAGTATACCATAGCGGTAAGCATCTGTCAATTCATGAGAATGCTGATGTTCGGCTTTTCCCCCTGTTGACCAAATCCCGCTTTTAAGCTATCTTAATCTGTATTATTTTTAACTTTACAGATCCTCAGGAGGATATATTATGAGTGTAAAAATTAGACTGAAAAAGTTAGGCAGTAAAAAACGCCCATACTATCGAATTGTTGTGCAAGACTCCCGTGAGCCGCGCGATGGAAAAACCATTGATGAACTTGGTATTTATCATCCGGTTGAAGCAGAAGATCGGCAAATTGCGTTTGATGCCGATAAAGTCCGTTCATGGCTTGATAAGGGGGCACAGCCCACTGATACCGTGCGGCAGCTGCTCAACAAGAAACAATTTACACTGTAGGATTGGTTAGGCTGCATGGAACATGATTTAGTTGAGTATATTGCAAAATCTCTTGTAGATGATCCTTCATCGGTATCTATTTCAGAAAAAGAAACGGATCGCGGTGTAGTTTTAGAGTTGAGGGTTGCAAGCGGCGATGTCGGTAAGGTAATTGGAAAATACGGCAGAGTTGCACAGGCTATCCGTACTCTGTTGATGGCATCTTCAGGAAGAAACGGCACACGGTATTTATTGGAAATTCTTGACTGATGGAATGGCTTATAACCGGTAGAATTCGCGGGGCGTTCGGTCTTGAAGGCTATATGAAGATTGAAAGCAGTTCGGGTGAATATGAACACTTTCTCAAGATTGATGAAATACGCCTTGCTTTTCCAAAATCTTCAACCGGTAGCGAAATGCAGTATTTTATTGAAGATTGCATTATCCGCACGTCAGATGTGCTTATTAAATTACGGGGCATTGATACTCCTGAAGCAGCAAAACAGTTTCAGGGTGCTCATATCCTTGTTCCCCGCGATATGGCTTGCCCCTTAAACAAGGGTGAGTTTTATATCAAAGATCTTTGTAATACGGTTCTTGTGTGTGAAGGTACTCCCGTAGGAACTATTACGGATATAGTAGAAGGCGGAGGCGGTTCTCTTATCGAACTCTCCGAGGCTGCAACAGGCAAAATAAAATATGTTCCTTTCCGGCGTGAATTTATTGGAGAAATTGATATCCGGAAAAAGCAGGTTGAGCTTATGCACCGCTGGATTCTTGAATGAGATTCGATGTGCTGACCTTATTCCCTGAAATTCCATCGGCTTTTTTTGAAACGTCGATTATGGCAAAAGCGGTAGAAAAGGGAATCATTACCTACAATTTAGTCAATATCCGTGATTTTACTTACGACAAGCACCATACGTGTGATGATATTCCTTACGGCGGCGGGGCAGGAATGCTCCTGTTACCGCAACCGCTGGCAGATGCTTTGGATTCTGTCCATGCACGGGAAAAACGGGTGGTGTATGTAACACCATCGGGAAAACCATTTTCTCAATCGTATGCAGAAAACCTTGCTGCTGAAAAGGACATAGTGTTTATTTGCGGCAGATACGAGGGGATTGATCAGCGTATTATCGACGAATATGTTGATGATGAAATTTCGGTTGGTGATTATGTTATGTCATCAGGAGAATTAGCTGCACTAGTTGTAATTGATACTGTGTACCGTTTGATTGATGGTGTTATTTCCCGGGAATCCTTGGAAGAAGAAAGTTTTTCCGATGGATTATTAGAGTATCCGCAGTATACAAGACCACAACTATTTAAGGGACAAGTTGTTCCGGATGTGCTTGTTTCAGGACATCATGCAAATATCCGCAAATGGCGTCTGAAACAGCGTATTAAAAAAACTTTTTTAGTCCGCCCCGATTTGTTGGAACGTATCCGGAATAAGCCGGTATGGACTAAAGAAGCAGAAATTATTTTACAGGAGATAAAAAATGGCAATTGATGTAATTCGCAAAATTGAAGAGAAACAGAAGATTATTGAAAAGCCTCACTTTCATGTAGGTGATACGGTAAAAGTTCATTTTAAAATTATTGAAGGAAAAAATGAACGTATCCAAGTATACGAGGGGCTTGTTTTATGCTTTAAGAATGCAGGACTTAGTAGAACTTTTACCGTGCGTAAAAATTCTTCGGGTGTTGGCGTTGAGCGTGTGTTTCCGCTCCATTCTCCCCGTATTGCAAAAATTGAGGTAGTACATCCGGGTAAAGTACGGCGTGCTAAATTGTATTATATCCGTGAAAAAATTGGTAAGGCTGCTAAAATTAAAACCCTTATTACCAAGAAAAACTAGGAGTATCAGCTTCCAGTCCTTGAAGGAGCGGGGGAGAGGCGTATGAATACTTACGTTCGCCGTACTTCCGTTCCTTTACTTCGTAACTATTCGTATATCCGGAAGCTCTTTTTTTAACGGATAGCATTAGATGTCTGCGAAGCACACTGCCTTTGACCATCTCTCTTTTGCACCGTATATCTACTCTACTACTTTTATCATTCCTGTTCATTCTATTATATTTTTCTATTGACTACAATGAGGTTTACAATAATGCGAAAAAAGCTATTCATACTCGGTCCGCCGCAGTTTTACAAAAAGGCACTCACGTTTGCTATTCCAGTTATGATACAAACATTTGTGCAAAGTCTTATATCGCTGATAGACAATTTTATGGTCGGCGGGTTGGGCGATATAAAAATGAGTGCGGTTAATATTACCAACCAATTGGTTTTTGTACTTTTGGTAACAGTAAATGCCTTTGCTGATACCGGCGGTATGTTCATGTCGCAATTTAACGGTGCAAAAGATACGGAGGGCATGCAGCACAGTTACCGATTTAAACAGCTCATGATGCTTGCTTGTGCTGCAGCAGCTCTTGTGGTGTCGGTTTTCTTTTCAGACCAGATACTGGGGCTTTTAGTTCGCGGAAATCGGCAGCAAGATGCCATTACGGCAGTAGGAAAGCAGTACATGCAGGTGATTTCGTTTACCTTTATTCCTATTGCTTTTTCTTCCGCTATTGCTTCATCTTTGCGGGATGTCGGCTGTGTAAAACTGGTTATGTATACCTCACTTATTTCCACCCTCCTCAATACAATCGGTAATTATATATTTATTTATGGTCATTTTGGTGCACCAAGGCTGGAAGTTGTTGGAGCAGGCTACGCAACACTTGCAGCACGGATTGCGGAACTTATTATGCTGTTTGTGTATGTCAACTGGAAAAAGCCGGCATTCTATGTACGGATAACTGCATTATGGAAAATATCCGTGCCGCTTTTTAAGCAAATGCTGCAAAAGCTCGGACTAATATTTGCAGCTGACATTTCATGGGTTGTTACGGAAACCATTGTTGCTGCCTTATATAATAGCCGCGGCGGTGCAGAAGTAGTTGCCGGTATGGCAGCTGGCTGGACAATAGCTAATATTTTCTTTTTGATTTTTCCTGTTATTTTTACGTGTGTGCGAATTATGGTTGGCGGAATGCTTGGACAAAACAAACTGGAAGAAGCCCGGACACAGGCTCAATGGTTTTTATCCGGTTTTTTTATTTTCGGTATTCTCATCGGTATATGCGAAGCCTTTTCCGTTTTGCTCATACCGATTGTCTTTACCCGGCTGTCCCCCGAATCGCATATCATTACCCGTAATCTTATTTGGGTGATTGCACTGTACATGCCGCTATGGTCGTACCTTAATAGCCAGTTTGCTATTTCTCGGGCAGGCGGTGATGCACTCCTTGGTGCATGGGTAGACATCAGTGTAAATACACTCCTGTTTTTACCCGGTATGTTTATCCTAACTTATTATACTACGCTTTCGCCGGTACTCATGTTCGGTTTAATAAAGATAACCGATTTTGCTAAACTTGTGATTGCACATTATCAACTGAAAAAAGAACGGTGGGTAAAAAATTTAACAGTAGGAAACCTCTAAAATTAACATAGAGATAGACAAAGGCTTGTTCAAGGTTTTGACAAGCCTTTTTTTTAGGCTATCGATTGATATAATCACTTTTAAAAAATATCGCTATAGAAAAATTATAAATGCACTTGATTGTACAAATAGCTATTAGTTTTACCGACGGCATTGAACGCCTTGCTGCAATGCAAGGTGTTCAATACTAAAAAGAGCGTTAGTCTTTAATATTGTAGCGTTTCTTGAAGCGGTCAATGCGTCCGGCTGTATCAACCAGTTTCTGTTTTCCGGTAAAAAACGGATGGCATGCGGAACAAATTTCAACTTTAATATCACGATCGGTTGAACTAGTATGAATAACATTGCCGCATGCACAGGTAATAGTTGTTTCTCCATAGTTAGGATGAATGTTCTTTTTCATTTGTGGTTCTCCTCCATACATTTTGTATGTTCATATAAATATAATGGCTGTAAGGTGTACTGCTCCGTAGTATGATACCTGCACTAAAACATACGTTTGCCGACAGGTTTATTGTAATGTTCCGGAATTCATAGATTTAAGGAACACATCATTATTCTTTGTTTTCTTCATTTTGTCAATAAGGAACTCCATAAGCTCCGTATCATCCATGGGATTAATAACCTTTCGTAATAGCCATATCCGCTGTAATTCATCTTCTGTAAGCAGGAGTTCTTCTTTCCGCGTGCCTGACTTTTTAATATTGACGGCAGGGAACAAACGGCGGTCGGATAGGCGGCGGTCAAGGTTAATTTCCATGTTACCGGTACCTTTAAATTCTTCAAAAATAACTTCATCCATGCGGCTGCCGGTTTCAATCAAGGCAGTTGCAATAATTGTAAGACTGCCGCCCTCTTCGACATTACGTGCTGCACCGAAAAAGCGTTTTGGCTTGTGTAGTGCATTAGAATCAACACCGCCGGATAATACCTTGCCCGAAGCAGGAACTGTTTGATTGTAGGCACGTGCAAGACGGGTAATGGAATCGAGGAGAATAACGACATCTTTTTTATGCTCCACGAGCCGCTTTGCCTTTTCTAGAACCATTTCTGCTACCTGAACATGGCGGGCCGCTTGTTCATCAAAGGTTGAAGAGATAACTTCAGCATGGACAGTACGTTCCATGTCTGTTACTTCTTCAGGGCGTTCATCAATGAGAAGAACAATCAAATATACTTCAGGGTGATTTTCGGTAATAGCATTTGCAATTTGCTGCATAAGAATAGTTTTACCTGTTCTAGGCGGAGCGACAATCAAGGAACGCTGTCCCTTCCCTATTGGGCAAAATAAATTCATAATACGGGTTGAAAGCAGCTCTGTTTTTGTTTCCATGTCTAATTTTTGACGCGGATAGAGCGGAGTAAGGTTGTCAAAAGGAATTCTGCTTTGTGCGATAGATACATCTTCAAAATTTACCGATTCTACCCGAAGGAGGGCAAAGAAGCGTTCTCCCTCTTTCGGTGAACGTATTTGTCCGTATACGGTATCACCGGTTTTCAAATTGAAAAGACGGATTTGGCTGGGGGAAATATAAATATCATCTGATCCGGGCAAATAGCTGTTTTGGGGTGAACGCAAAAAACCGTAGCCGTCAGGTAAAATTTCAAGTGCACCGGAAGCAAAAATAATTCCGCCGTTTTCAGTATGATGTTTGAGAATAAAGAAAATAATTTCCTGCTTTTTCATGGTTACCATATCTTCATGCGGAATTCCATACTGAGACGCAAGATCACGCAATGCGTGCATTCCCATACGGGTTAAATCATTAATAACAACTTTCGGTTTTGAATCATTGTCAGCCGTATCAAGCTGCGTATGCTCATCGGAATCATTTTTTGCAGAGTTTTCTCCAGTACGCTGAAATGCTCTCCTAACTGCTTGGCGGCGGGGTTTTTTTTCGGTATCGGTAGAGAATTGCGATTCAACTGGTTGCTTTTTTCTTCCGCGGGGACGCACTATCATTTTTTTCTCAAAAGAATCTTCGTTAGGCTCTTCTGCTCCGCTTTTTTCGGGGACTGCCGCCGCTTCGTAGGACGGCAGCACTGTTTTTACCGAGCTGCCTGTTTCCTGTGCTTCAAGATGAAACTCAGGCTGCCCTTCAAGAGTAGATGCTGCACCATCAGAATCTAAGGGCGAGCGGCGCATTTTTAAAACTGTCATAAAGTTTCTCCATAAATCATATATTTTTGCAGTAGTAAAATCATATTCAAAACAAGAATGCAAATGTGTAAGATTTGGGATTTTTATAGGTATGCAGCAGTCAAGTTAATAACAGTATATGCATACCATTTTTTTATTTCAATAATACTTTGATTTATCGTGAAATAACGATTCTAAGACTATTTATTACCGTGATTTGTACCCGTATATAACATGGGTTATTCGGTTTAGGCTAGTCTATTTTACCTTTTTCATTTTTGTTTTGTCAAGTAATGAAGCAGCATTTTCAGTGCTGCATACACTGTTTTTTCCCGTATATCAGTACGGTTTCCGGTAAAAAGATATTTTTTGCTTGTGGTACACAGTTTTTCTGTTTGAGCAGCGGTACAGGCAATGCATACTGTTCCCACAGGCACTGCTGCAGTACCGCCTCCCGGACCGGCTATTCCGGTAGCTGCAATAGCATACAACGGCTTTTTACACTGAGCCGCTTGTACCGTTTGTATAGCACCGTATGCCATTGCTTCTGCGGTTTCACAACTGACAACACCGTACTGGTCTATAACTGCGGCAGGGACTGCTAACAGCTGTATTTTTGCTTCGGCTGCGTAGGTTACCCAGCCGCCCCAAAAGACTTGTGATGCTCCGGCAACCGCGGTAATTGCTTCTGCAATCATACCGCCGGTAAGCGATTCTGCACTAATAAGCAGTCCCTGCCGCTCCCGTACCGCTTCAATAATTTTACAAACAATCTGCTGCATTATGGTAACAATTATGACCGCAGATTTTCTTTCAGCTGGGACGGCGGCATGGAAAATACGTTATTTTCTGTGAGTGCAGAATCTCTAATCATTCGTACTGCCCCCTCAAAAGCAACACCGTCAGCAATTTTGATACGGGCTGCAGTAACATTGCCGTAAACAGCACTTCCGCTTTTCATTTCAACCCGGTCAGCAGCTGTTAAAGCACCGTGTACCGTTCCCTCCACAATAATCGAGGCAGCACGGATATATTGAGTTTTACACACTGCCTCTTTTCCAATAACGAGTACCCCTTGTGCATCAATCGCACCGGAAAATGTACCCAAAATATGTAAATCTTCTGTAAACTTTAAAAGTCCTTCAAATGCGGTTTCTTTTCCCAGTACGGTTAGTTTTTTTTCTTTGTATATTTTTTTCATCGCTTTTTCCTTAGATGCAGCTGCTGATTTTTTAGCAATGTCTTACGCACTATAACCTTGCTGCTGCCGATAATCAAGAGGAGTGCAGCAATCCCTGTCATAGCTCGTCCAAATATGTCGCCCATAGCGGTGTAGGGAGTGCTGTATGCTCCATTAAATATCGGCACCTCTGCATAAAGATATGATTCGGTAAAGGGTTCCAGCATTGCAGCTATTCTGCCATGAGGACTTATGACCGCAGTTTGTCCTGATGCTGTTGCACGTACCATAGGCAGCCGTGTTTCGGCAGCACGAAATACGGCCATACTTAAATGCTGATACTGACAGACCTTATTATGGGCCCATGCATCATTTGACATATTCACGAGCAATTGAGCACCATTTAATGCAAACTGCCGCGAAATAGAGCCGAATGTATCTTCAAAACAAATTGGTACAGAAAATGTCAAGCCGTTGACCGATAAAACAGCTGCATCGCTTCCCTTTTCCCAAAAATGTGTATCATTTTCTATCAGAAATTGATACACGGCAGGGAACAATGTTTGATAAGGGAAATGCTCTGTAAAAGGAACAAGATGCATTTTCCGGTACCGGTCAGGACGGGGCGGCAGTACATTTTCTTTCGGCTTAAAAAGCAATGCAGCGTTGTAATCGGCTACCTCTGTACCGGAAGCAGATTCTTGCTTAACTGCATCATCATTTCCGATAAGGAACGGAACTGATTGTGCGTTAAGATACTGCAACAGTTCATGCACTAATCCGAACATTTCCCTATCTTCACGGTAGCGGTAGTGCCAGTCAATACGCGGCACAAATGCTGTTTCCGGCCATACCACAAGCGAAACTGCTGGGTTCTCTGCAACTGCTTTGTCTGATAATTTTCTTAAAACAGCAAATTCTTGCCGGTATGCTCCGCTATTTCCTTTCCACGGGTCGGTATTCGGCTGTATAAGTGCAATACCGGCTTTCGGCAGCTGCGGATAGTCTGTTTCATAGATATAGCCGAAAATTACCGCTCCTATAAAACAAACACCCCATACCGCCGCTGAAAGCCATTCCTGCCGTATAAAAGCAGTAACTCCGGATAGCCAGCACCGCACAGGTTCTTGGCAGGAGGCTTTCATACTTGCTGCCAGCCATGCAGATGGAAAGACAACTAATGCCGAAAGCCCCCATATTCCAAAAATAGCCGTTACTTGGATAAGCGGAACAATACTCCACTGTGAGTAACCGGTAATCCCATAAGAAAATCCCAAAAATCCTATGGTTTTAAGGTATTCATGTGCGAGCCATATTATCCACTGCACAATATATCCATAACGGGGGAACCACATATCCGCAGCTTTTAAAAGCGGGATCGTAAGGGCATAGTAAAAAAAATATTGCAATGTAACAATATATATAGCGAGAGGATGGAATCCCCACAGCCAATAACCGAAAATAAAATAATTCAAAAAGCCGTATATCCCGCCCCACCCGAAAGACGCAAAAAAAGAAATGCGTCTTACAAGGATGAATAACGGGACATAGATAAAATAAGCAAAAAAAGGTAATCCTTTATATACAAGTAAATTAGGCTGAGCTAATGCAAAAAGGAGAGAGGAACATACCAATAATAGAATATTAATTCCAAAGCGTGTAAAGCTCTCCCTATTGAGCATTCGGTGTTTTATCCTCTCCTAAAGGACGAACCGCATGGCTCAAAATTTTCCCCGGACGGAATACTACAACAGAATGCGGCTCTGTATCAACTAATTCTCCTGTTTTGGGATTGCGCATACCTTTACGCCCCTTGCGGAATTGGACTGAAAAAGTACCAAATCCCCGAATTTCTATTGTTTCGCCGCGAGTAAGTGCATCAAACATTTCATTAAAAAACAGATCAGTTATCGAATACACATCTTTCAGCATGTGATCAGAATTTTTATAAATACGATCTACTATACTCGTTTTTGTTTGTTTATCTTTATTCATTATTGAACCTTCCAGAATAGTCAATAGACCTGCTCGATAACTTGCATCATCGAACAGGTCGACGAGTTCTAACATCTCATTTTAAGGCAGCCTGTTCGGAAACTTCAGTTTCCGAACAGGCTTAATACATTTAATATACATTTATGTTTAACACTCTACAGCCGTAATAAAAATCCTCTTCTAAATAAAAATTTAAAAGAGGTTTTTCAGGTAACAGCATAATAAACTGAAGTACAAGTATACTATTTTGCAGCAAATGTTATGTTGTATAATTTCTGCATACGGGACTTTTTCCGTGCAGCTGCGTTACGCGTAATAATCCCTTTACGGGCAGCACTATCAAGCTGATGTGCCAGTTCACGAAGCAAACCGGAAGCACTTTCAGAATCTTTTGCAATAACAGCAGCCGTATATTTTTTAGCACATGTACGAGCAGCAGACTTTACCGCCTTATGCTGCATACGGCGTACTTCACTCTGTTTATGCCGCTTGAGAGCAGATGCATTATTTGCCATTTAAAACCTCCATACTAAATTAAACCAACTGATTGCTGTATTGTTATCAATCGGTATACGTGATACATTACATAAAATGCAGACAATATTTTAAACTATATCTATTTTTTTTGCAATAGCTACCCGTAATTTTTTCTCATCTTCGTGCGGTAGTCCAAGGGCACTTGCTTTATCAAGATCATTCAAAGCAAATGCAAATTGTTTTTCACGAAAATATGCCAAAGCCCGCCGGAAATAAACATGAGCCTGATATCCGTTGAGTTTCAATGACTTTGTAAAATAATCAATGGCATCATAATCATTGCCCATAATCATCAAAACGATACCGGCATAGTAATAGGCACGGAAATTTTCAGGATTTGCTTCGATACTATTACAAAAATCACGGTATGCACATTGATAATTCCCTTCTGCAAAAAAAGCCATACCCCGATGCTTGTACATAATGGACTGCACAAGGGGATTGGTCTGTTTTTCGATAATCTTTGTGTAAATTGCTTGAGCAAGAGAAAAATCGCCGGTATTATGTGCCTCTAATGCATGGAGAATAAGGCTGTCAATTGTTTCCAGCGATTCCATATTTGTATATACAAAAGAACTTTCTGTTTGCCGCTTAGTGTCATCAACTAAAACGGCATCGGTAAATGTATCTGCATACGCATAAAAATGGTTTCGGCGTGTATCAAGCTGGCTGTTCAGTTTTCCTTGATAGTCCCGTAAGTCTTGAAACACAACATCAGCTAAACACAAACTTGCATTTATGGATGCAAGTTTCCGTTTCAGCGGTATATCAAGCGGAGAGAATTCATATTTATATACTAACTCGTGCTCTACTTCTGCCCAAGCATCTTGAAGTATTGTGCGTATTTGAATTTCAAAAATAAGATCAGGCGGCAGACACAGTCCTACCTTAAAATTATCAGGAATTTCTATTAACACATGTGTGGATTCATAGCCGAATTCACGAAAGGTTCTTTCAGCACCTTTTTCTTCAATTTCTAGAATTTTAAAATTATCTGTTAGTACTGTTTTTACTTCCCGTATGTTTTGAATAAATGGACAAATAATTCTCAGCCCGATAAGATCAGTTAAAACGGGAAGTTCTTGCGTATACGCCTTTGGAGGATATTTTAAGAGCTTTTTATAAAAGCTTTCAAATTTTTTAATTCTTGCTTTATACGAAAGAATTGCAGAAACTTGTATTAGAGAACGCAAATGTTCTTCGATTCTATTAAGCAGTACCTGTAAATGCGGTAAGCTCTCATCGTATTTCTGCTTTAATTCCTTAATATCAGGCATCCAAACAGTATCTGAAGACATACAAACAACCAAATCAAAATGATAAAAAAATAGGCGGTATAAAACCGCCTAATCTCAACCGAGATACATATTAGTTAGCGTTTTCGCTTACTGCATTAGCAGAACCTTCAGAGGGCTTAAAGCCTGCTTCAGTTGCCATCTTTTCTTGCTCTAAGAAACGCTCTACCTGTACACGACCGAACCGTGCAACCTCACGCTGTTTGCGTTCGTTGTTCAGTTTTGTCTGAATACCCCAGATGTTCTCATCAGCGAAATCGCGTACTGTGTTCAATACTGCTTTGTCATAGATGATTTTAACATCTTTGAAGTAACCGACAAATCCGCCGCCGTCATGTGCTGCATCGCGTGTTACTAAGAAACCAGCGAATGCACAGTGGGGTAATGCTGTCGGATATGCAGGATAGATGCGTGTTTCACGTCCGCGTACATCCATTAAATATGAAGGATTGTTCCATACAAGCTCTTTCCAGCCGTCAAAGAGAAGATACCCCATGAAATAGCGGTTAACTTCATTCTTTTCATTGCGGATAAGAACATAAAGTCCATGCGGGAAATTCATACCATAGGTATTAACAGCGATAGATTTGAGAACACCGGTATTGCGTACAACGCCGTATCCTTCTTCAAAGCGACCTTTTCCAGCTGCTTTTTCTTCTTCTGTGGGTTCTTGGACATTTCCGCCGTCATCAACTTGTGCCATCGGTTCATAAACAGGAATATTGAAAGTAGGCTGAACAGTTGCACTTGCATTGTGTGCCCAAGCGGGGAATTCAATGCGGACACCCATTAAAGTCTGTCCTGCATAGTTTTTAGCCTCATCGCTAACTTTTGATTCTGCTGCATGAGAAACAGCAACTGCAACCGGATTGCGTGAAGAAGAGTTCAGTACAACTTCCCACTGAGCGATAGCCAAAGAAGTTCTCATTAAGGCTTTCTGCTCATCTGTATAAGAAGTTCCGGCAACCTGACCGTAGTCCATAACAGTCCGGCGGTTTTGTGTCATCGTACCGTTCTTATCAGCAAGAATATCTGCGTTAAGCAACGCAAAGTCAACCAAGATTGCTTCTTCAGCAACCGCAAGTGCACCGGTAAACAGAAGTGCAATTGCAACAAGTATGCTTGTTCTTTTCATTAGAAAGCTCCTTTTCATAGTTAAGTATGCCCTGTTATTTATAAGTATACGAAAGATGCTTATTCTTGTCAACTATTTTTATTGCTGCGGAACGGAAGTTTCCAAAACCGGAATTTCCGAATCGGAAATATCTTCCGGATAGGTAATTTTTTTATTTGCACGATCTCCTTGAGAAATATATACGCCGGCACAGTACCGTGCATAAATTTCACTATCATCGGTATAAATATATGTGTCAGACGCGGCGGCAGTATGAGCCGTTAATAAATTATTGAAAAGGAAAACTTGCGGAGTTTGTACTGCTACAATAGCACTCCGTGTAAGATGCCGGATAATTTTGCCGCTGCTGTTAATTTCTTTCTGAGTATCGGTAACTGCGATAGCCGGTACAACTGCTCCATACCGGCAGACATCATCATATAACGACAGTACCCGTGCCGCTGTAATCCACGGGCGGGCTCCGTCATGCACAAAAACATATTGTATGTCTACCTCTTTTTTTGCAAGTGCAAGCAAGCCTGCATAAACGGAGCTTTGGCGTGTGTTTCCGCCCTTTACAACGAGAATTTCAATAGTGCTGTTCAGTAATGGAGCGAGCCGTGTATCAGCTTGGAAAGATGACAGCACCTGTCTTTCTTCTCCTGCAGGTACTGTTACTGCAATATAGCGGCATACATTAGAAGCAGCAAATACATACACAGACTGCGACAGTACAGTGCTGTTATCTTTTGCAGAAAATGGAAGGTACTCTTTTTTTCTCCCAAACCGCTGTGAAGTACCTGCCGCAGTAATAACAACAGCATTATTCGCCGTCGTAGTCATTATCCTCGGTATCGGCTTCTAAATCTTCATCTAAATCGTCATCAAATATATCATCATGTATGAGTTTAGCGGAAGTTGCGGTATCTCCGAACGGCTCTAAATGCGAGTGAATAAGTGCTTCAATCTCGGTTTTTTCTTTTTTCAATGCAGAAGAAAGCTCATCAAGAAAAATACGGTATGCAGAATCATAGAGTTTACGCTCTTGTATTGGTAATTCTTTAATTTTACTACGGTGGTATAAAGACCGTACAATGGAAGCGTTATCATGCACACTGCCGGTTTTAAATAAGTCGAGATTCATTTGATACCTCATTTTCCAATCACTGGGAATAGGATCAAATCTTTCAGATAAAAATGACAAAGCTTTTTCTGCTTCTTCAGTAGAAACAATAGTTCTAATTCCTAGCTCATCTGCCTTTTTGATAGGAACCAGCACAGTCATATCAGATTCTTCGAAATAGATAACATAATACGGTAATATTTCTTCTTTGAATTTTTTTTCACATATTTCGCTAATTTCACCGACCCCTTGTCCGGGATAGACAACTTGTTCTTTTATTGTAAATTGTTTAGCCATGCCGATCATTATACCATAAAAGCGTTTGTTGGTCAAAGGTACGCTTTGGAAAATCCAAGGCTTCAATTTTGTATAATTTATCTTTAAAATTTTTCGGTGCTGCCGATACTGGAAACGAGAGGTTTTTTTATGATTAGAGGTTGGTACACAGCAGCAAGCGGTATGAATGCACAGCAGCGGCAGCTTGATGTTATCGCACAAAACTTAGCAAATGCTGATACTACAAGCTATAAGAGAGATGTAGCAGTACAGAAAAATTTTCCTGAGCTGCTGCTGAGGAGAATGCGGGATGACGGTGTAACCAAAAATCCTTTCGGGTCATCGGATGCAGCACCAATTATCGGTACGCTTGGACTTGGTGTTGAAGTAAATGAAGTGTTTACAGAATTTGAACAAGGCTCTCTCAAACAAACTCATAGCCATGCAGACCTTGCGTTGGAGGGAAAGGGTTTTTTTTGTGTAGAAACTCCGTACGGGGAACAGTATACCCGTAATGGAAATTTTACGGTTGGTGTTGAGGGGTATCTTATGACAAAAGAAGGATATCCTGTTATCAGCGAAAGCGGCCGTATCTTTTTACAAGATATGGAGTATAGCATCAATCAAAACGGCGAAGTGTATGCACGTCCTATTACAGAGCCTGACACAGATGCAGCGTTTGCAGGGCGGCTTAAGCTGGTAGTTTTTGAAAATGACCGGTATCTGAAAAAAAAAGGCTCAAGTTTATACAATGAAACAAAAGTTTCCGGTCCTGCAATTGCAGCAGAGGGATCAGACCGCCCTGCTGTTATTCAAGGTTTTATAGAAACATCAAATATCAATGTGGTAAATGAAATGGTGCGTATGATAGAAGTGAATCGTGCGTATGAAGCAAATCAAAAAACAATTCATTCAGAGGATACCATGGTTTCAAAACTGTGGAATGACGTTGTACGGATAAAGTAGGATAGAAAGAGGTATATATTATGGTAAGAAGTTTATGGACAGCTGCAACCGGTATGAATAGTCAGCAAGCAAATATTGATACTGTTGCAAATAATCTTGCAAACGTGAATACAAGCGGTTTTAAAAAGCAGCGTGCTGAGTTTGAAGACCTTTTATATCAGACAGTCCGTGCTGCCGGCACTCCCGCAACAGAAGATACCCTGACACCTGTAGGAATTGAGATGGGGCATGGGGCAAAGCTTGCGGCAACGCAGCGTAACTTTGAGCAGGGATCGCTGCAGCATACAGGTGTCAGCACTGATATTGCAGTTGCCGGAGAAGGCTTTTTCCGGGTTTTACAGTATGACGGAACGTATGCGTATACCCGTGATGGTTCATTTAAGATAGATGCAGACCGGCAGTTGGTAACTTCAAATGGACTGCGGTGCTTGCCCGAAATTATTTTTCCTGAAAATTATATTGAACATACTATCGCAATTAGCCAAGATGGACGGGTATCCGTCCGTGTCGGTGACCAAAATGATCCCGTTGAAGTGGGGCAAATAGAATTATACCGCTTTCAGAATCCGGTAGGGCTTTCTGCAGAGGGCGGTAATTTATTCCGCCAGACGCCTGCTTCCGGCAAAGCGATTGCAGGACGGCCGGGCTTTAGCGGTTTTGGAAAAACAGAGCATAAGTTTTTAGAAATGTCAAATGTTTCAACAGTAAGTGAAATGGTGAGTATGATTGTAGCACAGCGTGCGTATGAATTTAATTCAAAAGCCATTCAGACAAGCGATAATATGCTCGGCACTGCCGTAGGGTTGAAACGCTAATAATAAAAGGCTTAGGAGTGCAGTATGAAAATAGAACCGGCACAGCAGCATATCTTGCAGCATGGAACTGACCAAAACCGTTTACACGCACAAGAAACCGGAAAGAGTTTTTCACAACTCATGGATACTTTAAAGGCGGAAGCTGCTGCCGCTCATGCTGCATCGGCAGTGCCTCAGTCCGTTACACCGGCACGGCTCAATGGTGACTACCTTAGTTCATTTGATAGAGTTCCGCCTACTGAAGCAAATACCCATGCAAAGCCGCAGGGGGAAGCAGCTGCTTCTTTGTACGCGAAAGACACTACTATTGACAAAACCAGTCCGCTTTATCAGCAAGCACTTGAGCTTGAATCCTATTTTGTAAAAATTATGCTGGATTCTATGCGGAGCGGGCTGCATAAAACAGACTTAACCGGAAAAAACAGTTTTGCAGGAAATATGTACCAAGATATGATGTATGAGCAGCTATCGCGGACTGTTACCGCTCATGCGGGATTAGGTCTTGCTGATCAAATATATCTTCAGCTTAATCGGACATAGTAATAGTGTGAACTGTTGAGAACACTTTGCCCGCCCTGATTGTCATATTCTGTTTGCTATGATATGCTACGCAATTATGGTAGAAATACGCCGAATAGTTTTTTCAGTAGTTTTTTTAATTGTACTAGCAGTGCTGTGTGCTGATCCGCTCATGGACGGAGTAAATACCCGTGAGCGTATGATGCAAAACTACCGTGAAGAAATTGCATTAGCCTCTTCGTATGAAGTTTCTCCTGAAAACATTGGGGAATGGTACGATATCCTAGAAACTGCATTGTTCATGATTGCACGGAGGACTGAAATATTCCGCGGAACGATGCGGCTAATTATTACGAATAAAAAAGATGCTCACTGTTTTCTCTATCCCGATGGAACATTTCTTGTTACAACCGGTTTATTAGATTATATTGATTCATATCTTTTCTTAGAGGCTTCTACTTCTGCACGGAGAATCCGCAATTTTAATACTGAACGGGAACATTTTTTTGTGCCGATTGCGGCTCTCTGTGCTGCAAAATTTGCTTTAAATGATTATCCGTCATTTTTTAAACGGCAGTCTAATAAGGAAATACTGTTTACAATCGATGTTCTTGCCATGGTGCTGCTTGAAATTGCAGGTTATCCAAGTTCACTTGTAGAAACATGGCTTACCCGCCTTGAGCATATTAGTTCAGAACCGGAAAATCAGCCTCTTTTTAAGTCATTTTTAACAGAAACGGTAACTCCGCTTGCACGGATAGACCAGCTTGAAATAAATGCAGAGGCGGAAATCCGTTTGTATGAAGAACTGTCGGGTATACTTTTTGCACTTCATAACAGGAAAGGCACGCTTGATGCACGGAATGCATTGGAAAATCTCCGCCAACTTTTTCCGCAAAGTCCGTATATCCTGCGGTTATATGCACTTGTTTCTCATCAAGCATGGCTTAATACAATAGAAAAAAAAGCCCAAGAACTTGCTCCTGTGCTGCCTGCAGCTGTCTATGATACCTCATCAGTCTATCCGTTTTTTCAAGGATTAGATACCTTGCATGATGTTGAAGATGATGAACAGGAAGACTACTTTCTGAGGACAGCTCCTCATAAAGATAATAGTAGACTGTATGATCAAACCAAGCGTGCCTACCGTGATTATTTAAACATACTCTATGAGGCGGGAATGGCATCGTGCTATGCACACCTTTTGGCATCTTCCCCTTTGGAACATGAGCGGCAGTCAGTGCTGGCTATTGCAAAACAGGCAGAAGTTTTTCATTCGGAAGCTGATGATAAAACGCCGCTGGTAAATTATGCTTCGCTATTGTATCTGGTTACCAAGGATTATACGAAAGCGGCTTCAGTGTTATCAGCCTTTTTTGCAGTAAAAGAGCGGGAGAAAAATAGCCGTAAACTTTTTTTAACAACAGGTATGCCGATTGATGAACGTCTCGTACGCTGTAATTATATCCGTATGCTTAACCGTATGCATGAAACGGATGCAGTTAAGAAAGAGAAACAATCGCTTGCATTACTTTTTGCTGATAGATTATATGCTGAATCTGCTCCGGCAGATTCAATTATGCTGCGGAATGTATCACTTGGTGCGAGCATTGATGAATTACTTGCTGCATGGAATGAACCGTCATCAATTATTTACAATTATTATAGTGAGCGGTGGCTGTACCGTCTGTTTAATACAGAAGCCGTTATCCGCTCCCGCGATCAAGGCGGCACTGTTATGCAGCTTACTGTAAAATATCCCTCACCGCTCACTCTTTTTAACAGTATCCGAACTGGTGATACCCGTGATTCATTTGAACAAATATGCGGAAAACCGTTGTACTATAGTGCGGATAGTGCAATCTATTTTCAAAAGGGTACAATTTTGCAAGTTGTATACGGTAATAATAAAGTACGCAGCATTACATTACGGAAATATCAATGAAAAAAAATAATCTGGTTCTCTATAAAAATCAGCCTGCGTTAATTACTGCATTGCAGGACGATAAATTTGAAATAATCCTTGAATCCGGTACTAAGAAAGTCCGCGGTAAGGATATTGTACTGCTGCACAGCGGAGAATGTGTAAGTTTAAAAGCTGCACTCACCGCAGAACTACCGCCTGCGGATTTTTCTGATGCTGTAGAGTTTTTTACCGGAGAAACGCCGCTTTTTTCTGAGATTGCAGAATTAGTATGGGGAAGTTTTAGCCCTGAACAAAGTTGGAAAATTTGGGACACCATTGCTCATTCTCCCTATTTTATCTGTACAACACCGGACAGTCCTGTAGCTATTTGCAGCAAAGAAGAAATTGAACAGCGGAATAAAAAACAAGCAGAAAAAAATGAAGCAGAACTGCTGCGTAATCAATTTATTGTCTGCATACGGGAGTGCATCAATCAAAAGAAGCCGTTTACCGAATTTGAAAAATTCACTCCTTTTTTTCAAGAAATTGAAGCAGTTGCATTCGGTACTGCATCAAGTTCAAAACTACTCAAAGAACTTAAGATTGAACAAAGTCCTGAAGCTGCACATGAGTTATTACTCAAGACAGCATTTTGGCATATTGAACGTAATCCGTATCCTACCCGCTACGGCTGTTCAATCCACTCCTCCAAAGTTGAGCTGCCGGAACCTGTTTACGGAGAACCAGTCCATGATATGTCCTGCTTAGCGGCGTATGCAATTGACAACGCATGGAGTACCGACCCTGATGATGCGGTATCATTTGACGGAACGCATCTTTGGATTCATATTGCAAACCCTGCTGACACTATCCAAAATGGCAGTAAGGCAGATATTGATGCCTGCGGACGCGGGGCAACTTTGTATGCACCGGAAGGTACTGCACGAATGTTGGGAGAAAATGCCGTTGACTATTTTGCACTCGGCTTAAAAGAAGATTCTTATGCACTTTCATTTAAAATACTGCTTGACGAGACAGGTGCGGTTCAGGAAACTGATATTCTCCGTACCCGTTTGCGGGTACAGCGATTAACCTATGAGCAGGCGGACAGCAAAAAGGATAGTCCTGAACTTGCCCCGCTTTTTGCTATTGCGGAACGTAATAGACTACGCCGTGAGCAGGCAGGGGCTGTTACTATCACCTTTCCCGAAGTTATCCTCTCTCTTGAAGAAGATACCGGCAGGAAGTATGTGCGTATTGAACCTGCCGAACAGACTGAAGCAGCAGGTATGATTAAAGAAATGATGCTCCTTGCCGGCGAAGCGGCGGCACGGTTTGCCTTTAAACATAGCATACCGTTCCAGTATATCAGCCAAGAAGCACCGGAGCTGCCCAATAAAATTCCCAATGGGCTGGCAGGAGAGTATAAAAAACGCAGAGCAATGCGTCCGCGTAATGCGGGAACCATACCTGCAATGCATGCTGCACTGGGAATAGCAATGTACGGACAGGTAACCAGTCCGCTCCGCCGCTACGGAGATTTAGTTAGCCACCGCCAGCTGCTGCATTTTATTGATAAGCAGCCCTTGCTTAGTGCATCGGATATCCTGATTAAAATAGCAGCAGGAGATACCGCAGCACGGGCATGTATACAAGCAGAGCGGCTTTCCCGTCAGCATTGGACACTGGTATACCTGCTGCAAAACCCTGACTGGACGGGTACTGCGGTTGTATTGGAAACCCAAGGCAAAAAAGCACGGATATTTATTAAAGAAATAGCATACGAGTCTGATATAAACTTACCAACAGAAGCTAACTTAAATGATGAAATTACTGTAAAAGTAAAGTCAATCCGGCTGGCTTATTTACACGTGCATTTTGTTATGCTCTAAAAGCGGTAGTACGGTAAAAACGCAGCCTCATATATGCGGAAAAGGTATTCCATAACACTCTTTCTGTATGATATACTAGATTTATTGATACCGTACCTGTTCGATAACGGAGTTATTGAACAGGTCTAATGGCAATGCCGAACGGGGCTATTCCGGAGGAGGGTACTATGAAATTAGTACAGTATATGAAAAAGTTTTTTTTGCCTGTATGTATGGCAGTTGTTCTTATCAGTTGTGCATCTCAACCGATTTTAATAGAACATCCGGATCGTTTTTTCTGGGAAATTAAAGCAGAAAATGCGTCTATTTACGTACAAGGCACGATTCATGTTGCAGATAAAGATTTTTATCCGCTAAGTGATGCTGTCTTAGCCGCATTTGATAATTCAGACCGGTTAGTAAGTGAAATAGGCGGAATAACAGAAATTCAAGCATTTATGGCTGAAATGCAAAAAATTATTGTAGCAAATATGAATACCGATCCTGCAAAAAATATTCTTAGTTTATTATCAGAGGAAGAAATAGCTGTCCTCTATGCAGTTATCGGAGAAGAAGCTGCAGGGCAATTGGCTGTTTTTAATCCATGGATTCTCAATACAGCATTAGCGAGTGCAATTGTACAAACAACAAGTCTTAATGCTGCCGACGGCATTGACTTATATTTTATGCAGCGTGCAGGCGAAAAACCGATTGCTGCATTAGAATCTGCAGAACAGCAGATAGCAGCACTGTCCTATGGTTCATTTGAAGATCAATTGCTGATATTGAAACAGACAATTGCAGATTTGCAAAACAGTGAAAAAATGAGCGAAGAACTAATACAATTATGCAGCCTCTATCGTGCAAATGATAAAAAAGGGCTTACCGCTTTGCTAACTGAAATGGAAAAATATCCGGATTCTTTTTCGCAAGAAAAAAAGCAGGCATTTATTGATACCTTATTCAAGGATAGAAATGCACGGTGGGTAAAACAATTTAATGAGTATTTACAAGCAGGAGGAAAAACCTTTGTATTTGCCGGTGCAGGACATTTCCTTGGTGAATCGAATGTATTTGATCTGATGCGGCAGCAAAAACTTTTAAAATAAAGAATAGACCTGTTCGGAAACTTCAGTTTCAGAACAGGCTGCCTTAATACGCGATGTTCTAAATGGTGCTATTTGCACGATTTAGAACTCGTTGACCTATTCGATAACTTAGTTATCGAATAGGTCAAATACCATAAGCAAAGCACAATCTATAGCAGTACCTTTGTATAAAACTCGTAAGTTTTTACAGAATATAATTTTATGGTTTGTGCTGCGAGATCAATTTACCAAGGTGCTCTGCACTGGACATACCCCTTTGTTTTCTTGTATGATAGCACTATTAGTAATTTTGTTTGGAGCTATAGTATGAAATGTAAAACTGTATGGATGAATGTACTTCCTATACTCTTAGGACTATTTTGCAGCCTTTTTGCGGCTTCCTGCACATCAGAAAAACCGCAAACAACCCTTAAAATGATATTTTATCCCAATGAATCCAGTGAATCTATGAAAGATGCACGGGCTGCATTTCAAGAAATTTTAGCAGCAGCAACAGGAAAAAATGTTGAAATTATTACCACAACTGATTATAACATCGCTTTGGAAGCATTAGCTTCCGGAAAAGCTGATCTTGCATACGTTGGAGCAGAAGGCTATTTACGTGTACATGAACGGAATAAGGCTGTTGTACCCCTTGTAACTAATTCAGGTCCGAGCGGTACTCTATCCGATGCAAAATATTATAGTCTTATCATAGTACAAAAGGATAAAGCAGATTCTTTCCGTAATCCGGAAACCGGCTCATTTGATCTCAAAAAACTCAAAGGGAAAAAAATTTCATTTGTTGCTACCGGCTCTACGTCAGGCTTTGTAATTCCTGCAAAATTTCTTGCAGCACAATTCGGGCTTTCATCATCTGATGACCTCGTATTAACCGATTCGGTTTTTTCAAAAGTGTTGTTTGCAGGCTCGCACCAAGGTTCTCAGGTTAATTTGTTCAGAGGAGATGCAGATGCAGCAGTTTGTGCTATTCCGCAAACAAACGGGGTATATGATATATTAGAAGGAGAGCCGTATCAAACCGGTACGTCCTACCGCGTACGGGAGGGGTCTGATGAGCCGTTCGGTAACTTTGCCGGAAGCGAAATGACTATTATTCAGTCTATTCCTGTTTTAAATGCCCCGATTGTTGCGAATACTGATACAGTTTCTGCAGAAGATATTGAAAAAATCACAGCAGCGTTAGCCTCGGATAAAACCGCACAGCATCCGGGTATATTCAATTCACCGGAATCTGAGAAACGAGGGATTTACCCTAAGTACAGCGAAAAAACGCGGCTGGTAGAAACCTCCGATGCATGGTATGATGAAATCCGGCGTTTAACAAAATAGCTATTTGCCGGTACATGTGCATGATTGTATTATCCGGAGTTTCAAAGCAATACAGCGGAAACAGTCCCGTACTCAATGCTATCAATCTTACTGTCGAAAAAGGCTCGATTGTTTCCGTACTCGGCTCATCGGGTGCAGGAAAAACAACCTTAATACGTTGCATCAATGGGCTTACCCCCTGTACCGCTGGTACAATCAGGATAGACGGTATGGAGCTGCCTACTGCGGGAACTGCCGCAAGCAAAAAACAACTACGGTCTATACGGAAGAAAATAGGCATGATATTTCAGCACTATAACCTTGTTGAGCAGCTCACTGTACTTGAAAATGTACTGCACGGCTGCTTAGGTTCTTTGCCATGGTACCGCAGTATTCCCGGTTTATACACTGCCGCTCAAAAAGAGGCTGCCTATACCATTATTGAAGACATAGGGCTGCAGGAATTCATATATCAGCGGTGTTCAAATTTGAGCGGCGGGCAAAAGCAGCGTGTAGGAATTGCCCGTGCCTTGATGCAGCAGCCGAAGATATTGCTCTGCGATGAGCCTGTTTCTGCACTAGACCCGCAGACGGCGGAAGATATTTTAACCTATTTGCACAAAACTATCAGGAAATATGCATTAACCTGTATTATGAATTTACATCATGTTGACTATGCAAAAACATACTCCGATAGAATTATCGGGCTGCACGGCGGTACACTGCTGTTTGACGGAACACCTGCTGCACTGTCAGATGCAGTACTGAACCGCTTATTTTCTCAAGAAAATGCACAAACAGCAGCAGTATAAAGGTTGCTATGAAGTTTGATGTACACTGCGGATATTTTCTGCAATTTCCTGCAAAAAAACTGCTGCCTCACACAAAACAAGGATTTTTTTTGCGGAAACATCTGTATACTGTTGTTTTTTTTACTGCTGCTGTTGTGTTGTATATTGCAGCGGGGTATGCCGCAGGTTTTTCACATCGGCATCTTTCAAGCGGCATACCAGCGGGAATATACTGGCTTATCACCCATTTTTTCCCTACACCGTCCGCATATAGTGCTATACCGCTTATTCTAAAAACCCTTGCAGCAACAGCAATTCTTGCGGTAACTGCAACCGTTTCAGCCGCCTTTGTTGCCCTGTGCGGTGCATTGATTGCGTCCCGTATTACCGGCGGACGCTGGATAGCCCGCTTGCTGATTACAATTCCTGCCGCATTTTTGCGGAATATACCGCTGCCTGCATGGACTATCCTGCTCTTGCTTTCATTCAGGCAAAATGAATGCACTGGTTTTGCAGCCTTATTTTTAGTTACTTGCGGTCATTTAACCCGTGCATTCACCGAGATTATAGACGAACAAAGCGGTCAATCTTTTACAGCACTGGAAAGTGCCGGAGCAAGCTATCCTGCTGTACTCATACACGGGGTACTCCCTGCTATCATGCCGCTCATTGTATCATGGCTGCTTTACGCTATCGAAACCAATATCCGCGATTCTGCACTGATCGGCATTCTTACGGGAACAGGAATAGGCTTTTTATTTAATCTGTATTTTAAGAGCTTCCGGTACAATGAAGCAGGCGTAATTATTGCGGTACTTATGATAATGGTACTTGGTATTGATGCACTTTCGCACACATTACGGCGGATAATGCTATGAAAAAACATCATGTAATACGCTGCCGGTATATACTTTCAAAAGAACGGCTCATGGTACGCATAGTGCTGCTGATATTAGGAGCAGTAACTGTATATGGATTTTTTATGCTCCATAAAGAATCCGTACCGTTTAAACAAGCGGTACAAGACTTTTTACACTATGCATATCTTGCATTTATACAACCGGCATATTCTCATCATACAACCCTTGCAGCTATTTTTCATGCACTAGGGATTACCCTTGCATTGGCATTTTTGACTACGTGCATTGGAACTGCCGCTGCTTTTTTTCTTGCTATCGGGGCTGCACGGAATATCTCTCCGCCGCCGCTTTCTTCCGCTATACTGGCAGTAACCGCATTAATCCGGTCAGTGCCTACGATTATCTGGGTATTAGTATTTTCTGTTACGGTAAATATCGGCAGTGATGCTGCTGTATTGGGTATGGCAGTCCATAGCATTGCATACCTGACAAAAGGCTTTTCCGAAAGTTTTGAACAAATCAGCAGCGGCACTATTGAAGCATTACACTCCTGCGGTGCAGGTATTTCAGGTATCATCACACAAGCAGTACTGCCGTCTTCCCGTACAGCCCTTATTTCATGGATATTTTTCCGGTTTGAAATTAATTTTGTAAATGCAGTAGTAATTGGAGCGGCAGCAGGATCCGGCGGCATAGGC
Organism: Treponema sp.; assembly: GCA_052173295.1. GTDB lineage: Bacteria > Spirochaetota > Spirochaetia > Treponematales > Treponemataceae > Treponema. The sequence goes on from JBQMYW010000013.1 coordinate 32,951, forward strand.
TATCATCTTTTTATGGCAGGAAATTTGTATTTTGATATACACGAAGTTGGTTTTTTCACCTATACTATCTTTAGTGCGGCAGTGCTGTTAGAATTTCTTTCGCATCATGTGCGTAAAAAAATAGGGTAGTGAACTATACTGCCGTTGTGCCGCAGTTCCTGCCGCTATCAAAAAAAGAGGGCATTATGAAAAAAGCTTTTATGTATTTGCTTCTATACAGTATAGTCTCCGCCGGTTTCTCTGCAGAAATTGGTATTCCGCTTTTTACGCTCGGTATACGGGCAGGAAAACAAACCGATGATTCTCCCTATGTCATCGAACACGAAGCCCGTGCCGGCTTCCGCCTTACACACGGAGAGCATTTTTATGCTGATCTTGGAATTGGATTATATGCACCCGATATTCTTGCATTGCTTCAGCCGCAACTGGATAACAGAGCAGCAGGACAGTATGCATGGTGTGATTTTTCGCTGAATTTTCCAGAAATAAATAATAAACAGATCAGTGCAGCAGTTTTTTCAGGCAAGCATGCAACAATCACCGGAAACCGGTATGTGTCTGAGGCATTCAAACATACCATGCCGCCCATTAGAATGCAAGACAGCAGCTTTGCAAACTGCTTTTTTCCGTCCCAGCCTGAAGAAGCAGTAGGATTGAGCTTCGGCGGCATAATTTCAGCAACAAGCTATCTTGGTGCAACAGCAGGCTGGAATGCCCATATTGATAGTCAGCAAGAATACGGTTTCTATGTGCAAGGCGGCTCATGCCAAGATATATTACTCACACGGAGTTGGGCATCAATACACGTCTTAGAAAAAGCCCGGGAAATTTCTACCAGTGCGGATATATCATTCTGGCTCTATCATGGGGCACCTTTCAGTGTCCTAATTCAAACAGGGTTAGACAAAACCAATGTGTTAAGTAATACATTGTACGGCGATGCAGTAAAAAATATCTACGGTTTTATAGAGCCCCGTATCGAACTTGAGCGGAAACGCTTTGATTTTACGATATTCTTTTCAGCATTACGCGGTAGTGCAGCTTCGATATTTCCTAGAACACCATTTCTTAATCCATACCGCCGCTTTATTAACGACCATTATGCCGGTTTAAACGCGTATTGTTGCTTTGGTAATAAAGAAATTTCAAAACTTGAATGGGGCTTCCATCTTTTAAACGGCGTTAATACTAAAAGAATCAAAGAAACAGAAACTTTCTTACTGGCGGTAACCCCTTTCCTTACCGCTAATCTGGGATTTGCAGATTTGAATATCCAAGTTCAACTCTATCCTTTGCTGTATACCGATATTGCTTCCATGATTGAAGGGCGTATCACTTTACAACGGGAACTATAACCGATGAATGCAGAAACAGCCGAAATCCTCTACCGTTTTTTTAGAACAGCATCAGATTATCTGCACAATTGTCGCAGCAATATGCCTTATCCTGAATCTTTTTATGATAATGAAAAAGAATCAGAGCCTGAATATGCATATCTATCTTCCCCTGCTGAAACCCCTGTTTCAGCAGAGTGCGAAAGGCTTGCTGAAAGGGGCGTTACACTAAGCACTCCGCAGGACAGTATGCAGCCGTATACCGCACTTGCCGCAGTGTATCAAGCAGTCGATGCCTGCCGGAACTGCCGGCTGGCAGAAACCAGAACCAATCCTGTTGCCGGAGAAGGTCCTGAAGAACTGTCGCACCTTTCAAACTCTGTTGAAGTAATGGTTATCGGCGAAGGACCGGGTGCCGACGAAGATGCACAAGGCAGACCCTTTGTCGGCAGAGCAGGTCAGCTGCTCGATAAAATGCTGGAATCTATCGGTTTATCCCGCAAAACAAACTGCTACATTACCAATGTTGTCAAATGCCGTCCTCCGCACAACAGAGATCCTGCTCCCGATGAACGGAACTGCTGTGCGTGTTTTTTAGATGCACAAATAGCACTTACCAATCCTGATATATTACTGGTTATGGGGAGAATTGCCGCACAGCATTTGTTGCAAACCGCAGACGGCATCGGCAAACTGCACGGGCGTTTTTTTGAATACAAAGGTATTCCGCTCATGCCAACCTACCACCCCAGTGCTTTGCTGCGTAATGAAACACTAAAACGCCCTGCATGGGAAGATTTAAAGCGGTTCCGTGCAAAACTGCATGAATTACGCGGAAAGGGATAGTACATACATGGTACAATGGCTTGAGCTCGTTTTTAAGCTGCCGCTTTTTCAGTCTTTTTTTTATAGAATACCGGAACCGGTAGGAATACCTAAACCGGCAGCTGCTTCTGAACAACCAGCGGAAACCAGTTTTATCGGAAAGCGGGCTGCTGCACGGTTCGGTTCGCAAAAATTAACCGGTTTTATTATCGGAGAATATAATGAACTGCCAGCCGCCTGCCCGCTTTCCGAATCGGCTATAAAACCGGTTGACCGGATTATTGACAGCGAACCGCTTTTTGCAGAAGAGCATATTTCATTTGCCCGATGGATTTCCCGCTTTTACATTTGCAGTGAAGGCGAAGCACTGTCGGCAATGCTGCCGTCCGGCAGGCGGGAAATACATTCGCTTCATACGGCAGCACTTGAGCTGCAAGAAGAAACAGTTTCAGCAGCTCCGCTGCACTTATCTGCTGAACAAGAAGCGGCAGCCGCTGCAATTGCTCATTGTACAGACAGCACCTTTTTTTATGTGTACGGAATTACCGGCTCAGGAAAAACTGAAGTGTTTTTACAGGCAGCAGAGCATATACTCGCACAGGGAAAATCGGTGCTGTATCTTGTGCCGGAAATAGCATTGAGCCGGCAAGTATCGGAAACAGTGCTGCAGCGGTTCGGTAACCGCTGTGCAATGCTCCATTCGGGGTTAAGCGGCAGCAAGCGGCTTTCCGAATGGCGGCGTATACAGCGTGGGGAGGCAACTATTGTTGTCGGTGTCCGCAGTGCTATTTTTGCACCGGTAGAAAAACTTGGTCTGATTATTATTGACGAAGAACACGACGGCTCTTATAAATCGGGTTTTGCCCCTCGCTACCATGCCCGTCAAGCGGCAATGTATCTTTGTAAAAAACATAACTGCCCGCTTGTTATGGGGTCTGCAACTCCTTCGGTAGAAGCATGGTATATGATGCAAAAGGGTGTCTTCCGCCGCTTGACACTGACAAAACGGCTATCCGGCGGGGCATTGCCTGCCATACGGGTAGAATCGCTGATGAATACACACGGTGCATTAAGCGATTCCTTGCTTGAAGCAATGAAGCAGACTAAACAGCAAGGAAAGCAAAGCATTGTATTTTTAAACAGGCGCGGATTTTCTCACTTCTTTAAATGTAAAAACTGCGGGCATGAACTGTTGTGTAAAAATTGTTCAGTGCCGCTTACACTCCACAAAAGCGAAAACATGATGAAATGTCACTACTGTGGCTGGAAAACTGCACCGGTGTCTGCCTGCCCTGAATGCGGTTCGCTGGAAGCGGGGTACACCGGTATCGGCACGGAATATATTGAAGAACAAGTACGGAAAGCATTTCCGGATTGTACTATTGAGCGGATTGATACCGATGTACTGCAAAAAAATAAACAGGCAGCAGAAATTCTTACTGCATTCCGCGAGGGAAAAACTGACATTTTGTTAGGAACCCAGATGATTGCAAAAGGCTTAAACTTTCCGCGGGTAAAGCTGGTCGGCATTGCACTTGCCGATACCGGTCTGCAAATGCCGGATTTTAGAGCTGCAGAACGGACATTCGCACTCATTATGCAGGTAGCGGGGAGAGCAGGACGCTATGTTCCTGATGGAGAAGTAATTATCCAAACTTATAATCCGCAGCACCCCGCGATTGTCTGTGCAGTGCAGCATCAGGCAGCAGCATTTTACACACAGGAACTCCGCCAGCGGCAGCTGCTTGAATTTCCGCCATTTACCCGTTTAATCAGACTGGTATTCCGCAGCAAGGATTATCAGAAAGCAGAAGATGCTGCTTCCGGAGCTGCAACACTCTTACAGCCGCTTTTACAGCACTGCTGTGCTAACGGTCAGGCAGCGGAAACAGAGGTGCTTGGTCCCTCGGAATGTATGCTATCGCTGATTGCCGGTAATTACCGGATGCAGCTTTTGTTGCGATCCCGTGATTTTGCCCCTATGCAGCAGGCAGTATACCGGTTTATCACCGGCTACAAAGCTCCTAATGGGGTATATATCGAAGTAGATGTTGATCCGGTACATCTTTTATAAGCATTAGCCTTTTTCAAGCCGTTTTTTCACGCATGCAGATATATATGAGTAATGAGTACCCGAATAATTATTGCCCCGGTCATACCTGCGGCTGTAAGTGCATTAGTTTCTTTCTATAGTTTACACGGATTACGGTTGTATATTCCAAGTCCGTTTATATACGGCGGACTGCTTGTATGTACAGTTTTAACGGCTGCAGTTTTGCTGCATATAAACGGCAGAGGTTTTGTACTTGCCATGGCTGCCGGTATCATTGCCGGCAGCTGCGGAGAAAGTGTTGTCCGCATGCATCAGCAGCCTCCTAAAACCTTGCTGCCGCTGCATAGTGTAACCGGTACAGTGCTGGTGCTTACCGGAGAGCCGGTACCTGCAGGTTCCGGTTCCTACAGTATCGCTGCCCGTATACTTTCCTGCTGTGCGTCAGATGAGGCCGTATATTCCGCAACAGGTGCAGTTTCATTACAAATACCTGCTGCTCTGATACAAGAAACCTACAGCGGAGGAATAAGCCGTACTGCATGCACGGTATCTGCCGGCGATATACCGCCGCTGCACTTCATGGGATATAAAAGCGGCTTGTACGGTACAGCAACATGGAATCGTGCCGTACAAACAGGTATTGAACCGTGCCGGTTTTATGTACGGGGCAGCTGTCTTTTTGTTCAGGGTAGATTCGGAAAATCAGGGACTGTTTTTTTTGCAAATAACTGTAAGCCTGCTTTTTTAGGGTGGCAATCAGCTGCAGCACGCATACGGGCGTTTTTACGCTTTTCACTCATGCGTATACTATATACATGGGGAGATGCAGGCGGTTTATTGCTTGCATTGTTCGCTGCAGATCGGTCATTTTTGCCCAAAACCTGTCTAGCAGCATTCAAAAATGCCGGACTTTCACATATTTTAGCACTGTCCGGCATGCATATATCGCTTATCAGCACTGCTGCACTGCAAAGCAGCATTTTTGCAAGCGGAAGAAAAAATGCAATGCGTATTTCGCTCGCAGCTGTATGTCTTTTTGTATGGTTTGCCGGTTCTGCCCCCTCTCTTAACCGTGCCCTTGGAATGCTGCTTATTACCGCAGCGGGGAATGCCCTATATATCCGTCCATCGCCCTTAGCAGTATTGTCTGCAATGCTATTTCTCCATATTATTTGCTATGCACCCGATGCCCTTACCTTAGGTTTTATGCTGTCATACGGGGCGTGTGCAGGCATTATTATTTTCAGCAGTGCGTTTTCACGCGGAATAACGGCAGTAACAAGGGGCATTCCCCGCTGTATATGTGAAAGCATTTCAGCATCGCTTGCAGCACAAAGTTTTACAGCACCAATCGTTATAAAAGCTATAGGCACAATTTCTTCTGCTGGAGTTATTGCCTCCTGCATTGTAAGTCCGCTTGTGTCTTTATTTTTAATTGCCGGTCTTGTCTGTATTCCAATAGTAAGTATCATACCTCAAACAGCACCGGTTTTTGCTCTATTTTTTCATATACTCTATGCAATTATCTACCAGTGTGCAGCATTCTTTGCCCGTTTCCCTCTCATGACTGCATCGAATACTGCCGGTCAATTACTCCTTGGTAGTGTATTATTGTTGTCAGGTTTGGGGGTTACGGTATGGGCTGCAGTGCATAGGCAAAAAGAAAAACAATTATTGCTTACATTGTTTACGAAGAGTTCTGCAGAGCATTCTACCCAACCTGTTCAGTACCAAAGGTACAAAACAGGTTTAGTAGAATGCAGCGTTATATTGAAATAAGCCGGCTGTATGCAGCAGTTATGCTTCTTGGCTCAGCATATAATACAAACTCTTAACAAGCACGCCGGTAGCTTTTGCTTTTAAGTAACCGTAATCTTCTGAGATATAGGCAGTTCCGGCAATGTCGACATGAATCCACGGAATAGTGTCTTTTGCCAGGAACGAGCCGACAAAAAGCCCCGCAGTCATCATACCGCCGAGTTTTCCGCCGGTGTTTTTTAAATCGGCAACTTTTGATTCGTTCATTTTTTTGTAGTAGCTGATGTTCGGCATTTTCCAAACCAACTCACCAGCCCGTTTGTTTGCTTTTTCAAGCTCGGCGAAAAACTCGTCATTGTTGGTAATTGCACCGCTCACCTGCTCGCCGAGTGCGGAAACGCACGCTCCGGTAAGGGTTGCAAGGTCAATCAGTTTTGTTGCACCAAGATTGCTTGTTGCATAGTAGACGGCATCGGCAAGCGTCAGCCGTCCTTCAGCATCAGTGTTGATAATCTCGATAGTCTTTCCGCTCATGGAGCCGATAATGTCGCCGTTTCGATACCCGTCGCCTGAAATCATATTTTCGCATGAGGCAACAACTGCAACAACATTCACTTTTGCATTCAAAGCAGCCAGTGCATACAGTGCACCGATAACCGTACCGGAACCGCCCATGTCGGTGAACATTTCTACCATGCTTGTTGCAGGCTTTACCGCATAGCCGCCGCTGTCGTAGGTAAGACCTTTGCCGACCAGTGCAATTTTTTCATCGGATTCCGGATTGTTGTAATACTCCATAACGATGAGTTGAGGTTCCTTGGCACTTGCACGGGCAACACTTAAAAAGGCTTCCATTTTAAGGGATTCAATATCTTTTTTACCGTAAATAGTAACTTTTACCCCCTGTGCTTCAAGTTTCTCTTGTGCAATATGAGCGAGCGTTTCAGGATAGATAACATTTGCCGGCTGATTAACTAAATCGCGGGTTAAAAATACTGCTTCCATAAGTTTAACCGCTTCATTGATGCCTTTTTCCGCCCGTGCTTCCTTACCTTTTTGAGGATTATAGTTGACCGTTATCTCCGGTACTGCTTTGCGGTCGCTTTTGAATGTATCATACTGATAGGTTGCATGGAGCATTCCCTCGGCAATGGCGGACGCAATCCGATAATTGCAAAGCCCATTAAGCTTTGGAATATTCAGCTCAACCTCCGGTACTTTGTTTTTAAGGAGTTCCGCAGCTGCTTTATAAAAAGTTTTGCGCAGCACTTCAAAATCAATATCCGCTTCTTTTCCCAGCCCGATAAAAAGATGAGCGGTAAGATCAGAATCGAGGCTGTAATACACCTCTTCCGCCTTACCTGAAAAAACCTCTTTTTCTTTTAAGTGAGCAAGGTAGGCATCTTCACTGTTGTCTTCATACACAAGACGGGCAACAAGCCCGCCATGTTTCGCAATGGTAAATTTCATACTTCCTCCGGAATCTATTGTTAGTTTATCTTATACCAATCGTTTACTAATAAACCACTATACTCGGTTTAAAACGTGACTGCAAGAGTACCGCTCTGTCTGCACAGGGCTCCAGCATGAACGCTGCTGAAATACTTACTATGTCATGTCCGCCTCAGACGGGGGTGTTTTAATCAGAAATGAGTTTTTCAAAAAGAAAAACTCATTACGCGATAACAGCGGCGGCACACTGGTATTGACAATAAGCAGACAGGAGCCGGACACACTAACTTTTCAATGAGTTCAATGAATCGGAAAATAACCCTGTTCGGAAATGACCGTTTCAGAACAAGGTAAACGCATAGAAGCAACAATTCACCAATAAGGGCATCTGCAAAAAACGAGAGGGAAAACCGCAATAGAAAAATGCTGCCGCAAGTATTGAATATGCGCTAAATGGTTAAGCAGCATATTAGTACGCTGCTGCATTTTCTCCGGATTCCGTACTTTCTGCCGGCTTTTCCGATGCAGCGGCTTCTACTGCGGATTCTCCGGACATTGTTTCTTCTAATTCGGCTTTGGTATCTGCATTCAGAGTAATAACTGATATTTCATGTTCGGCTGCAGCCGGATCCGGTTGTATCGCATTTTTTTGAATAACACGGTGTTTTTTCCGTATTTCTTCTATAGTGGTTTTTTCGCGTAAAAAATCATTCATTTTTTTTACATCATCATATTTCAGTACAATACTTTCAATTTTGCTTTTTATCGGCAACGCAGGAGAAAGCGATTCTGCCTTAAACCCGTCAATTACCAGATACCGCTCGCCGTCTTTTAGCAAGAAGCTAAAGCCTAGCCAATTCGGTTTTGTACCGTCAACAAGTATACGGGTAACAGTATTTCCCGAGTAGGCATAAGCATGCAGTGTAGATTCTGCAAGATGCTCAAACCCATTTTTCCGCTGCTGATTTTCTGCCATTGCTGCAATATGCAAAAACCGGTTAAAGATGTTTGCTATATCTTTTGATGCGGAAAAATCAAAGCGGTAGTCGTACAGCATGGTTCTTACCCGTATGCTAACCCTGTCCTTTGCAGGATTATTCATTATCTGATAATGCATTGAATAGGAAAGATCAAAGTTTGAAGGCAGTGATACAGTGTCAGTGTTATAGACAATCGGCTCCGCAAATAATTCCTTTTCCGGTACCGACATACAGCCGGTTAGCATAACTACGCAAATACTCCATACACAAAGCTTTCTCATATTTACCTCTTTCCGTTATTTCTCTATTAACCAAGTAACCCCATAAGCCGTGCTTGCAAGCCCTTGTTCTTTGCAACTTTCCGCATTGTCTGACGGGTTTTTTCAAACTGTTTTAAAAGCTTGTTGACTTCCCCCACAGATGTTCCCGAACCTTTGGCAATCCGCTTTCTACGGGGCGGTCCAATTATATGATGATTTTCCCGCTCTTTGAGCGTCATAGATTGAATAATTGCTTTCTGGCGTTTAAAGCCTACTTTATCAATATCTTCTGCAGAAATCTGCCCCGCAAGACCGGGAAGCATATCAAGCATGGATTCTATTGACCCCATTTTTTCTACATTTTCCAACTGCTCCAGCATATCCGACAGGGTGAATGTTTCGGTCGCCATTTTTTTCTGTAAACGGGCGGCTTCTTCCATGTCAATTGTTTCCTGTGCTTTTTCCACTAATGAAACAATATCACCCATACCGAGTATTCTACCTGCAATACGTTCAGGATAGAATGGTTCAAAATCTTCTAATTTTTCCCCAATACCGGTATATAAAATAGGCTTGCCGGTAACTGTTTTTAATGATAACGCCGCACCGCCGCGTGCATCAGAATCGAACTTGGTTAAAATAACACCTGAAAGTCCAACTTTTTCATCAAATGTTTTTGCGACATCAACGGCATTCTGACCGGTCATTGAATCTGCTACCAGCAAGGTTTCAACAGGGTTGACCGTTTTTTTGATAGCCGCAATTTCTTTCATCATCGGCTCATCAATTTGCAGCCGTCCTGCGGAGTCGATAATTATGGTATCATGTCCGTTTTTCCGTGCAAAAATTACCGCATTTTCTGCAACACGCACGGCATCTTTTGTCTGTTCTGTATAAACAGGAATTTCAATTTTTGCACCGAGAGTAACCAACTGGTCTACTGCAGCAGGACGGATTAAGTCACAGGCAGCAAGCAAGGGATTCCGCCCCTCTTTTTTAAGCTGTAATGCAAGTTTTGCCGCCGACGTGGTTTTTCCCGATCCCTGCAACCCAAGGAAAAGAATAACGGATTGAGTATCAGGTCCTTTTAATTGCAAACTTGTTTTGCTATCGCCAAGAAATGCAACCAGCTTATCATGGACTATTTTGATAAACTGATGCCCGGGATTTACCGATTTTAAGACAGCTTCACCTTTTGCTTCTTCAATAGTTGCATTGATAAAACGGCGGACAACACGTAAGTTGACATCGGCATCAAGCAATGCCATCTTAATTTCTTCAACAGCTTCTTCAATATTTTTCTCGGTAATAGTCGCTTTTCCGCTTATTTTCCGTACAATACCGCTAAATGTTTGTGTGATTTTTTCAAGCATGGATCGATTCCCTTATTACGAAATATAGTGCCGCATAAGGAGCTGTTAAAACAGTAGTTTTAGACAGCTCCAAGTCAATCCTATTTTACCGTATACTGAAAATTAAAACCAGTCCTTATTTCCGTCTTCCCAAGGGAAAAATTCATCTTCTTTGAAAAAAAGGCTCAGTTCCCGTGCTGCATTCTCCGGAGAATCAGATGAGTGGATAATATTGACTCCTGTGTGCAAACTGTAGTCGCCTCTGATTGTGCCGGGTTCGGAATTAAGTACTGCTGTTGCACCGCATAATTTCCGCACAATCGCAATCGCCTCATCACCTTCAAATGCCATAGCAATAACCGGTGCAGATGTAACATAGTCCACTAAACTCTTAAAAAACGGCTTTTCGGCATGCTCTGCATAATGCTGTTCTGCTAATCCGCGGCTTATCACCATCATTTTAAGTCCGACAAGCTTGAGCCCTTTTTTTTCAAAACGGTTTAAGATTTCCCCTGCAATCCGGCGATTGATAACACCCGGTTTCATCATTACAAATGTTCTTTCCATAAATAGCGTTCCTCTTAAAAGTATACAAGAGCGGAAGTAAGACTGGAGATGTCATTCCGCTAAAATAAACAAAGATTCTAGCATATTTTCTGCTTTTAGGGAACAGGCTTGCAATGATTGACTTGGACAAAGAAGAGAGATGGTATCCCCCTTGCCTAAACGAAACCGGTTAGGCAA
>JBQMYW010000014.1:0-41015 GCA_052173295.1 Treponema sp.
GGTCAACAAATACAGAGTCTTTGTAGTTGCGGTTGTGCAATGCTGGTTCCGGCATAGGGGCATTATAGCATATTTTTGCTGATTTTGTCAGCTCTCTGTTTGTGATAACTGTGACAAGAACAAAAAGCATTTTCTGCTTCTTTATATGGAAGAGAAAATCTTTCATGCTCTTGCTGGTTTCTCCTATCCCAAGCATTGACATTTACTGTGTAACCAGTAGAATAGACCTATTCGATAAACTTTGTTGCCGAATAGGTCTATTCTGCTTTGAACCAGAATGTAATGAATAGGTTTATTATGTGTTTTCAGCAGGATTGCACTGTACAAGGGGGCATAAAGCTGGTTGTATCAAATCTATACAGGGTTTGAATGCTATCTGCTTTTAAGAAAGTATGGAATTTGTGCATACATCTGTTTTATTACAAGAATGTTTACAACTACTTGCACCGGACACTCAAAATCCATTATTTATTGACGGTACACTTGGTGAGGGCGGACATACTGAAGCATTTTTAAAAACATATCCTACTTTAACCGCAATCGGCATTGATGCTGACCCTGCTATTCAAAAAAAAGCAGCAGCACGGTTGCAGCCTTTTGGTAACCGTGTCCGGTTTTTTAACGGCTGGTCTGATGTGTTTTTTCAAAATTATTCCGATGCAGAACAAGCCCCCAACTGTATTCTATTTGACCTTGGTATTTCGTTGTTTCATTATGTTGAATCGGGGCGCGGGTTTTCTTTTAGAGCAGACGAGCCGCTGGATATGCGGGTAAATCCTCACGAAACATGTACTGCAGCAGATATTGTAAACTCATATAGTGAAACAGAACTTGCATATCTTTTGTATCACTATGCAGAAGAGCGGTATTCGCGGTGTATTGCACGGGCAATTATTGTGCAGCGTCAGCATACGCCCTTTACCACTGCATTGCAATTAAGTGAAGCAGTCTTTCAGGCAGTACCGGTAAAATACCGGCATGGGACTATTCATCCGGCAACAAAGACCTTTCAAGCATTGCGGATAGCGGTAAATTCAGAATTAAAACGGCTGCCGGGCTTACTGGAATTAGCCTTTCAAAGGCTTGCATACGGCGGAAAAATGGGGGTTATTACCTTTCACTCATTAGAAGATAGAATTGTAAAGCTTTTCTTTAGAAATTTAGCAAAACGCTGTATATGCCCGCCGGAAATGCCGATATGTAAATGCGGGGGTGTTCCCCGTGCAGAATTATTAACAAAAAAACCGGTAGCACCTTCATCAGAAGAAATTGTGCGTAATCTGCCGTCAAGAAGTGCCCGGCTCCGAGTTATTCGGAAAATTTCATCAGGAGGAATACTAATATGAAATATATATGTGCTGTAATGCTTACTTTTCTTATTCCCTCAATGCTTTTGCTTACTGTCCGTCAATCATGGGCATATAATGCACTGGAACGTGAAATTACTGCATATAATGAGGAACAGTACCGTTTAATTTCAGAAAATAAGCGGAAGATATCCGGTATTTCGGTGCTATCAAAGCCGCAAAGGATAGAAAAAATTGCTATTGAAGAGTTAGAGATGCGGAAAGCGGATTCTTCTGAGATTATTCGGATTTCTTTACCGAAAAAAGGCTAATGCGTATGCTGATGTCCTTTGATGATGTATGTGCAGCAGTAAACGGGCAGTTTCTTGTCCAGTATTCCTCAAAAAAAGGTTTTCAGGCAGTTGCAACTGATAGCAGAAATTGTACGCCGGAAAGCCTTTTTGTGCCGTTACGGGGGCTTTCTTTTAACGGGCACCGATTTATTGCACAAGCATTACAGCAGGGGGCTGTGTGTGTATTTGCTGATACTGCATTTATCAGCGATGATGCGGAAAAACAAACGCTTATTACATTGTGCAAAGAGCATCAGGCAGTGTGTATTATCGTTGAAAATACATTGGCAGCCCTGCAAGCAGCTGCACAACGCTATACTGCCCGTTTTCCGCATTTGGTAAAAATCGGTATAACCGGATCAAATGGAAAAACCACAACCAAGGAACTGCTCGGCAGTATTTTTTCACAAAAATACCGAACCATTATCAATAAAGGAAACCTTAACTCGGAGACAGGGCTGCCGCTTTCTGTTTTTGAAATCCGCGAACACCACGAAATCGGTATTTTTGAAATGGGCATGAATAGAAAGGGAGAAATAGCCGAACTCGCAGCAGTTTTACAGCCGGATATAGCGGTAATTACTAATATCGGTACTGCACATATTGGTATGCTTGGTTCACAAGATGCTATTGCAGCGGAAAAGCGGGATATTTTTTCTTATTTTACCGAAAAATCAGCCGGTTTTATACCTGAATCTGATACCTATAGTGATTTCCTAAAAAATATCCCGCACGGAACAGTATTTACCTATGGGACAGCAGGGAGGGTAGTATCGCAAGGTTTACACGGCAGTACCATTATCTATAAAAATATACAGATTGATTTTCCGCTGCCGGGCGTACATAATGTGCATAATGCCTTTGCTGCAATTGCCGTAGCAGAATATTACGGTATTCCGCTTGCGGAAATAAAAACCGGTCTTGAACACGTACAGCCGCTGTTCGGACGATCTCAGCTGGTTGAAGCTGCATCGCTGACCTATCTTCTTGACTGCTATAATGCAAATCCTGATTCAATGCAGGCGGGTTTGACATTTTGTGCTGCTCTTCCAGATTCTTACCGAAAAGTATATGTGCTGGGTTCAATGAAAGAGCTTGGTGAAGAAAGCGATGCAGCCCACCGCAGTGTCTGCAAGGCAGCAGCGGAATCCGGTGCGGCAGCTGTATTTCTCTTTGGAAAAGAACTGTGCAGTGCATGGCAGCAGTATTTCAAAGAGCAAGATACCGTATTGTCCGGTGCTGCAAAAACTATGCAGGTATTCTGTTTTTTAGAAACAGAAGCAGGGGAGTGCAGCCGCACCTTGGATACTTTTTTGCAAAAAGGTGATTTTGTGTTTCTTAAAGGCTCACGGAGCGTACAATTGGAACAATTTGTACCCATTCTGCAAAAGGAGCGGTGTTGATGCTGTCTATTGCTATTGAAAAAAATATTCATCGCGATCGCTACAATGTTGCCTTTATTCTTCTTACAGCTCTCATGGTTGGAATAGGTATTGCAACGCTCTATTCAGGTTCTCTCCATTATGCAGAACGCTTTTTTCATACACCATTTTATTTTGTGATTAGACAGTTTAGAAATTTATTAGTTGCTTGCGTAGGATTGATTTTTTTTTCATTTATAAGTTTGCAACAGCTGCGTAAAATGATGCCCTATTTGCTTATTACAGGGATTATTCTGCTGCTGCTGCCCTTTATACCGGGGGTAGGCAGCCCTCGCAATGGTGCGAACCGTTGGATTCAAATTCAGAAAATGAGTTTTCAACCGTCTGAGTTTGCAAAACTCATTCTCATACTTTTTTTAGCAAATTTTTTTGATAATAAACATGATAAGCTGTATATGCCGCTTACTTCTGTGCTTCCTCCATTTCTTGTTACTGCAATTTTTGTCCTGCTCGTCTATCTTGAAAATGATTTTTCCACCTCTATATTTCTATTTGCCATTTTTATGATTATGTTTTTTGTTGCAGGCGGCTCAATTCTCTGGTTTATAAAAGGCTGTGCAGTGATTATTCCCTGTGCTGTACTCATGATTATGACTTCAACCTACCGTATGAAGCGGGTGCTGGCATTTTTATTTCCTGACCATGATCCGCTTGGAGTAGGATACCAAGTGAATGCTGCCCTAGAAGCATTGGCAAGCGGCGGGTTATGGGGACGCGGTCTTGGAAATGGAATTCATAAAATTTCAAGTGTTCCTGAAATTTATTCAGATTTTATTTTTGTGGTTTGGGCAGAAGAAATGGGATTTATGGGGATTTGTCTCTATCTATTTTTACTTTTTTTATTTACTATTGCTGCCTACCGGATTGCATTACAAAGCGAAAGCCGATTTGGATGTTATTTAGCATTTGGTGCTGCTTCTGCTATTGCACTTCAATCATTTTTAAATTTAGGGGTAGTTGTCCGTCTTATACCGGCAACCGGTATTCCTCTTCCTTTTTTCTCTTTCGGCGGCTCGTCGCTTATCACAACGCTGTGCTTGTGCGGGCTTATCATCAATGTTTCAAGCTATAAAAAACGGAGTATACTCTATGTCTGATACAATCGGTTTACATGGACATATTTACACGGGAAATGCATCGGCTGCTGCCGGAACTGCTAGTGCTGCCGGAACAGTAAAGCGGAAAAGTACACGGGCAGTATTTCTAAAAATACTGATATTTATTCTGTTATTTTTGCTGATATGCGAAACAATATTTTACCTTTTTATTATTCCGGCTATTTCAGTTGCTAAGATTCAGTTTACCGAAACAGCTAACATACCGCTCGGTGTACTAAAAAAGGCAGCAGGATTAACCGGTGCAGAGCGGTGGGGGCAGCTTGATACCCATATTATTTCTCGAAAATTAGCAAGCTATCCGCTTATTGCACAAGTAAAAGTGATAAAAAAATTTCCTGATAAACTTATCATTGAAGTAACGGAACGCACTGCTGCAGCTGTATTGTTTGCTTCTGCCGGAAACCGTACCGTTCCTATGGAAATAGATAAAACAGGAATGGTATTTAGGGTTGGTGCTGATATATCTTCTAAGACACTTCCAATTGTGAGCGGTTTGGAATTTTCAAATCCGCGTGCAGGCATGAAAGTACATAAGCAGCTTGTTCCGTTATTTAAACAGCTCGATATTTTACAAAAAAAGAATCCCGTATTACTTAGTGAAATTTCTGAAATGAGAATAGAGCAAAAAAAATACGGCGGTTTTGATCTTATTATTTATCCGGTACAAACAAAAATTAAAGTCCGTACTGATAGTACATTGAATGAAGATGGATTACGGTATATGATGCTGATGCTGGATGTTGTTGCAAAACTAGGGTTTGATTCTCAAATAGAAGAATTGGATGTACGGGCGGGGACTGCAGCATACCGGCTCAGAGGGGATAGAAATGAGTGATGTCATTGTCGGATTGGATATTGGAACCAGTGCAATCCGTGCGGTGGTTGCAGAAGAACTTGAATCGGGCGTTTTACAAATTATCGGTGTAGGAACCGGCATATCGCAAGGCTTGCGGAAAGGTTCTGTTGTTAATATTGAAAAAACAGTACAAGGCATTCATGAGGCAATAGAAGCTGCTGAAATGATGTCAGGTGTAGAAATTACTCATTGTGTTGCGGGAATTGGCGGTACGCATATTGACGGCTTAAATTCTCGCGGTATTGTTGCGGTAACTGGTAAGGGAAAAGGAAACCGCGAAATAGATCAAAATGATATAGATAGAGTTATTGAAGCGGCAAAAGCAGTTGTGATACCAATGGATAGGCGTGTTATTCATGTTATTCCTCAATCATATATTGTTGATGAACAGCGTGGTATTAAAGATCCTCGTAATATGATTGGTGTCCGCATTGAAGCTGAAGTGCATATTATTACAGGTTCTGTTACCTGTATGAAAAATATTATCGATTGTGTAAAACGGGCTGATTTACAGGTTGACGATTTTATGCATCACGGACTTGCAGCAGTAAAATCAATTATGACAGAAGAAGAGCAAGAGCTTGGCTCTGTACTGATTGATATAGGCGGCGGTACTACCGATATTGTACTGATGTCGGGAGGTGCCCCCGTTTTTACTGGTTCATTACCGGTGGGCGGGAATCATGTAACTTCTGATTTAGCTATTGTAAAAGGCTTATCAACAGAAACGGCAGAAAATATTAAAATTACTGATGGAAGATGCTGGATGCCGCTGGTAGAAGATAATGAGCAAGTGCTTATTTCTGCTCCCGGCGGCAGAGCCCCCTTGCAGATTTCAAAAATGGAAATATGTGAGATTATCCAAGTCCGTATGGCAGAAATTTTTACTATGGTAAAGGCAAAAATTGATCCCATAATAGCTTCCAATAGATTTGTAGGAAATGTTATCCTCTGCGGAGGCGGCTCTTTACTTCCCGGTGTAACGGAACTTGCCGGAGAGATTTTTAATTCTCAGGCAGTACGGCTTGGTATTCCAGGAACATACGGCGGTTTAACCGGTGAATACCGGAGTCCTGAATTTGCAGCAGCTCTTGGACTTGTCCTTTCGCGGCATAAACAGATACAGACGGTTACAGGAGAAAAAAAAGCTCCTGAAGTAAATTCAGGCAGGGTTGTACAAAAGTTAAAAGGGTTATGGACTAATCTTTTTGATTAATACGTTGACAAGCACAGAAAATATACCTATTCTACTATATCAGTGCTATAGTAGAAGACAAGGCATAGACGGGAGGGCATCATGGATTATCAAGTAATGGCAACAAATGATCAGTTACCGGTAAATCCTACTATTATAAAAGTAGTAGGAGCGGGCGGCGGCGGTTCCAATGCTGTCAACTGGATGCTGAACTGCAATGTAAAATGTGTTGATTTTATTGCTGCGAATACTGATTTACAAGCATTGAATTATTCAAAAGCACCGATAAAATTACCCATTGGTTCAAAATTAACCGGCGGACTTGGTGCGGGCGGAAAGCCGGAGATCGGTGAAAAAGCCGCACTTGAAGATAGCGAAGCAATTGCAAATGCAATTCGGGGTGCTCACATGGTTTTTATTACTGCCGGTATGGGCGGCGGGACCGGTACGGGATCCGCTCCGGTTATTGCAAAAATTGCACGTGAACAAGGTGCTTTAACTGTCGGAGTTGTAACAAAACCATTCCATTATGAAGGAAAAGCTAAGATGCGTACAGCGGAAGCTGGTATTGAGCGGCTCCGTAATGCTGTTGATACCTTGGTTGTGATTCCTAACCAAAAACTATTAACTATGTCCGATAATAAAAAAACGCTGAAAGATGCCTTTATGATGGCAGATGATGTTCTTCGCCGTGCAGTACAGGGTATTACCGATATTATTATGAAAAATGGCTTACTCAATGTTGATTTTGCCGATGTGCGTTCTACAATGGAAGGGCAGGGTGATGCACTAATGGGTGTAGGGCTAGGCAGCGGTGAAAATAGAGCAGTAGATGCAGCAACGAATGCAATTAATAATCCGCTGTTAGAAGATTCCCGCATTGAGGGAGCGACACATATACTCGTTAATATCTATGCATCAGAAATGCTTGCCGCTACTGAAGTAAGTGATATTATGGAAATTGTAACTGCAAATGCACACCCCGATGTAGACACTATCCACGGTATTACTATTGATAACGAAATGGAAGATAAAATCAGTGTTACTGTTATTGCAACCGGTTTTACTGATGATGTATTAAAACAAATCAAAGATCAAAATACGAATACAGCTTCAGAAAGAAATACCGGCAGCGGTTTTTCATCGGAAGATTTTATTTCTGCAAGTGATTGGGGAAAGTTACAAAAACCAGCACAGCCTAACTTGCCGGGATTGGGACCGCGGAATGCAGGGGTAGGAATAGGTGAGCAAGTGCCTCCTATTCAGCCTATACCGTCTCCGCCGCCGCTGCCTGCTGAACAACCGGCAGCCGAAAAACCCCGTCCGGTTGTTCACGTACAGCTTCCCAGTGCAAATACGGATCTCGATATTCCAGCATTTTTAAGAAATAAACAGTAGCATACCGCCTATGACAGCACTCCAGCTGCGTGCATTTTATGGATTCCTTATTTCTGCTGAAGCATATAGTCCGCTTACTGCACAAACCTATATTGGTACGCTGGAGCTTTTTCAAGCACAGCTCGGAAGTAAAAAGCTTATTGAGAATGCTGATGAACATGACTGCCGTGCTTTTTTACTTACACGGGCAGAAAGCGGGATTATGGGAAAAACCCTTTCTAAAGATAGGGCAGCACTCCGCTCTTTCTACCGCTTTTTAATCCTTGAAAATGTCCGCCGCGATAATCCTGCAGAGCAGCTGGATAGTCCCCGCCGTGAAAAAACACTGCCGCGGGTGCTTACCCCTGAAGAAGTAGACCGCTTGCTTGCTGCCATACCGTCTGATACACCCAATAGTATCCGCGACAGAGCCTTATTTGAGCTTATTTATTCGGCGGGGCTTCGGGTAAGTGAGGCTGCCGCCCTTTCTCTTCATGATATTTTTTTCAATGAATTACTTATTAAAGTAACCGGCAAAGGCGGAAAGGAGCGGATTGTGCCATTCGGGCGGCAGGCAGAACAGCAGCTGCTGCACTATATTGCTCATGCCCGTCCGCTATTACTTAAATGCACCTATCCTGAACATACAGAAACTGCCGGTGCTGTATTTTTGAACAACCGCGGCGGACGGCTTACGCGGAAAGGCATTTGGAAACGCCTTCAGGAACTTGAAATACTGAGCGGCGTTACTACAAAAATTCATACACTTCGTCATTCTTATGCAACGCATCTTCTTGCAGGAGGAGCGGATCTCCGTTCTGTGCAGTGTTTGCTTGGACATACTGATATTACTACCACTCAGATTTACACACATATTAACGATAAAGATTTAGAATCGTATCACAATGCATTTTTTTCGCCCAAAAAAAATAACCATTTGTGATACGATAAAAACGGTACTTCCATGTACCGTTTTTTTTAATTCTAGGGATTGCCTAAATATGCTTTAAACTGTTTTGCAAATTCGGTTTTTATCTTTTTTTCTAATGCGGTATATACTTTCGCTTCTGCAGCAGCTTGATTAAAATGAATTTGTCTTCCATTTACTGCATAGGGAACAATAATTTCACCGGTAGCGGTATCTTGAAGCGAGGCTTCAAAAGTATACCGCAGCATGATCTTATTTGTTCCTTGCGGGACAGGTTCATTAATAGTAAGTGCCGCATTTAAGCGGTATCTACCGGTTTGTGCTGATGCAGCATTAAATCCTCGTTCTGAAAAAACATGACCAAAAGCAGCTTTAAGATTACCGCTTGTATCACCTGCGATAGATACTGCAATAGGGATTTGTTTTGCAATATCAGTGCAAGCAATATCCAATGATGCTGCACTTACTGCATCATTGGATGCAAGCGATGCGGCCCCTGCATTGAGAAAAACGAGGCGTGAAATAAATACTTCATTCTCTGTAGCTTTCAGCCGTGCTGCACTATATCGGCAATAGCCGGTTAAACTATATTTTTCTGTATCGGATATTCCGGTCAACTCCGTAATTGCAGCATTGTTTTTACGAATCATATCTATATACAATGAAGCCGTTTTTGCTTTATTTAATACGGCAAGCATATAGTATGTTCCATCAGAATCTTTCCATTCTTTAATTTCAGCACCAACAAAATTATCAAGCTTTGTTGAAACAGCAATATCTTTATGCAATGTTTTTGTTTTTTCCGGCTGGGCGGCAGTATTGGAATTTTTTTCCTGTATAGAGATAGCGGTTTTTGTTTCTGCTTGAATATTCCTGTTGAAAATTGCAGCAAGGGCTTCCAAAGCATTTAGCTCAGCTTCTTTTCTATTCTTTCCTGTTTCTAACGCGGTAAGATACTGGGCTGTAGGATATACTTCATCACGATTTGTAACCCATGTTGGAGGAGTTTCTGCAATAACCGGTACTGATGCGGCAAGGCTCATAACCAAAGCAGCTAAGTATTTTAGTCTAAACATATTGATTCCAAAAGGTTAAGCCCTTGAGCTTTAACATCTACAGCATAAAATACTTCTTCCCGTACCGGCATTCCATTATTAAGATACCGAATTCTAACATCGTACATACCCGGGGCAATCGGCACACACAGCGAAGATGAACGTGCAGGTAAGTATTTTGCTTGGCGAATATCTGCTTTCATGGCTGAATTTGCTGCCTCAAGTGCTGCAGGTAACGATGCTTCAGCAATAAGAAGTGCTCCTTGTGCAAATGCTGCACCAATAGAATCGCCTGCTGCCTCAACTGCTTTCCGTCCTGCAAAAATAGCAGCACTTGTTGTTATTGCAGCTGTCAGCTTCCCTGCAATATTCTTTGCTGCATTCCGCTGATACTCTTTACGGGCACGGAGTGCAACATTCTTTTTCAGGTTTTCACCGAAATCTTCCAAAAGGTTCAATGGATAGGTATCGGTTTTTCCTGTTATCGTATCGGTAATGACTGCTTCTACCGCATCTATCCGTGTAATATTTTCTCCTGCCTTGGGGTAAACAATTCTAAAACGGATAGGGGGAAGACTAAACGGTGTTCCATCAATAGGAATAGTGATTCCCGGAATAAATTGAGGTATACCATTATATTCGGGCGGGAAATATATTTCTTCTTCTATTTTTTCTGCAATTTTTCCTGAAAATGCTATGATATTTAATGCTGCCATACCTTCCTGCGGCTTTAAAGCAGGAGTCAGCTGGATAGTAGGATTGAGAACTTTTAGATAATCCTTATCAAGCCGTGCCCCCTCAGGATCACCATTTGCATTTCTCAATAATGCCCCAAGGAAGTAAGCAGAGGGGGAACCCTGATATAAATCAGCATAAGTAGGTTTTCGGGGGGCACCTTCATTTACTTCTGCCGGAGATATACCGAATTTCCGGTATGCTTCCTGATCTTCTTCGGAAAGTTCTTCATCGCTATCATAGCCTCTAATCAGGCTTACATTTGCACTGTGGTCTGTAATAAACCACAGTGAGGAAGAGTTTTCCCGTCCTAATCTAATTTTTTCATCATCTGCTTTTTTTATTTCTGCAGCTGCGTCCTCCAGCTTATTCAAGCGGTAATAGTTTAACGCATTTAAGATATTCAGGTAAAAACTTTCAAATTGTGCAACACTTCGCAAATCGCCTGAATCAATAAGTCTATCACTTTCGTTAAAATGATATGCTGATTGTTCAAAATTTTTTGCATAATGAGATATAACCCCAAGATCAATATTTTTTAGAACAGTATTTTCTTCACCATAGTCCTTGTTTTCCAGCATTTTAATACAAAGCTCATAATTTTGGTCATTATACGCGTGATCAAATGCTATGTTATTAAACCGCGATGTTGCACACGAAAATAAAAATAGCACCGCATGAGCGAGCAAGAACAATGCTATACGATTGGTCTGCGGTTTTATTTTTCTTACATTCACTATTTCTCTCCTCAATGTATTTTTTTAATGCAGTATTAAAACCGGACAGCTTTTGTAGTAATGACTTTTTTGATACTGTCGTTAAAACCGCTCCAGATAATACGGTTTGTTTCGATATTGATTAACTCTGCAGAAATATGATAGGTACGTACTGTTTTATTTTCTGATTTCTGTATGATTGCTTTTACAGAGCCTTGGAGCAGAAAATCTGCAGCAGTTTCATTTCCTAGAGCTTTGGCAGTTTCATCACTTGCATTGCCCATATTCTGATCATCGCGTTCAGCACGTACTTCTTCGCGGCTGGTACGGTCGGCAACGAATTCTGCTTTTCCGCTATTGATAATTGCAGACTGCATTTTCTTTACAATAATTGATGTATCAATATGTTCTGTACTGTCATTTTTAAATGTACCAACAATAAATACCGGCAGATTTTCATGCTCGCGGATATACCGGTCAATGCGGGGAGAGGTGATACAGTCTTCAATGAGTGCATCGCATACCAATCGCACATCGGTGTCATTCCAATAGCCGCTTACATCTATTTGTTCACTTGCAGAAACTCTGCTAATTTCCGGAGTAGATACACACGATGACAGCACAACAGACAAAATTCCTACCATAATTAAAGACATCTTTTTCATAATTTCTTCCTTATTAACCTGACAAATAAGATTTAACCTGTCCGGAAACAGAGATTTCCAAACAGGTTAATTTTAGGTATCTCTAAAGCTTAATGAGAGTTGTAGAGGTTTCCTTAAAATACATTAAAAGTTATTGAGCATTGCCTGATTTACTAAATTCCGTGCTTTAACTTCTTCTTCAGTTTTCGGCTTTGCAACACCGTCAATAGCTTTTTGGATTAACTGCTCGATAATAGATCGGGGAATACTATAGAGAACGCTTACTGTGTAGAAATCTCCTTCCACTTCACCGTCTGCCTTAAAATGGCGGCGAAGTACCCAGTAGTTACCTTCTTCTTTCAGTCCGTTGATAGTTGCTTCACTCAAAGAAGATACTACTTGTTCCATATAGCTTTCCAGTCCATCTTTATTGCCAACGGCAGCAGCAGCGGCAGCATCACGGACACGGGTTTGGATTTCACGGGCAATATCACTCATTGCAGTAAAATTCTTCATCCAAAGCAAAGCACCTTCCAAATCTTTACTTTTTTCAGATTCGAATTTGAAAATGCGCAAATCTTTATACTGTGCCATTGCTTCGATCTCTACACGTTCTTTTGTGACCCATTCCGGAGGAGGATTACCCCATTTCAGGTTTTTGTGATCAACGATTTCCGGACGTTTTACCGTACTAGGCGGTGTAAAATTTACGGAACCGGGATTTGCTTGATCTGTAGTAGTGCAGCTGAATAAAAGCCCCAATACACAACAAGCAATTAATACTTCAGTTAATTTTTTCATGTTATTAACCTCCTAAAAAATAGTGTATGTTTCAATGATTAAGACATACCTTTTAATCATAAAGCCTTGAATAATCTTTGTCAATGTGCTGATGAATTGTATTCAGATATTCCGGCATACGGAGAGTATGAAAACCGCCTGAACCCGCATCAGGGAAGTGTTACTGATAGCGGATATGTAAAAACGGATTAAGGGTTTTTGCACCGGCAAGCAGCATGATAAGCCGGTCAAAGCCCATGGCAACGCCTGAACACGGCGGCATTTTTGCACATACTGTGCCGAAGTTTTCTACTGTACGGTGCAGAACAACCGCAGTGTGTGCTTTTACCGCAGACTCTGCAGAAAAATAGCTGTCAACGGCTGCGGCATTCCGCTCTTCGGTGTAGCAGTTTGCAAGCTCAACCCCTCTCAGGTAGACTTCCCACCGCTCTTTTGTGTTCCAGATGATTTTTTTGCCGTCAGCTGCGGTGCGGCATTCACTGCGTTCGGCTGCAAGGCAGGGAACCCGTGCAGGGTAGTCCAACAAGGCAACCGGTACATCGGCAGGCAGTGCGGGTTCTACACAGTGGACTAATAAGAGTTCGTATAAGTCGTCCCACGCCCAGTTTTGGAAATGTTCCGGTGTGCCGAGTCCCTGCCGCACTGCCTGTGCTGCAAGCATTTCAGTGTCTGCTTCCGCAAGAGAGAAACCGGCATAGCGGGAAAAAGCTTCGTCCATGGTGAGCTGCAAAAACGGCTGTGATGCAGCAGCACACAGTGCAGGGTCAGCACGGGGCTGTTGTGCAACAGCTTCCGCAATGCTTTGCAGCAGCTGTTCAGTTATCGTAATAGAGCGGCGGTAGTCCGCTTCCATAGTATAATACTCCAGCATGGTAAATTCAGGATTGTGGATATGACCTGTAGATTCGCAATTCCGGTAGCATTTGGAAAGCTGGAATACCGATCGGCGGTGCTGTGCAATAACCGGTTTGATAAATACTTCCGGCGAGGGGGTTAAATACAGCGGAACATGCTGCTTTGAAGTGTACGGTATATCACTGTGCTGTACGCCCGTATTCTGCGTGGCAGTGCACGGAGCTGAATGTGTACTGCTGTTATACGGAAGTGCATAGCTGGTTTTGAATACTTCTAAGCAGCTTTCGGGAATAAGTGCCGGTGCAAGTGCCGGTGTGTCAAGCTCCAGATACCGGCGGCTGATAAAAAAATTCCGTGCCGCTTGTATGCAGGCAGCACGGAATTCGAGTGCTTCAATATCCATTGCCTACTCAGCGTTGATAGTAAGATGCAGCTCGTGCAGCTGTGCTGGATCCACTTCGCTCGGGGCTTCGTCCATGGGGCTTACGGCAAAGGTATTTTTTGGGAATGCAATTACTTCCTTAATGGAGGTTTCTCCCGCCATAAGCATGACAATGCGGTCAAGACCGGGAGCAATTCCTCCATGCGGCGGTGCACCGTATTTGAATGCCTCGGTCAAAAAGCCGAATTTTTTTTCAGCGTCATCGGGGTTAAAGCCGACAATGTTGAATATCCGCTTTTGCAGCTCAGGATCATGGATTCTGATAGAGCCGGAGGCAACTTCGTACCCATTCAGCACGAGGTCGTACAAATCGCCCTTGACTGCCGCCTGATTTGTTTCCAGTGTCGGCAAATACTGCTCCTGCGGAGCTGAGAACATGTGATGTGCCGGATCCCATTTATTTTCTTCTTCATTCCATTCAAAAAGCGGGAAATCAACAATCCATGCAAAGGCAAACTCCTGCGGGTTGATAAGCTGCAAGTCTTTACCGAGCTTGCTGCGTACTGCACCTAATGCCGTACACGCAATTTTATGATTCGGATCAGCTACAAACAGCAAAAGGTCGCCGGCTTCTGCCTGCAATTTCGTACGGATATCTGCCTCTGCATCTGAAAGATACTTTGCAATACCGCCTTCAAAACCGCTTTCCGTTACCTTTGTCCATGCCATGCCTTTTGCTTTATAAATTTTTGCGGCAGATTCCAGTTCTTCAATTTTCTTTCTGCTGTATGCTGCCGCCTGTCCTTTTACGGTCAGGGCTTTTATCGAACCGCCTGCACTTACTGCTTCTTTGAACACTGCAAACGGGCTGTTATCTGCAAGCCACGCGGCATCTTGTAATTTCATATCAAAACGGAGATCCGGCTTATCGGTTCCATACCAATCAATAGAATCATCATAGCTGATACGGGTGAATGTTTCCGGTAAGGTAACATTCAAGGTTTTTTTGAATACATACCCGAACATTTGTTCCGTTACCGAAAGTACATCATCACGGGAAACAAAACTCATCTCCATATCGATCTGTGTAAATTCAGGCTGACGGTCGCCGCGTGCATCTTCATCGCGGTAGCAGCGGGCAATCTGAAAATACCGGTCAAAGCCGCCTACCATTAAGATTTGCTTGTACAACTGCGGAGACTGCGGCAGTGCATAGAATTTTCCCGGATACAAGCGCGATGGAACCAAATAATCCCGTGCTCCCTCCGGTGTTGACTTAATAAATGTCGGTGTTTCTATTTCCAAGAAATTCCGTGCAGTGAGAAACTCGCGCACGGCAAACGTAACCTTTGACCGGAGAATAAGATGCTCCTGCATCGCCTTTGACCGTAAATCCAAATAGCGGTATTTAAGCCGTAAATCTTCATTTGCATTGGTCTTTTCATCAATCTGAAAAGGAAGCACTGCACTTTTTGAAAGAATGGTGATCTGCCGTGCCTTTACTTCGATATGACCGGTCGCCATATCGGGATTGATCATAGAATCCGGACGCAGCCGGACTTCTCCCTCTACGGCAATGCAATATTCCATCTTCAAAGAAGAACTGACCGTTTTTAACTCAGCACTTGCATCATCATCTACTACAACCTGTGTAAGTCCGTAGCGGTCGCGGATATTCAAAAAACCAATACCGCCGTGATCCCGCTTACGGTGTACCCAACCATTTAATACCACTATTTTTCCTGCATCGCTTTGCTGTAATTCGCCGCAGGTAACTGTCCGTTTCATAGTTTCCATAATGGAAGCAGTATAATGCAATTATAGGCTTTATGCAAGAAAGTAACAGAGAATCTCTTGCGGTAAAAGTCTACCTTGTATATTTATCGGCAGGTATAAAATAAGTAAATGCTTAAACGATACACCGCCTTAATTATAAGGATAAATCAACAAATCGGGCAGGATCGGCATTTACCGCATAAATACTCTCGCGATGCATATAAGGTCTTTTTAATGAGGCAATTTGCTGCCTTAGTCCGGTCATTTGCGTGGAAAGAAGCTCGCGGTTTTTATTATTTTGAGCAATAACTTGTTCTTGGAGCAAAGCAAGATCATTTTTCAAATGCGGGATTTCCGTATTATCGGCGGTTTTGCATACATCTGCATATAAATATTCTAACGGATCAATTACCTTTTGGATAGTAAAAATCTCCGCAACAATTGCTTCTCCTAATTCAGTATGCTGAGCAAGTGCCTCTGCTTTTGATTCAGTAATACTGCTTTCCTGTTTTTCAAGAACAGTAAGATATTCCCGGAATTTTAACCGCTGCTGTTCAAGCAAGGTTCTGAATCTTTTTAAAATAGCAACCCGCTCTGCAATCTCTGCTTCATTTAAAGCGATAGTTTTCATATACTTAACCTGCAATATTAATTCCAACAGATACAGGCTTGCTAACAGATGCCCCTGCAGATGAATTAACTACCTGCTGCCATGCAGCACGTAAATCTTCCATCATACTCTTGACAGTAATCAAGGGTTTGGGATCTTTTTGCATATTCGCTTGAAATAATTGCTGATTAAAAAACGAATACAGCGAAAGCAAATTTGATGCTATTTCACCGCCTGCTTCCATATTTAAAGAAGCCATCAATTCTGTAATAATATCCTGTGCTTTTAAAATATATTGATGAATAAGTTCAATCGATTCAGGCTGAATTTTTCCCTCAGGCATTGCTTCAATTGCAAAGCTAATCTGCTTAATACCCTCATCATATAACATGATAATTAATGCACCCTGGCTTGCAGTCTTAATCTTTGTTTCCTTATATACTGCTAAAGCCTGATTATTATAACTCATCGTTACAATCCCCTCAAAATTATTTTTACTGTTATTGACCAAGTCTATTATAGACTATCGGCAAAAAAAATAAATCCATTACATTAGCAAGTGCTAAAAATTACGGTTTAGCAATTTTTCTCTATTAAACCTGTTCAAAAACGCAGGTGCTGAGCAGGTCTATCCGTACCGCCTCTACTGAGAGCTTCTTTCCCTGAAAATCTCATTGAGTTTTTAGAATTTCTTTTAATTGTATTGACAGTTATTAAAATAGATAAGATAATGTGCCTATGCAAGTTGTAATCATCTCTGTTTTTATTATTATTGCCGTGGTCGCTTTGGCAACTGCCGTTTTAACGTCCCGTAGGGGAAGAGGAAAATCCTTAGCTGGGAAAAAAAACAATGCCGTAATTATACGCGAAGCTACAAAACGGCTTGCACAGAATCCTAATGATGCCGAAGCATTATTAATGGCTGGTGATGTTTATTATCAAAATCAGGATTGGGAAAAAGCTTATAGTTCATATTTACCGGTTATGAATCAGCTGCGGAGCAGAGCCCCGTCTGAACAGTTTGAAATAAGTTTGCGGTACGGCATTAGTGCTGTCAAAACTAATCGTCTTGCTGAAGCAAAAAAAGGATTCTTATTTGCAAAAAATATTAATCCTAATCATTTTGAAGTGAACTATAATCTTGGGTATATTTATCATATTCAAAAAGAGTATGAAAAAGCAGTGCCGTTTTTACGGAAAGCAATTGCTGCTCAGGCAGATAATATTGCAGCATTAAAGTATCTTGGTTTAACACTTCAAAATCTTCGGAAATATCAAGAAGCATTACCCTGCTTAAAAAAAGTGCTGGATGTTCAGCCTGATAATAAGGAAACTCTTTTTGCAATGGGGGAATGTTTTTATGAAGTAGGATCCAATGATCAAGCTCTCAAGATATTTTCTCATTTGCGTGTTGCCCCCGGAGTAGGTCCGCGGTCAGCATTGTATTCCGGTTTAATCCATGTCCGGTCTAATCAATTAGATAAAGCAATTGACGATTTTGAAGTTGGATTGAAACATGAGGGAACACCAGTTGATATCGCCAATGAGCTGCGGTATAATCTTGCACAAGCCCGTATTAAGAATCAAGATTTGCAGAAAGCATTGCAAATTCTAAAAGAAATTCAAACGATAGCTCCCGGCTATAAAGATGTCGCGTCATTAATTATGCGGTATCAAGAATTGAATCAAAATCAGAATTTGCATATTTACTTAATTTCAGGGCAGAGCGAGTTTGTCGGTTTGTGCCGAAAGATAGTGTCCCGCTTTTATGCAAATGCTAAAGTGAAGATTTTGGATATCAACGTATCAGCAACACATACCGATATTGTTGCTGAAATTGATACCCCAAAGTGGGCAGATTCAGTTATTTTCCGTTTTTTCCGTTCTCAAGGTTCGGTAGGCGAGCTGGTTCTTCGAGATTTCCATGGACGCATCAAGGAGATGAAAGCAGGAAAAGGTATTTGTATGACTGCCGGCACATTTACAGAAGAAGCACGGCGTTTTACAGAAGGCAGACCGCTTGACCTTTTTGATAAAACCCGTTTGAATAAAGTTTTAAATGCTATCGGTTAGATTTTGCTTAAAAAATTATTGAGTATACAGAGAGGCTGGATAAAGCGGAATTTTTTATTAGCCTCTCTGTACAAATCAGCAGTATCTCTGTATACTAAGCATTTGGTATGGTTAGTCTACCGATAATAATAAACCTGTTCGGAAACTTCCGTTTCTGAGTAGTCTACATTAAAATGCGATGTACTGAGGAGTGCAATCCGGTTATGCATATTACTACTCTTCAATTTATTTTCTATATTCTATTGCTGCCGTGTATTCTTTCTGCGGTATTTGTATATTTAGTGATTATTTTTTCTAAAAAGCATGCATTATATGATGCAATAGGCGGACGAAAAATCCATTCCGGAAATATTCCCCGTTTAGGAGGGGTAGGGTTCTTTACCGCAATGGTTGTTTCTTTTGCTGTTTTGTATTTACGCCTTGGTCTTTCCGTATTTGATTCAAAATGCTTATGGTATGTGATGATTGCAGGCGGGCTAATTTTTACTATGGGACTTTGGGACGACCTTAAAAACTGGAAAGCAAGTTTAAAATTTGTTTTACAGTGTGCGGCCGCCTGTCTTGTCGTCTATGCCGATTACCGCTTTACCAGAATAAGTTTTGCTCCTATAGGATTTTATTGGTCATTCGGAGTGTTGAGCTATCCTATTACCATACTGTGGATTGTCGGTGTTACAAATGCTATCAATCTTATGGACGGTATTGATGGACAGGTGGGCTGTCTGAGTGCTTCGGTTCTCCTTTGTTATGCTGTTTTATTTGCAATTCTTGAAGAAAATATCGGTGTTGTTTATTTATGCATTGTGTTAGGCTCTGCTCTTATTGGATTTCTCTTTTTTAATCTTGCCCATCCGCACGCTAAAATTTTTATGGGTGATTGCGGATCTCAATTTCTTGGGTTTGTATTGGCTGTAGTACCTTTGGCAGATAAAACTTCCGGTGATAGCGAAGTTGTCAGCATTCCATTTGCTGCTGTTTTTCTTATGTTGCCGATTTTTGATACCATTGCTGCAATATGGCGCCGAATACGCGAAAAACGTCCTATCCGCGAGGGTGATAAGTTCCATTTACATCATAAACTATTGCTCATCGGCTTTTCTCCGCGCGGAGCATTAACTACCGTAATGATTTTGCAAATTATTGTTGATTTATTTGTAACACAAGCAATTATTTTGCAAGGTATGATGGCATTAACAACGCTTATTGGTTTGATGCTTGTCGGTTTTTTGTTTTTTGCACTGATTCACTTTGAAAAGCAAAGCAGGGTAGGGAAGCAGTAGTAGAATCTGCTAAGAATGTAATACTGATATACATTTTAGTGAATTAGCCCGTATAGAACACAAGGGAATAATCCTGATACTAATGAGGAGGCTCAATATGTGGAAAAATTTAGATAAGTGTGAGTCATTTATGCGGTTACAGAAATTGCCGCAGCCTGATATTGCTGCACTGCTGAGTGCAGCTGATTCTGCTCAGCGTGTTACTGACTATGCAGTGCCGATGCCGAATGCGTTGCTGTACAATTATGCTGCAAAACACGTAGATGCAGCAATTTTGCAGGGATTGCAGCAGCTTGCCGATGAGCAGCAGCTGATTGAAAAATACAGGCTCCTGTTGAACGGAGAACATATCAATACCGGAGAAAACCGGAAAGTGCTGCATCATCTTGCACGCGGACAATTAGGATCTGATGTTCTTTATAATGGAAAAAATATGAGAACATTCTATCTTGAGCAACTGAAAAATATCCGTACCTTTTCAGATGCTGTCCACGCACATACTATTACCGCTGCCTCCGGTAAACCCTTTACCGATGTAGTACAAATCGGCATCGGCGGTTCTGATTTAGGTCCCCGTGCTCTCTATCTTGCGTTAAAGTCTTGGGCAGAAACACAGCACAGTCTAAAATTAGCAGCTCACTTTATTTCCAATGTTGATCCCGATGATGCTTCAGCGGTACTTTCCTCCCTCAACCTTGAAACAACATTGTTTATTTTGGTTTCTAAAAGCGGTACAACACTTGAAACATTGACCAACGAATGTTTTGTAAAACAGTTTCTTGAAAAAGCCGGTCTTGATCCTGCAAAACAGATGATTGCTGTTACCAGTGAAACAAGTCCGTTGGCAAATAATCCTGCCTATCTTGCATCGTTCTATATGGATGATTTTATCGGCGGGCGGTATTCTTCTTCATCGGCGTGCGGGGCAGCGGTGCTGTCTCTCGCTTTTGGTGCTGATATGTTTGATATGTTTTTGCAGGGTGCTGCTGCTGCCGATGCTCAAGCCCTTGAAACTGATATTTTGAAAAACGCTGCACTGCTTGATGCACTCATTGGGGTGTATGAGCGTAATGTGCTAGGTTTTACCAGTACGGCAGTGTTACCTTATACACAAGCACTTTCCCGCTTTCCTGCTCATCTGCAGCAGCTGGATATGGAGTCAAACGGAAAAACGGTGAACCGGAATGGAGAGCCGATTAGCTACAAGACCGGTCCGGTTATTTTTGGTGAACCCGGTACAAATGGACAGCATTCATTTTATCAATTACTGCATCAAGGTTCAGATATTATCCCGCTGCAATTTATTGGATTTAAAGAAAGCCAGCGTCAAGAAGATATTACCGTTGAAGGTTCAACAAGTCAGCAAAAACTGCTTGCAAATGTGGTTGCACAAATTGCCGCTTTTGCATGCGGAAAAACCGATTCAAATGCAAATAAGCATTTTGCAGGCGGCAGACCCTCAAGTTTGATTTGCGGAGAGAAGCTAACTCCTGCTTCTCTGGGAACACTTTTAGCCCACTTTGAAAACAAGGTTATGTTCCAAGGGTTTATTTGGAATGTGAACAGTTTTGATCAGGAGGGAGTGCAGCTCGGAAAACTCTTGGCAAAAAAAGTATTAACTCATGATATGCCGCCGGCTCTTGCTGCCTATGCACAGCTTTTCAGCTTATAAGCATGGCTTTTGTTGCACTTAATTCCGCAGTATTTTTGAAAGGGGCGGTGAAAGAAACACAATTCCCCGCTCTTTCTATTCCTGAGTTTGCATTTTTCGGGCGTTCCAATGCAGGAAAATCTTCACTGATAAATATGCTGCTCAATAGAAAGAATTTGGTTAAAACAGGTTCCCGCCCCGGTATGACGCAGGAAATTAACTTTTTTCTGATAAATGCTCCTGCCGGTACTCAGCAGGGGGCGGCTCCTACTGCTCAAAAAGGGGGTATTTCTGCTCGAACCCAAGCTGCTGCGGGAAAGGGTTCTATCCCTTTCTGTATTGCTGATTTACCGGGCTATGGGTATGCACAAGTTTCCGATGCTGCCCGTAGACGGATTGACCGTATGCTGTACGAGTATGCAACTACCCGCAGTACACTAAAAACTTTGTTTTTTTTAATTGATATACGCAGAATGCCCGGAGATGTTGAAGTACAAAGTATTGCATTTTTCCGTTCGCATGGAATTGAAACACTGCTTGTCGGCACAAAAATTGATAAAATCAGCAAAAATGAACAAGTTAAGCAGTTGAATATCTGGGCAGACTTTTTTGAATGCTCTAAAGATTCGATACTTTTAACCTCTTCTTCAAAAAAATACGGACGAGAAAAACTCCTTGCCCATATTACTCAGCGGCTTGCATGATACAACCGGATAAAAAACCTGCATGCCGTACAGGAAATCAGCGGGCTGCAAAACTGCCGAAGCAGCACCAAAGCGGACAAAAAAAGCAGCCATGCAGTATAAAGCGGGGAGGGCAGAAGAAAAACCATCGGCGGCTATATGGTATCATTGGTATGCTCACGCTGCTTTGTGTGCTGCTGCTTGGGCTAAATCTCTTTTTGCTTTTCCGCGTTATTCCTCCAGTGTCTGCAAAGACAATGGAGCATACTTCTCCTTATCGCGGAAATTCTCCGCTGCCGAAAAAAAACGCCGGAGTGCAAGCTGCGGAAACAAGTACTGCACAAGTTTCGCCGGAGTATCATTCGGCAGAGCAGGAAAGCAATTCCGGTGCAGCGGAAGATATTTCTTTACTGCCGCTGCCGGATAGCACTCATGCAAAAAGAAATTCCGGCTCTCTTATCTTTGTGTTTGATGATGCAGGGCATAGTCTTGAGCAGCTTGAGCATTTTCTGCGGCTTCCGTTTCCCTGTACTATTGCAGTTTTACCGCGATTACAGTATTCTGCTGAATCTGCACGGAGGATCCGGCAAGCGGGCAAAGAGGTGATTCTGCATCAGCCTATGCAGGCAGTAAATCCTCATATCGATCCCGGTCCGGGGGCAATCCAGCCGCAGCATAGTAGTGCTGAAATAAAAGAAATTATACGCACGAATCTTGCAGAACTGTGGCCGGTTGCGGGAATGAATAACCATGAAGGATCTTTGATAACCGCTGATGCTGCGGCTGTTAATGCGGTATTGGATATTGTTGCAGAAAAAAATATTTTTTTCTTGGATTCCCGTACAACCGCAAAAACAGTTGTACCGCAGGCTGCAAAAGAACGGAATATGCATATTTGGGAACGTGCAGTATTCATTGATAATGAAAAAAGCAGAACAGCAATGGAAATACAGATTCAAAAAGGACTTGATATTGCACAGAAAAAAGGCTATGCAATTATGATTGGTCATATTGCTACTATAGAACTTGCCCAATTACTGCATGAACGATTCCCTTTCTATGCTGCTCAAGGTTTTTCATTTACTACTATAGGAAACCTCTAAAACTCAAGTTTTTAGCGATGCCCTATTACAAAGACTGCTCAAAAAGGATAATAGCATGAAAATACTTGGTATTGAAAGCTCTTGTGATGAAACCGCTGCTGCGGTAGTTGAAAACGGAACTCATATTTTAAGTTCCGTAGTTGCAACTCAAATTCCTTTTCATAAAGAATATAATGGAGTGGTGCCGGAAATTGCCAGCAGGAAACATGCAGAATGGATACTCCCTGTTGTGCAGCAAGCACTTGAAGAAGCTGGTGAAACTGTAGATTCTATTGACGGTATTGCTGTTACGGGCCGGCCGGGTTTAATGGGGTCTTTGCTTGTGGGACTCACCTTTGCCAAAACCCTTGCATGGGCAAGCGGTAAACCGTTCATTGCGGTAAATCACATGCTCGGACATTTATATGCCGCACACTTGGACCAGACGATAGCCTATCCCTATATCGGTTTATTGGTTTCAGGCGGACATTCGATTATCTGTAAAGTATCTGATTTTGATTCCATTGAGGTGTTGGGAACAACGATTGATGATGCCCCGGGTGAAGCCTTTGACAAAGTAGCTAAATTTTATCAGCTCGGCTATCCGGGCGGTGCTGTAATTGACCGGCTGGCACAAAACGGTTGTACGAAAGCGGCAAATTTTCCCATGCCGGTAATCCATGAACAGGGAAGCCGGTATGATGTATCGTATTCAGGCTTAAAAACTGCGGTTATTAACCAGCTTGACCGGTTTTGGAATCCTGAATATGAAAAAACCCCGGAGAATATTGCTGCTGCATTCCAAAACCGTGCAGTAAAAATTTTGTTGCGGGCACTTCTGCGTGCAGTGGAAGATACCGGCTTACATACCGTAGTTGCCGGCGGCGGTGTTGCAGCAAACTCCCTGCTGCGGGAAAAACTTGCTGCAGTTTCAGGACTTACCTGTGTTTTTCCGCCGCTGAAATACTGCACGGATAACGCAGCAATGATTGCCGGATTAGGTTTTCATTATCTTGCAAGGGGAGAAACAAGCCCCTTAAATTGTGCGGCAAGTGCACGGGTTGACGGTTTTAAACGTAAGGTTGTCCGTTCATAATGTAACGCTGCACGTACAAAACGTATAAATACCGTATTCGTCAATAGACCTATTCGATAACTTCGTTATCGAATAGGTCGACGAGTTCTAACATCGCATATTAAGGCAGCCTGTTCTGAAACTGAGATTTCCGAACAGGTCTAATAAACATTTTTGAATAGAACTATTATAGAATACATAAATTACTGAAATCCTTATCTCTGCTACTGGTATGATATACATTTTTTCGATATACTGGTTAGTCCAAGGAGGCAGTATGTTATTGGAAGAATATAAACCGCACATTATTACGTTGAAAAATCAAATTGACGAAATATGGAGGCGTCTTTGACTCCGCTGCAATTAGAAAAAAAATAGCTGAAAAAGAAGAATCGGCTGCTCAACCGAATTTTTGGGACGATTCGAAAGCAGCTGAAAAGGTAATGAGTGAAATAAAAAACCTAAAAAGCCGTATAGACCCATGGGAAACACTCATTGCAGCTGTTGAAGACCTTGAGGCATTTTACGAACTTGCAGAAGAAACAGGCGGCGATGAATACACTGCAGAGCTGGATACAACATTGACTCAATTACAAAGCCGGTTTGAACAGTTAAGTACATTACAGCTGCTTTCTGAAGAGGTAGACCAAAGCGATGCATTCTTGACTATTCATGCAGGAGCAGGCGGCACAGAAGCCTGCGACTGGGCAAAAATGCTTACCCGTATGTATGTCCGTTGGGCAGAGCGGCACGCTTTCAAAATAGAAACATTGGAAGTGCTGGAAGCAGATGAGGGGTTAAAGTCTATCACTCTTCAAATAAGCGGTGAGTATGTTTATGGGTTACTTAAAACAGAAACAGGCGTACACAGACTCATACGGATAAGCCCGTTTGATTCGAATTCACGCCGGCATACATCGTTTAGCTCAATTTATGTTTTTCCTGTGTTAGATGATACGGTTGAAGTTACCATACGCCCTGAAGACCTGCGGGTAGACACCTATAGAGCCGGAGGAGCAGGCGGTCAGCATGTTAATAAAACCGACTCAGCAGTGCGTTTAACCCATTTACCAACAGGTATTGTCGTTGCCTGCCAAAATGAACGCAGTCAAATTAGCAACCGTGCCACTGCAATGAAAATGCTCAAAGCACGATTATACGAACACTATCGCCTTGAGAAAGAAAAGGAAAATGCAAAATTTGCCTCTGAAAAAAAAGGAATTTCTTGGGGTAATCAAATACGGTCGTATGTGTTTCAGCCCTATACTATGGTAAAGGATCACCGGACAAAATACGAAACCGGTAATATTCAAGCAGTTATGGATGGCGATATTGATAGCTTTATCCAAGATTTTTTAAAAAAGCAGTGGGCTGAAACCCCATTTGATATGAGCGGAGATGATGTACTATGAGCAAAAAATGCCTTTCGGTATTTTTTATCATGTATCTGTATTCTCTCTTTGCTGTGTATGCTGCCGATACCAAAACTGAAGCGGAATGGATAATTAGTGCCGCAGAGTTTGAGTTGATTAATGTACCGCAGATGTATAGTTCTTATGCTGCTTCAGTTCCGCAAATGCTGAATATTTTTTGCTCCGTACCGGTACAGCGGCGGATTAGTGCAGATGAACGTAAGGCACGGCGGCTTATTACATACAGCGAAAAAAAATTGATATTAGTAAAAGAGCGGGCACGGCTCATAAAAGAACGGGATACTTATTTTCTTGCTGTTGAAAGCAGCAAAAAAATCCGGAAAAAAGTAAAAGCTCTTACCAAACAGATTGTTACAAAAGAAAAGGAAATTGTACAAGCACAGCAGCGTATTGATACGCTGTTGGCAGATACCGCACTCACTGATCAGGTACTGCCTGTTTCTGTATGGAAAGATGGAGAAACAGTTTTTAAGCAGCCGGAACATACTAATCTTCCGTATGCTTTAAAAGATGAAAAAATTGCAGCTGTCATAACCGGAAGTATCAAAGACATAGCTGGTTATATGTACATTTCAGCAACACTATCAACTGGTTTAAAGGGGATGCCGGAGTATACGTTCAGTGAGGCAGGAAACTACCGGAATGTTGAATCAATTGTACAAACACTTGCAGCAAAAATCATTGCAGCAGTGCGGAATATAAAACCGGTAAAGATCCGTGTTTCTATTGAACCGGAGTATGCTGAGTTGTATGTAAATGGTACCCAGGTAGAACAAGGCAAACGTGTACTTTATTTATTTGCAGGTACGCACCAGATAGAAGCCCGTGCAGCGGACTACACAACGGCATATAAAACAGTAGAGGCAAAAGAGCAGACAAATTATCTTTTAAAGATAAAACTTGAAAAAACAAAAAATATAACAATCGGTTTTACATTCAAAAACCCTAAAGCAGATATTTTTTTACATACGCAGTATTTCGGCAGTACGCCATTTAAATCAGAACTGCCTAAATCTGCAAACACTATTTTGCAGTTTTCTCATAGCGATATACGGAGTTATATGCTTATCCGTCCGGATTCTTTTACAAAGCCTGAACAATCGGCATATACTTTGCAAGCATCGTTGAATAAAGAGCGGACAGCAACAAAAATTAACCGTCAGCGGAATATTTTATATTGGTCGCTTGGAGCATTTTATATATCACTGCCGATTTTTATGATTTTACAGGGAATGACTGCTGATATGTCATCTGCAATTATGTCCCGCTCCCTTGCAGTTACCCCTCAGGTTGAACAAAAATATCGGGCATTATTTATCTCATCGGCTGTGATGCAGGGAATTACAATAGGACTTGGTATAAATTATGCCGTACAGCTTGGACTGTATTTATATGCAGCGGAGCAAAGCATTCCAAAAGAACCTGCTCCATTGCGTTAAATAAACTTGTTTTGAAAAATGTGTAAGGAACCTCTTAAAACCTTAGTTTTGAGGACTTCTTTATATTAGACCTGTTCGATAACTGCGTTCCCGAATAGGTTTATTTTATAGTGTGAGGATTACTATGGCAAAATTTAGTTTCTCAGAAGGGCTAAAAAAGTTATTCGGAATGCATACACAGTTTGATGATGCATTTTTTGAAAATCTTACCGATACGTTAGTAGAAGGTGATATTGGTGCTCATTTTGCATTTGAAATTGAAGATATACTCCGTAATGAGTGTAAAAAGCAAAAAATTACGGATAACCGTGCAGTTTTGCAGGTACTCTATGAAATACTGCTGCCGTTTTTACCTACAGCATCATTTATGCCGGCAAGCGGAAAAACTTCAATATATCTTTTACTGGGTGTTAATGGAGTTGGTAAAACAACTTCGGCAGCAAAAATGGCACACTATTTCCGCTCACGTATTTCAGAGCCTATTATTCTTGCTGCGGCAGACACATTTCGTGCAGCTGCTATTGAGCAGCTTGAATACCATGGAAAACAGCTTGATATACGGGTGGTGTCGCACCAGTATGGCGGAGATCCGGGAGCAGTTATCTTTGATGCTGCACAGGCAGCACAGGCAAAAGGAGGCGGCTTGGTTATTGCAGATACTGCCGGACGGCTCCATAATAAAGAAAATCTGGTACGTGAGCTGCAAAAAATTCACCGGATTGCAGAATCCAAGGCTGATGAAGGCTGTTATAAAAAAATTATGGTGCTTGATGCAACAGCAGGGCAAAGCGGACTACGGCAAGCAGAGGTATTTCATGAAGCAGTTGGATTGGATGCCGTTATTCTTACTAAATATGATTCTACTGCAAAAGGCGGAGCCGCCCTCAGTGTAGGAAAACAATTGGAAATTCCCGTTATATTTATTGGAACCGGAGAAAAATACGGGGACTTTAGTGTGTTTAATGCTGAAACCTATTTAAAAGAGTTTATCGGTATTCCTGTATGATAAAATTCAGGCTGTACTGTATCGTAAGCGGTATACTCATGCTTGCCGTTCCTCATGCTGCATACAGCGGGGATTCTACTGCGAGTATGGAAACAGGAGCCGGCACAGAGCAGGTTTCTCAATTCACAGATACGCACTCCGGCAGCACGGCAGTACCGCCGGCAGCTCAAGCCGGCAGTTCGGCAGCTCAAGCCGGCAGTTCGGCAGCTCAAGCCGGCAGTTCGGCAGCTCAAGCCGGCAGCACGGCAGTACCGCCGGCAGCTCAAGCCGGCAGCACGGCAGTATCGCCGGCAGTACCAAATTCAGCCGTCGTGCCGCCTGCCGGTGATGCTAAAACACCTGAATCAGAAGAAAGTACAGATAATTCTAAAAAAAACACTGGAGAAACCGTAAAGCCGGATTATAGTTCCGGCAGTATCTCCCAAGCAGGATTGATTGTTGCAGAAGAAAACCGTTGGTATCACGAAGAATTTGATCGGCACGGCCGTCCTATCAGTGCGGTATTGTTTGACAAAGAAACAGAATTAGAAACAATTCAGTGGAAGTATAGGGGAACATCACATCGCCCATCAGAAAAGACAATCTCTACCGCTGGAAAAGGCAGACAGCATATCCAGTATGATGCTGCCGGCAATAGCATTCTTATCGAAGAGTATGATTCTGAAAAAAAACTTATTGAAAAAACAGAAAACACGTATAATTCTAACAACAACCTGATAGAACAACGTGTCTTTGACGGGCAGCATCACGATAAAACGGTCTGGGTGTATACAAACAATACAGCGGTTTCACAGACAAAATACCGCGATAACGAGAAAATTGTATTTATTGAATTGCAGGACGATAAACGCATTGTACATATATTTGTTGACGGAAAAGAAGTCTTTGTAACGGAGGAACCGTGAAACAGCAGTATAGTTTCCACTGGATTTTTTTTGTATTGAGGCGGTTTAATGCTGCCGATACAAAAGGGCGGTCTGCAATTACCGGAGTATTTTCTATACTGGGCATTGCATTCGGAGTAACAGCATTAATTGTAATATTATCGGTCATGAATGGTTTTCAGCGGAGTTTTATTGATACTATTTTACAGGTAAGCTCTGCTCATATACGCTTGGAAGGAACCGAAGAGCAAATAGCACGCGCCCGTCAGCAACAAGGAGCCGATGCATTTTACCGGTTTGCAGAATCCCAAACACTTATGCAGGGTAAATACGGCAGACAACATCCGGCTCTTCTCCGTGCAGTTCCGGTTTCAATCCTTACCGATGATACCGGCTTTGCCCGAACTATTCAGGTAAAAGAAGGACGTTTTAATATTGAAACACCGGCATCTATTGTACTCGGCTATGAGCTTGCAAAAAATATTTCTGTAGGAACGGGAGATACAATTTCTATCCTTGCCCTTGCCGGAACTGCCGATACCGATATTTTTCCTGAAAATACAGAACTTATTGTTACAGGACTGATTAAAACCGGTTATTATGCAATAGATTCGTCATTTGCATTTATTTCAAGCAGTACCTATCAGCAACTATGCGGTGCTTCCAATACGGTATCGGCATTAGTAAAATTAAAAAATCCTGAACATGACCGGTTGTATCTTACTGCACTGAAAAATGAAATACCTGATATAACAGCAGAATCATGGAGAACATATAACCATGCTTTTTTTGGTGCACTCAGAGTAGAAAAAAATACCATGTTTATGCTGGTTTTTTTAATATTTATTGTTGTAACAGTAAATATTTATAATGGAATGCGCCGGTCTATTTATGAACGGCGTGAAGAAATCTCGGTACTGGTATCTATTGGAGCGAACAAACGGCACGTGCAGCTTTTATTTATTGCAAACGGGCTGTCAATCGGACTTCTCGGAGCCTTTCTTGGTTTGGTACTCGGTTTACT
This sequence comes from Treponema sp., assembly GCA_052173295.1. Taxonomy (GTDB): domain Bacteria; phylum Spirochaetota; class Spirochaetia; order Treponematales; family Treponemataceae; genus Treponema. Next base: position 29,760 of record JBQMYW010000014.1, read on the forward strand.
GCTTTCAGCAGATATTAATGGAGTATTTATCGCTGCTGAATATACCGTGAATACTTGCATCGAGCTGATAACCCTGCTTTTGCAGCAAACAAATGCCGATCATTTTGCAATTTTCAGCCCGCAATATTTTTATATTGATAAAGTTCCGGTAAGAATTTTTTTTGGGGAAGTTCTTACTGTATTTGTGTTTGGTGTGCTGTCTGCAGCTTCTGCTGCATGGATTGCAGCAAAAAAAATTCTTACACTTCAACCTGCGGAGGTACTTAGATATGAATGAGCCGCTCTTACATATTTCAGACTTATCTAAAACATTCCAGTCGGAATCCGATTCCGTACAGATATTGGATTCATTAGATTTTACTATCAATACTCCGGCAAAAATTGCAATAACAGGAGAATCAGGCTGCGGTAAAAGCACCCTTTTAAATATTATCGGCGGATTGGAAACTGCTGATAGCGGTACTATTATTGCAGGGGGATATGCCTTACATACCTTGGACGAAACAGGCTTAACCGACTACCGCCGCTACTGCCTCGGCTTTATTTTTCAATTTCACTATCTTTTAAAAGACTTTACCGCTTTAGAAAATATTATGTTACCTGCTCTTATTGCCGGTACCCCTAAAAAGATCGTAAAAGAAAAAGCACTGCTGCTCTTACAAGATGTACGCCTAGCACACCGCAGCGGGCATTTTCCCTCGCAGCTTTCAGGAGGAGAACGCCAGCGGATTGCTGTTGCACGGTCTCTTATTAATGATCCTACGCTCATTCTTGCAGATGAGCCTACCGGTAATCTTGATCCTGCTAATGCACAAAGTGTACAGGATTTACTCTTTACTATCGCTGATAAGCACCATAAAACGCTTATTATAGTAACACATGATCTGGGGATTGCTTCCAATGCGGATATGCAATACCGGCTGGAACAGGGGAGATTACATACAGTATGAACGGTATTCTTGCATGTAATCTTGCACTGCGGTATCTCGGTATTACCGGCAGTAAATCAATTTCAAACGCCCGAAAAAGCCTGTACGGTGCAGTAGCCGGAATAGGAATCAGCATTATTCCGCTTGTGGTAGTGCTAGTTATTTCTGACGGTATGATACAAGGCATTTCAACCCGCCTTATTGAACTCGGCAGCGGACATATTCAGCTTATTGACCTCCGGTCAATACCGCATACAAAACATACTGCAGAACAGCAGCAAAAAACAGCAGAGCTCTTTTTTGAAAGCATACGGGAAAGCGGCATTTCCGGCTCTACCGGCATGAAATTACAAAAAGAAGGTGCCGGTATGCTTATCGGCAAAAAAGGACGCAGCGGCGGTACAATCCGTGCAGTGGAGCCGGACTATTTTAGCAGCAATCCCGCTGCTGCGGCATTGCTCACAGTAACCGCAGGCTCCTTATCGCTGGAAGAGCCGAACAGTGTACTGCTGGGAAAAAAAATTGCAGAAACTACGGGACTTTCCGTGGGGGATATGTGCAGCATCCTTACTTTGCTGCCTGCATACAAACAAGATAAAACAGTACCGAAAGTTACCCGATTCAAAGTTACCGGTATTATTTCTTCAGGGTACCAAGAGCTTGATGCACTGTGGATTATGATGCCGCTTGAAACCGGTAAAAAAATTCTTTCACCGCAGTCATCTCTTTTTTCATTATCTATCCGCACGGAAAATCCCTTTGACACTGCACTTTTGCAGCACATCACCGATACTATTCAGCGCCGCATTCCGCACGGGTTTGTCATTTATACATGGAAAGAGCTTAACCGCAGTCAGTTTTATGCTTTTCAAACAACAAGAAACCTTTTAATGTTTATTATGTTTCTTATTGTACTGGTAGCAGCAGCCAATATTTCTTCTGCAATGATTATGCTGATTATGGAGCGGCGGAAAGAAATTGCTATTTTAAAAGCAGCGGGAACACATCCGTTTTTTATTACGCTGTCTTTTTTATGTGCAGGGTTACTCACTGCGGTATTGGGTTCCATAATCGGACTTTCTATAGGAATTGTTATTGCACTCCATATTAATGAAATTTTCTTATTCTTAGAATATTGCATTAATACCATACAGCCGGTTATCTACCGGATCTTTTACAGCGGCGGAACACCCCTAGAAATTCATTTACTAGACCCTCAGTATTATCTAGAATACATACCGGTACGGCTATCATTCACTGATTTGTATATTGTTGTTGCCGGAGCCTTGATTCTATCGCTAATTGTTTGTATGATTCCTGCTATTTATGCAGGAAAAGAAAAACCCCTAGACAGTATGAGGAAGATATAATGGTATGTGATATATGCGGTAAACGGCAAGCAGCAATACTCATTCAGCAAGTACGAAATAATGAAACACAAGAGCTTTCAATTTGTAAACACTGTGCAGACCGGTATTCATTGTACAGTGATGAACAGCAGATGAATATTTCTATTGAATCAGTCTACGAAAAAATTGCAGCTGCTAAACAAAAAAATAATGAATCTTCTGATTCACAAGATTCTACCTTGTTTTGTCCATCTTGCGGTACACCGCTTTTGAAAGTTAAAAAAAATCATCAAATAGGCTGCCCTTTTTGTTTTTTTTACTTTCAGGATACCATACTTTCGATTATGAAAGAGCATACGGACGATATCTGTTATACGGGAGAAGTACCCACACTGCTTGAATCATACACTGATTGCAGAATTTCTCTTTCAGACCTTAAAACAGAACTCCAACATGCAATTGAACAAGAAAACTATGAACTTGCCGCATACTTTCGGGATCAAATCAATAAAATGGAGGCAACTGAAAAATGAATCCTGAGAATAATGCATGGTATACCGCCGAAGGTAATGATATGGATGTTGTTGTGTCCTCCCGTGTCCGTATTGCACGTAATATTAAAGGATTTCAATTTCCTGCTGTTATGAATGCAACAGATTCTACGTCAGTATATACACAGGTGTTAAATGCCTTTAAGCATATTAAACATTCGGAAGCATTCCATCCAATTCATCTTGGAGCAGTTGATCCGATTGCAAAAAAAATATTTGAGGAACGGAATGTTATTCCTACCGATACCGGTTCACTTTCTGCAAAAGGCTTTGTTATCCGCGATGATGGTGTCTTATCAACAACAATCAATATAAAAGATCATATACGGTGTGCTGCATTTTATACCGGCTTTGATATATTGCAGAGCTTTTATACGGCCTATACTCTAACTGGAGAACTTTCACAACAGCTTGATTTTTCCGCAGTAAAAGATTATGGGTATCTTGCATCGGACATTTATGCCATAGGCAGCGGTATGAGAGCATCAGTGCTCTGCTCATTTCCTGCATTTTCTCTTACCGATAGAATTCAGGCTAAAATACAACAAATAACCAATGCCGGTTATGAAGTACACGCATATTATACGCAAAGCACCAAACAGCTGCTTGGGTATTTATATTTAATTTCATCAAAATATGCAGCAGGGCGTACTGACAAGGAACAATTGCTGTGTATGGCGGATATGATACAAGACTTGATTGATGAAGAACGGGCTTTCAGAGTGCTTCTAATGCGTGATAAATCGTGGCATGTTCAGGATATTATTATTAAAGCATTCAGTCTTGCAAAAAATGCCCTGTTGCTTGATTTAAAAGAAACAATTGATTTAATTTTTAAAATAAAACTGGGACTCAATCTTGGCTTTATTACCGGTGTTACTCATGAAATATGTACCACACTGCTCTACCAAACTCAAACAGCACATATTGCATTTTTACTGCTCAACGGTAATATTGAATTTGAAAAGGATTTTATTTCTGATGAGCTTCGGATTGAACGTATCCGTGCACTGCTGCTGCAAGATGCTTTAAAAAATGCTGAAATCCGTGTGCGGAAAACCTTAAAATGAACGTATAAGGAATTTTATTATGCAAACCTCTCTTACAAAAGATTTACATCAGCTCATAACTGTTTTAAGCCGTCAGGAAGCACTGCGGGTAAATGCAGAGTACATAGAGCCTGAACACATATTGCTTGCACTGATTCGCAGCAAAATAGGAAACGGATATGATATTCTGGCAAAATTGAATGTTAATCTGCTCACATTTGAACTCATGCTTGAACAGCAAACTATGCCGCGTGCAGGAGAATCGGTACAAACTACTATACCGCTTTCGCGTACATCACACGAATTGTTAGAAACAGCATGCAAAATTGCTCAATACACTCATAGCGATGCCGCTGGAATAGAGCATTTGCTGCTTGCTTGCACTGATACTGACCATAATATTTTACAAACATTCTTTACGCAAGAAGGTGTTTCCCGCCAGTATGTCAAGAAAGTAATACAAGATCATATACAACAGAAAGAAAAACCGGTGCATGGAAAGCAAGAACGGAAACGCCCGGGCATTTTACAAGAATACGGGAGAGATCTTACACAAATTACTAAAGACGGACTTCTTGATCCGGTTATCGGGCGTACCCGCGAAATGAAGCGGGTCATGCAAATATTATCCAGAAGAAATAAAAATAATCCAGTGCTTGTCGGCGAACCCGGAGTTGGTAAAACCTCTATTGTTGAAGGCTTAGCAGCAGCAATCGTAAAAGAGGAAGTTCCGCGGACATTATACGGAAAGCGGATTATCTCGCTTGATATGGCATCGGTAGTAGCAGGGACAAAATACCGCGGACAGTTTGAAGAACGCATCAAGCGGATTATCAAAGAAACCGCTGAATCAAAAGATATTATTCTGTTTATTGATGAGCTGCATACGCTTATTGGCACAGGAGGCAGTCAAGGTGCGCTTGATGCTGCCAATATCTTAAAGCCTGCCCTTGCCCGCGGAGAAATACAGTGCATCGGGGCAACCACCTATGAAGAATATCGGAAATATTTTGAAAAAGATGCTGCACTTGAACGGCGGTTCCAATCCGTAAGTGTACAGGAGCCTTCAAAAGAAGAAACCTGCGAAATTTTAAAAGGCATACGTTCAAAATATGAAACACACCATCATGTAACCTATTCTGATGAAACACTCACCGATATTGTTGAGCTGAGTTCGCGGTATATTCCTGAGCGTTTTTTTCCCGATAAAGCTATTGATGTCATGGACGAAGCCGGTGCTTTAAAAACCATTGAGCATACAAAACTTCCTCATGAGCTTCTTCATATTGAACAGCAAATAGCGGTACTTGCCGATAAAAAAGCTGAAGCAATTACGATACAGAATTTTGAAGAAGCAGCTGTTGTCCGTGATCAGGTAGCGGGCTTGCAAAAAAGTTTAGATAAAATAAGAGAAAACTGGCTCAACCAAGATGAGGCTGCATTCTTAGATATAACGCAATACGATATTGCCGAAACAATTGCACTTATGACCGGTATTCCGGTAAAACATGTTGACAAAAATGAAGCAGTACGGCTCGCTTCTCTTGAAGCTGAACTACATAAAACTATTATAGGACAAGATGCGGCAATTTCAATTATTTCAAATGCAATCCGCCGTTCCCGTGCCGGTATTTCCGCATCTGAACGCCCTATCGGTTCATTTTTATTTCTTGGTCCTACCGGTGTGGGAAAAACACTGCTTGCAAAGGCATTAGCAGAATTTCTTTTTGGCTCGCAAGAAGCATTAATCCGTATTGACATGAGCGATTATATGGAAAAATATGCTGCCTCCCGCTTGGTAGGAGCACCGCCCGGCTATGTAGGGTTTGAAAACGGCGGATTTTTAACAGAAAAAATCCGGAGAAAGCCCTATTCTGTTGTACTGCTTGATGAAATTGAAAAAGCACATCCTGATGTGTTTAATCTCCTGCTGCAAGTGCTGGAAGAGGGTGAACTGCAAGATAATCTTGGACATACGGTCAATTTTAAAAATACTGTTATCATTATGACCGGCAATATCGGCTCAAAGCAGCTGAATGATGAACCGCTCGGTTTTGCAGCAAGCCGTACCGTAGAAATTGATTATCCTGCAATGAAAAAAACAGCAGAACTTGAAGCAAAAAAAGTATTTTCTCCAGAGTTTTTAAATAGAATTGATTCATTAGTTGTATTTACTCCGCTTTCCCGCACGGAAATCGAAGCAATTTTTGAATTAGAAATTAAAAAATTGCAAAACCGGCTTGCTGTTCATCAACGGAGCATTTCTTTTACCCCCGCTGCATGGCAGTATTGTATTGAAAAAAGCTATGATCCGCATTTTGGTGCCCGTCCGCTGCGTAGACTTTTTCAAACTGAAATCGAAGATTTGATTGCAATGAAAATTATCGAAGGATTGTTTCCAGAACAAACAGAGGCACAGCTCGATAGTAAGAACGGTACAATCGTACTGACCGTAAAAAAAACTGCACCGCTTGCAGTATGTGTGCATTAGACCTGTTCGGAAACGTCAGTTTCAGAATAGGCTGCCTGAGTATTTTTTATAAAGGAGATACATACTTATGCCGATAATTGAAAGAGTATTTGATATGAAAAGGGATATATCTGTGAAAAAAATTATTCTCATGCTATTAGTATTTTCATTGGCTGTATGCAGTTTTAGTGCAGAATCTGAAACCAATAATGAACCGTTTGAAGCAGATGTTTCTATCAGATTTTATGATAGGCGGGTATATTATCCCGGGAACAACGGGGCGGAACCGATTTTTGTGCGGGTGTCAATTACCAATACTGGTACAAAACCATTAAGATTCAAACTGGCAAATGACCGTATGTTCAGTCTTGATTTTTCATTACTGTCAACTAAAAATAAAATGCTTCCGCATACGGAACCGTGGATTAGAAAGCGTAATACTAATCAGCATATTTATTTCCGTGAAATCAGTGTTGAAACGGGGGAAACATACTCATTTGTGGAAAACTTAAAAGAGTATATCCAAATTGACAGCCCCGGTATGTATATGCTTTCAGCAGATTTTTATCCTGAACTGAAACAGCAAACCGATTCCACTGAAGTTCACGTTACATCAAACCGATTGAGTCTTGAAATAAAACCGGCTCCGGCGGCTGCCGTGCTTGGGGCATTGCCTGTGTCATCTGTTACCAGCGAAGTTTTACAGCCGCAGCCCATTTCTCCGGATAAGGTAATTACCTATATGCTTACTGCCCGTCAGAAATCGCAGTGGGAGCAATTTTTCTTGTATCTTGATATTGAGCGTATGATTGCCCGCGATCCTGCACGGAACCGCCGATATAAGGCAGAACATGAGTCCGGACGTATGGCAATGATTAATACTTATAAGCATGATCTTATGCAGGCACGTACTGATAAAGATGTTGCAATGATTCCTGTTGAATTTAAAATTGAGCGTACAACCTATAGTGCAACAGAAGCGGAAGTTACTGTTATTGAATGGTTTGCATACACTAATTTTAGAGAAAAAAAGCGGTTTACCTATCATCTAGCTTCACGTGATGATATTTGGACTGTATACGACTATACTGTTGATAATATTGGAACCGAGTAATTCAATCTTTCAATAAAGAATACGGGCTGTTAAAAAGTAAGCAGCTTTTTCCTATAGGGGATAAGGTTTACAGCAGCCCTTTGTACCTTTCCATTATGCGGTTCTGCGGTGCATTTTAGGAAACAGCAAATGTTGTTCTGCATACTGTATGCAAGGGACATTCTGCACAGTTTTTCCAGCTTATATCCAGCGGTTTTTGAAAATCCAGTGCTGCAATAGCTTGTGAAAAACGGGAAGCTTCACCTTTCAATGCACTAAGAGCCGGTTCAAATGTTTCTCTACTTTTTGCATGTGCATATCCGTGGTTAATAAAGTCTTTATCATTAACTACATATTTTATTTCCTGTTTTGAAAGATCAATAAAAAAGGCGTGCTGCACAGAATCCGTTAATTTGCATTTTTGTTCATTAGGCAGCGGTATTTCTGCGTTCTCTGCCAGTAATAAATACAGCGGAATTTGAAAATCTTTCATTTTAAAATCAGGATCGGAAGGTTTGATATACGCATCAGCACTTATTGTGTTCCCTGTTTTATAATCGAGAATGAGTGTACGCCCGTCAGCAGGATTAAACGAAAGCCGGTCTATGATGCCGTGATACATAACCGCACCATCGCAGTAATTCAGTTCTTCTTCGATACACAGAGGAGTAAAGCCGTTGAGGTATTTTTCATCAAAGTTCAGGACAAACGCGGTACTTTCGAGTACCCGTTTACGAAGTGATTCAATAAAGGGAGCGGCAAGCGGACCTTGAAAGTCCTTTTGTGTATGAATAAGCCGGTCAAAACTGTGTTGAGCCCACTCATCGTACTGCTGCCGGTGTGTACTGATAAAATACCTGTCAACTGTGCGGATTTTTTCGTACAATGTTTTAAGTACCGCATGGGTTATGAGCCCAATATAGCGGGGATTAAACAGCTCTGCATCAGTACCTGCTTCTGTTAGATGCAGTACAGACTGTAAAAACCATCGTGCCGGGCATTGTGAAAAAGTCTTTAAGCTGGTTTGACTAACTTTAATATATTCGTTTAGATTGTTATCTTTGATGTAGTAGCGTTGCTTAATGCATTGTACTGCATCTTCTGTATCGGGAGGCAGCGGTTCGGTTAAAAATGAAAATCCCCGCTGCTGCTTTAACTCGGAAAAGATATGCATACTGTGCTTTTGAATAGGGTAGAGTGCTGCAGGAGCTGCCCCCTCTCCGCTCAGATACCGGTATTCTTGTAAAAAAGGATCTTCTGAATCACCGCACGGCGGCGGCACAAGCTGTTCAAAAAGTCCGTTACTTACAGCAAAACCTGAAAAGGTTTGTTTTGAGTACGAAAAAGTACACCTGCCTGAAATGGTATAGCCGGCAAAAAAAGCAGCAGTTGCATCAAACTCAGTAATATTCAGCTTTTGCCGCTTATCTTTCCGCAAAAAGGGCAGTTTTTGATATACTACTCTATTATTATCTGTGCAGTTCAGTACAAAATGATGCGGAAAGGGGGTTGCCGCCGCAACCCGAAAGGGAAACACACTGATTGCAGTACCGGTATTTTGCGGAACATATAGTTCTTTTTCCAGCTGGATAGTAAAAAAATGATAGGGTTCTTCCGGAAGATAGGCTGCAAATGGTGTTTCAAGCTGTGTAAGAGCTTGGAGAGCGGCAATACAGCGGGAAATAACAGCATTATCAAGTGCAGAAAAACAGCTGATGTCAAGATATTTTTCACGGAATAAAAAATAAGCTTTTTGAATTGCAGAAAAACTTTCCGCATGAATCATTGCTTCGATGTGCTTCATAAATCCGGTAAACCATTCCCGCAGTACATCACGTTCTGCAGCTGCTTGCTGATACGGCATACCGCGGGGTATAAGCGGCTGTTTAAAGGCTTCAAGCCATACATTTTTATATTTTCCATCATCGAGCCATGAGACTAAGCAGTTATTTTCGATACCGAATGAGATAAACGCCTGTATGATGTCAGGATTTTTCCATGGAATATGGGGATTAAGCAAGAGTGTTTTCATACTTTTAAACGAATACTGCTCCTGCACACAGATTTCAAGGAGTTTAAACAGCCGCCCCGCTTGCTGTTCTCCAAGGTGGAACCCAAGGCGAAATTCAAGCGGGATATTCCGCAAGCGGCATTCCCGCTGTAAATACGGGGTAATATGTTCTATATCCGCAATGCTAATAGCAATATCATCTGCCGGTACTCCCTCTGTTAAAAGTTTTTCAATAGTAAGCAGAGTCTGCCGGATTTCGCCGCGTATGGTGCTGTATTCGGTCAGCGGCATGGTGTTCGCATTAAATGCAGGTACCGGCAGGATATATACCTCAGACCGTTCACTCAGAAGATGTTCATATTCTGAAAAATCTTCCATAAGTTCAGGGTAACAAATAATATAACGGTCTGCATGCGGTGTAAAGGACGGTCCAACCCATGAGGGTTCAAAAAGTTTATTTTCCTGTAAGAAGCGGGTATACGCCTGCTTTAAATATGACAAATCAGTAAACTCTGCATCAGGTGTGCAGGTATGCTGGAGCGTCCGTTTTTCCCAGTGATCCAGCTGCGGTAGAATACCGGCAATCCACTGAGCAAAAATACTGCTTTCTTCTGCATAGTCAGGAGGAATTAGATTACTGAATAGAGGAGGGGAGGCGTGTTTATTTTTGCCGGTAATATAATGAGCAAACAATAGCCTTACCACCTGCGGAATAGGGTGTGCATTTTCTGCTCCCGCACTGCAACAGTCCATTTTAAACGCGTCCCAGGCAGAAAACATTTCTGTAGGAAGTGCAGGCAGCCCTGTTAGCTTTAATGATTGAAACAACCAGAGTCTGCTTGCAATCCGTGAGGGAAATACAAAGCAAACGCTGCCTGATTTTGCATAGGTGATAATACAATCTGTAATGCTGCTATTTTCTATATACTGCATATCTACCATTTTCCCGCCGGTACCGGACTATGTTTGAATAGTTGCTGTATATCTACAGTGCCGTTACCGCCTGCTACAGTAATTTCTCCCGTACTTTCCGCCAACACTACCGATGAATCATTACGGCTAATTGTAACTGTTGCTTCTATTCTATCTAAATCTTGATGAATGCCTATTTTAGCAGGCATCGGAAAAGTAAATGAATCGGAATCAGCATGATAGGTAATAGTAAACCCTTCAGGTTTAACCGGCGGGCTGTTACAATACAGAGGAACCGCCAAAGAACCGAATGGACGGTTTTCAGTTTTTTCCATGAGTGTTAATAAAAGCGGAATAGGCGTTGCTATAAAGTTCGGTGCAGATGGTTCTGCATTTTCCTTAAATTGAAATACAACTACAGCCTTATTCGGCGTAAGTGTTGTTATTTTCGGCACTATACTGAATAAATCCTTACTTTCAGGGGGGATAGAAATCGAGCCGGTTACTGCCTGATTCAAATCATTCCCTATTGGTACAATCATCTGAATAGGTTCACCGCTTCCTGAAAGTAAGTAGTCTATACCGTTGTGTTGAGTAGAGTGGCTAAATGTAATTTTCTTAGTAAATTTTGCAGCAGAAAAGCCTTTTTCAATAAAACTTTTTACATCCAATTGTCCATAACAGGTTGTACAAACTATTGCTCCTACTGCAAAAAATATAAAAAATAGAATTTTATTCCGCATTGCTGTCTCCCTGCCATACTACCTATAAAACACATAATGTGCAAGGGGATACCATCTCTCTTCTTTGTCCAAGATTTTCAATATTTTTTCTTGCAGACTTTTTCTTTTTGTGCTATACTCGGTCAATTTATAAGATTTAGCCTAAAGAC
>JBQMYW010000015.1:0-40432 GCA_052173295.1 Treponema sp.
ACGGTTAAATCTCCCTCGCCTTGGGCAATATCTTTCAGAGCAGTAACCACAACAGCGATAGGCTTTACCATTGCACGGGCAACAAAAAACGTAACAGCAAGTGCTATTGCTAAAATGACCGCCCCGATTATGAACATTTGATTGCGTAACTCATCAACGGTTCCCATAAATTCGTTGACTGGAGCACGGATAATAACATTCCAATTTGCTGTTTTCATTGCGGAAAAAGAGGATATGTAGGCGGTGCCTTGATATGTGTAATAGCCTATATCTCTTTTATCCGTATCCAAAACATGCTTTAAAAAGACAGCACTCGAAGTAAGAGCAATGTTTGTTTTCGCTTGTTCAATAATGTTTGATTGGTTTTTAACCAAATCAGTATCTTTATCAGCAATAATAACACCAGTATTGCTCATTATATAGCAATTACCAGTTTGAGCGATAACAATATCGTTAATTTGGTTAGATAACCATAAACCATCAATATCAGCACTTAAAACGCCGATAATTTGACGGTTATTATCATATACTGGAAGAGAAATAACTTGGATGAGTTTTTGTGTCGTTGCCGAATTAATTGGCTCAGAAATAAACGGCTTTCCGCTCCGTGCCGTTTGGAACCACTCGCGATCACCAATATGGGCATCTCCATCAATGCTATAAACAGTACCATTAAGATCGCTAAAATTTAATTCAATAATATCAGAAGAAAATCCAGCCTCTTTTTGAAGCAGCAGCACTTTATCCGTATTTGACATGGAAGCATCGCTTAACATAGGCATTCGGGCAATTCCTTCGAGAAACTGAATAAACGCAGTTATCCGTCCATCAAGAACTACCGCAGTATCTTCTGCTTTGTCAATAAGATGCGTTGTAACCTTTTCAACTACGGCTTTACGTGCGGTCTGAACGGCAAGGAAACCCTCAATAATTGCAGAAAATGCAGCCAGTAAACCAAAAATGATAACTAATTTATTTTGCATAGAAAAACGTTTTTTCATTCACTCTATCCTCTTTTATTATCATATTGCTTATAAAATAATAGCAATTAGACAATAATAACATAGAAAAAACCATGCTACAAGACCATTATCAGCAAAAATAATAGCTTATACTCTATAAAAATGACATTACAACACATTTTTGTACACAATTTGAAAAGGATTCGTAAAGAAAAACATATCACGCAAGAACAGCTTGCAGAACTATGCAACACAGACACCTGCTATATCGGACAAATAGAAACCCTACGGAGATTTCCGTCAATTCATTTTATTGAAAAAATTGCAGCAGCATTACAAATAGAGGCATACGAATTGTTTAAAAATCACGAGACAACGGAGTGTTCTTCTTTAAAAAAAGAAATAAAAGAGGAATTACTTTCTAATATGAACGATATGCTCATAAAAACACTCGATAGATTTTTATAGATATTTACATACGTGATTGCTCAAGCTCTTTTAGAATAGCCGGATCAAGGCGAATAATGTGCGGATTCTCTTCGGTGCGGATTGCAGCGAGTTCTTCTTCAAGCTGTTTTTGTTGTTGCTGTAGTGCAGGTATCTGAGTGGGCATAACGATATCCAGTCCTATATTGACAAGAAGATCGAAGCAATACCCCTACCATGAAAGTTCCAATACACTGTAAGGAAATCCCGTTTATGTGCAAATATTTACTTTTAATGGATATTGAAACCCTGCTGACCGGATTAAAAGCAGAAAGCCTATCCGAATAGAGAACTACAAACGCACGGCAGCAGTGTTGTACGCTAGCCGCGTTCTCAATGGATCCTGTACCTCAACATTATGGAACACTAGAGTACAAGATGCCGGATATCTCCGTGTCCGTCGTCAAAATCGTTTCCATGAGAGATAACGAGTACCAGCTTGGTTTGTGCAAGCTGCCGAATGGTGCTGATAACATAATCCCGCATTGCGGTATCAAGATTTTCAAGCGGTTCATCAAAAAGGTAAATATGTGCTTTCCGGCTGATTGTCCGCAAGAATAGGCAAAGCCGTTTTTCACCGCCGGAATACCCATTCTTCCGTTCTGCAGTTTGTTCAAAAAATTGATGCACCGTATCGGGCATCACAACCGGCTCATCAGCACCGAAAAGGGTAAGGTTTTCACGGTACGAGGCGTGTTCAAAGAGCTGGTTTTCTTGAATCATGTACGCAATCGGCTGAATGGCGGTATCGGAAACGGTAAGTCTGATTTCTCCGCTGTAGTCGGTATATAGTCCCGACAAGATATTGAATAAGGTTGTTTTTCCCTTTCCGTTTGCACCTTCAACAAGGTACAGTCCATGCCCCTGTACCGTAAAACTGATGCAGTTAAATACAGGTGTATCATCATACGTGTAGCTCATATTTTCAACGGCAATTGCGGTGGTACTGCGGGAGCTGCTGCCGGCAGTACTGCCATCGCGAGAGTCCGCACTATTGCCGGCAATAATAATCCGTTTATCGGCAAGCAGCGGAGCCCTCTCGCTAAGATAGTCTTTTGTCCGATCCAGTACCGGCTGTAAATTATGACGCATCGACATAAAATATAAAAGTTCTCCAACAGGCAAATAGACAGCACTGATAAATCCGCTTATTGCAAATAGTGTGCCAATAGTGATAGAACCCAGTAATATCCGGTACACACACAGTCCGACAATAATAAGAGGAAGAAAACTGTGTAAAAAATTGCGGATAAAGAACATCACACTGTTCCAGCGTAATAAGTGCCGCTGCGCACAAAAATGCCGATCCAGCTCCGTATTAAAGCGTTCAGTTAGTATGGTTTCCAACGAGGCTGCCTTGACGGTTTTAAGATTTGAAACATAATCAAGAAAGCACTGTACAACGGTGTCGCTTGCAGTACGCTCTTGTGCCGCTGCTTCCTTGATATGTTGAAAACTAAAACGGGCAAGTACATAGTACAGCGGCACGGTACACAGCACAAAGAGGGAAATAAACGGGTCGAGCTGCCATAACAGATAGTAGGTAATCACAAACCGTACCGTATTACCGAAAAGTATAAAATAATACAATGCAGTATAATCGCCGATCGCAGCAGTATCTTCGGAAAGAATAACCGTAAGCATACCGGTGTCTAAACTGCGGGACGTATGAAACGGAAAAGAAAACAAGCGGCGGAATACTGATGCTTTTACGTCCTGTGCAATTTTTATTTTAAACACTTTTAAATAATAATCGTATATAAAGAATGTTAATAATTCCGTACTGGTCTGCAAAACGGCAACGGTAATCAGCCAGCGGTACGTTTCATGTGTATTATGAGTGCTTAATGCATCAATCATATTTTTATAATAAAAATGGTAGAGTAAGGCACAGATGTTACACAGCGTTGTAACGAGTACCACAAAGGCACTTTCTAACCGGTATTTCCGGATCAGCGGTTGTAAAACTCTCATGCTCTTACTCCATAAAAGATATGAAATGCTTTAAAATATACTGCATTTTTTCAGTTTCAACAATAGAAACAAGTTCTTCAAGACATAGTTGGTAAGTATGCTGAATACGGCAATATGACCCTGTATATGGCATTTGTTCATATCCAGAAAGCACCTCATATTGGATATGCTTTTTTGTAAATGTACAAGAAATATCAATTATGTAGAGCATATTCTTATTGTCGATATATTTAATATAGTAAGAAATGGGCAAAATGAAATAAAAGAGGAATTACTTTCTAATATGAACGATATGCTCATAAAAACACTCGATAGATTTTTATAGATATTTACATACGTGATTGCTCAAGCTCTTTTAGAATAGCCGGATCAAGGCGAATTGATAAATTTTTTTCATTCGCAGGCAATACTGTTCCCTTAGGAGCATTTTTAGCTCTGCGAAGATTTTTAACAGCGGTATAGTATAAATCGGCCTGCTCATTTTTCCGTGCTTTTGAATAAAAGACAGCAAGATTTCCTGCTGCGATAAGTACCGGCAGCGGAATACTTTTTCCTGCTTTGTTTTTTATAAAAACATAGCCGCCTGAATAATCCCGTACGTGCAGCCACATGTCCTTTCCGCGTACATGATGACGCAGCAGTTCATCATTTTCTGCAGCAGTTCTTCCGACAAACAGTGTCCATTCTTGGTAGTAAAATCCGAGCCCGGGACGTTCCTTGCCTTGTGCTGCCTGCTTTTGCTGTGAGGGTATTTTCTTTTTCCGCAGTAGTTTATCAATAATGTGCGGATTCTCTTCGGTGCGGATTGCAGCGAGTTCTTCTTCAAGCTGTTTTTGTTGTTGCTGTAGTGCAGCAATATCGTCCGTTAGGGCTGCTAAACCGGAAACAGCTTTTTTATACTGCCCATAATAAGAAGCTGCATTTTCCTGTGCAGTTTTATGCGGATCCAGCGCAATCCGTACCGTACTGCCGCTGTGTGCATAGTCTTCAAGTTCAGCAAAAGCAGCACCCGCGGGAATACTGTAAGAATACGCTAACAATAAATCACCTTGATGCTTAAGCTGATCTGCATGTAAAAATGTTTGCTTTTTATGTTCAAGTTTTTCTAATGCAAGGGATATTTTTTCTAGTTTTACTGCATAAAATCGCTCTGCTTCGGCACGCAGCGATTCCAAAGACAGTACCGGAGCTTTTTGTGCATACCATTGGTCAATAGCCTCATTAAAACTGACTTCGGTGTTGTATGAGCGAATTGTGTATATTTTTGCTGAAGTATGTACCGCAGGAACGATCCAGCACGCTCCGCTTACTTCATTGCGGGCAGGACGGCGGTAAAATGCATCAATGATAAGCTCTCTTTCAGCGGTATAAGAAACAAGGTCTACACTATTTGTATCAGGCGGGGCAGGTTCGGTAAGAATGATATTTGCCGCTCCGCTCCAAAGGCGGATATACAAATGCAAACGCCCGCCCGAAGTTTCGAGTACAAGGCGGACAATTCTATCATTATTAAGCTGCTCGGCACGGATAATCTTTGCTCCGCGGATTCGTGAACGCAGGAGCTCCATAAAACGGAGCGGCTTATCAAACTTTGGAATCCGCTGCCGTGTTTCATGCAGCCGGCATGCCCCGCCTTCAAGACATATTAGCAGTGCAAGCGGACGGGTCTTATACAAATGGAGTACCATAATTGAATAAGAGGGCTGTACTATTTTCTGGATATAATACCCCTCCAAAGCTAATTCATCTAAAATAGTATTAATTTCTGTACAATTTAATGACACTGATTTTCCTTATCATAATGCAGCTTTTCAAGATGATTTAAAATTGCCGAAACAGACTGCTTATTTGTTTCAGTCATGTCAATAACATTATTTACAGCTTCAGTAATCCGCTCTGTTCCGATATTGATATTTTGCATATCGGTATTAACGCTTTGGGCACTTTCTGAAAGCTGCTTCATTCCATTACTAATTTCAGTGTTGCTAAGCAGCATTTTTTCTGAATTGCTTTTTACGTTAGCAGTAATTTGTGTAATTTCTTGCATTGCAGTCAATACTTGGGCACTACCCTGATTTTGCTCCTGCATGGCATTCATAATTACCGCTTCTTGATCCCGCACGGCTGTAGCAAGTTGAGAAATTTCGCCGAACTCTCCATAAATAATTTGTGATTCTTCCGCTATTTTTGCAATTTCAACTTGCAAATCTTTTAAAACTACCGAAATTGCCTTGCCTTGACTGCCCGCTTCTTCTGCAAGTTTACGAATTTCATCAGCAACAACTGCAAATCCTTTGCCGCTTTCTCCGGCATGGGCTGCTTCTATTGCTGCATTCATTGCAAGTAAATTTGTCTGGCTGGCAATATGCTGAATAACATTCGATGCTTCAAGCAGCCCTTCAGAAGATTCTGCTATTTTCTGTGTACGTGCAGCGGAGGCTTCACTAATTTTGACAGTATTACCAGTTTTACTTTCCAGCGTACTAATTGACTGTGAATTTCTTTCTAGTATCTGCGTAACTGATTGAATATTTGCAACCATTTGTTCAATTGCAGATGCCGATACAGAAACTTTCCCCGCCTGAAGTTCAATATGCTTATCTAAATTTTCAATATTATTAACAATATCATGCAATGTTTTTTGTGTTTCTAATAAATGTGCTTCCTGATTCTGCATATTAGTGTTAACAGAAATAATACTACCGTCTATTTGCTGCAAAATTTTTGAAGTAGTGTGCATATCTGTATACAAAGAATCAGCAACAGCATTTGAGTTATGTACATTTGTATCAAGGTCTTTCAAAAATGATTTATTAAAAGTTAAAAATGTATTAAAATCATTAATGAGCAGCCCCATTTCATCACGAACCTCTACATCAGCAATAAATTGCTGACGGTAGTTTCCTGCAGCAAGAGCTTTCATTGCATTTTGCATAATGACCATACGGTGTGCAGAAGATCGTGCGGTTAAAAAGATATTAATAACCGCAAGAAGGGTGCCATACAACCCCATTCCAATAACAGGCATCAAAGCGGATAGCGTAAATGATCCTGTATGATATATCAACGGTACTGTTGCTAAAAGACATGATGATGCGGTACAAAAAAAGCAGACAATGGAAACTCTAACAGTAATCGGGTAACTGGTAAAATCTCCTTGCAGCGGTACAAAAAGAGACCACCGTTCAAAATATCTAATTCCTAAACTACCAATCATTGTACCGTACAAAAATGCATTACCTGCTACAAGAAATCCAAAATAAATTCTTTGTAATACTTGTTCTGCCTGCGGATAGAGAAGCGGAATAATAACACACAATACAAAAATAGTTAATAAAAAGGGAACACCCAGTTGTATACGGCTATATTTTAGAATGTATTTTTGAGCTTTCTCAGGATTTTCCCGCCAATTAATAATTGTGGGGAAAAAGAGCTTCGGTTTTAAAAAAGGATCGGCAATTGAAATTATCACCAATACAATAAATGTTTTAAGAGAAAACAAAGATAAGAGTCCTTGCATACCATGCAAAAATAACACAAGTATGATAGTAGTAATAGCCCATGCTGTATTTGTTAATAATTCGCATATACAAATTACTTTTGGAATTGGCGGCGGAACAGAATCCGCATCTTGATTTATCATATATAACTCCTTAATTAGCTCAAGCCAACAAAATAAAGCGAGTGATAATACTATAAATACAGGAACTCTGTACAGAGTATCTTTTAAATTTTACGGTGAAAAAGGAAAAGAGCACTAGGGGTTCTGCGTTATAGAGAATTAAAGATTTTTTCGAGATAATTTTTCTGTTTCCTCAGCTTATAATTAGACCTGTCCGATAACGACGTTTTCGAACAGGTCTACGAGTTCTAACATCGCATTTCAAGGTAGCCTATTCAGAAACTCAAGTTTCCGAATAGGTTTATTATGAATTAAGTTCCTCTACTTCCTTTATGGTTAAGCCGGTTACTTGGACAATCTTTTGCACAGAATCTCCTAGCTGCTTTAAGAGCCGGGCTGTTTCAAGTTTTGCTTGGAGGGAACCGTTAGCAAATCCTTCTGCAAGACCGAGAGATTTACCTTCGGTAAGACCGAGTGATTTGCCTTGTTGTATACCTTGTTGTATACCTTGTTGTATACCTTGCTGCATACCTTGCTGCATACCTTGTTGTATGCCTGCGTTAAACTGACTTTCAGAAATCGTTGTAATGTCGCTTTTGAGCTTCATTCTTGACTCATAGAGCTTCCGCTCTACGGGTGATAAGGTCAATACATCTATTTTCTCATTGAGCATTTGTAATATCGGTGATGTTGCTGCCAGCATTGCACGCTCCTTTTTGTCGCTTGATCCTATAAAACGCAGCCAGTTAATAAGCTGTTTCCGTTTGTTCTGCTTTTGTCCTTCTTCTTGTGTTCTTTTTGCTGCTTGTAAATCTAAAAAATGTATTTCCACCACATCTGTCAACAGGGTATGCCTGTCTCTTTCCTGTAATACATATTCCGAATGGACAGCATTATTGAGCCGGAAACCGTTTGCAATAATATTGATGGTAATGCATTTATGCAAATTATCATAAGATTCTCCGGCTTTAAAATCAGCAGTATACATTTTTGCCCAGTAAAATAGGGTTCGTTTTACAAACGATGCATTCCATGACGCTTGTATCTCTATGTCGATGACCGTACCGTTGGTTAGTTTGAGTTTTACATCAAGAATTCCGGTTTTATCGCTTAACTCTTCTTTTGAAAGCTCTTTATCCATCAGCTCAAGACCGCTAATGTCTTGAGGGGCAATAGTGAGAATGCACTCCAGTAAATTTTGCAAGATTGGCTTATTCTCTTCTGCTCCTAACAAGAGTTTGAAAGCGTAATCGTTTGTAAGGGTGATTTGCAGTTCATCTTCCATACATATAAAAGTATAGGGTATCAGCATATAAAATGCAATACCAACGCAGTGCCAGCAGCAATACCAGCGGATGCATTGCGGGGAGAGTATTTTTATACTATTTATAATGCTGAATTCCTCATCACCTGAGCAGCGGTATATGCAAAATGTTGATTTTTGCTTATACTGGGAAAATGAAGAAATTAACCGGCTTATCAGCCTGCGGCGGAAGTGCTGCAGGTCTTATCGTGTGTGTGCCGGAAAAGCCTGCACACCATATTCCTGTATACACCATTTTACCGCAAGACATACCGGCTGAACATAATCGGCTCAAAACAGCACTGCAAGCAGCACAAAGCCATTTAGCAGCACTACTTGCAAATTATTCAGATAAAAGTATCAATACTCCTGAAAAAGCAATTTTAGAAACACAACAGATGATGTTACACGATACGGATTTTCTTCACGGCGTATATCGGGAAATAGAAGAAACCTGTGTAAATGTTGAAGCAGCATTACAAAAAAAATTAAATGAAATTACACATTTACTTACACTATCAGGTGATACCTATTTAGCAGGACGTGCAATAGATATTCAAGATGCCTTTGGAGCAGTATTTACCTATCTTTTACCCAAAAAAGAGTATGCTGCTTCACGGTTTGCTCATCTGCCGCATGGAGCATTATTAGCGGCACAAGTTATTAAGCCGTCAGAAGCACTAGCAATAAAAGAAGTGCATCCGGCAGGTATCCTTATGGAAGCAGGCGGAGTTACCAGCCATATTGCTATTATTGCCAGAGCGTGGAATATTCCCATGCTGGTAGGGGTGTCCGGTTTAATGAGTGCAGTAAAAACAGGTATGCCGGCAGTATTGGACAGCACAAAGCAGGAACTTATCCTTGAGCCGGACGGAGAACACTACTCCCTTATGGCAGCCGCTGCACAGGCTGAATGTAATGACCTGCCCGATAGCGGTACGGATTATGGAACAGTATACACAAAGGATGGCGTTGCAGTCTACTTATCAGCAAATATTGCATTTCCGGAAGATACTATGCACCCGATTGTGCAACGTACTGCGGGCATTGGATTATTCCGTTCCGAGTTTTTATTTTTAGGTAAAGATAGCCTTCCTGACGAAGATGAACAATATCATGCATACCGGAATGTATTAGAAGCAATGGAAAATAAACCGGTTGTTATTAGAACATTTGATGCCGGTGCAGATAAAATGCTGGAAGAACAGGCATCTCTTGGAGAAAAAAATGCTCTTTTGGGCTGGCGGGCAATACGGTACTGCTTAGACCGTCCCCAGCTCTTTAAGGATCAACTTCGTGCACTGCTGCGGGCAAGTTGCTACGGTAATTTATCCCTCTTGCTACCGATGATTTCTTGCACAGAGGAGATTACCGCAGTACAAAAACTGCTGACAGAGGTACAATTGGAATGCGATAGAGAGGGAATCGCCTATAAACACCATATTCCTATAGGGTGTATGGTAGAAGTTCCTGCTATTGCAGCCGCAGCAGATATTTATGCACCGTTCTTTGATTTCTTTTCTATAGGAACCAATGATCTTGTACAGTATACAATGGCAGCAGATCGGGAAAATACCACAGTTGCTCATTTAGCAGACTACTTTCAGCCATCTGTTATCCGGCTTATAGAACATACGGCACAAGCTGAACATCTATTACGCGGGAACGGACAGGGAACGGTTTCCGTATGCGGAGAAATGGCAGCACAAGAAGAGGCAATTCCGCTGCTGCTTGGTATGGGATTGCGGCATTTTAGTATGAGTGTGCATAGGATTCCCGCAATAAAACATGCCGTTGAATCTATAACTATTGCTGAAGCTGAACAGTTTACTGCCCAAGCACGGACGCTTTGTTCTGCTGATGCTGTCCGGAAATTGATACAGGAGTTTTCTTTTTATGATACATGAAAATGATAGAGACCGCGATGTACTGCATGCAGTAGACACACTGCAAACAGAGCAGAATACCGATGCCGAGTTTGACTTCCGTAAAAAATACGATAACACACCGCTTGTAGTTATTGCAGGCAGACCCAATGTCGGAAAATCTACCCTATTCAACCGTTTTTTGCGAAAACGGCGGGCAATAACCGACCCAACACCCGGCGTTACCCGCGACCCGATTGAGGCACAAGCAATTATCAATGGAAAACCGGTACGGCTTATGGACACCGGCGGTTTTAAACTGACCCGCAGCGGAAACAAAACAGAAGATATACTTGATGAGCTCGTTATAGAAAAAACACTGCAATCACTACAAGCCGCAGATAAAATTTTGCTCATGTTAGAAGCAGCTCCGCCTACTGCAGAAGATGAAGAATTTATCCGTTTTCTGCGTCCCTTTTGGGATAAACTGATTGTTGCAGTCAATAAAACTGAAGGCGGCAGAGGAGAAATGGATGCCTACAATTATCTGCAATTCGGCTTTAAGTCTATCGTATGCATTAGTGCTGAACATGGCGACAATATCACCGCACTTGCAGAAGAAATTACTGCCGGTCTTGACTTTTCCCATGTCTGCGAATCAGAAGAAAATGCCGCTATCAGAATAGCATTAATTGGAAAACCAAACACTGGTAAATCAACCCTCGCAAATTATCTTACCAAATCAAACGCTTCTATTATTTCCGATATTGCAGGAACAACCCGCGATGTCGTGGAGGGTTCATTTGTATACAAAGACCGGCAATTTGCAATTCAAGACACTGCAGGGATCCGCCGCAAAACAAAAGTAAAAGAAGATATTGAATACTATTCTGTTGTCCGGGCAATGAAAAGTTTAGAAAATGCTGATATTGTCTTTCATTTACTTGATGCGGAAGAGGGATTAACCGAACAAGATAAAAAAATTATCCAGCAGGCAACAAAACGGGGACTTGGGGTTATTTTTGTGCTGAATAAATGGGATTTAGTAAAGGGAGAAAAGAAATTTAAAGAGGTTGAAAACCATATTAAAATTATGTTTGGAAAAATGGAATATGCTCCTATTGTTCCCATTTCAGCACAAAAAGGCAGCGGCATTGCTGATTTACTCAATACCGCACTCACACTGTTCACCCAATTAACAACAAAAATAGACACATCTGCACTTAATCTTGCTTTAAAAGACTGGCTTCAAGCAGTACCGCCGCCGCATGGAAAGTATAACTCCTTTACACTAAAGTACATACTGCAAACTTCTACCCGTCCTGTTGAATTTTTAATTTTTGCGAATAAACCCAATGCCGTATCCGAGGCGTACTTGCGGTATCTACAAAACAGAATCCGGAAAGACCTCGGTTTTACTGCAATCCCGCTCATTTTAAAAGTAAAAGGCAGCAGAGTACGCTGGGAGGATCGGGGTAAACTATGAGCAATTTTTCCATTGGAGAGGTTGAAAAAATTACCGGCATAAAGCCGTATATTCTCCGTTATTGGGAACGGAACATACCGTATATCCGTCCGCAACATGATTTTTACGGCAGACGGGTATATACGGCTCGAAACCTTGATTTTATATTCCGCATAAAATACCTTACCGAGGTTAAAAATTACAGTCTTGAAAAAACAAAAACCCGTCTGCTAGCGGAGCTTTCAACACCGGAAAATCAGCAGTATGCTGCTGAATCCTCAAAAATCCGGCAAGAACTGCTGCATGTATACCGCTATCTTCAAGCTCACCGCATTTCTTAGGCAAAAACAGTAAAGCTGCCCCAAAACTACACTTTTGGGACAGCTTTTAAAATCACTATACAACCAATCTGTAATGCAGTAACAATGGTTATACCTTAAACTTTTTTACTTCTTTTGCTAAGTTGTCAATACTTGCCTTATTCTTTTGAGTAATGTCATTTACATCTTGTACAGCATTGCTAATCTGCACCGCTCCCGAAGCCATTTCATTCATACTGTCGGCGATGATACGGGTAAGGTCATCGAGTTTCCGCATTTCTTCGGCTACTCCTTCGCCGCCGCGTAACATTTCTCCGGAACCGGCCTTTACTTCTGCGGTTACTGTGTTAATTGTTTTAATCGCACCGAGTACCTCACGGCTGCCGTTTTCTTGTTCTTTCATCGCTTCCATAAGCCGGTTGCTCATATCCTTTACTTGTTCAGACAGGCTGAAAATAACATTAAATTTTTCTCCGGCGGTTTTAGAAGAAGCAGAGAGCGTTTCAATTTCGCCCGATAAGGTTTTAAGGGTTGCCGTAATGGTTTTACCCTGCACGCTCGATTCTTCGGCGAGCTTTCTGATTTCGTCAGCGACAACGGCAAAGCCTTTGCCAGCCTCTCCGGCGTGGGCAGCTTCAATCGCGGCATTCATCGCAAGCAAGTTTGTTTGACTTGCAATGTGCTGAATAACATTGCTTGCTTCTAGTAAACCGCCGGATTCTTCGGCAATCTTTTGCGTTACTGCGGAAGAACCTGCAATTGTTTCTTTGCCGTCGGCAGTTGCTGCTGCAAGGGTTTTAATCGTATCATTGGTTTTATCAAGGGTTTGAGTTATGGAAGCGATATTTGCTACCATTTCTTCCACCGCACTGGAAGATTGAGCAACACTGGCAGCTTGGTTTTCAATACTGCCGTTCAACTGCTTAATGGTTCTAATAATTTCTTCTACCGTAGCAGCCGTTTCGGTAACACTGGCAGATTGGGTGAGTGCGTGCTGTTTTACTCCGTCGATATTCGCACTGATTTCATGTACGGCACTGGCAGTTTCGGACATGTTACTTACAAGCTCATTGCCAATATCCTCCATGACAGTGGCGTTTTTATCAACATTTTGTATTGATGAGCCGATTTTACCAATAGTTTGATTAAAATATTGTGATAAATCAGTTATCTCATCATTACCGTGTACCGGAAGCCGGACTGTTAAATCGCCCTCGCCTTGGGCTATATCTTTTAATGCATCAACAACAACAGTAACCGGCTTTACCATACTGTGGGCAACAAAAAAGACAATAACCAAAGAAACAATCAAAATAACCATACCAATAATCAGCACTTGAAGACGCAGCTCATCAACAGTTCCCATAAATTCATCTTTTGGTGCTTTTACAAGAACAGGCCAGCCGGTTGTTTGCATTTTTGCAAATGCACCAATATTTGCAATACCTCTATATTCATAAAATCCAACTCCATGATTTTCATCCAAAGAACGCTTCAAAAATGCTGCATTTGAAGTCAGTGAGGAATCCGTCTTTACTTTTTCTAAAGAATTATTTTGTTGGGTAACAAGTGTTGCATCTTTATGTGCAATATTTGTTCCGGTAGCTCCAATAATAAAACAATACCCGGTTTTACCAACAACAATATCATCAATTTGATGGGACAGCCATAAGCCGTCAATAGCGGCTATCAGTACTCCTATAATCTTATTTTCATCATCATACACAGGCACTGAAATATCCATTATAAATTTGTTGATACTGGAGTCTGTATACGGTTCACTAAAAAACCGTTGTCCAGTACTACTTGCTTTAAAGTACGGATAATCTACCGTGTCTGCACTGGTACCGTCCAAAAAGTATGTATTTCCTTTCATATCGGTGATGTACAACGCATGTATTGCCGAATTGAATTTTGCTTCTTTTTCAAGCAGCTGCATTTTTTGTATAAAGGTAGCGTGCTTATCCCGAAGTATAGGCATTCGGGCAATACCTTCTAAAAATTGAAAAAATGCATTAACCCGTCCGTCAATTATTTCTGCCGTATCTGCTGCTTTATCAATCAGGTGTGTTTCTATTTTTTCTACAACAGCGTGCTGTGCTGTCCGTATAGCCAAAATGCCTTCAACAATTGCAGCAAGAGCAATCAGCAAACCGAAAATAATCAATAACTTGTTCCGCATAGAAAATCGTTTTTTCATAAAAGTCCTCCTTTAAATTAATTATAACTTGCTAACGTGTAGGGAGTTTTTAAGGAGGCAAACGGAATTGCACAAAGATATTGGCAGGTATAATTACTATAAATATAAGTAAATCAACAATTTCCCATAAGCATGGGGGGGGGGGGGGGGGGGGGGGGTTATTATACATGTTAATTACCCCCTTTATCGGCTGGATTATGGTCATCTTCAGCACTATATGAAACAACACGGTTTCTACCGGAGCCTTTTGCAGCATATAACGCATGATCCGCACGGTATATCATATCATCAAACGAGCAAGATTCAGACGGGCAGCAACAAAATAATCCAATACTAATTGTTACCTTTCCTGCCATCGTATCGCCATGCTTCTCATGCATAGTTTCAACCATTTTTCTAATGCCTTCTGCAATATGTAATGCTTTTGCTTGTCCAACATTATAGAGCACAATAAGGAACTCTTCTCCGCCATACCGGCCGAGCAAATCAGTTTCTGTGCGGACACGTCCCTTTAACACACTGCCGATCAAACGCAGTAAATCATCTCCCGCCTGATGACCATACGAATCATTATACCGTTTGAAAAAATCAATATCCAGCATCAATATTGAAAGAGGCACTTTATGCTCTAATGAAGTTTCCCATAATTTTGCTCCCATGGTATCAATAAAACGCCGGTTTCCAATACCGGTAAGGTGGTCAAGCATAGAAAGCTCTTTCAAAGTAAAATTATCCTGAATAAGTACCAACTGTTTTTCTTCAAGAACCGATGCATACCGTTGAAACCAATACAGCTTATTGATTTTATACAATAAAAACAGCACAAATGATACTATCAAAATATACAGCCACACCATTATAGGTGATAAAAATGCACTTGGGCGTATAATAAAAGAAAATGTATCCGATACAGCATAAGGGTCTGCAATATTTTTAACTGAAAAGGTATACGTTCCCGGGGATAGATTTGTATAATTTGCATAATTCCTATCAGATGCAATATTCCACTTCGTATCAAACCCGTTTAATTTATACGCATAGACCGTTTTTTTCAATGGAGAAGAATAGGGAGCAGCAAACTGAAATTCAAAATCATTATCACGATAATTAAACGAAAAAGATTTTGAGGTATCATAGAGTGCAATTTTTTCACCATTTACAGAAACACTGCGTATTCGTACCGGTATAAGTTGCAGAGAAAACGAATCAAACATCTTTTGCGTAATTTTTACAACACCGCGATGCGTACCAAAGAAAAATAATTCATCGCGAGGAATTGAGGACGGCTGACCGGTAAAAAAACCGAAATGTTTAATATCTTTAATATTATATAACTGCACTGTTTCTTTTTTTGTATCAAATAAGTGTAAATCTTTATCGGTTACAATCCACAAACTTCCCTTACCGGTATCGGCGATACCAACAATTTGGTTTGATGATAATCCATTTGCAGTAGTATACGTCATAAACGATTCAGTTTTTGGATCGAATTTACAAACGCCGCCGTCCTTTGTTCCAAACCACAAATACCCCTCGCTATCCTCACAAAAGGAATCAACTCTATTCGCAGAAATACCAGCGGGTTTATGGACATCATATAGATATGATATAAAATCATCACTTTCACGGCGGTATCGGGAGAGTCCCCGGTTAGTGCCAATCCAGAGCGTACCGCTGCTATCTTCATCAATAAAGAAGATAATATCATTAATCAATGAGAAAGGATTATCAGAATGCCGATAATGCTTAATTATGCCCTGTTCAGGAGTAAACCGATACAGCCCATCATTATACGTTCCAATCCATACAGTCTTATCTTTATCGCTATAAATAGCACGAATAAGTAACGATGCATGGTGTGCTACTGCATTATTATATTGAAAAATAGGAAAGAATTT
Organism: Treponema sp.; assembly: GCA_052173295.1. Taxonomy (GTDB): domain Bacteria; phylum Spirochaetota; class Spirochaetia; order Treponematales; family Treponemataceae; genus Treponema. The sequence continues at coordinate 16,096 of JBQMYW010000015.1, forward strand.
GCTTTGATGTATATCAAATAAAAATAATCCCTCATTAGTGCCTATCCAAAGTACAGAATTATCTACCGCTTCGATAGTGTAAATTAGTATACTATCAGATGCATTCCGGACGGTTTGAGAAGATAGCATAAATGTTTGCGACTGCGATTCATCATAAATATGATATTTCAACAGTATATTATTTGCTGCAGCCCACACAATACCTTCCGTAATTTCAGTACATTGAATGTTTTGTTTAAAACGGGAATCTGTTGTACCGGTAGAGATATTCTGCGGAGACATTGGAGCTGCAATCTGATTTTCAATATGGTTCATATCAACAAGATTAAGAGCACCGCCAGTACCAACAAACATCATATCATATTTGTCAATAAATATATCATAAATAACACCGTGAGAAAGTACGTTTTCACCTGTACCGGCAGTATGACAAAAAATTTGTTTTGTCAACTTATTCAGTACAAAAATTCCTCCGCCCCAAGTGCCTACTGCAATATAATCAGTATCTACAAAATTATTGTATACAACATAAATACTATTGTCCGGAAAAGTGTATACTTCATACGTATTCAATGCGGGTAAAACATGAACAAGTCCTACGCCCCATACTGCAGCCCAGTATGTACCGGCATCTTCAATAAAACTATATACTACACCATTTTTTCCCGGACATCCTTCCGGCAGAACAGTACAGCGGGTAAAGGAATGGTGCAGTTCATTATATTCCCATACACCATCATAAGTAGATGCATAAATAATACCGCGAGAATCTTCGCTGATAGACCGGATAGTGTTATTACCGATAAAAAAATTACTTTGCTGATTTGTAAATGTAATAAATGTTTTATCCGCTTCATCAATATAAAGGTCAAGCCCGTTAAGCGTACCTACCCATAAACGGTCTTTTGAATCCCGGAATACTGCGGAAATAACATCACTGCATGAGGGATAATGAATAATCTCCTCTGTCGCTGTATCAAAACGCTCTAAGCCGCCATACGTACCAACCCACAGAATATCATCTTTATCCATAAACATAGTTTGAATCTGGTTAGAACGCATGGTAGAATCATCAAACGGAATATGCTCATACCGCTTAGCAGAAATACCATTATAACGGATTAAACCGGATCGGGTACCAAAATACAGACAGTCCCGATCATCTTGCTGAATTTTAACAACATTATCATAGGGGAAAAGAGAGGGTTCAGTATAAAAAGACAAAACAGACGGTGCTGCGGTAAAACCTGAGAAAATTACAAAAAAAAATATTGCAAAAAAGCTTATACCCGATTTCATAATTATTAGTTAATCATACTGTTTTATCGCAGACCAACAAAGTTAAAAGAAAAAAACAGTGATTAGTTTGTATCCTCTGCCTTTTCACTTTCCATCATATCTGCTGAATCAGCAGTATCTGACATATCTTCCACTGCAGGAGAAACCTCTTCAGTGCTTTTTTCTTGTTCAGCTTCTTTCCACCATTCAGTTGCTGTTTCAGCCTGCTGCATTTGAGCAGCTTTTTCTAAACCGGAATCACCAGGGCTTTTATTCAACCATGCCAAAAGAAACGAAATTGCAAAAAACAGAGTTACTAGCGTGTAGGTTGTTTTTGTTAGAACATTGCCTGATCGTGATCCGAATGCAGAATTTGATCCGCCTGCAAATAATCCGCCCAAGCTATCGCCCTCTTCATTTTGAAGTAATACTAAACCCACAATCAAAATAGATACAATAATAAAGAAAACCATTAATACAATACTTATTCCGCTCATACGAACTCCAGAAATAGTTGATAAAATCGCCGATAAGGATAGCCTAATTTTTAACATTGTGCAAGAGGGCATATAATGAGCTTTAGGGATTCCGCATAAGATGTAGTATTTTCTTTGTTGAAATTATGCATTCATAGACAAAATAAGCTCAATTTCTCCAAGCGGAAGATCAACTTTTTCCGCAATAAATTCAAGCGAAAAGCCTTTTTTTGCAAAATCAATTACTTGCTCACGTAAAGAAACATTCAGCGTGTTTTTTGCCATTTCTGTATGAGGATTAATTTGCTTAGTATAAATAGTAATAGAATCGCTTCGAGGAAATTCTGCAGCCGCAGCGGGAGGTGTAACCGGTGTTCCCTGCTGCTGATGCAGCGGTGCCGCAGAAACAGGCTGCGGAGAAACCGGCGGCTGGAATGTTTGCAAAGCTTCATTATGATATGCCCATTTCTCGTGTTCTTTTTCAATAAGCAGTAAATGCTTGTCTGTATCAGCAAGTAATTTTTCAATACGCTGTATTTTATCTTCCAGCAGCGTAATAGCTGTATCGGATTCATGCTCAATATCAATAATCAGTCTATTAACTTCTTCCCGCATTTTATCACGGTAGTTATTTACTGAAAAATTACGGGAAACTTTCCGATAAAAAAACAACATTAAAACAATATTAAACAATAAAAGGATAACTGATAGTACAAGCATTAAAAACCTAACCTGAAATATCAACCCGTTTACCGAGCAGCGGGTCTTGAATGTAGTAATATGATTTTTGTTCTTCCGGCTCATTGTTATGGTGCTGCCGCGTATTATCATTGTTTGGAGAGTTAAAGGAACCGCCGTTTCCTTCTTGGTGAATAGTTATTTTTTCTTCAGCGGCAGCTTCTGTTTTCTGAACAGCCTGCTGACGGTGTGCGGCATCCTCTTTATTTGCCTGCTGACTCTTTTCAAATTCAGCAGCGAATGTCTGCCGCACATCGCCCTGTAATTTACCGACTTTATCCAGCTGAGTATATAATGTCTGTAAATCAATTGGCTGAATACCCACTTGGTGCCCTTTTCACATCTTCATCATTCGTATAGTCTACATAAGGACCATACTTGACAAGTCCGTTTTCCAAGTGGAATGTTGTAGCTTTACAGTCAACACGGACATCCTCAATAATATCCTTAATGACAATCCGCACTCCGGTATAAATATTTCCGGAAATAGAAACACACCCCTCTGTTTTCAATGTTGCAAGATACCGGCGTATTTGTTCTATCTCCAACCGTATTTCACGAATATCTGTTTCGCAAATATAAAATTGTTCTTTTTTCTGTTTTAATGTTGTTTCCTTTTCCTCCGGAAAATCTTTTATGACCTTTTTTTGCCCTTCTAATGCTTGGATATCAAGACGCAAAGCAGCAAAATTTTTTTGATTATCAATGAGTTTTTTCTCAAGAGAAACAAGCCGCTCTTTACTGCGGGGATCAAATCCAACACTTACCACTGTATCGGAACCGGCTGCAGGACTGCCCAAGTTACGTGCGTATACTCCTTCAGATGCAGTAATATGACTACCGATAATGTCTGCACGCTTACCGCGGCAAATAACCTTACGGTTTGCAATAACCTTTGAATTGAGAATACCGTCAGAAACAATTACCATGTCCCCCGCTTCTACTTGTTCGATATTCTGAATAAACTTTGACCATATTGATTTACCCGCACGGATATACCCGCCCTCTTTACCAATAATACCTTGGCTTACAACAATATCGCCCTCTGCATCCAAAGATGCTTTTCCAACAGTACCTTTCACCTCAATATTACCCGATGCTTTAATAGAGAAACCATCATCAACGCTGCCTTTTACATAGACGGTTCCAAGGAACATAATATTTCCTGTTTTGACAGATACATTTCCTTCTATAGTCATAATCGGTTCAACATTAATTTTATTTTTTACTAACAGAACCTGACCATTTTTCTCTGCGACAACTGTTAATTGATCCTCTGCAAGCCGAGTATTCTTTCCAAGAGGAATTGCAATATCTTTTCCCGGCTCTGCAGGAAGATATTTTCCAGTAACAGTCCGTCCAGCCTTTCCTTCCTCAGCAGGAATTTTCTGTGCCAAAGGCTGACCTTCAACAACATTTTGAATAAGATTAAGCTCTTTAAAATTTATCTGACCAGTACGGGACTCTTTAAGCCGCACTTGGGTATTATCCGGTTCAAAATTGTACAGAATCTTTGCATCTTCACCTTTTTTAGCAGGTAATCCTTCTGCAATCAGATAATTCTCACGATAAACCGGCATATCTTGAAATTCCTTTACCCGTTTTTCATTGATGCCGGAAATAACACGGTTATTCGATAAGAATGTAATAATCATATCAGCAGATAAATCTGCACCGCCCGGTCCCGGAGAAGACACATACAGGTATGCTTTCATTTCATCATCACTAATTTCAACAGACATTAATGCATCATTTCCCTGTATGTATTCATAATTATCAATACGGATATATTCACCGGCAGCTTTTTTTACAACCGGCAACAATACTTCATCAGCAGGAACCGGCAATCCTCTATCCCGCAATTTTTCTACTGCATCGGAAAGCGTTACTTGTCTTCCATCGCCCTCCGGCTTGGTAACTTTCAAGAACACACCATCAGGTGCACAGAATACAAAGACATTGCCGTCTTGGTTTGGATCAACATACTCTGCACTACTTTGATCAGCACTATTAGCGGTAGTATCCGCTGTGTCTGCCCGCTTTGCTTTCCGTATTTCATACGCCCGAATTTTCCAATCACGCGGGTTCAATACAAAGAACCCGGATGTCCCGCGCTGCAATACCTCATAATCAATGAGCGAGGGACGTAAGTCAAGCTCAACAGCAGCATTGCTAATTGCCTCATCAAGTGTAGCCCCCGTTACCTCAACAAAAAAACGGGAAGAATCTTTCTCATATTGCTCACGCATTTTTTCACATATCTGTTCAATATGAACCATAGCTGCTCCTACTTACTTCCCCTGCGGATATTCATCAGCTTCCGCTTTAATTTCCCATTTGCACTGGTATGAATTTGGGATACCCGTGATTCAGTTACTTCCAGCACTTTCCCAATTTCTTTTAATGTCATATCTTCATAATAGTACATGATGAGTACTTTTTTTTCCCGATCCGATAATTCATTGATTGCATCAACAATAATGCGTTTCATCTCTTCCCGTTCAACAATCACATCTGGATTGAGCGAGCTGGGAGCCTCAATACTATCTACCACAGACACTTGTTCCGAATCATCTGAACCAAAGCGGAGATCGCTCAATGAAATAACACTTGTCCCCGATATTTTGAGTAAAATCTGGTGAAATTCTTCTACTGTAATATTAAGTTCTGCTGCTATTTCAACATCTGTTGCAGCACGTCCAAGGCGTGCTTCTAATGAAGCAACAGCTTCTTCAATTTCACGCGATTGCTGCCGTACTGAGCGGGGTACCCAATCAATTGACCGCAGCTCATCAAATATTGCACCTCTAATGCGGGTAACTGCGTAGGTATTAAACTTTACATTTTTTTCAGGGTCATACCTATCAATAGCATCAAGCAGTCCAAAGACCCCATAACCTACTAAGTCATCAAACTCTACATTTCCCGGCATACCGACAGAAACCTTACCGGCAACATATTTCACAAGCGGTGCATATTTTACAATAAAAAATTCCCGTATTTTGGCATTTTTTGTCCGTTTATAGTTAAGCCATAGGGTATCTTCTGATTCATTTTCAAAATTAACAGTATCCATTTATTTCCAGCACCTATCCTCTTATTCACCGCTCTGTAAAATTGTTCTTATCGCTTGTGCCATAACTTTTGTATCAGCATCAGTTGCCTGAATTTCACTTACAGAAAAGCTGGATGTTAGATCCGGCGAGGCATCGGAATCGTATGAAGCCGTATCAGATACAGCGGTATTTTCAGGCATGAATTCATCCATAGACGGAAGCTCACCAATATCTTCTTGAGAATTAGAAAGCTCTGCATTTTCATCAAAAGTCCCGTTTTCATTACGAGGCATGGCACTATCCGCTGATTCAGAAGATATCGGCGGCTCTGCCCCTCCGGAAGCAACATTTCGGGTATCAGTATTAACAATAGGCACAGAAGTCTGCACACCTTGCTCTTCAGTCCCGGAAACATTTAATACAGTGTCCGTATCATCAATAGTAATATTAACATTTTCTCCGGCAGTTTGAGAATAAGAAGCCGATTGCTGGGTATCCGTATCAGGGGTGAATTTATACCATAAGAACAATAATAACGCGGTAAGAGCCCCGATAACAGTTCCCGTTACTACTCCGCGTATAATCACACTGATAATATGCACGCCGCTTATCGTACCGATCACTATAGAAAGCAAACAGGCAATTCCGGCAGAAATTAAGGGCGTTTTTAGCTTAAACACAGACAAACCTCCAGCTTCTCTAGATTATGCGAATTTTTGCCTCTCGTCAAGCTATTACTACTACTCAGTGCGGACATTTCTGCTGAATAATTTTTTTAAAAACCCGCTTAAACCGCCATCTTCAGGTATTTCAGTTTTTTCCAACCGTGCAACAATATGTTTTAAACAAACCGATGCTTTTCCATGCGGTTCCATAATAATAAACGGCTTTTGTTTGAGCACTGACCGGCTTACCGCAGTATCATTATAAATAAATCCAAGATAATCAATTTTCAAATTGAGAAACTGAGCGGCAATCTGTGTAATTCTATCGGCAACCCGTTTCCCGTCAGCGGCAGTATCAACACGGTTGATAATTAATTTAAGATTAAGCTCCATGTTATCTACTTCGGTAGAAATTACTTTAATAATACCATAAGCATCAGTAATAGCAGTAGGCTCTGAGGTTGTAACAATCAATACCTCATCTGCTGCAGCAATAAAGCTTAATACATTATGAGAAACTCCAGCACTGGTATCTATGATAATAATATCAAGATTGGAAAGGGTTGCCATTTCTTTAATAAATGCAGCACGCTCACTTTCTTCCATATTTGCAATTTTTGAAATTCCTGATGCACCGAGTATCAGCTTAATACCATAATCAGTATCAATAATAATCTCTGACATTTTCTTTTGTTTTTTGATTACATGATACAGATTATACTGCGGAATAATATTCAAAATAACATTTACATTTGCTAAACCAAGATCAGCATCTATTACAAGAACTTTTTTTCCCATTTGTGCATACGCAATCCCCATATTGGTTGCAACGTTTGTTTTACCTACTCCGCCTTTTCCGCTGGTAACGGCAATAATCCGTGTTTTACGGAGGCTGCTATAATCCGTTCCGTACTTTTCTTTCATTAATTGACGTAGTCCGTCAGCTTGATCACTCATTTTATCTCCAGATTACAAGTTTTGAGCAAAACCTTTCACAGGTCAGCTCGTCTCTGCCGGTTTACCGTATTGATAGTTAATATATTCCTGATCTACAGAAAAGCCTTTCAATTTTTCTAAAAATATTTTTGCATCTGCAAGCAAAAAGTCTTGCGGCACTTTTTGACCTGTGGTAACGTAAGTAACTGGAATACCAGTTTCTGCCAATACCGTTAAAAGGTTACCAATATATGATGTTTCATCAAATTTCGTAATAATAAGCGATTTATATTTGAATAGTTCATACTGCTTCATTATTTCACGAATATCATTTACACGGGTTCCTGCACACACTGCTAAATATATTTCTGCATTTTCTTCAAGACCGGTAAAAAAATCACGCATTTCCAAGAGTTTTGCCTTGTCTTTGGGACTGCGGCCGGTAGTATCAATGCAAATAACATCAGTTTCTTCACGATAAATATCCAAACACGCACGAAATTCTGTCGGGTTTGAGGAAACGGTTAATTCAACTTCCATAACCTCGCAGTACCGCTCCATTTGCGGTACCCCGCCGATGCGCCAAATATCAAGCGTGATAACCCGAACCTTTTCCCCTGCTAATACATAGTGAGCCGCAACTTTTGCAAGTGTTGTTGTCTTCCCTACTCCCGTAGTGCCGACCACAGAAATAATCCGTGTTTTATCTTTCGGGGCGGGGGGCAGCGGTTTAATACTGTCTGCAAGAATGGCAAAGAGTTTTTTCTGCACTACCTGAAAATCCTCTAGCTCCGTATAGCTTAGTTCATTTTTAAGCCGTGTACAGAGGGCTTTTGTATAGGAAACTCCAAAATCATTTTCTTCCAACAGTTTACCTATCTTAATTATATGAGGATGCTCAGCTTCAGGAGCAGCCTGCTGCTGTGCAACTTTTGCAACCAGCTGCTCTACTTTTTCTACTAAATTCCGAACACTCTGATCGGTTTCTGGTTTTTGCTCTTGCTGTACAGTATTCTTTTCTTGTATGGTTGCAAGATACGGCCGTAATTTATCGGCTGCTTGAGGATTTTTTTCTGCATATCCTTGAATAATTTTGAGCTGCTCTTCATAATCATTCAGCGGCATCTGAACTTTTCCCGATGCAGGGGCTGTTTCAACGGAAGACGGTGCAGTGTATGCTTTTTTTTGTGCAGATTCATTGACAGTAAATGTTATTTCTACATTATCATACTCAAAAAGACCAAAAAATTTTGAACCTTTTAAAGCCTTTTTACGCAGAATAACTACATCTTCGCCATGCTTTGCCCATATTTTTTTTAAACATTTTTCATAACTCGCTGCCTGTTCAACAAAAACTTCCATATCCTAATTACCCTGCTCTAACCGAATTTCACCAATAACTTCAACCTGCACATCTTTTGCAAGTTCTGCAATAGACAATACAACAAGATCAGGAATATCCCGATTTGTTGAATTTTTAATTAAAATACGAGCCGCCTCTGAAACAAAAATAATAGGAATAAATACACCGCGGGTATTTCTCATTTGTGTAACTGCTTGCAAAAGAGAGCGGATAAACATACGGTGTTCAGACGGCTCAAGTGCAGCAATGGGACCTGCTGTTGTATCGGCTCTGCTGTCAATTATTTTTTGCTCAAGTGCCGGTTCAACCCTAAATACATAGAGCGTTTTTGTTTCAGGGTCAGCATATTGTAAACAAATTTGTCTGCCTAATGCCTGCCGGACTTTTTCTGTTAAGAACGGTACATCACCGGTGATAGAACGGAAATCTGCAAGTGTTTCCAAAATAACAACTGTATTACGGATAGAAACCTGCTCACGCAGCAAACTTTGCAGCACTTTCTGTACTTCACCCAAGCTGCATATTTTGGAAACTTCGTCCACAAGTGCAGGATGCGTTTTCCGCATTGCTTCAATAATCCCCTGTACTTCCTGCCGGTCAAGAATTTCAGAGGCATGCTTCTTAATAATTTCTGTCAAGTGTGTAGCAATAATCGACGGCGGATCAACAACCGTGTATCCGGCACGCTCTGCACGATCCCTATTATCTTCCGAAAGCCACACGGCAGGAAGTCCGAATGTAGGATCAACGGTACGCTCTCCGGGAATTTCTTCGGTAACTCCGCCGGGGTTGATGCCGAGATACCAGCCCATGCGTATCTTACCGCGTGCCACTTCTTCACCCCGTATTTTGAACGAATATTCACTCGGCTCAAGGCGCATATTGTCGCGAATACGGATTCGCGGAGCAACCAAACCAAGGTCAAAAGCAGATTCACGGCGGATATGCCCAATGCGTTCCAACAACTCCGCTCCGTTTTCTTTATCAACAAGCGGAATAAGTGCATACCCCAGCTCGAGAGCAAGCGGATCAAGCGGCACAATAGGAGAAATTTCACCGGCCGGCTCTCCCTGTTTCTGTTGCGAAGCTGCCCCCGATGCTTGTGCTGCAGCCTTTTCTTTTGTAGGCTGCCGTTCAGCAGTTTTCCCTTTTTGTATTTTCCAGCCGACATACAACAGCAAACCAGCAAGTAAGAATAAAATAAAATGCGGGAATCCCGGCAACACACCCAGTATTGCCAATGTTCCGGCAGCAACAAAATATATCCAGCCGATTTGGGAAAACTGCTTTTGAATATCCTGTCCGAAAGATCCCTCATCCATCATGCGGGTAACCAACAAACCGGTTGCCACTGATAAGAACAAGGAGGGCAGCTGTGTTAATAAACCATCGCCTATGGTAAGAGCAGTATATGTTCCCAATGCGGCAGCAAACGGTTCTTTACGGATTGCCATACCAATAATTAAGCCGGCAACAACATTCAAAACCGTAATAAAAATACCGGCTTTAACATTTCCGGACATAAACTTATTAGCACCGTCCATAGCACCATAAAAATCATCTTCACGCTCAAGCTGTTTTTTACGCTCACGGGCTTCTTCATCAGTAATAGCACCGGCATTATACTCCGCATCAATCGACATGCTCTTTGTCGGATGTGCATCAAGTTTAAAGCGTGCTGCAACTTCTGCGACGCGAGTTGCACCTTTCGTAATAACAACGGCTTGTATAACAATCAAAATAATGAAGATGACAAAACCGGTAACTAAACCTTCTGTTCCATTCGTACCAATAACAAATGAACTAAATGCCCGAATCATTGCACCATCAAACTGCATACCCTTTGTCAAAATAGCACGGGTTGAAGAAACATTTATCCCCAAGCCGAAAATAGTAGTGAGCAAAAGAAGCGAGGGAAAAAGCAAAAAATCAGTTGCACGAACAGTGAATAACGCTATAAGCAGCACTACCAATGCAAATGTTACATTTAATGCCATAAAAAGATCGAGCAGCACAGTCGGCAGGGGGATTATCATCATAAGAATAACCAGCACAACGCCGCCTGCAACTATAATATCCGTACTATATTTTCTTTCTGCCATGATTATCTAAAAAAGTCCTGTTTTCGTTTATCGGTTTTATACACTTCTGCAAGAATAAGAGCAATTGCAGTGTAGTATTCCTCAGGGATTATATCACCTATTTCAACTTTCGCATAGAGAGCACGGGCAAGCGGTTTGTTTTCTACCATTGGTATATCATGCTCACGTGCAATTGTTTTAATTTTCTGTGCCATCGCATCTGCACCTTTTGCCAGCACCATGGGAGCTTTCATCGTTTTACGCTCCCACTGTAGTGCAATGGCAAAATGCGTAGGGTTGGTAATAACAACATCTGCCTTTGGTACATTGCGGATAGCAGATTGCGAAAGAATTGTCTGCATTTGCTGACGTATACGGCCTTTAACCTGCGGATCGCCTTCCAGTTCCTTGTACTCATCTTTCATTTGCTGCTTTGTCATTTTTAACGAATCAATAAATTGTTTACGTTGAAAAATATAATCAGGAATAGCAAAAATCAACAGCAAAAGTGCTGCAGCTGCAAGCAGTTTACCGGTCAAACCGGCAATAAAGGTTACCGCCTGCATCATACTCACTGAAAGCAATTCGATAAAATAAGGAATATTAAACCGAATTATCAAAAAAGCTACAAAAACAATGGCAATAACTTTGGTTAAGGATTTTACAAAATTAAACAAGCCTTCCGCAGAAAACAAAGCTCTTTTGAAAAACCGGATAAAATCCGGTGCTATTTTATTAAACTGCGGCTGAATAGGCTTAGTAGAAAAAATAAATCCGTTGTTTTGAATGATATTTGCTAATACCCCTGCAATCATAGCAATCAAAGCAATAGGAATTCCCAGCTGCAAAAAGTACGTTACAAAAACACCATACCATTGTCCTGTCCGTATATCAGCAGTAGTACAGCGTAAAAAGAAAAACTGCAAAATTTCCATGCAGGACTGTAAAAAATATGAAGAAAGAATAATCAATGCTGCAGACGGAAAAAGCAGCACCAAAGCAGCATTGATGTCCTGACTTTTTGCTACACGTCCTTCATCACGTGCTTTTTTTATCTGATGTTCAAACGGTTCTTCAGTACGCCCCTCATCTTCGGCAGAGAACCATTGCAAGTCTATAAAAAGCGGTGTACTGCGTTCTTCATCTATTTTTAATGTATCAGTGTCCAATACCGGCAGCATCTCTATCAAGGAATTGTTCCTCCAACTTCAATCAACAGCGTTTCAAATGCAGCAAATCCGTTATCAATAATAGCAAGAAAGAAATTGACCATTTGCGGCAGAGAAATAGTAAGCAGTGCAAATGTCAGTATAATAGTTATGGGAAATCCTTCAGACAACAAGTTCATTTGCGGAGCAGCCTTTGACAGCAGCCCCATAGAAACATGCACAAGAAAAAGCGTCCCCATAACGGGCATGGCAATAGTCATTGCATGTAAAAACAAAATACTTAAATTTTTAAGAAAAAAACTGACTAATACATCTTGGTGATGCACGAACATAAAACAATTAATTGTTTGAAAACTATGCAGTACACCTGACAAAAACAGCCGCTGAAAACCCTGTATCTGAATAAATACTAATACAGCAATAAAGTTCAAGAACTGCCCCATAAGCGGATTTTCAATTTGAGCAAGTGCATCATACACTTCTGATGCACCAAAGCCCATCTGGTACGAAAAAAACTGACCTGCTGTACTAAACGTCGCAAAAATAATACTAATAAAAAAACCCGTCAGCACTCCCAGTAACCCCTCCCCAATAACAAGCAGTACATAGTCCAGCGTTGTACCGGAGACATCCAGCGGCGTTTTATACACGAGCGGCAACACTAAAAAAGCAATTAACCCTGCCAAACCTAATTTTGCAATCCGGGGAACTGCACGGGTAGATAAAAGCGGCGTCGCTGCAATCATTGCAAATACACGCACTGCAGCAAGAAAAAAAATGGGGGCTTTAAGCAGTAAAAATGAAAAAGGATTAGGCTCCATACGCTATACTTCCCGCCTATCAAATGCTACTGTACTAATTGCGGGATAATTGAAAAAAGCTGTACGGTATAATCGCGCAAGACACCAAACATCCACCCGCCAAGGAGTGCAAGCATTCCTAAAATTGTCAGAATTTTTGGAACAAAAGTGAGCGTTTGCTCTTGAATAGAAGTTGTCGCTTGAAAAATTGCAACAACTAAACCAACAATTAAAGCAGCAACAAGTACCGGCGAAGCGAGAATAAATACATGAAAAATTCCAGTACGCATAAGCGTAACAATCATTCCTATAGACATCTTACCGCCTCCTCCAGATTAGCCGCATTAAAGCATAGGGTAGGTTTAAAAAAAGTTATTTTTCTAGCACCCCATTTTACCCTGTTATAGAAAAGAATGGAAGAGCTGTCCTGTTAGCAAATTCCACCCATCAACAAGTACAAATAGAATAAGTTTAAACGGCATTGATATTTGTACCGGAGGAAGCATAATCATACCCATAGACATAAGAATACTGGCAACAACCATGTCGATAATAATAAACGGCAGATAGAGGAAAATCCCTATCTGGAACGCAATTGTCAGCTCATGCAAAATAAATGCAGGAATAAGTACATGTGTAGGTACATCAGCCAGTGTTTCAGGCTTTTCCATACGGGCAAGCGACATACACAGGCGGATATGAGAGGGGTCATGTGCTATTTGTTTATACATAAAAAGACGCAAAGGTTTTTCTGCTTCCGTATATGCAGTTTCAATATTGATTTGTCCGTCTGCCATAGGCTTAAATGATTTTTCATAAATTTCATTAAATGTCGGCCACATCACAAACAGCGTTAAAAAAAAAGCAATGCCATTTAAAACCTGCGTGGGAGGAACCTGCTGCAGCGACAATGCCCGTTTGATAAAGTCAAGCACAATGCTTAAACGTAAAAAAGAGGTCATCAACAGTAAAATGCTGGGAGCAATAGAAATAAGAGTGAGCAGCAAAAGCAATTGTATCGAAAATGCTACTTCTTGATTAGACTGCGGTTCCCGAATATTAAGGTTGATAAAAGGCAAGCGTGTTGCCTGCCGCTCTGCATCAATACCGGTACGCCCCTCTGCTGCATTTTGCGGAAAATCCGAACCGCCGGAAGATTGTGCTGCTGCATTAAACGCGGTACAAAAAAGCACACAAAGCAACAGAAAAAATAAAAGCTGCTTCTTCATTTGTTTTGCCCCTCATTATCACCGGTGTATGCAGTATCACTGGTATGTGCAGCATTTTTTTGCAGCCGTTCCCGCTGTTTTGATAAAAATGAATCCAACGGCTCTTCTGATTGCTGCTTCGGTCTCGATGCAGGAAAAAAAGTATAAAGTACAGAACTAAAATCCTGTTTGGAGTTTTTCTGCTGCTGATCAGCATACAAATTCATAGCATCAACCAACTCTTTGTCTGCAATTTCTGCAATAAGAGAAAGTGAAGATGCCGAAGCTCCCAACAAGTAGGCTTTATTCATCAAAGTAACAGCATACAATGTTTTATCAGGAGCAAGAGGAAGAACCGCCGCTGTTTTAAGAAAAGGATCAGTGCCGGTATTAAACTGTTTTGAACGCTTTATTAAATACAGTACACCATATACAACAGCACAAATTACTCCTATTGAAACAATAAGCTGCAAAAGCAATGCAGAAATTGATCCATAGCCTTGTCTCATTTGTACTGTTCCGCCGTTTTCAAGCGGTGATGAATCAAGCCGCAATGCTTCCTCCGGATTTGCAAGCACTGTATCAGACTCTGCACTAACCGGCTGCGGCGGCAGAACGGCATCTTGTGCAACAAGCGAGAAAAAAATAAACCAATATACAATTATACATAAAAATTTTTGCATTTTCTCACCAAGTGAGGCTTCACAAAACAAATAGCATCCGATTGGGTACGTTGCCTTTAGGTTTTGGGGTAACACTCACAAAAGCCGGAGTCTGCCGCGGTAGCGTACCGCTTATGCATCAGCAATCCGCTCTGCAGGAGATAAGATTTCAGTTACACGAACACCGAAGTTTTCATCAATAACCACAACTTCCCCTTTCGCTATTGCTTTATGATTAACTAAAATATCCACCGGCTCACCGGCAAGTTTATCAAGCTCGATAATATGCCCTTCACCCATACTTAATATTTCTTTAATCATCTTACGGGTACGACCGAGCTCAACAGTCATTTCCATGGACACGTCCATGATCAAACCAATATTACCCTGCTCACTTCCTGTAACACCATTTTGCAGGGGCGGGAATTGAATAGACTGCACATTTGGATTCATTCCGGGCATTACCATACCGCCGCCTGGCATACCGCCCATACCCTGCATAGGCATACCCATAGCCATCTGGGGCTGCATTTGCGGTGCTCCGCCCATATTCATAGCCATATTCGGCATCGCCATTGTCCCTCCTTGATCAGGAGCCGATTGCACAGAAATACCCTGCGCAGCCATCTGCTGAACAGGATCCATTCCGCCCAGCTTGTCTCCGATTTCTGCCGCAATTTTCTTTGCAATAACTTCCCAGAGTTCAAACTCTGCATCATTTAGTTTAATTTTATACGTTATCAGAGCGAAGTCCTGACTAAGCCGAACCATCGCTTTAGGCACATGATGAGAAACCGCCGGCATATTGGTAACGCCTTTGATATTTTCAGAATCGAGTGCATTAAGTTCTTTTCCAACATATTGAGAGATTGTTTCACTTACAACAGATAATGCCATATCATCTATGGAAACATTCTCTTCATTATTAACAAGACCAACCAGTTTTTCTGCAAACTCCGGCACATAAACAAACAGGTGATCACCGCTCAAGCCTGCATCAAAGTCAATAATGGTGGTAACCACCATGTCAGGTACTTTTTTCAAAAAAGT
The DNA here is from genome assembly GCA_052173295.1 of Treponema sp. Taxonomy (GTDB): domain Bacteria; phylum Spirochaetota; class Spirochaetia; order Treponematales; family Treponemataceae; genus Treponema. The sequence goes on from JBQMYW010000015.1 coordinate 31,578, forward strand.
TTCACGATCAATAATCTCTATTACCGGATTACCTACTGTTATACCGGCATTAGTCATTGATTCAAGATTAGAAACAAGTGCAGGAACAGTTCCATCAAAAAACTTTTGCAAAGCATCTTGCTGTTTTTGCGGAAATTTTTCACTGCCGGAGGAAGAGCTGCCGCCGCCTCCCATATCCACACCGGATAATAATGCATCTATTTCGTTCTGAGAAATGGAACCATCACTCATATAAATCCTCCTGATCAGCACTTAACTCTTCAAATTCATCTTGATTAATATTTTCGATTTTTTCCAATATTTGCACGGCAACCTTATTACCCACAACACCGGGCTGACACCAAAACTTTCTCCTACTGCCGACACTGAGCGTAAAGGGGTTTCCAACCCGTGTATCAGTAAGCCGAATAATATCGCCTGCACGCAAATTAAGCACATCCCGCACAGTCAAATTCAATGATCCAACCTCTGCGACAACGTCCATATCAACAGTTGAAAGTTTATCTTTAAGAATACCCATATACTGGGTTGTTGAGCTGCGCCGTACTGATGAAAACCAGAATTGACTTGATAGTTTGGAAATAATAGGCTCTATGGTAATATAAGGAATACAGAAGTTCATCATACCCTCTTCTTCACCAACCTTTGTTTCCAGCGTTACCAAAACAACCATTTCCGACGGCGGAACAATCTGCGCAAATTGCGGATTTGTTTCAATTTGTCCCAAACGGGGCCGTAAATCAATAACTTGCGTCCATGCTTCACGCATATTTGCCAATATCCGGACAATAACCCCCTCCATAACAGAGGCTTCTATATCCGTTAATTCACGCTGAACCTTTGTTCCCTGCCCTGTTCCGCCAAAAAGACGATCAATTATTGAAAAAGTAACCGAAGGGTCAATTTCCAACACAGCATTCCCTTTCAATGGATCCATGTTAATAACAGCAAGCGTAGTCGGTGTCGGTATAGAACGGATAAATTCTTCATACGTCAACTGATCTACTGACGCAACATGCACATGAGCCATGCTCCGCAGTTGAGCCGAAAGTGCTGTTGTTGTAAGACGTGCAAAGGTTTCATGCATTATAGACACAGTACGCATCTGCTCTTTTGAGAATTTATCCGGACGCTTAAAATCATAAATTTTAATTTTCCGCGTATCACTTACCGGTCTAAACTCTTCGGCTTCAGTATCGCCTGAGCTGATTGCAGTGAGAAGCTGGTCTATTTCATCCTGCGATAATACTTCGGTCATACCAATTCCTACTGTTCTATAATATCATATTGAGTAAAAGCAACGCCTTTTATCTTCGTTTTTGATAAAATATTATCATTAATTTCGTTACGAATCTCGATTTTAATCTTTTCTTCCTGCCGCAGTTCAGCTATAGTTTTATTTTGAAAATAAGAGCGGAGGAAGTCTTTTAACTCAACCAAACGGGCAGTAAGTTCCTGCGGCGTTGCTTTATCATTAGCTGGATAGCCAAGCTCAATATTAACAACAACTGTTCCCGGTATCGCATCGAACGTCAAAGCCTTAACCTGTCCAACCGCAGAATACCACTGGAGCAACTCACGAGTATCCCGATACTCTTCCGCAATGGGATATTGAGAATGGGAAGTTCCCTTTTTACCCATAAAATTAACCGTAATAACTACAACGGTTACAATAAAAATTAAAGCAGCCAATACAATTGCAATGTACTTTAAAAGCGTTGAAACAAGTCCTGCTTTTTTCGGTTTTCCCAACCCGGTATCAACACTATCCCCAAGGTCGTTTTCATCTGCTAAGGTATTTTCGTCAGCCATTATAGTTGCTCCTCTTTTTTTTCAAAAATAAGTTTTATGTACCATACTGGATATAGCCGGTACAAAAATACCGGACAAACCTAGTATACTCTAAAATTCCTTTTAAAGATACCTATTAGTGTATCATTAAAAATGAGCCTCGTCCAGAATAATTATATCAACACGTCTATTATATGCACGCCCTTCAGCAGTTTCATTAGAATAGATAGGACGAGTATCTGCATAACCTGCAACAGAAAACTTATTCTCCTGTGCACCGAAATCTGTAAGATAGTGCAGCACATTTACCGCCCGAGTTGTAGACAACTCCCAGTTACTTTTCCATGCAGCTGAATCAATATCACCAGAATCCGTATGCCCCTCTATCCTAAACCGGCGTACGGACAATTCTTCATTTGATAAAAACTGTGCTATACGCAGCAATGTATTACGGCTTTCTTCTATATTAAGCTCAGCACTTCCCCGCTCAAAAAATGAGTCAGCTGCAAGCGAAATAACCACGCCCCGTTCATCACTTGTAACTACAATTTTATTGGATTTTATATCAGGTGCAAAAAGAGAAACAGCTTTCTTGAGAGTAGTCCCAAGAAGCGTTCCTTTCTCCATAGAGGGCATTGAGCTAATAGTATTTCCAAGATCTGCAAGCGTACCGGCAGATAACGATATTGCACCCCCCGTAGGATCACCGCTAATTGAGGCAGACATTGCTTGCAAACGGGTTATATCTACTTCACTCGGCTCATACAACATAACAAAGAAACAAAGCATCAGCGTAATCATGTCAGCATAGGTTGTAAGCCAGCCGCTGCCGGCTGCCTGCGGCTCTCTCTTCTTCCGCGCCATAGACTAATCCTTTACCAACTCTGATTCTAAGGTTTTTCTATCTTTTGGATCGAGATAGGTTAAAAGACGCTGTGCAAGAATACGGGGATGATCGCCGGCCTGTATACCAAGTATACCTTCAATAATCATTTCTTTTGATTTTACTTCCAACTGATTTTGCTGAGATAATTTTGTCGCGATAGGAATCAAAAGCCAGTTCTGCATCAACGAACCGTACAAGGTTGTAACAAGAGCAACAGCCATATTAGGTCCGAGAGAGCTTTTATCTTCAAGGTTAAGCAACATACCAATGAGTCCGATAACCGTACCCAACATACCGAAACCGGGAGCAAGCGTTGCCCATGAGTTGATAACTCCAATCCAGCCGTTATGCCGCTCTTCCATGTGACCAAGCTCATTCTCCATAGAAGCCCGTATTGCTTCTCCGTCTATACCGTCAATAACATTACGCAATCCTGTGCGGAGAAACTCATCTTCAAAATCGCCTATTTCTTCTTCCAATGCTAACAAACCGGTTCGGCGGCTTTTTTCAGATAGTGCAACCAGCTTTTGCACCATTTCTTTTTCTTTATAATCAGCTATTTTGAAAACTCTTGCAATAATTTTAAACATACCAATAGGATACGCAATAGGATATGTTAAAAACAAACACATATATGAACCGCCGATTGTAATGAACATCGAAGCAATATCAATAAGACCTCCAAGAGAGCCTCCCATGAATGCTCCGAACAACACGACCCCAAGACCGCCGAATATACCTATAAATGATGCTATATCCATAGTTTAAGACCAGCTCCCTTTACAATTCGTTTTTAAACATACCTATCCGCTGACGGTACGCAACTACGGCATCAATCAGCTGTTCAGGAGTTTCTTTTACCACAAAGCTCTTTCCTGAAAGCATACGGATTGTTACGTCTGGATTACATTCCACCGTTTCAATTTGATGCGGATTTATCCAATACTTTGAACCGTTAAGCCGCGTAACCTCCACCATAGCTTACCCTATCTTAACCGATTACCGCTTCAGATTCAATACAGTTTCGAGCATTGTATCAGAAGTTTGAATAGTTTTTGCACCTGCTTGGAATCCGCGCTGTGTGATAATCATATCAGTAAACTGATCGGTTAGGTCAACGTTACTCATTTCAAGCGTACCGGCAATCAATTTTCCCTTTCCCATAATACCGGAAACAGTAATATTTGCAATACCGGAGTTATTGGATTGCACATAGGTATTTTCGCCGGCTTTTTCCAAACCGCCTTGATTTGCAAACCCTGCCATTGCTAATTGACCCAGTTCATGGCTGACACCATTGGAGAACACACCGGTAATTACACCGCTTTGATCAATTTTGAAATTTTCCATATATCCCATTGCGTAGCCGTCTTGTTCATACGCCTTGGTTGTGCTGCGTTCTGCAAATTGTGTGATGGTATTGCGGGAAGAACCGATTTCACCAAGATTAAGATCAAAGGTATGACGGACAGGATTACCATCTTCCCCGACACTAGCTCCGGTTACATTATAAGAAACCTGCACAAGCACCTGTCCGGCAGGGGCTGTGGTATTTCCGGCAGTATCGGTTACCGCTGCAAGATGCCCAAAATTATCAAATGTTACCACAAATGTATTTTCAGTACCTTCTGTTGTACCAATACCGGCACGGGTTGCAGCAGCTTCAGCATTATCAGGATCAACATTTACCGTTGCAGTCCACTGATTCACGGTTCCGGGAACACGGGTAAATGACATATTTAATTCATGTGCTTCGCCAAAAGTATCGTATACTTTAAATTCAGTAGACCATGTAGATTCAAGAACTTGTGCACGGTTTGCATTTTCCGGCAATTCAGGCATCCGCTTATCAAGGTTACAAGCATAATGAACTGAAGCAGTTGCTTTTGCATCTAACTTTTGTCCAATCGGAATAATTAAATCCTCTGTCTGTGCAGAAGTATTAATTAAACGGGTTCCGTCAACTTCTTGTGCCATCCAGCCCTGGACACGCATACCATTTGCAGGATTAACCATTGTTCCGTCTTTATCAACACCAAATGCACCAGCACGGGTATAAAAACTTTTTTCTCCCGATTTCAGTACAAAAAAACCATTGCCTTGTACTGCAATATCAGTATTAATACCGGTTGTCTGCAATGCACCCTGTGTATGTACGGTATCAATACTTGCAACCATCATTCCAAGACCTACTTCTTTGGGATTAACACCGCCGAGTTCTTCCGTAGGGCGTGAAGCACCGCTTAACTGCTGTGAAATTAAATCTTGAAAATTTACTCTTCCGCGTTTAAAACCGGTAGTATTCACATTCGCAATGTTATTGCCGATAACATCCATTCTTGTCTGATGATTTTGCATTCCCGAAACACCGGAAAATAATGACCGCATCATATCTGTATTTCTCCTATCTTATATACTTAATTATCAGCATAAACAGTTTGCACATCAGTCCATGCATACCATTTGCCGTTTACCTGTACCTGCGGATTTTGACCGCGTGTTGCAGCAGTAATCAATCCTGATACCGTTCCGCCGGCTTGTTCAATATCAACATGTTTTCCAACAACATTTACAGCAGACGAGTCTCCTGCTATTTGATTAAGCATCTCAAAACTCTTATTCATATTAGCAAGCTGCTCAAGAGAAGTAAATTGTGCCATTTGTGCAACAAACTGGGTATCTTCCATAGGGCTTGTGGGGTCTTGATGAGTAAGTTGTGCTATTAAAAGCTGTAGGAAATCATCTTTTCCTAATTCCTGTTTCGGCTTACGGCCTTCCGAAAAATTTTTCTTATTTAACCCGTCAACTTCCATAGAAAGACGTGCTTTTTCTTCAGATGACATTTCAAATGAGGGCATTTGAAACAATGCCGATTGATTTCCTGCACCAAATGAATTAATACCATTAACAGCCATACGCAAATCACCTCCCCTCGCTACGCAAAAACATTAACAACGTAGTTAGAACCTACATCGTATACTACTTGAGTATCGGCATACCGCTGGCTCCCCATTACCTCAAGCTGTTGATTTTTTGCAAAAGAATTTTCAAATGAGGAATCATCTTGTGCAAAATAGTTACTGCCGGATTCTCCAGACCAGCTGACATCAAACTGTACATTTTCAAATCCGCCTTGTTCAAAAGCTTCAGTAAGCTGTCCAACGCTTTCTTTGAATGCTTCATAGGTTTCTTTTGAAGCTGCAACAATTTTTCCAACAATCCGTTTATCGCCTGCCAATTCTAAATTTATTTTTACACTGCCGAGATAAGCAGGCTGCATTTGCAAGCGGATAATTCCGGCATTGTTATCTTGCAAGATGATTTTTCCTGCTTGCACAAAATCTGCTGCCATGTCTTGCACCTGCTGTGCCAGCACAGAGGTAAAGCTCGAAGTACCGGTTTCTTTTGCAAATAAACTGCTTTCATAGTGAGTTCCGCTGCCGTGTACAGCACCGCGGAAATCAAAAAGCATATCAAGTGTATTACTATTTTCAACATTTAAACCGCCGGAAGTTTCGCCTATTGCAAAGTCGGAATGCAATGAAGCATACAGTGGAGTACGCTCATCAACCACTGAAAGAACCGGCTTAGGCGGTTTCGGCGGTGCATATTCTAAGGTATTTTTCACCTGCTGTTCAAAAGCGGTAAGTGTACCGGCAGCATTTTCAGAACTGCCGGAACTGCGGGCTGCCTCCGGCAGTTCTTTCATAGCAGCCGATTCTTTTTTGAATACCGGTTTTTCAGTATCTTCGGGCAATATCAATTCAGCAGCAGATGCAGTAAGTGCTGCTGAATCATTATTTTCATCAATAGAAAGTGCTTCTGAATCAGGAAAGAGGTTTCCGGCAGATAAAACAGCAGCTTCCGCTTCCGAAGTTTGTAAAAGCTGTTCAGCGAGCAAATATGCATCTGAATCAGATTCTTCATCTGCTACCGGCACGGTATCAGCATCAATATTTTTTTGATTATTTTTATTTTTTGCAGTATCAAAGAGCTGTTTTAAAAGATTTTGCCGTTTTGTATCTTCCATACCGGCAGCAAGCATATCCGTCTCTGCTTCTGCGGAATCAACAAATGCTGCAGCAGAGGGATCTTTCAGCATTTTTTTTAGCAGTTCAGAAAAAGCATCATTTTTAGGGCTCTGCTTTCCTGCTATCTTTTTATCGGATATTTCTCCGGCTTTTTCTGCAAGGGGAAGAGGCTGCATATCTTTTTGAATGTCAAGCGGCTGCATTGGACAAACCTCCATAAAATCTAACAAATACACCAGCTGCCGATTACGCAAACAGGTCTATAAAACCATCTGCAAACAAATACAGAAGCGGGATTCCTTTCAATTTTCGGATTTTTAAAATAGTTTTTAAGTAATTCTTATAATAAAAGTGATGAAAAGCTCGATCATTATCGCGGTGGGATAAAAATGTTTGTAGGAAAGTCCTTAATATCTTTCATAGTAAGTTTTCTATCAATAGCTTACTATGAAAGATATAGCGGCGGTATTATTTCATTATATAGGTTTTAATAGGAGGAAAGCCGTTAAATTCTACTGAAGCATAGGTGGAAGTATATGCTCCCGTGCTTAAGAAGTAAAGCCTATCACCTGATTTTAAGCTGATAGGGAGTTTATATTTATAATCTTCATAAATAATATCCATACTGTCGCATGTTGGACCGGCAAGAATAACCTCGCCTCTTTTTCCTGTATTTGAATCTTTCGATGTAAAAATGGGATACTTGATACTTTCATTGATTGTTTCTACAAGACCATTAAAAAGTCCGGCATCTAAATATACCCAGCGGTGTAAGGCTGTATTATTTTTACGTGAAATTGTAACAACTTCAGTAACAAGCACTCCTGCATTTCCTACTAATGAGCGGCCCGGCTCTAAAATAATACGGGGACGGTCTGATCCGAAATCATCATCAAGATACCGGTTAATTTCACTTGCATATTCACACAGCTCGTTGGTTGGAGCAATATACGGAGCAGGAAAACCACCGCCCATATTAATCATTTCGAGTTTTATATCTTCCTCTTCTTCCAAAGAACTCATTAAATATTTAGTTTTTGCAATGGCATCGTCCCACTGCCCAATATCCCGCTGCTGGCTGCCGACATGAAATGAAATACCGTAAGGAATAAGTTTCAGCTCTTTTGCTAAAATACACAGATCATACGCCATATCAGGATGACAACCGAATTTACGGGACAGCGGCCAATCCGCACTCGTAGTATTTTCTACAAGGATACGCACATACACACGAGAATGGGGGGCATATTTTGCAATGTTTTTAAGGTCATCTTTACTGTCAGTTGCAAAAAGCCGTATACCTTTTTCATAAAAATAAGCAATATCTTTTGCTTTTTTTATGGTATTACCATAAGTAAGCTGTTCCGGCGATGCCCCTAATCTGAGAATCTTGTCCAGTTCATATCGTGAAGCAATATCAAAATTTGAACCAAGCTCAATAAGCATTTTCAAAATTTCTTCATGAGGATTTGCCTTTACTGCATAATAAATATCAGCAGCAGGAAACAGTTTCTTAAGATCAAGATAATTTCTCTTGATTTTATCCAGATTCATAACGATACAGGGAGTTTCCAGTTTTTCGGAAAACTGTAGTGTTTTCTTCCATTCACTATCGCTTAGATAATCATTGACATTCATAGATAGCCTCACCACATATAAATTTAACTGTTTTTCTCAGTGATGCATTGAGTAAGGGCTTACCTTAACTTTATTTGTTGTATATGTCAATAGTGATAGAGCCGCTGACACGGGAAGTGGTAAGTTGTAAAATATAATACCTCCAAAAAAAGGATAAAAAACAGTTCACCTGAACCGAAAAATCATTATCCAAACGCGTAATAGGCTTGAGATGAAGTATAAAGAAAGATACCGTTATTCCTATTTTTCAAGTGTTACCGGAAAACGGCTTTTAGTGCTAAAACACATCTAATACAGACTGATTTTTTTAATCTTCATACTTTTCGTTAAAAAAGTATTCGATCGGTTCTGTTTTATTGGCGCCTACGAATGAAACTGAAACTTCAGTATAATCGTTTATCGAAAAATCTTTATGCCTGCCGCCGGATATTTTTAAATTAGAACTGCTGAGTGCCGCTTTTAACTCTTTTCCTGTTTTTGTAATAAGCGTAAATACCAAATCAGGTGGA
>JBQMYW010000016.1:0-39131 GCA_052173295.1 Treponema sp.
AAAAGCCTGTTTTTTGCGATGCACCGCAAAAAGCCGCCCATAAAAATATGAGAAATGTAATAATAGTATTTTTATGAATCTCCGCTATTGAGGTATTTACAAAACATTCAAGTTATGCTATGCTTCTACGGTACAAGAAAGAGCCGGCGTGGTGAAATTGGTATACACGATAGACTCAAAATCTATTGGGGGCAACTCCGTAAGGGTTCAAGTCCCTTTGCCGGCAAGTATCTATTTAGTTTACTATTTACAATATCTATATTAATCGGTATAAACGAAAATTCTATAGTATGACTGCTATAAATTTAAGACTTTTAGAAATACATCCTTTAATACTTACAAAGCATACATTTATATCAATTTTAATCAATGATTTTTCTATTTTTGTTACATGATATGTGATAATTTATTTAGAATTTACAATAAGAAAAAAACGGGCATCTGCAATGCCCCCACCGCAGATGCCCTACACCATTCTAAAATAAGCCCCTGTAAGCAAAAGGAGGAAAAAATCTCACAGGGGTATTGTAAAGGAGGTATATTGAATATCGTGTATCACAACATACACTTATATAAACAGACTGAAAAATAAAAGTTACATTTTTTTATTTGGAAAAAATACAGAAACAGCACTGTTGCCGTATACATTTAAATCTTTTAAAATTTACATACTAGACCTATCCGATAACTGCGTTTTCGAATAGGTCGACGAGTTCTAAATCGTACAAATAGCACGATTTAGAACATCGCATTTCAAGGTAACCTGTTCAGAAACAGGAAGTTTCCGAACAGGTTTACTATATAATTAAAAGAAATGATAAAATAAGGAGAACACTATGCCTGAAACAATAGTATCTCGGGATTCTTTCCGATCTAAATGGGGATTTAATCTTGCCTGCATTGGTTCGGCAGTCGGTATGGGAAATATTTGGCTGTTTCCATTCAGAGTTGGTCAATTCGGCGGAGCGGCATTTTTAATTCCCTATTTTATTTTTGTTGTGCTTATCGGGTGTACTGGTATTGTTGGCGAAATGTGTTTTGGAAGAGCGATGCGGACAGGTTCTCATGGAGCTTTTCTCAAAGCAACCCGCTTGCATGGCAGCTCAATAGGCGGTGCTATCGGCTGGATACCTGTTATCGGCTCTCTCGGCATTGCGATTGGATACAGCATTGTACTTGGTTGGATTATTCGATTTATGATAGGAGCTGTTTCCGGTTCCATGTTAGCAGCGGAACACAGCACTGCATATTTTAGTGTGCTTGTAGAAAAATTCGGCAGTTATCCATGGCATGGTACTGCTGTTTTGCTGTGTGCTTGCATTATGGCTGCCGGAATTGGTTCTGGAATTGAAAAAATAAATAAAGTAATGATACCTGCCTTTTTTGTGCTATTTATTATTCTTGCTATTCGTGTGTTCAGTCTCCCCAATGTTTCTAACGGATATACATTCTTGTTTGCACCTCAATGGAGTATGCTGCTAAATATAAAAACATGGGTATATGCATTGGGACAAGCTTTTTTTTCTTTGTCGCTTGCAGGAAGCGGTACAGTGGTGTATGGCAGCTATTTAGATGATAAAGAAAATGCAACAGCGAGTGCACAGATTACAGCCTTTTTTGATACCGCAGCAGCACTCCTTGCTGCTGCGGTAATTATTCCGGCAGTATTCGCATATAATGGAGAACCTTCGGCTGGACCATCACTGATGTTTATTACAATGCCGATGATTTTCAAAGAAATGCCTGCAGGTTGGCTGTTTTCTGTTGTATTTTTTACCGCAGTTTTTTTTGCAGGTTTGACTTCATTAATAAATTTATATGAAACACCGGTTGAACTTTTACAAGAACATTTTAAAATTAGCAGAAAGACGGCACTCGCAATAGTACTGGGAATCAGTTTTTGTATTGGATTGCAGCTTGAAGACGGTACTCTGCTTGGTGTATGGATGGATATTATTAGTATTTATATTATACCATTAGGAGCGTTGCTCGCCGGTATTATGTTTTTCTGGGTATGCGGAAAAGAGGTTGTCCTTACAGAAGTATCAAAAGGGCGTCAGAAGCCTATTTCCCCGCTTTATTTTTTACATGGAAAATATGTATACTGCGGAATTACTGTCCTTATTTATCTATTAGGAATTTTTTACGGCGGTATCGGCTAAAAATAAGTAAAAATACAAAATATACAAGAATGGTGTCCCAAAAAACGACTAATTTCGGGACACCTAAACTTTTAGCAGAAAATCGCTGCCCCCCATACAGAAGCTCCATAAAGCACTAAGCACAACCTTATATGGCGATTAATTCAAAATGTATATCCTATGCTAAGACCTGTACTTATTTTAAAACTGTTACTACTTATATGAACATCAGATAACGCCAGTTTTTTTAGTTTCTTATATTCAGTGCTTTTGTTCATTTGTACACCAAATAAGAAGAGAGGGCGTATAAAAATATTTTTATTGATAAAAATATCCGTACCTCCTCCAAAAGAAAAATAATAGCTATTTGCATCTTTTTTTTGTTCTTTTGTCATAGAACTTCGTACATTCTGCCCATTAAGATTTGCATAAACATTAAAATCAAATTCAACTCCAGCAATAGGGTAGATTTTCGCGATTCCAAATCTAAACGGATATTTACCAAATAGACCTATATGTATATTTAAAGCCCTCAAGGGTAATTGCTCTGAAGTGCTGCTGTAAACTCCGCTAACACGAGATGCCATACTTACATCGGTAGTACCGACTGAAACCATAGTGCCCAATTCAACCAATAGATACTGTGCATCAAAAAAACCTTTGAAATCAAGGAAATTACCTTTCGCAGCAATATGCACAGAATTTTCACCTGCAGTTAGAGTTGCGGATCCCCACGTATGATCATAACTAAATCCGCTGCCTGTACTCATATCCAAGCTAAACCCTACATAAGAAGACAGCACCATTAATAAGATAAGACACATTTTCTTCATTTCTAATCACCTCGATAATAATATTTTGCCTGCATTATATTCACTACCAATACCTATTCATAGTATATTATAGGGAATCGTAAATCATAATGGCTAGTATCTATCAATACATCAATAAGGGTATTTTTAAAAGCTAAAGTTTTTAGATATTTCCATAACTTTATTGCTAAAACACTTTTTTATGCAATTACGAAAGATATACTTTCATTAAAAATATATACGCCTATCCGTTACACCACGTCCGAGTTTTGCTGCTGCTCAAAAATAAATTGAATATACAAATCTTCCAATGTCCGTTTTGGACCTTCTTGATGCATACGTCTGCGGGCTTCTGCATTATTTTTCCGCTCTACAAATGAACTATAAAATAATCGCGGATCATCAGGCAGAAAATCCATTTGAATTCCAAGTAAGGTATATGCTTCATCACGGCTTAATGCAGATAGTTTTTTTTCTTGTAAAAAATTACGGATATATTTTATTTGTTCAAAAGAAATAGCAAATAAGAACTCTTCAAGAGCCTGACCAATTTCAGGATCAGACATTTTAGCAATCATAAATCTTTCCCAAGATTCATCAAGCTCCATAGAAAAGATAAAAAGCTCACTTACCCCGAGCATTGTACCAAAATTTGGTGCTAGTTTATTACGAGCAGTCCATACTTTATGTAAAACAGGTGCAAACAAAGAACTCCGTTCATCAAGCCGTTGTTCCCACAATTCTATAAGAGACTCTGCAATTTCTTTTTTAATCTCATAAACTAATTCTTTTGTATCAAGCAAAGTCATATATACATCTTCAGCCATAAGAGCAAACATAACCCGCACTGCTATTTGCCGCAACGCTTGAATATCAGATTCTTCAAAAAAAGCATTCATTGCTATCTTGGTTAATGCAGAAAATGCCTGAAACTTTGCTATCAAAAAACTTTTACCCAATATCACTTTAGTAGGGAGTGCCAGAAGCCTTGAATCAGGAGTAACATTGCAAAGCGTATCAATAAGAGTTTGTGCAGAACGCTGGTGCCCTCCCAGCACACTACTTTGTAGTATTGGAGGATAGCGTGAAATTGCTATAGCAACTTGCTCCAAAGTTGAAATATGATTTGCGATATTTGCAAGAACACCAGGTGCATAGGCTTGTAAACTTTGTAGTACATGATCGAGGACTTCAAATTCATTTTTATCAAATACAACAATATCAGTTGAAGTTCTCTCACCATTAATTATACTGGAGCTTGAAAGTTTTGCTGATAACGATGCATAAGTCATATTTTTATATTATATCATAAAAATAGGGTTCTGCCAATAATTTTATTAAATTATAACAATAGCATAATTATCTAAAAAAACGCCCCTAAGGGCGTTTTCAATTTAGGATTCCGCTGATTTCTTATTTTTTAAAGTAGCTTTACCTATTTTTGAGATAGAAACTTTCTTTCCATCTATTTCATGCTCATACAGCAGTTTAACACCGGTTTGTCCTGTTATCGGGCAAGTACCGCGGCCTTTATTCGGAACTGTATTTATACCTTTTCCGCGATGTGCTTTTGACATACTTTATTCCTCCGTAGTCTTAGACTTAACATCGGCTGATTTTTTCATGCTCTTATCAAGGGTGTAATCAACCAACTCCAAAATCGCTACTTGAGCAGCATCGCCTTCACGCAAACCGAGCTTTAACACGCGAGTATATCCGCCATTGCGGTCTTTCATGCGGGGACCAATATCTTCAAAAAGCTTTTTTAAAATATCGTTATCCCAAATATACGTTGCAGCTTGACGGCGATTATGCACAGAATCAACCTTTGCACGGGTAATCAGTTTTTCAGCAGTACGCCGAATTTCCATAGCCTTTTGTTTTGTTGTGGTAATCCGCTCATACTTAAACAAAGAGGTAACCATGTTGCGGTGCAATGCGCGCCGATGTGCACTGGTACGTGAAAGCGGATTAAATCCGTTTTTATGCTTCATCTGTCTCTTCCTTCTGTCTCGATAACTTAATCGAATTTTTTAGATGACTATAGTCAGTCATGCCCAAACGCAAATTACGTTCCAGTAATTTCTCTTGTATTTCCTGCAAGCTCTTTTTACCGACATTCCGAGTTTTTGAAATCTCATCTTCGGTCATATTCGTTAGCTCGCCGATTGTCGAAACATTTGCATTCTTCAAGCAATTAGATGCCCGAACTGAAAGATCAAGCTCCGAAATCGGTGTTGCAAGTAACTGCTTAATCATTTCATCGCTTTCGTCAGTTTCATCTTCGCTAATAAGCTCATTTTCATTAAAATTGACAAAAACAGTAAAATGCTCTTTTGCAATTTTTGCAGCTTCCGCTAATGCATCTTCAGGGCGTATTGTCCCATCAGTCCATATTTCAAGCACAAGCTTATCATAATCGTTACGCTGCCCTACTCTGCATGGCTGAATTTCATAACTTACTTTGAGTACAGGAGTAAAAATAGAATCCAGAGAAATAGTACCTACAACCTCAACATATTTTTCATTTGTTTCAGCCGGTACATACCCGCGTCCAAAATCAACTTGAAATTCCAGCTCAACATGAGCATCTTCCATTAGCTCCATAATATGGAGTGAATCAGATAGAATTTCAAGCTGACCAGTACGGGCAAAATCTCCTGCATCGACAGAGCGGGCTCCCTTAAACTCAAATACAAACGAGTCCTGCTCAATTTCATTTGGAAGCCGCAGCCGCATTTGTTTTAAGTTGTTCAATACTTGCATAGTATCTTCAGCAACATGAGGAATAGCCTCAAACTCACTGGAAATACCATGAGGAACACCATCTGCATCATAAGACGTAATCTTTACAGCTGATATTGCATATCCTTGAATTGAAGATAACAATACACGCCGTAAACAATTACCAATCGTCGTGCCGAAACCTGTTTCAAAGGGTGAAGCCGTAAATTTACCATAGCTTTCATTTGACACTTCGGATGCAAATTCCAGACCTTTTGGTTTTTTGAATCCTTTCAAAAGATTTTTACGAGCCATTCAAACTCCTTTTAACATTAGATGCGGCGAGTCTTACGGGGACGGCAGCCATTATGCGGAATAGGAGTTACATCGCTAATAGACCGAACTTTTAACCCCATTACTCCCAATGTTCTAATGGCTGATTCACGACCTACACCAGGACCTTTTACAAATACATGAACCTCGCGTAGACCATACTGCTGTGCACGCTGCACTGCAGTTTCTGCCACTGTTTGTGCTGCAAACGGTGTTGATTTTTTTGCACCATTAAATCCCAATCCACCGGAAGATGCCCATGATAAAGCATTTCCTTTTAAATCGGTTATTGTAATAATCGTATTATTGAAAGTTGCCTGAATATAGACATTTCCTTCATATACGCTTTTCTTTTCTTTTCGCTTTTTTACGGTATTAGCCACAGTAGTCTACCCCCCATTACTTCTTCTTACCGGCAACGGTCTTTTTCTTACCTTTGCGTGTACGGGAATTAGTGCGAGTACGCTGTCCACGGACGGGCAAACCTTTTCTATGCCGAAGTCCCCGATAGCATCCAATATCCATTAAACGCTTAATATTCAAAGCTATCTCTGTTCTTAAACGTCCCTCAACCTTAAAATCTTTATCAATAACAGCACGGATCGCTGCAAGCTCATCTTGATTCAAATCGTTAATCATACGAATAGGATCAATATTAGCTTTCTCACAAATAACCTTTGCAGATGAATGTGATATACCGTAAATATAAGTCAACGCTATGTTAACGTGTTTATTGGGGAGGTCGACTCCCGAAATACGAGCCATTCTTATTTTCCTCCATTAGCCTTGGCGCTGTTTGTGTTTTGGATTACTGCAAATTATGCGTATAATTCCATTGCGTTTAATGACTTTGCATTTATCACAAATAGGCTTTACACTGGTTCTGACTTTCATATTGTTTTCTCCTTATAAAAGAACAAACCCTTTTCCGAAAATACTACAGATTACGGGATCTGAGTTTTCCACGCTTTACTAAACCTTCATGGTGATGCATTTTCAGCTGTGCTTCTATTTGGCTCATTGTATCAAGGTCTACACCGACCAAAATAAGTAACGAAGTACCGCCCATCAGCATCGAAATTGACTGGGGAAACCCGAAGATAGTCTGTATGACTGTCGGTAAAACAGCAATAGCAGCTAGATACAAAGAACCCGGTAATACCAGCCTATTTAAAATTCTTTGTAAATATTCCTCAGTTTTATCGGTACGAATACCGGGAATAGAACCGCCGTTTTCTCTTATCTGCTTTGCAATTTCTGTAGGATTCAATGTTACTTGAGTATAAAAATATGCAAAAAATATAATAAGAGCAACATACAGAATATTATACCACCATCCGTTTGGACGTAAAAAATGTGCAAGACTATTTAGCCATCGGACATTCGGTCCAATGCTGGTTGCAACCTGCATTGGAAATGTCAAAAACGATGAAGCAAAAATAATCGGAATAACCCCCGACGGATTAATTTTAAAAGGTATATAGGTATTCTGTCCGCCATACATTTTTCGTCCGACAACCCGCTTTGCATAGTGTACAGGTATTTTTCTTTGTCCCTGCTGTTCATACACGACTAACACAATAACGCCGACAAACATCACAAACGCGATAACGACAAAAACAAAATTCAACTCGCCAAGACGGACAAGCCGCACTAACTGCGATACTGCATGCGGTAACCGTACTATAATACCGGCAAAAATAATCATTGAAATACCGTTGCCGATACCGCGGGAGGTAATTTGCTCTCCAAGCCAAAGCAAAACCATTGTACCAGTCGTTACTGTAAGCATAGTAACAAACATATAAACTGCTTTACTTTGAAATACAATTGCACCGGGTATTGAATTTGCATACACCGTTACTGCTGATGATTGAATCAATGCAACAAATACGGTAATAATGCGGGTCCATACTTGTATTTTTTTTCTGCCGCCATCATCTTCAGCAATTTTTTTCAAACTAGGGAAAATAACCAACGCAAGCTGCATCAAAATCTGTGTAGAAATATACGGCATAACACCGAGCATAAACACAGAAAAAGTTGAAAATGCACCGCCTACAAAAAAGTCCATATAGTCAACAAATGCATTTCCGCGAACCTGCGACTTAAAATATGCTGAAAGTGCATGAGGATCGATACCGGGGATGGTGAGCACCGAACCAAGCCGAAAAATAATCAAAATACCAACCGTAAAAAGAATACGCTCCCGTAGTTCTTTTATCCGAAAAACATTTACAAACGCATTGTTAGCCATGTATCAAGCCCCGCTCTAGTTATCAGCCTGTTTGACGGAACCGCCGGCTTTTTCAATTTTTTGCTGAGCTTGTGCAGAAACTTTATCAACTGCAACTGTTAATTTTTTTGTTAAATCACCAGTTGCAAGGATCTTGACCAATGCACCGCGCTTTTTCAGCAATCCTTTCTGCATAAGAGTTTCTTTATCGACTGTTTCGCCATCTGCATAATGAGCTTCTAAGAGAAAGATATTCAATGCAACATATTCAGTTCTAAAAGGAGCATTTGTAAAACCCTTTTTAGCAACACGGCGGTAAAGCGGCATTTGTCCGCCTTCAAACCCGATATAAGTTTTTCCGCCGGAACGGGCATTCTGCCCTTTATTACCTTTTCCGGCTGTTGTTCCGCGTCCGGAAGAAGAACCGCGTCCAACGATACGTTTCTTTTTATTTGCACCTTTCGGAGCACTCAACATAAAATCAGACATCAATTCAACTCCTTTGTTTCAACTAAATGCTGAACAGCCCGCACCATACCTAACACTGTAGGAGTTGCCTCATGTTCAACAACAGAATGTAACTTACCAAGTCCGAGTGAACGCACTGTTTTGCAAACAGGCTGTCTTTGTCCAATCGTACTTTTCACTAATTCAATACTAATTCTTTTTGCCATTACTTACCCCCATACTTCACTGAGAGGCTTGCCGCGGTTCTTCGCGATAACTTGCCCATCCATGAGTCCGGATGCAGCTTCAAAAGTAGCACGAACAACATTTACTGCCGAGTTTGAACCAAGTGATTTTGAAAGCACGTTGGTTGCTCCGGCAGCTTCCATTATTGCACGGATTGTACCGCCGGCAATAATTCCTGTACCGGAACGTGCAGGGCGTAAAAGGACTGAAGAACCTTTAAATTTTGCTTGAACTTCATGGGGAATAGTACCGTTTTTTAACGGAATATGAATCATATTAGCTTTTGCTTTTTCAATGCTCTTTTTAATTGCCTGACTAACATCATTTGCTTTTCCAAAGCCATATCCCACGTGTCCATTTTGATCACCAACAACAGTTAATGCAGAAAAAGAAAAACGGCGACCGCCTTTCACTACTTTTGCAGTCCGGTTTAATTTCACCAGCTTTTCTACCAGTTCTTTCTCTCGATGAGAACCGTCTCTGTTAAAATCTTTTTGCCGATCCATATCTGCTCCTAGAAGTTTATTCCCGCTTTACGGGCACCGTCTGCAACTGCTTGCACTACACCGTGATACAAATAACCGTTTCTATCAAAAACTACTGAAGTAATATTTTTTTCCTTTAAACGATTACCAAGTTCTTCTCCAATTTTCGCACCGGATTCAACATTAGCCCGCAACGATATAAAATCTTTTTCAAGCGTTGAAATGGAAACAAGCGTATGCCGTGCATCATCATCAATAACCTGCACAGAAATATTCTTGTTACTGCGAAAAATAGTCATCCGCGGACGTTCAGCGGTTCCATGGATGCGTTTGCGGATATGTACCTTACGCTTAAATCTCTTTCTATCTTTTTCATTTCGCTTTTTAAACATAGCATCTACCCTTATTTGACACCGGTCTTACCGACTTTTCGCTTAATGACTTCAGTTTCGTAGCGGATACCTTTTCCCTTATACGGCTCAGGCATACGCAATTTACGAATCTGAGCGGCAAATTCACCGACCTGCTGTTTATTAATACCGGATATGACAACCTTATTCCCTTGAGGTTCAACTTTAACTTCAATTCCTTCAGGAATGAGTGCAGTAAAATCGTTGGAATAGCCTAACGCCATCACCAACAGCTTACCTTGAACTTCAGCACGGTAACCAACTCCGTTAATCACTAATGTTTTTGAAAAGCCTGTGCTGACACCAGTAACCATATTTTGAAGCAGATTACGGTATAAACCATGAAAAGCACGTGCTTCCTTTGTATCATTTTTACGGGTTACAACGGCTGCCGAATCCTCCAAAGCTATTTCAACAAGAGGATTATAAGGCTGAGTCAGCATACCTTTTGGACCTTCAACAGTAAGCACACTGTCCGCAATACTGACTTTTACACCGGCAGGAATTACTACCGGCAGTTTTCCAATTCTCGACACACTCGCCTCCTACCAAACTTTACAAATAAGCTCACCGCCTACTTGTTTTTCGCTTGCATACTTACCGGTTATAACACCAACCGATGTTGAGAGAATAAGAGTACCGTATCCGTTGTATACACGGGGAAGTGTCTTATATCCTGAATACACCCGGCGTCCGGGGGTTGAAACTCTTTCGATACCATGAATTACAGAAACTTCCTTTTCGTCATACTTTAAGAACATTCTGATGGTATTTTCACCGGTATCATTTATCCGTTTAAAGTTTTTGATAAAACCTTCTGTCTTTAAAATCTTTACAATTTCAAGTTTAAGTTTTGAAGAAGGTACATCTACTTTCTCATGACCGGCTGCAGCTGCATTCCGTATCTTTGTAAGCATATCTGCGACTGGATCTGAAACGCTCATTATCTACCTCCTACCAGCTCGATTTCGTAACACCAGGAATTTGACCTTCACTGGCTAATTTTCTAAAACAAATACGGCACATTTGGAACTTCCGCATATATCCGCGCGGACGGCCGCAAACTCTACAACGGTTATACTGGCGCGTAGAATATTTAGGCGTACTATTCGCCTTATTTATCATTGCTGTTGTTGCCATAAAAACCTCTCTTACTTTCTGAAGGGCATTCCGAATTTCAGAAGCAGCGCGTGTGCCTCTTTGTCGGTTTTAGCAGTAGTTACCACATTGATATTTAACCCTGCAATTTTTTCAATTTTATCAAAATCAATTTCAGGGAAAATAATCTGTTCTGTAATACCTAAGGAATAATTCCCACGACCGTCAAATCCATTTGGATTTACACCGCGGAAATCTTTAACACGAGGCAGTGCAACATTAATAAAACGATCCAAAAACTCATACATTTTTGCACCACGCAATGTTACCATTGCACCAATTTCGTGTCCTTCACGAAGTTTAAAGTTTGCAATGCTTTTCTTTGCCTTCGTTTTTACTGCTTTCTGTCCAGTAATAGTACCAAGATCGGTTACAGCAGCATCAAGAAGTTTCTTGTTTGTAAGAGCTTCGCCCACTCCCATGCTGAGTACAATCTTTACCAGCTTCGGTACCTGCATAACAGTTGTGTAACCAAACTCTTTTGTCAGCTCAGCTGTGATTTTTTCTGTATAGACTTTCTTAAGCCGTGGCACATAATTACTCATTATAAGACTTCTCCACCTTTGCGGCAAACACGCACTTTCTTATCGCCGTCCATTTTATAACCAATTCGTGTTGCACCGCTTTTTTTACCTACAATCATAACATTAGAAATATGAATAGGCATTTCAATTTCGGCAATTCCGCCCTGATCTTGCTGGGAACGTTTGCGAAGTGCTTTTTTTCCCAGATTAACACCTTGAACAATAACACGGTGCTTTTCACGCAAGACACGCAACACACTTCCTCGCTTTCCTTTATCGCTGCCTGCAATAACTTCTACCGTATCGTTCTTACGGATCTTGATTTTTTCTTTCATCAGCTCAATCTCCTTACAGAACTTCTGGAGCAAGTGATACAATTTTCATAAAATCCATATCACGCAGCTCACGTGCAACAGGTCCGAAAACACGTTTACCTTTCGGATTCTTGTTTGCATCAACAATAACACATGCATTGTCATCAAAACGAATATAGGTACCGTCAGGACGCCGATATTCCTTAGAAACACGCACAATAACCGCTTTTTCTACAGAACCTTTTTTAATTGCAGAAGTAGGAAGGGCATCCTTTACTGCAACCACAATAATATCACCGATACCGGCATACCGGCGGTGTGTACCGCCGAGTACCTTAATACACTGTACAATTTTTGCACCCGAGTTATCGGCAACGTTTAATTTTGTTTCTACTTGAACCATACTAGACGCTCCTTACCCGTTATTTTGCACGTTCAACAATTTCAGTCAGCCGCCAGCACTTATCTTTACTCAACGGCCGGCATTCAACGATACGAACTGTATCACCAATATGTGCTGTATTTTGTTCATCGTGTGCCTTATACTTTTTACTGGAAGACACATACTTTTTATACAGCGGATGCAGTTTCTTGGTGGCAACTTTAACCGTAATGGTTTTATCCATTTTATCGCTCGTTACCAAACCAACAAACTCGCGGTTCCCGGACTTCTTCTTTGCCGCTATTTCTTCCACGGGCCTGCTCCTACTCTGCATTTACGCCAGCTAATTCTTTCTGCCGGATAAATGTGTTTACCGCCGCTATTTCACGGCGAAGAGAACGTTTCAGCATGGGATTTTCAACATGACCTACTACAAACTGAAACCTCAAATCCATATACTTTTGCTTAAGCTCATTGCGCTTGACAATCAACTCTGCAAGTGATGAATCTTTATAATTTGCTTTCTTCATTCAGCTCACTCCACTTTAATTCTCACGCGGCTGCTCAGCAAAGCGTGTTTTAAACGGAAGTTTGCTACCCGCTAGAAGCATTGCAGCTTCGGCAAGGTTCCGCTCAACGCCTGCCAACTCAAACAAGACAGTTCCGGGTTTTACAACTGCAACCCAGTATTCAGGTGCACCCTTCCCTTTACCCATACGGGTTTCTGCCGGTTTTTTAGTATACGGCTTATCAGGAAACACCCGTATCCATAATTTTCCGCCACGCTTTACCTTTCTATTCAAAGCAACACGGGCAGCTTCTAGTTGACGGTTAGTAAGCCAAAACGGCTCAAGTGCAACTAAAGCAAACTCACCAAAATCAATATGATTGCCCCGCGTTGCATTTCCTTTAATTCTACCGCGCTGAATCTTGCGGTGTTTTACTCTTTTAGGACTTAAAGCCATAGCCTAATCCCTCCCTGCTTCTGCACGCTCACCTTTCGGTTTATCAGTTCTTGGAGCGCGCTCTCTGCGCTGTTTCTTTAGCAACAAACCGGCATCATCTTTTTGATCATTACCATACATCATGCCGCTGTACAGCCAAACCTTAACACCAATTTTTCCGTAGGTTGTATGTGCTTCAGCAAACCCATAGTCAATATCTGCACGAAGCGTATGGAGCGGAGTACGGCCTTCTTTCATTTCCTCGGTACGGGACATTTCGGCACCGCCCAAACGTCCTGAAACACGCACCTTAATTCCCTGTGCACCTGCTTTCATGGTGGCAAAACACGCTTGTTTTAAAGCCTTTCTGAAAGATGCACGCCCCATAAGCTGACGAGCAACATTTTGTGCTACAAGAGAAGCATTCAGCTCAGCACGCTTGATTTCTTTAATCTTAATCTGAACCTTTTTGTTCACTGCTTTCTGGATAGCGACACCGATTTTCTCGATATTTGCACCCTTAACCCCGATAATTACTCCCGGACGGGCAGTATGGATTACAATCGTTACACGCTGAGGATGACGAATAATTTCGATATCAGCGATATCTGCATTTTTACACTCCGGTAATGTTTGCACCATTGAGCGTATTTTTAAGTCTTCATGGAGCAAGTTTGCATAATCTCTCGGACCAGCATACCAGCGAGAAGACCACGTTTTATTGATACCGAGTCTTAACCCAATAGGGCTTACTTTCTGTCCCATACTTATGCTCCTGCCTTTTCGTCAACTACAACAGTAATATGACACATTCGTTTTAACTGGACATCGGCCCGTCCGCGTCCGCGGCACCACAACCGCTTTAACCGAGGTCCCTCATCAATGCGGATTTCTTTTACATACAGCATATCTTCATCAAGCTGCTTATTGACATATAATGCATTTGCCATTGCAGACTTCATTGTTTGAGAAATCAATGCCGCACCTTTCTGAGGCATATACTCTAAAATTGCCATCGCATCGGTACACGGTTTGTTTTTCACAACATTTGCAACCGGCCGAACCTTTGTCGGAGATGCTATAAGGTATTTTGTTACAGCCCGGTAACCGCTTTTTTCAGTCTTCATACTCACCTGCTATCTTCCTACTTTCTTATCCGAGCCGCCATGCCCGCGAAATACACGGGTAGGAGCAAACTCACCAAGTTTATGCCCAACAAATTCCTCTGTAATATATACAGGAATCCACGACTTACCATTGTAAACTGAAATCGTAAAGCCAACCATTTCCGGTATGATGGTAGAACAGCGGGAGTATGTTTTCACCATACGTTTTGTTTTCTGATCTCCCGTTTTACTGATTTCAATAACTTTCTTGTAAAGGCTCTTTTCTACAAAAGGTCCTTTTTTCACCGATCTTGACATTCTCTACTCCCTACTTCCGTCTTGAAACAATAAAGCTATCAGAAGGATTCCGCTTTTTACGGGTTTTATACCCCTTACACGGCTGTCCCCACGGAGTAACAGGATTGCGTCCCTTTCCGCGTCCTTCACCACCGCCCAACGGGTGATCGACTGGGTTCATCGCCATACCGCGTACTGACGGACGTATACCACGCCAACGTGCACGGCCTGCTTTTCCCAAATTGATATTCATGTGATCAGCATTTCCCACTTCACCAATCGTTGCATAGCATTTTTTATGTACCAAGCGGGTTTCACCGGAGGGTAAACGCAGCGTTACATAATTCCCCTCTTTTGCTGCAATAAGTGCAGCTGCACCAGCAGAGCGGGCCATCTGACCGCCTTTCCCAATTGTAAGTTCAACATTATGCACAGTAAAACCAACAGGTATTGATTCCAACGGCAGAGCATTAGCAGGCTCCAATGCAGCCATTGTGCCGCTCATAACCTTTTGCCCAATCTTCAACCCCTTGGGTGCAAGAATATACCGTTTTTCACCATCTGCATAGAAAATAAGAGCAATATTTGCACTGCGGTTCGGATCGTACTCAATAGTGCGAACCGTACCGGGAATTCCATATTTATTCCGTTTAAAGTCAATTTCACGATACTTCCGTTTATGACCTCCGCCCTGATGCCGAACAGAAATCCTACCATGACTATCTCGTCCTGCATTAGATTTCTTTCCTGTCGTAAGGCTTTTTTCTGGCTTTTGCGCAGTAATTTCATCCCGCAGCAAATCGATGCGTCCGCGCAACCCAGGCGTCATAGGCTTATATAATTTAAGAGCCATCTATAAATCCCCTTCAAAACAGCAATAGTGCTTACGCACCTTCAAAAACTTTAATCGTCTCACCAACCGCGAGCGTAACAATAGCTTTTTTCCAGCTTGATGTTTTCCCTGCACGATACCGGACACGACGCATCTTTCCATCAACATTCACAACCGCACAATTTTCAACTTTAACATTAAAAAGCCGGCGTACTGCTTCTTTAATTTCTATTTTTGTAGAACGCGGATCAACTTTAAAAACATATTTCCGCTGTTCCCGCATTTCATTTGACTTTTCTGTAAGCACCGGTGCTATAATAACATCAGTATAATGCATTATTCAGCCTCCCCACCTGCATAAAAACGTGAAAGATTTTTCGCAGCAGATTCAAGCATCAGCACTTTCCGCCCATAAAAGAGGTCATGTGCCCGCAGCCGGTTATATGTCAAGAAAGAAAGTGTCGGAATATTTCGTCCGGCACGCTTCAGCATTGCATCGTCATCTTTCAACACCAAAACAGTACGTTCATTCTGTACAAATGCCTGTAAAATCTTTGCTAAATCCTTTGTTTTTCCGTTTTCAACGGTAAAATCTTCAATAACAACCAATCTATCATCTTGAGCTTTTAAGCTTAAAATAGATTTCATTGCCAACCGTTTTGCCTTTTTAGGCATTGCAAAGCAATAACTCCGCGGCTTAGGTCCAAAAATCGTACCGCCGCCTACCAGAATAGGAGATTTTTTATCACCACGCCGAGCACGTCCCGTACCCTTTTGTTTATACGGCTTTGCGTTAGAACCATTTACCTCTGCACGCCCCTTTGTACAAGCCGTACCCACACGCATATTTGCTAATTCATTTGTGATGGCGTAATAAATAACATCTTCATTCACAGGAAGATTAAACACTGCATCATCCAGTTCAATCGTCCGTAACTCTTTGCCATCGACCGAATAGACTTTCTTTTCCATTGTCTTCTCCTGCCGTTATCTTTCCCGTTTCACCGCGGACTTCAAGAACACTACAGCATCCTTTTTTCCGGGAACAGAGCCGCGCACCATTACGACACCCAACTCAGAATCAATTTTTTCAATTTTCAAATTCTGTACCGTCACCCGCTCTGAGCCCATGTGACCGGGCATTTTTACATTTTTAAACGAACGGCTTGGACTTGTACACTGTCCTGTAGAACCGGGTTCACGGTGAAATTTCGATCCGTGTGATGCACGGCCGCCGCCAAAACCCCAGCGTTTTACAACGCCCTGAAATCCCTTTCCCTTTGAAATAGCAGTAACATCAAGATAACGGACAGTCTCAAACATCTCTACACCAATTTTAGAACCAACAGAAACTTCCCGATCAAAGCCTCGAAACTCTTTCAAAAGACGAACAGGCTCTACACCCTCTGCAAATTGATTTGCATATACTTTTGAAAGACGGTTTTTCTTTACTTCTCCAGTACCGAGCACAACCGCAGCATACCCAAAATGCTCTTCATCTTTTACTGCAACAACAGTATTAGGTTCAACCTGCAAAACAGTTACAGGCGTGAGACGGCCAGCCTCATCAAATACCTGTGTCATGCCGATTTTTTTACCAATCAGACCAACCATAATTAAAAAACTCCTCGGAAAGATATCTTTCCCGGTACGCACATCCTGATTAAAATGCCGTCTACCTTTCTTTTTATTGTTTAATTTCTACATCAACACCAGCTGAAAGCTCAAGAGCCATCAACGCATTCATAACCTCTGTAGTAGGTTCAATAATATCAATCAAACGCTTGTGCGTCCGCATTTCAAATTGTTCACGCGATTTTTTATTTACATGCGGTGAACGCAGTACAGTAAATTTATTAATCCGCGTAGGAAGCGGAACAGGTCCAGAAACCTTAGCACCTACTTTCTGCACTGCTTGCACAATCGCTTTAGAGCTTTGATCAACCAACTCTACATCAAATCCGCGAAGTTTAACGCGAATCTTTTCCTTAACCATACTTCCTCCGTACAAAAACAAGCGGTCAAAAACATCTTGACCGCCTGTTTTTTTGCAATTACGCCAAAATCTCCGTAACCTGTCCGGAAGCGATAGTCCGGCCGCCCTCACGGATAGCAAGCTTAAGCCCCTTATCCATTGCAATCGGGTGGATAAGCTCACCAATAATCTTTGTATTATCACCGGGCTTAATCATGTCAACACCCTCAGGCAGGGTAACAGTACCAGTAATATCAGTTGTTCTAAAATAGAACTGCGGGCGGTAACCGCTGAAGAACGGGCTATGACGGCCGCCTTCATCCTTTGAAAGAACATAAATCTGAGCTTCAAATTTTGTATGAGGCTGAATAGAACCCGGCTTAGCAAGAACCTGACCGCGCTCAACTTCTTTCTTTTCAACACCGCGAAGAAGAAGACCGGCATTATCACCAGCAATACCCTGCTGAAGCTCTTTATTAAACATTTCAATACCGGTAACAACTGTTTTACGGGTCGGACGGATACCAATAATTTCAACTTCTTCAGACAGATTAACAACACCGCGTTCAATACGGCCGGTAACAACAGTACCGCGTCCTGAAATTGTGAAAATATCTTCAATCGGCATCAAGAACGGCTTTGCATCATCACGCACAGGATCCTTAAAATAAGTATCCATGTGTGTAAGCAATTCTTCAATACAAGCAGTATCCTCTGCAGGAGCACCATCTTGCAATGCCTTAAAAGCAGACCCCTTGATAATAGGAGTATCACGCGGGAAGCCATAGCTTTCCAACGCATCGCGGACTTCTTCTTCTACCAATTCAAGCAATTCAGGATCATCAACCAAGTCTACTTTGTTCAAGAAAACAATGATAGAAGGAACACCAACCTGACGGGCAAGCAGCAAGTGCTCTTTTGTCTGAGGCATAACACCGTCAGGAGCAGAAACAACCAACACACCGCCGTCCATTTGAGCAGCACCGGTAATCATGTTTTTAACATAGTCAGCGTGCCCGGGACAGTCAATATGAGCATAGTGACGCTTATCAGACTGATACTCCAAGTGACGGGTATTAATTGTAATACCGCGCTCTTTTTCTTCCGGAGCATTATCAATCTCATCATATTTAAGAAGCTTATCACCATATTTTTTTGCACAATACGTAGTGATTGCTGCCGAAAGAGTTGTCTTACCATGATCGACGTGACCGATAGTACCAACGTTCATGTGAATTTTTGTTCTTTCGAACTTTTCCTTTGCCATGTAAATCCTCCTAACAGACAATAGGCAACTAACAAACCCCGCGCACAAGCGAGACTATCTCATGCCGAAATGCAAAAATAAATTTTCACAATAATCCGCATTTACCAGAATCGGAATATAAACTGTAGAGAAAAGAGCAATAACAACCAGAGAGGATAAAGACTATTATAACACGATATGTCTAATCAGCTCATCATAAGTTATTCGATAAGCTCTACTTCGGATCCACCTGATCATCAACTCACTATTCCGATGACTGGTTTGGCATCCTACAGAGTAATAGGCGAACCCTTGGTTTTACATATAAACCAACACAGACACCTGCCTCTCTTATCTAGCAAGAAAAGGCTTTACGGTACTGGAAAACTCTTCAAGAATACCGAGTAAAACCGTTATAAACGGGCTTACTCATTCAACAGATACTATGTATCATTTTTATAAAAATTTGTCAAGCAAAGAATTTTATTGCAAACACCATACAGAGCAAACACACCATGCCGGCACCGAAAACAAAAAATTTACGAATTCGGTACTGCTGAGAAGTTTTAGCGGTTTTCCGCAGGACAAACCAGTCGAACAAGCCGAGCAGTATAATAACAACCACAGCAGCTGCAAACCATAGCACATAAGCAAAACTTTTTTTAACCGCTAAAACGCCCGCAGTGCTCCTCATGCCGGAATCATTTAAAACCACAGCACTCTTTGAACGCAGCAGAATAACTGCTAAAGAAGCCGATACAAAAACAAGCATGATGAGTGCTGTATAAAAATACTGGCGAGCTTCTTGCGGATTCGCAGCATTTTTCAGTTTTATACCGCTTTTTACAATACACAGTACTAGCAGTGTTATTACGGCAAGATATATACCGGAAACGATAAGAAGCGGCATCATATATACCGCATCACGGCAGCGGCTTCCCTGCGTCTGCATATTTTTTCAGCTGCATAGATGCAGTTTTATAGTTTGCCACAACGCAAGGCCCTGCGATACAACCGCCCGGACACGCCATTACTTCTACCAAGTTAGCATCGGACGGCTTTTTCTGAGCGGCAGCTTTTCCATAACCGGCAAGCTGCTTCATTCCTTCTTTATTTAAACCGTTGATAATACCTGCCCGTAAGATACTTTGATCTTTTAAACGGATTCGCACCGCCTCTGCAACACCGCCCGACTGTGCAAAATTACGCCCGCTTGCGGTTGGCGGATTATCAGAAACCAATGCATCGCATTTCGCGACATCAATATCTTTTGCAGTAAACAAGGCACTCAGCTCTTCTGCAGAAAGAACATAATCAACAAAAGGATCATCCAATCCCTCTTTCCGCTTTGCCAAACACGGCCCAACAAACACTGCAATACAATCGGGATGCTCTTTTTTTACCAATTCGGCAGTATAATGCATGGGAGAGCGGGTATCTGACACACAGGGAATAAGATCGGGGACATGGATTTTTACTGCACGGACATACGCAGGACAGCAGGAGGTCGTCATTACCACATCACCCCGCTCCATACGTTCCTCAAATTCGGCTGCTTCTTTGTCGGAAGTAATGTCTGCACCTCGTGCAACTTCATACGTTGCAGCAAAACCTGCTGCCTGACAAGCCCCCTCAAGCTGCCCGGGCTTTCCTTTGAATTGAGCAGCAATAGCAGGAGCATACAGAGCAACAACCTCTTTCTTTTTTTCCATTATATGGCGTATAACATCGACCAGCTGACTCTTATCCATCATTGCACCAAATGGGCATTCTCTAATGCAGGAACCGCAAAATATACACTTTGTATAGTCTATTTCTTCCCGCCCCTGTTCATTTTTGCTGATTGCACCAACAGGGCAGGCTTCTTCACACGGAACAGGAATTTTGATAATGGCATGGTAGGGACAGTTTTGCATACACATACCGCAGTTGACACAGACATCTTCATCAATATGAGCACGGCCTGAATAAATACTAATACATTTTTTAGGACAGTTAATAACACAGGGGCGGGCAACACATGCTTGACAGGCATTCGTAATCATATAGTGACTGCGTACACAAGCATTACAGGCAGTATCGAGAACCGTAAGCATCGGTTCTGTAGGCTTTTCCCGCTGCAACGCTTCACGTGCATACTCTGCAAGGGTGTTTTCTTCATGGTGGTCTTCAAGGCTGTGTCCAAGACGTGCGATAACACGTTTACGCAAGATTTCCCGATCATGATAAATACAGCACCGAAACGGTGTAGAACCAAGCGGTGCCATTTCACGCGGAATAAAATGCACTCCTTCTTCAAGCTCTCCTGCAAGCTGCAACCGTGCTATTCTAACAAGAATCTCACGTTTCAGCTGAGCAGCTCCGTTGTTGATATTCAACATACAGATAACCCTCCGGATATAGAAGTTTGATAGCAGCACCTGTCTGAACATTTTGTTACCGCTGGTGCTTTGATAAATACTCTTATGTGTGAATTGATTACAAATGGTTGCAGATAATAACAAATTTCTAAAAAAGGGTCAATTGACTAAAGGCATATTATAAGTATAATATAGCATAAGTATGTCTGACCATTCTGTTCAAACGATAATAAAGCCTGCTCTTGATTTTCTAAAACGAGGAGAACTCGAACAGTCTTATACCCTTTTAAGGCAGATTCTTGAACAGGATTTAGAAAATAAAGAAGTACTCTATGCGATACGGGGTATCAGTTTTTGGCGGGATAGAGTACGCTATGCAATGATGCAGCCGAATGATTTTCTCCGCGGTGAAAATGTTATTGCCCAGTGGAAAGATTTTTTGGAGTATATGTACAAAAACGGAGAATACTATGAGTCTATTTTGTATGTGTTCAAGTGCGGTGTATTCAGCATAGCACTGCAATTTTATCGAGATATGATTGCAGTAAATCCAACTGTACATACTGCGGAATTATACCGAAAAACAGGCTTATGCTATAAAGCATTGGGAGACTATGAAACTGCAATCAATTGTTTACGGTATGCCGCTGATGTAAATCCTGATTCATCGGCAATTATTGCAGAGCTTGCCGACGCGTATGCATTGAGCGGAGAGGTGCGGTTTTCCAAAGTATTTTTTCGCGAAGCATTTTTTAAGAATGCTTCGGAAATAGAGTTTTGCTTTTTGGAATCTGATATTATGGAGGCACTGATTAAAAGAGTTGAGGCTGCCGGATATAAAGAAAAAGAATTATCTGAATGGCTGCCTGTTTTTGCAGTGCTTGACGGCGTATTTAGTGTAAAACGTGAGTTAAAAGCACTGGAACTTGGCAAGTTGCGGCAAAGTATTTATACGCTGGAAAATGAGTTGAGAAGTAAAACCGCTAAAAATGTGAATCTCCTCATTCCGCGGCTTATCAACCATTATTTTTGGCTCATTGACCATTATATGAACGGCAATGGGGAAAAAACAAAAATCGATGAAATTCTGCTACGCATTAAATTACTCGATGAAGAAATTTATGAACGCTACATACGGTAGTGTTGCGATTGTGAGGTATATATGTCTGAGGTTTTAGAAAAAAAAGTCCGCGATATGCTCAATGAAGAGAAGTGGACTCGTGCTGCGATTACAAATTATTCTATCAATAATTTTAAGGAATTTGATGCTCTTATCCAAGAAGCAAAAGATGCCCGCTATTGTGATGAATTAAAAAATTTATGTGATAGCCATCTATCGCATACTAAAACAAGTATTACCGCATTATATATTTCAAGTATTATTTCTTTGTCAAAACAGTTATTAGATGATTCTGCACTGGTAACATTGCTCAATATTTTTACTGATAACCATAAAATTCAAATTGTTGAGCATCTTTGTTTACGGGTGCTTGAATTTGGAGATTCAAAGCTGGCACTGCGGACACTTGCAACCTGTTATAAAGAAACAGGTAATGAAAATATCTACGATATTTGGGAGCGGCTGGTACGGGTTGACTATGAAGAAGCAGAACTTGCTAAGCATCTTGCTGAATACTATGAGCAAAATGGTAATATTGAAAAAGCTATCGAGTATTATAAAAAAGCATTATACCGATTTATCAATCGCAAATATGTAAACTTTGTAAAAGAGGTATGGGGAAAACTGGTTGGGCTGGTACCGCAGGAAATTGAATTTTTCTATCATGTTCAGCGGAAAGTTACTGAGCATCTGGGGGCTGAACGCAGTGCACTGCTCATGCAGGATTTATACGGATATTATAAAAAAGAAAAAGAATGGGATATTGCTATTGATATTCTCAAGCTCATTCTTACCTACGAAGATAAAGATAACTGGGCACGGAAAGAAATTGTTGAATGTTTCCGCGAAAAATATCAAGGACACAGCCAGCTTGATGAGTATATTAAAGTTTCAAATCTTAACCAAAGCTGGCGGAATGTATTTATCGCTATTGATGACTTTGAAAAACATATTTCGTTTGATGCCGGAAATTTTGTCTTTCACCGGACATGGGGTGTAGGGCGTATTGCAAGTGTTGACAAAAAAGAGCTGGTTATTGATTTTGCAAAAAAACGCGGGCATTCGATGAGTCTGGAAATGGGCATCAGTGCCTTGCAAACCTTGGACAAAGAGCATATATGGGTATTAAAA
Source organism: Treponema sp. (assembly GCA_052173295.1). Taxonomy (GTDB): domain Bacteria; phylum Spirochaetota; class Spirochaetia; order Treponematales; family Treponemataceae; genus Treponema. The sequence continues at coordinate 23,224 of JBQMYW010000016.1, forward strand.
TCTATTATGAAACGTCCCGACTTAGCGGCAAAAATTAAATCAGACCCCGAATGGGCGTTGAAGATTGTTATTAAAAGTTTTGATAACAACTGCGACTTTAAACGGATTAAACATGAGCTTGTCCCCTCACTGCTTACTGCGGGAGAATGGACAAGCTGGAATACAAAAGCACGGAAAATTGTAAAGGAAAATCCGGACTTCGGTATTAATCCTGCAAATATTGATTTTTATACCGTACATGCCCGCCCGATATCAATAGAAGAAAAATTAACCAACGAGTTTAAAGCTCAAAAAAATTTCTTTGAACGGGTTGAAATTATATTTGATGTTTTGGAGCGGGGTGATACCGATTCTGACGGATTTCAGGATATGTTCAATTATTTTGACGGATTCTTAAAAGCGTCATTTAGTCAAGTAAATGAGCAAATCATCGCATCATATTTGGTTGTATCAAAACTTACCGGTATGCTGCCGCATCTGCACAGCGGAAAACATCATACCTTTTCAGAACTTTTCGATCAGGTCGCAAATCCGGCAGCTTTATACTCGGAAATTAAAAATAAAGAACTCCGCAGTGCATATTTACGCAATATTAAGAATCTTATTCCTAATTGGAGCGAACAGTATGTACGGCTATTTCCTATTGTTTTATCATCAGAAATTTTAAATCCGCTGCTTGAAGAATATCCGCAAAAAGTACGTGATCTTGTACTTACGTGTTTTAGAGAGTACAAAGAATACCGTGAAGCAGTGATTTGGTTTTTCAAAAATGTACAGGATGAGCAATGGTTTAAAGATTTGAATATTGATTATGAGCATCAAATTATTGTCCTGATTCACATTCTTGACATTACATACCGTGAGATTGCAAACCGCCGTAACACTACTGAAAACCGCAAAATTAATAAGCAGGTACTGGGAATTCTGTTCGGTGCAGATGCATTGCTTGAAAACTTTATTGTCGAACATACGGAAGATACCGTAACAAGATTGTATACACTCATCAGCGATATTAAAGATTTGGATCCGCCGAAAAAAATGCAGCTTCGTAATAGGATTCTTGAAAAATACAAAAACTTCAAATTTCTTGATGAGGTTGAAAAAACTTCAACCGGCCGCGGCTTAATTGTAACAGCGAAAAAGATGGAAGAAAAGAAAAAAGAACTCCAGCGTCTGATTGAAGAGGAGATTCCGCGAAATTCAAAGGAAATTGGATATGCATTGTCATTAGGCGACTTGCGCGAAAACTCAGAATATAAAGCAGCAAAAGAAGAACAAAGCCGCTTGAATAATTTGGTGAGCCGCTTACAGGAAGAACTTGAGCGTGCCCAAATTTTTGATCCGTCTGCAATTAGCACAACACGAGTAGGATTCGGTACGGTTGTTCTGTTAGAAAATGCTGCAACAAAAAGCAAAGAAACTTATACAATCCTTGGTCCATGGGAATCAGACCCCGATAATGGGATTATTTCTTATATGTCGCCGCTTGGAACGAATTTGTGGAATCATAAAGTTGGTGAAACATTGTCATTTGTGGTAAGTGAAGAAGAAAAAACATATAAAGTATTAGAAATTTCCGCTGCTTCGTGGTAGGAAAATAGGACAATAGAGCAGATGAAACAAGTAGTAAAGCAGGCGGCAGTAATTGCCGCATACTTGTTCATTGTCTGGGGACTATGTGCACAGGTACATACTGCTGGAAGTGCAGATATTGTTGTACTGATGGACACGTCAGGCACAATTTTACCGTACTACCACGCAATTAATGACCAAGTGCTGCATTCAATTATAACCCGTTTTGTCAAAAAAGGAGATACGTTTCATCTGCTGTCTTTTAGTGCAGAGCCGTGCTATGAAATGTCCCAAACTATTAATACCGAAGCCGATTTATCGCGTGTTGTATCGCGGTTTATGCTGCTGTATCAGCTGGGGAATAGTGCCGATTTCTTAGCAGGATTACATTTTACCGCTGCATATATGAAAACGCTACCGCCGCAGCGGTCTAAAACAGTGATTGTAATTTCTGACGGCATTTTTAATCCTCCGCCGGACAGCCCCTATACCGGTTATACTGATGAACAAATAAAAACAGAACTAGCAAAAATCACCGCTGATATTCGTCATAATAAATGGTCAGTATATTATGTAAAGCTGCCGTTTCCCCAAGAAGCTGTTATAAAAAACCTTGACGGTAATTTTTATACCGGTACACCGCCCAAAATAGCAGAACAGCCGGTGCATACACCTATGCACTCTACTGCCGGCAGCATTGCTAGACCGGCAACCGGCAGCATTAATACAACCAAAACAGCAACAAGCCGGACACAAGAAGCAGCTGCAGAATATTCTGAATCAACGAACATATCCAAAAATCGTGAATTCTTTGAAGACCGCAGAGATAATACCAATGAGGAAAATTATGTTGCCGCTGCCGGTGTATCCGGGACAACCGGCATTTCTAAAAAACTCGAAACTCATTCCGCAGCTGACATTAAGAAACACTATCCCTCTGCTTCTGCTCACTATACACCGCCGGAGCTGAACAGTCCCGATACTGCTTTCCTAATCACAGATACGGCAAGCCGGCTCAATGCAAATACTACTAAACACGGTACACCGCCCAAAACAGCAGAACAGCCGCCGTATGCGCCTACGCACTCTACTGCCGGCAGCATTGCTAGACCGGCAATCGGCAGCATTAGTACAACCAAAACAGCAACGAACCGGACACAAGAAGCTGTTGCAAAATATTCTGAATCAACGAACATATCCAAAAATCGTGAATTCTTTGAAGACCGCAGAGATAATACCAATGAGGAAAATTATGCTGCCGCTGCCGCAGCACCACCGCCGCCTACCACGATAAACAATGACTCTATACCGCTGCATCAACCCGCCAATACAGAGTCAATTTCAAGCACACATACCATACCGCCGCAGTATACGGATGTTTCCAAAGCATTTACCGCTAATTTAGGTATAAAGCCAGATATAGTACCGAAAGCAGGGGATATTTCATTCAATAATCAAACGGTTATACTTCCCGAAATAAGTATTCCCCAGCAGCTTGCTGCATCGGGGAAAACACTTGTGCTGCCGCTGCAATTTAAAAATACCAATGATACACCTCTTGAACTTCATATTACTGCAATTACTTTTTCCTATAAATCAGTAATTTCACAATTTATACCTGATGCACAAAAGCTCATACTCCACCCTGAAAAAGATGATGTTCATACTATTACACTTGCTATTCCTGAACAGTTCCGTAATGAGGGACGATATACTGCGGATATACGGATAGACGGTGAGGTGAACGGCAATTATCGTTTTTCTCATGCTGAAAGTGTAAAGCTTACCATAACTGCGTCATGGTTCCGGCAGACAGTACGAAAGATTACCGATATACCAAAATCGCTTGTGAAGGCGGCTGGTTTTGGAATTATCACTTTTGTCCTGCTGCTGATTGCCGGACGGCTTGTCATAAGATATAGCGCATCGCTACGGAATAGTGCCGGCAGGAAGCTGGTATATTCTTCTAAAGGACAAAAGCTGTCCGCAAACAGCCGGGAGTTTCGCTATCCAGTTATCTCACGCACAGATTCTGCTCAACAGCCCTTCATAATTTCTGAAATAATTGAATTATTTGTGATAAATCAAAATACCGCTATCGGCAAGCGTAATATTCATCTGCTGAAAGCCGGTTCCGTAATGACTATCGGCGGTGCAAAACGAGATGATTTTCTTATTTTCTTAGTACCTTTTCCTCCTGCCTTGGCAGAAATTCACTATACTGGTACACAGTACACTTTAGTGATTAACAAACCTGAATTTTTCCCTTATGAACAGGAACCAGTCATTCAAAACTGTATCGGGAAAATAATAACGATTATTTCTGATAAGGGCTATCCCGTTTCTTTTATGTTTAGAGGCTATCAAGATCCTACTGCACAACTGAACGCACTGCTGACATCTATTCAAAAAAAACGGTAGCAGGGAATACATACAATTACAGATTTCATCTACAAATATATATTTTCATAAATTCTTTTTCTGAAGAGATTTATACTATCTCTACCCTAGTTCAATAATCCACGCTCCTGTTTTTTTATCTTTTTTATCAAGCCGGAAACAGCTGAGAGGCACCAACAGCAGTGTACCGGAAACGGCTGTATGCAAGGAACTAGCAGGAATATCAGCACTGCACAAGAGTAGAAAACCATGTTCTGAACAAGCATATCGTCCGATTTTACGGACTGGAAGATTCAATATATCCGAGCAAATCCGTACCGGAATATGTTCCTCTATAGATTGTTCTTTAATATCAGACAACGGTTGTGTACAATAGAGAAAACTTAAACTTGCACGCTCTTTTCCAAGATGTGCAGCTTCAGACAAGCGGCGTAAATTCCGCGGGCTATCATTTGTTTCAAAGGTAAAATGACACCATTTCAATGCCGCAGAGGGTATATTTTTTTGTATATACGGTGTACGGGAATAGGGCAATGCACAGGAATGTACATGCGGGCAGGGGGTTGGTATGGAAAAGCCGCCTTTTAGAAATTCTGTACGCAGTAAGCTGATAAACGCTCCTGAAAGCGGAATTCCCGGCTCAATAAGCAAAACTGAACCATTCGGCTGTAAGCAGCGTGCAAGTGTATGGTATGTTCTTTTTGCAAGCAATTCCATAGAAAGCGGAGTATCCCAAAAAATCTCGTTAAACATATTTGCTTCGGTAATCAGCACAGCTTTTTCTTTGAGCTGACAGCCGAAAGCACCGGTTACCTTTTTTATCTCCCATGGCGTATAAGAACAAGAATCCGCCGCAGCGGTATATGCACAGAGGGCAAGAAAAAGCTCCTCTCCAAGAGAGAGGGCTTTATGAGAAAGGTCAACACAGTACCATTTCAGCTTCTTTTTCCGCAATGCAGGCTTTGCAATCCATAATGCACACAAAAAAGTTAGCGGTCCCGAACCAAAATCCGCAGCAACCGCAGAATCAGGCAGGTCAATAGGAATATTTTGCAGTAATTTTACCATCCGTACCAAATTCCACCATAAATAATAGTGCATATATGCTGACAATTTCACCGGATCATTCATATAATGTATTTTCCGCCGAGAACGGTCATCAGTTAATTCATGGAAAAGTGCATGGATATACAAAGGGAGCTTTTGCATTTGTTTATCACTCAACGGTAACACACGCTGCAAAATATCAGGAAAAGCATCTAATATTTGCCGGCTCTGTACAGAAAGCGGGGAAAATACCGGCTTCCCATATCCGTATTTTTCAGATTTTATCGGCGGCATGGGTTTTATGCGGCATCTGCATTCTGAACAGTTTTCGGACAGCATCGCAGTGTGCGGCACATTATGAGATGTAGTATGTGCTGCATGTGTATGCGGTGCGTTATGAGATGTAGTCTGCGGCACAGCAGATTGTTTTAATTTTGTATGTACTGTATGAGTACTATCATACCGCGGTTTAGTAAATTTTTCATAAAAAGGCTTATTTTTCATACGGTTCCTCACAGCTTACTGTATCATAGAACACATTTTTTTACCAACTGCTTACTACACGATACAGTAAACAGTATTTAGTTTACTAAGCAAACACTAAAAATTGGGTATCAATTTATCATAAATTATGCTATTATAATACAATAAGCAGTATGGCATCTAATTACAATAAACCTGCTCGAAAACAAAGTTATCGAACAAGTCTAATGTGAGGAGCGGAATATATGAAGCATTTTATATCGATAAAAACAAAACAAATAATAGTATTAGTATGTATTATTATAGTGCTTGTAAGCAGTATCTCGATTATAAGTGCCCGCTTTATCCGGCAAAATACCTTAGATGATTTTCATACCGTTAGTGCTGAAAAACTGATTCTTATTGAACATACAATTACTACGTTATTTTCTAATACGATGCAAACGCTTACAATACTAACCGGTTATCCGGCAGTTCATCAAGCAGATGCATCCATTCATAACTATACAGAAGAAACACAATCAGTTTCTATGAAAGATTTTGAACCAAGTAATATAGAAAAAGCAATAGCATCATATTTCAGTTTAGTACAACAATCAGATGCTTCATACCAAGAAGTATTTATGGGTACGCAATGGGGAGGTCATATCAATGGTACTGGAGCGAGTCTTCCTGCCAGCTATGATCCGCGTACCCGCCCATGGTATATTTCCGCAACCGAGACCCCGGGAATATGTATCATTTCTCCTGCATATTTATCTACTTCAGGCGATATGGTTATTGCTTTTGCACAAACAACATCATCCGCTGAACATACCGTTAATGGAGTCATTGGTGTTGATGTTTCTCTCCAGTCATTAACTGATATGATAAAAAAGACTACAATCGGTAAAAACGGTTACATTATGCTCATACAGTCAGACGGTACTATTTTAGCAGATCCTCGTCATGAGCAATTTCAATCAAAAAAATTAACCAGCGTAGGAATACCCGATTTTTCTATATTAGCCGGCATAGAAAACGGCAGTAAAGAAATTAGCATAGAGGGGAAAAAATGGATTACACATATTCATACCATTGAAACCTTAAATTGGAAGCTGGTTTCTTTGATTGAAAAAGATGAAATGCTTGCACGCTATTACCATCTTATTAAAATAAATGCCTATACAAGTATTATTTTAGCAATTCTGTGTATTATTGCAGCATATACTTTTACCCATAAACTCATACAGCCGCTTTTAACCGTTGTATCAGCACTTAAGAACATTGCACAAGAAGACGGCGATTTAACAGCACGGCTGCCGGAAACCGGCAATGACGAAATTGCAGTGCTATCACACTATTTCAATGAAACAATTGAAAAAATAAGTATGTCAATAAAAACAGTTGCAAATAATACCAAAGAAATGCAAGAAATAGGAGAAGAACTCGCCGGTAATATGACCGAAACCGCAAGTACCGTATGCGAAATTAATACTAATATACAAAATGTAAAAAAACAAGTTACCGTACAAGGCGGAACTATTGTTGGAGTAGGTAATGCCTTACAAACAATGACCCGCATAGTAGAACGGTTAAATATGAATATTGATGAGCAAACTCATACTATTAACACGTCAAGCACTGCTACTCAACAAATGATAGGTCATATCACATCTGTTACAAATACAATCGAAAAGAACATACAAACACTGAAACAGTTAGAAACTGCAACAGAACACGGGCATACGGTAATGCTCCAAACACTTGAATTAAGTAAAGCGGTAGATGAAAGTTCTGATGTACTGCTGGAAACAAGTGCAGTAATTCAAAACATTGCAGCACAAACCAATTTGCTTTCAATGAATGCCGGTATCGAAGCAGCCCACGCAGGAGAGGCAGGAAAAGGCTTTGCCGTTGTTGCAGGGGAAATACGCAAACTTGCAGAAGAATCAAGCGGACACGGAAAAAAAATTAGCGGTGTATTAAAAGATTTAAAACATAAAATTGAATGTGTTAATGAATCTGCACGTGCAATCGAACAAGAATTCACCGGAATTGCTCAATTAGTAGCTGCCGCAATAACACAAGAACACAGCATTATGGAATCAATGAATGAGCAAAATACGGACAATGAAAAAATACTCGGAGGTATCACAGCTATTACCGCCATTACCGGCAATGTTGTAGAATTATCTCAAGAAATGATAAAAAGCAGCGGTACGGTTGAAAAAGAGATGGCACAGCTTGCCGCAGTATCTGACAGCATTGCAGCAAGCATGCATGAAATGTCTACCGGTACTACACAAATTAATAATGCGGTACAAGAAGTAAGCAGCATAGCACAAAAAAATAAAACAGGCACAGATAATTTAGTCGTTGAAATCAATAAATTCAAAGTGTAAAAGCCGGTTGAAAATGCAACAGTAAAAATTGAACCTGCTCAGAAATTTCCGTTTTAGAGCAGGTTACCATAAAATACAAGGCAGGCGTTAGCATAAAATGCATAAATATTCGGAAAATTTACATATTTTCGTATGCGTATAGTTGAAAAACTTCCTTATTCGTGCTACCATTTTTTTTATTAAACTGGAATATCTTAAAAGCCATTGTTTTAAGATTCCCGGCATACACTACGATCAAAAGGTTATATACAGTAGCAATCATGGAAAATTCAAATGTATTAACGATAAAAGATTTACATACCGCTTTCCGTATTGACGGCGACTATTACGATGCAGTTGACGGTGTTTCGCTTGAAGTCCGTCCAAATGAACTGCTTGCAATTGTAGGAGAATCCGGTTGCGGAAAAAGTACCGTTGCAATGTCCATTACCGGTTTACATGATATGCGGTTTACCCGTGTATCCGGTGAAATACTCTTTAAAGGGAAAAATCTCTTAACTGCTTCTGAAGAAGAAATGAATACAATCCGCGGAAAAGATATTGGATTTATCTTTCAGGATCCGCTTGCTTCATTGAATCCGCTGCAGCGGGTAGGCAAGCAAATTGAAGAAGCATTAGTATATCATACCAACCTGAATGAAAAAGAACGGCAAGCACGGGTTATTGATCTATTAAAAGACGTCGGTATACAAAATCCGGAGCGGACAGCACTCCGTTTTCCGCATGAGCTATCGGGCGGAATGCGGCAGCGGATACTTATTGCTACAGCACTCTCATGCAATCCGTCGTTAATTATTGCCGACGAGCCGACAACTGCACTTGATGTTACAATCCAAGCGCAAATTCTCGATTTAATTAAAGACTTGCAAGTAAAGCACCATGCCGGTATTATCTTAATTACCCATGACCTTGGAGTAGTTGCGCAAGTTGCCGACCGTGTTGCAGTTATGTATGCAGGGCAAGTAGTAGAAATTGCAGAATCAAAAGAACTTTTTACCAATCCGCTGCACCCGTATACCCGATCGCTTTTAAAATCTATTCCGCAAACGGATAATGATGACGATATTTTACATGTTATTAAGGGTATGGTTCCCTCACTAAAAAAAATGAAGCACAGCGGCTGCCGGTTTGCCGATCGTATTGACTGGATTCCCACTGATGCCCATGAGGAAGACCCTCAGCTTCATGAAGTAAATCCCGGACATTTTGTCCGCTGTTCTTGCTGGAAGCATTTTCATTTTGAAGATGAGGTATAAGCGATGATAAAAGAAGGGGTACACTGATGGCACTGCTGGAAGTAAAAAATCTCAAAATACACTTTCCCATTCGGGGAGGTTTTTTTAATACTATTCAAGACTATGTACGCGCTGTTGATGATGTTTCCTTTACCATAGAGGAAGGTAAAACCTACGGACTTATTGGAGAATCCGGTTCGGGTAAAACAACAATCGGTAAAGCAGTTGTAGGACTGGAAAAACCTACAGGCGGGCACATATTGTACGGCGGAAACTGTGTCAACACAAAAGCACAGCGGAAAAAAGAAAAATACAACCAGCACGTACAAATGATTTTTCAAGATGTTATGTCGAGCCTTGATCCGAAAAAACGCATTCGCGACATTATCGCAGAGCCTATTAGAAATTTTGAGCGTCTTTCCAAAGAAGAAGAGTTGCGTAAAGTTTTAAAACTGCTGAACATAGTCGGCATACCGGCAGACGGATTGTATAAGTATCCGTATGAATTTTCAGGAGGACAGCGGCAGCGTATCGGAGTTGCACGTGCCATTGCGGTGAACCCGCGGCTTATCGTTGCCGATGAGCCGGTGTCAGCCCTTGATCTTTCGGTGCAAGCACAAATCCTCAACTTTATGAAAGAAATTCAGCGTGAGTTTAAGCTGAGCTATCTGTTTATTTCGCATGACCTTGGCGTTGTAAAGCACATGTGCGACTATATTTACATCATGTACCGCGGGCGGTTTGTAGAAGCGGGAACACGGGAAGATATTTACCAAAACCCGCAGCACATTTACACCCGCCGGCTCATTGCAGCAATCCCCGAAATGAATGTTGAAATGCGCGATGAATATAAAAAACGCCGCATTGAAATTGAAGCAGAATATAACCGCGAATCAGAGCAATATTTTACTCCAGAGGGTAAGGTATACGATTTAAAGAAAATCAGCGGTACGCATTACGCTGCGTTAAAGGACTAGGAGGAGAAATATGTGGAAAACAGTAGTACGCCGTATCCTCATTATGATACCGCAGCTTTTTATTTTAAGCATAATCGTTTTTTTAATTGGTAAGATGATGCCCGGCGATCCCTTTACCGGTTTAATTACAAACCCGAAAGTAGATGCACACCGTATTGAAGAACTCCGCGAAAAAGCAGGTCTAAATGATCCGTGGTCTGTTCAATATAAAAACTGGATGAAGCGGATACTTCTGCACGGTGATTTTGGTATTTCGTATACCTATAAATTACCAGTTAAAGAAAAAATTCAGCTGCCTGCCCGCAATACCTTGTGGCTGTCTTTACTTACGGTTGTATTAACCTATTTAATTGCGGTGCCGCTTGGTATATTTTCCGGCCGGTATGACGGTTCAAAATTTGATAAGGCGGTGTTGGTGTATAACTTTATTACCTATGCCATACCGTCGTTCATTCTTTCGCTGGTATTTTTGCTGTTGTTCGGCTTTAAGCTGCGGCTTTTCCCTACTTCGGGCTTTGTAAGTCTTGAAGCAATGGGAACTAAGGCAGCATTTTTCTTTAGCCGCATCTATCACATGCTGTTGCCGGCAATTACCGGTGCGTTACTGCGTACAACCGGAATTGTGCAGTATCTCCGCAACGAGGTTATTGACGCAAAAAGCCAAGATTATGTAAAAACAGCACGGAGCAAGGGGGTTCCCATTAATAAGGTGTATTCACACCATATTTTCAGAAACTCGCTGCTGCCTATTGCTGCTTTCTTCGGCTTTACCGTAACCGGGCTGCTCGCCGGCTCTGTATTTATTGAAACTGTTTTTATGTATCAGGGTATGGGCTTATTGTTTATTGAGTCTATCCTTTCACGCGATTACTCGGTTATTAATGCACTCACGTTGCTGTATGGTACACTTGCCCTGTTCGGCAGCCTGATTTCGGATATCGTTATGATTATTGTTGATCCCCGTATCAGAATAGAGTAGGAGTTTTATATGCATACAAATGAAAATACTACCATTGATCTTGATATAATTGATGAAGCTGCATTAAAAGAGATGAGTACGGTTCCTTCATTTTGGAAAATTGTGAAAAATGAATTTAAGCATGATAAAGTTGCACTGTTTGCCTTGGGTATTCTGGCAGTGATTTTTCTTGTCATTATTATCGGAGGCTTTGTGCTTGACACCGAAGCGGTAATGCGTGTCAGCTTGCGGGATAAATACTCGCCGCCGGGGAAAAAATATTTGCTGGGAGCAGATTTAGGGGGCCGCCCCATTTTACAGCAGCTCATTATCGGTGCTCGGAACTCAATCCTTATTGCATTTTGTGTTACCATTATTACGCAAATGGTTGGTATCTTTGTCGGGCTGATTGTCGGATTTTACGGCGGTAAAGTTGATAATATTATCATGCGTATCTGCGATTTTATTATGATTTTACCCGTTGTTATGCTGATTATTGTGTTTGTAACAGTTGTTCCTACGTACAATATATGGACATTTATCTTTATTATGTCTGCATTTTACTGGGTAGGCATTACCCGTTTAGTACGCAGTAAGGCTCTGTCAGAAAACCATCGGGACTATGTAAATGCCTCCCGCATCATGGGAACAAGCGATTTAAAGATAATGTACGGCGGTATTTTACCGAATATTGCTTCTATTATTATAGTAGATTTTACCTTGAGTATGGCAGGAAACATCGGTATAGAAACAGGCATGAGCTTTCTTGGCTTCGGACTGCCGCCGAGTTCACCGTCACTCGGTACATTGATTGGATACGCACGCGATCCGGGAACTATTTCCGGAAAGCTTTGGGTATGGCTGCCTGCATCAATCCTTATTATGGTGTTGATGCTGTGTATAAATTATGTCGGACAAACCATTAAACGGGCATCCGATGCAAAACAACGATTTAAATAGGAGGAAGACAATGATCAAAACTTCAAAAATTGCTGCATTTTTCTTTGCAGCAGCAGCCTTGATTTTGTCAAGCTGCGGCGGCAACAGCAGCAGCACAACTGAAAACTCCGGTACTGCAGCAGCTGCCGGAACGAAAAAACTTGAACGGCCGTTTCCTGAATATCTTGAACGGGAGGGAAATACTGTTGGAGGAACCTTTGTATACGGTTTTATAAATGATACCCCGTGGAAAGGTGTATTCAATACATTCTTGTATGAAGACAATCCTACATGGGAGGTAATGTTGCCCATGGTCGGTACCTTTATGAAAAGCGGACCAAACCAAGAAATTGTAGACGGCGGTTTGTGTAATGTTTCCTTTAACCGTGAAGCAAAAACAGCAACGTACCATATCGACCCTGAACTTATGTGGTCAGACGGTGTTCCGGTAACAGCAGATGACATTATTTTTGTATATGAATCTATCTGCCATCCCGATTATGACGGTGTACGCTATGACGAAGATTATGAAAATATTGTCGGAGTCGTTGAGTACCACGACCAGAAAGCTGATAGTATTTCCGGTATCAAACGGGTTGATGATAAAACAGTAGAAGTTTCTTTCAAAGAATTTCATCCTGCAATTCTGTGGGGTGCCGGAATCACGTATAATGCAGAACCAGCACATTACTTGAAAGGAATACCCTTACAAGAGCTGCGTTCACACGAACGAATCCGCAAGCATCCGCTTTCCTGCGGTCCGTTTGTTATCAATTCAATGGTTGAAGGCGATATTATCGAGTATATTCCCAACCCGCACTGGAAACGCAGTAAAATTAAGGTTGATAAGCTCATTGTAAAACGTATCACACCGACTTCTGCAGTACAAGCAATGAAATCCGGCGAAATTGATGCTATGGAAATGCGTGCAGACACCTACGATCAATTAGTAGAACTTGACGGCGAAGGCAGACCGGTAAAAGACAGCAACGGTAATGTTAAAATGAAAATAGACAATGCCGATCTTGTTACTTTTATTCAGCGGGCATACGGCTATGTTGCATTTAAACTTGGAACATGGGATGCTGAAAAAGGTGAGTGTGTACCATTTGCTGACGGCGGAAAATTCAAGGATAAAGCACTTCGTCAAGCAATCGGCTATGCGATGGACAATGACGGCGTGAACGAAATTTTCTATCATGGACTTCGTGTAACACCGAACTCGCTCATTACACCTGCTCACCCGGGCTTCTATGATGAAAGCCTTGAGGGATATAGCTATAACCCCGAAAAAGCAAAGAAATTGCTTGACGATGCCGGCTATAAGGATATTGATGGTGACGGCTTCCGTGAAACACCGGATGGAAAGCCCTTAACGATCAACTACTTATCAATGACCGGCGGAGATATTGCAGAACCTTTAGCCAAGTATTACCTGCAAAATTGGCATGACGTTGGATTAAATGTTAGCTTAAACGACGGCAGATTGATGGAGTTTAATGCCTTTTATGACAAAATCAAAAAAGATGATCCTGCTGTAGAACTCTATGCAGCAGCATGGGGTGTCGGTTCAGACCCGAACCCCAGCGGTTTATACTCTAAAAAAGCACAGTTCAACTATTCGCGCTGGGTAAATGCAAAGAATGATGAATTGTTAGCAAAAATGTCGTCTCCGGAAGCCTTTGACGAAGCATTCCGTGCAAAGGCATATAAAGAGTGGAATGAAAACCTTATGGAAGAAGCTCCTGTTATTCCTATTAACTACCGCTTAGGCTTATTCTTAGTAAACAAGCGTGTAAAGGTATGGGATCAGCGTGTGGTAACCGATTGGGGCTGGCAAGACATTGCACTTGTAAACGAAAAAGCTGCTGTTAATTCCATGAACTAATCTATCCAGCATAAAAAAATGAGGGTGTTCTGAATGGAGAACACCCTTACTCTTCTAGAGAACCTCTACACTTTAAACTTACTAACTTCTTTTACTAAATTATCAATACTCATTTTATTCTTTTGCGTTATTTCATTCACTTCTTGTACAGCGTTATTAATTTGTATTGCACCGGAAGCCATTTCGTTCATGCTGTCTGCAATCATTCGGGTAAGGTCATCGAGCTTGTGCATTTCGGCAGCAACCCCTTCACCGCCTTTCAGCATCTCTTCCGAACCTGCCTGCACCTCACTTGTTACCGTGTTTATATCTCTAATTGCACCGAGAACTTCCTTGCTGCCGTGTTCCTGCTCCTCCATCGCCGCTGTAAGAGCTGCACTCATCTCTTTAACGGTTCCTGACAGTGTGTAGATTGTACCGAACTTACCTTCCGCAGTTTTTGCAGAAGCAGAAAGGTCGGCAATTTCTCCGCTGAGCACTTTTAAGGTAGCGGTAATTGTTTTACCTTGTGAACTCGATTCTTCTGCTAGTTTTCTAATCTCATCGGCGACAACAGCAAAGCCCTTACCGGCTTCTCCAGCATGTGCAGCTTCTATAGCGGCATTCATCGCAAGCAGGTTCGTTTGACTTGCAATATGCTGAATAACACTTGAAGCTTCAAGTAAGCTGCCCGATTCTTCTGAAATCTTTTGTGTTACAGCACCGGAAAGAGCAATGGTTTCTTTTCCCTCTGCCGTGGCAGCTGCAAGGGTTTTAATAACCTCATCGGTTTTATCAAGCGTTTCACTGATAGAGGCAATGTTTGCAACCATTTGCTCGATAGCAGAAGAAGAAAGTGCAACACTGGCGGATTGGTTTTCGATGCTGTTATTGAGCTGTTTGATTGTTCTAATGATTTCTTCTACAGTAGCAGCGGTTTCAGTAACACTTGCAGATTGGGTAAGAGCTTGCTGCTTTACACCGTCGATATTAGCACTTATTTCGTGTACGGCACTGGCAGTTTCGGTCATGTTGCTTGCCAGTTCCGAACCAATTTCCGTCATAGTGTTGGTGTTAGCACCAACCGTTTTGATAGAAGAGGCGATTTTAGCAATAGTTTGATTAAAATAGTGGGATAAATCAGTAATTTCATCATTACCAACAAGCGGCAGACGCACGGTTAAATCGCCATCGCCTTGTGCAATATTTTGCAGTGCAGTAACGGCAACATTTATCGGCATAACAATTTTCCGTGCAACAAAGAATGTGATAATCAAAGCTGCAATAAGGATAATAGCACCAATAAAGAGCATTTTGTGCTGTAAATCCGTAACGGTTCCCATAAATTCTTTAACAGGGGCATTAATAATAATAGTCCAACCGGTAGTTTTCATTTTAGCATACGATGCTATTTTACTCATACCGGTATATTCATAATAGCCAATAGCGGGTTTATCGGTATTCATTGCCATTTTTTCAAATGCTGCCAGCGACGTAAAAGCATTATCGGTTTTTGCAGTTGTTTGATAGTTGGTTTGATTTTGTACTAATTCTGTTGTTTGATGTCCGATAATTGTACCATCGGTTCCAAGTATGTAGCAATAGCCTGTTTGCCCAACAACAATGTCATCAATTTGTTGAGAAAGCCATGCAGCAGGAATAGCTGCAGCTAATACTCCCTGAATAGTACGGGTGCTGCTATATATTGGAACAGCAATAGTAATAATCAATTTCCCATCTGTAGCAGAAATAAATGGTTCTGTAAGAAAATCCTTACCGCTTATTCCTGCTTGATACCAATCATACGCATCAACCGGTATAATACGCCCATCTTGTGCGTACATATTTCCTTTTGAATCGGTAACAACTGCATCATAGAGGAGATTACTAAACGCAGCCTCTTTACCAATTTGTACAACTTTCTCGCTATATGCAATATCCGGATTAGTTAATAGAGGCGTACGTGCTAAGCCTTTCACAAACTGAAAAAGAGCAGTAATTCTGCCGTCAATAACTTCTGCGGTATCTGCCGCTTTATCAGTTAAA
>JBQMYW010000017.1:0-37243 GCA_052173295.1 Treponema sp.
AGAAGTGGTATATTAATCCGGGACCTTTCAATGATGGCAGTCAATCCACCGATCGACAGAGAGCAGTTACCCGCATAGTCTCAGATGTAATCGTTACGGTCAAGTTTCGCCAGCTATGAATGCATGGGGTGTCCTTAAGCAGGCAGTCAAAGATGCACCGGCAGGTGCAACGATTAAAATCACCGGTACTATCCAAGCGGCAACTGCATCGGGAAACAACGGCGAGCTTGAAATAACAAAAGACCTCACGATTAAACCAACGGGCAGCACGGCAACGCTGGACGCAAACTCAAGTGTACTTGGAGACAATGCACACCGCCTATTCAACGTAAAAGGCGGTACACTTACGCTGAACAATATGACGTTGGAAAACGGGTCTTTTGCGAATGACATAGACATTATTCCCGTAATCCAAAGAATGGGCGCCGGTATCTACATACAAAGTTCGGGTAAAGCCGTATTGAATAACACGATTGTTGAAAATTGCGATCCGCACTGTTATAACGGAGGCGGTATACGTGTAGAAAACACAAGCGCCGACGCATGTACTATAAAAGGCAGCACTAGAATAGTTCCTCACGCCACCAATGAGACCATCAACAGCGTATCCCTTGCAGATGGTGCAACAATCAATGTGCCATTCTCCATGACTGGCACTGACTTTATTGCTCTCATTCATCCGAAGCATGAAAACGGTCGTAAGGTTATTACAGGGGCAACAACCGACACACATAAAAGATTTCTTGTACAGGCGGCCGCTAGCCATTGTTGGATTATAAAGGCTAACGGTTGTTTATCAGATCAAAAAGATGCAATTATGAACACTCTTAACCTTTCGTTTGCAAAAGCCTATGAGCCTCGTTTTAAAGATACTCACTATGTGAAAGATAAGAACTGCGTTGTGTTTTTTAAAACTAATAAGGGGAATTATGGATATATGTACATTACTGACACAAACGACACGACTAACAGCGGTGCCGGAGATATTACTTTTGATTTTAAGGTATACAATCCTAACGGCACTCTAAAATTACAACGCTCAAATGTTACCGTACCCGGAAACGAATTTTATGATTTGGATACTCCTACCCTGCAAATTAGTCAAGTATCCGGGGTTGTTTTCTGCATAGAGCCGCTTAATACCCTGGTTTCAGGCAGTCATGTTTCTGTAGTTTGTAGACCAGTCTTCGGTAGTAAATTTTATCAAGTCAAATGATAGCAGCATAGTGCGGCGGCTTGTTCAGTAGCGTACCTTTGCGTACACTACCATACTACCGAACGGTAAGGTCGTGAATCATTATATGTTGGAAGCGACGGTAATGAGAAGGAGGCAGTAATTTTCCAGCCGTTTCGCCTCCTAACGTCATATAAAAACGATAGGAGAAACAATGCACAAAGCGTTTGATGATTTAACGATAACTGACGATTATATGTTTTGTAGTGTGATGCAGGACGAAGAACTGTGCAAAGAACTATTGTCGATGATTCTTAAAAATAAGGTTGGGAAGATTATACGGCTTTTTAAACAAAAGCCTATAGAAAATCAGATAGCCTCTAAAGGTGTGAGGCTTGATGTTATGCTAGAAGATGATATGGGCAAGTTATACGATATTGAAATGCAAACTACAAACGAAAGAAATTTACCTGAAAGAATGCGCTACTATCAATGTGCCATTGACAATAGTGCCATCAACAAGGGCGGCGACTATAATGATTTACCCAATACTTTCATCATTTTTTTGTGTACCTTTGATTACTTAGAAAATGGTTTGCCTATTTACACAATAAAACCGGTCTGTTCCGAAACTGCACAAATGTTTAATGATGGAACTACAAAAATAATTGTAAACAGCACTGCTTCGGAAAAAGCAGAAGAAAACCTAAAGGCATTGTTATGTTATATGAATGGACAAGCCCCGCAAACGGCATATACGAAAAAGCTTCAAGAGGAAGTAAACAGAACCAAAGAAGACGAAAGAAAACGGAGGGAATATATGTTATTACGATCATTTGAAATGGATGCAAGAAGATCCGGCATACAACAAGGTATACAACAAGGTATACAACAAGGTATACAACAAGGTAAATCACTTGGGCTTGCAGAGGGGGAAATTCGAGGTTCTCACCAAGCAAAGATTGAAACAGCAGGAAACTTACTTGCAATGGGTCTATCTATCGAAAACATTGCAGCTGCAACCGGCTTAACCGCACAAGAAGTGCAAACAGCTTATAAGTTGTAATCACTGTATGCACAAAGCGTTTGATGATTTAACGATAACTGACGTTGGTAGTAAATTTTATAAAGCCGAGCAGTAGCAGCTTAGTGCGGCGGCTTGTTCAGTAGTGTACCTTTGCGTACACTACTGAAAGGGAATATGAGGCTTGCAAAAAACGTTTTATTTTTGTGTCAGGCTGAATACGCCATCCCAATTTGCTGCCGGCGGTTTCTGTATGAATACTTCACATTTATGCAAGTACGCTTTAGATGGTCCGTCATCAGGGTCTTCTGCAGCAAGTGATTCAAACATGGCTTTTGCTTTTTCCCAATCTTTTTCATCAAAAGCAATATGTGCTTGTTCAAAACGGGATAGGAATTCTATTTTTTGCGGAGATATATCACTGCGGAAATCCAGCAATTCCCATAATTGAACAGGTGTGTTAATACCGACAACCCGTACACGGTCTAACCGCCGTGTAATAAACTCATCACCTATTTCATTGCGTGTCATATCGGAAATAAGCAGCCATGTTCCATACTGCTTATTAACACCTTCAAGCCGTGCCGCAAGGTTCACCGCATTTCCCATAACAGTGTAGTCCATTTTCCGCTCTGTACCCATATTGCCTACAACCATATCGCCGGTATTGATACCAAAACGGGTCATCAGCGGGCTGGGACTAAGATTTTCACGCATAAAAAACTCATTTAGTTCTACTTCTTTCCGCTTCATCAGTATAGCGGCACGGCATGCAGCACGGGCGTGTTCTTTGTAATCAACCGGAGCTCCGAAAAATGAAATAATAGCATCGCCTTCATATTTATCAATAGTGCCGCGTTCTTCCAACACAATATCACTCATACCCGACAGATAAATATTCAGCAGTTTAACCAGCTGTTCCGCATCAAGGGCTTCACTAATGGTTGAAAAGCCCCGTACATCGGTAAACATGGCAGTCATCCACTTTTTTTGACCGCCGAGTTTCAGCATGGAGGGGTCTTCAATAATCTCATTGATAACATCACCCGACAAGTATGTACCGAATGCTTTCCGCAAAAAATTTTTTTCACGGGACGTTGCAACAAATGACGTAAGTGAGTAAGCAAGAAACGAGGCAAACACTGCAAGCAGCGGCGACAGTACAAAAATGTATATGCCCGTAAATCTAAAGAGAACATATACAACGGCTAACAGCAAAAATGATGAAAAAAATCCAATGATAATTTGCGTAAATGTACCGAATGAATGGATAATCAAGATAATCACAAATGACAGTATGAGTGATAATGCTGCAGATACCCAAAGCGGAGTTTGATATAAAAAATCACGCTGCAAAATGGTATTTGCAACTGCGGCATGCGTGCCGACATTGACATATTCACCATGGAACGGGTTAACTCCTATATCAGTTGTTGCGGTACTCGTCCAGCCGATGATACAAAATGCTCCCTCTAATTTTTTGCGGAGACTGTGATCAAGAATGGTATAATTTTGATACAGGGTTTCTACATTTTTGTAAAGTGTTGTAAAATCATCGCGAACCTGATCATATAAGGGCGCATTTTCAAGACTATCAGCGGCTTTTGCCTCTTTGAATAAACTGAGAATCTGTGTGTCATAGTGCATAGCAAGAAAAGAGTCTACCGCACTCCAATACTCACGCATTGCAGCAAGCCACGCTGTTTTTGTTGCTTGTGTTCCCGATTCAAGGGCTTGTTCCCGTAATACTTCCGCTTGTGTCCAGCATGTAAGACACGTGTCAATGTCACCCACTCCCGGCCCTAAATTCCAGCCTTGGTTTGCCCGCAAAAACCGTAAATGAGCAGCCATTTTTTCTCCGGAGTCAGCATGTTCTATGAGCTTATAAAACGGTATGTGAATAAAACTATCATTGTATGTTTTTTTCGGCCAGCGTATCAGCATCATACCGTTGGAATCAAGGGGAATAGTAACTGAATGCTCTTTAGTACCGTAGCGGGCATTTTTCAATGTGATACGGTTTTTTTCTAAAACCACCTCGGGATTATTGAGTTTGCGTAGGAGCGGAGAAAACGCCAGCTGCATAAAAACCGTATCACCGATATGATCTGCCAACCGGATTCGGCGGCGTACACCGTCGCGGTCAATATGTACATTGGTAAATCCTGCACTTTTAGCCATGGTGCTTACTTCAGGAATAGGAATAAGGGCACTTTTGGTTTCGGTTTGTGCAAGGTATGATGCAGTAATATTCGGATAAGCAAAATGTTTTTTAGCAATATCATACAAAGGTGTAAAATTTTCTGATGGAGGTGTTTGCTGCATATTAATAGTAACAAATGCTGAACCGAACAGCCGCATTGCTTTACCTAAATAGCTGTCATTTTCTACAGCGACCTGCTCAGTATGCTGATATAACGAATCGCGTGATTCATCAATGAAAGAAATAAGCTCATTGCCGTATGCACCTGCTTCGGGTAAGGTAATTTGGTTGTTGGCAAGAGCACTAAAAAGATCCTGTACATTTGCACCTATTTCTTCAAACGACGCTGCAAATTGAGATTTCAGCCCTCCTTGCAGATAGGCTGAATCAACACTCATAGGACTTTTATCTATATATTCAATATCAAACACCGCGTATGCTGATCCCATTTGGGTTAATGTCTGTAATCCCTTTGCAATGGTATTGCGCGGCCAAGGGTATAATCCTACCTCTTCAATTGAAATATCATCAATATCGAGTAATACAATAGATGTATCTTCTGCTACTTCAGGTTTTGCTGCTAAAAAAGTATCATACATGCGGTTTTCAATACCGATCCACGCAGGAAATGCATAGAGAGCTGCTGTAATAATGCCGACCGCCGATGGAATAATCAAAAGCGGTAAATATATTTTTTTCATCTCTTTACTCCTATTCAAATATAATGTACAATACTGTAACAATCCGATAATCTTTGGTAGACGGAAGTCTTCCCATATTACCGATATTATTCTATTTAGACAAGGCAGTGTATGAAAAGGAAATTCCTCATGGTACTAACAGCAGTATGTGCTGTTTCTGCATTCGCACAGTCGGCAGAGGTAATGGATTCGATTATATCTTCAGAGAAGTTGACATACGGACAAGCGGCGTATTTAGTGTTTACCGGAATAGAACGCATAGACGATGAAACTGATTTTTCTGAAGCATTTATGGTTCTTAAAGAATCCGGTTTGATAAAAGCAGCTGCGTTACCCGATACGTGCGAAGCAGTAATTCCGTTAAAAAACTATGCGTTTCTTTTAATGAGAGCATTAAACATACGGGGCGGTATTAATTACAGTATAATGCCTAATCCCCGCTATGCTTACCGCGAACTGTGTTATTATGCTGTTATACAAGGAAAACTCGATCCTGACGCTGCGGTTACCGGTGCTGCTGCTGTACAAATGATAGGGAGAGTATATGGTTTAAAAGGCGGTAAACAATGAAAAAATCCATACTTCTTTCCGTTAGCTTTGTTCTATTAGTTCCTCATCTTTTTGCAATAGATTTTGGTTTTGATCTTTCAAATAGTACAGGATTAACCGGCAAAAAACAAACAGTAAGTGTTATTCAAATCAATAAAGCGGGCTTTTTTACCTCTATTCCAACAGGGAACATCGGTACCTGCTATCTTTCTGCAGATGCACGGTTTGCCGGTTATTTTCCGCTCAAACCAAAGGAAAAACATACGATTATTCCTCTTACACAATCTTTTGTGGTGGGAAGAACCGAATGGTTCGGAAACAAAACTATAAACGCGTTAGGCACGATAGGTATTACATGGAATATCGGCAGAACTGATTTCGGCGGATATTCGGGAAAAGTTTTTACCGGATTGTTTGACGGTTTTAAGCTTGGGCTTTTGCTGCCGAATGCAGAACTGCGGTTTTCTACTGCGTATACAGGGCTTACATATACTACAGATGCCGGAATCCGGCTTGCAGCAGATACTGATGATAAAAAAATGCTATCAGATTCACGGATTGTTCTCGGTTTTTCTGCATCATTTCCGACAGTTATCCCTGCCCATTTAATTGGTTTTGATATAGTTGCACAGTGCGATCTATCCTCCCATAAAAACCGCATACATACCCAGTATGCAGTTCCGTATATTGGAGGAAAAATTGGACGGAATATAAGTTGGAAATGCTGGCATATTACCGAATTCGGTCAAGATTCACAGTTCTTTTATTCATTTGCAGCCGGTACTTCGGTGCAATATTTCAAACCTGAATGGCGCAATCTTGGCTTAAAAGGAGAAATGGCATGGGCTGCCGGTGATTATGACGGCACTGGTGCACTGCGGGCTTTTACGCCGGTTACATCGACATCGGCTTTACGCATCGCTTCCCATTTATTTACCGATGCCTTTGCGGTATCCGGCGGGGCATCGTGTAATCCTGTCCGTGATTGTACTGTAGATGCTGTGTATGGTATGCTGCTTACACCGAACTCTGGGAATAAGGAAAGCTATGGCGGTTCGGAAATAAGCAGTAAAGCTTCATACAAAATCCATAATGACCTTGATCTTGCATTGTTATGCGGAGTGTTTGTCCCCAAACAAACAAAAATTGAACAGAAAGTGCGATGGCTCGCAAATCTTTCGTGTACTATACATCTGTAAATTTACAGTATGTAAAAGGAGTATCTTATGAAGAAATATATGTGTATAGCTCTAGCAGCTGTGTTTGGCATTGCAGCATTATCTGCTGCGGATTTTTCTGCAACAATTAAAGAAGTTGCAGGAAAAGTTGAGTATCAGCTGCCCGGTCAGTCTTGGAAAAAAGCCGAACCGGGGGCAACAATTACTCTTGGGACTATAATTTCTACAGGGTTTAAGAGTACGGCAGTTTTAGCGGTAGAATCTGCTGCTATTACGGTAAAGCCTGTTACCCGTTTAACACTCCAAGAATTAGTAAAATCGGAGAGTACAACGCAAACACAAATGTTTTTGATGACCGGACGGGTAAAAGTTGAAGTTTCTCCGCAAAAAGGAGAAAAGGCAGATTTCAAAATTAAAAGTCCAACAGCAACAGCATCTGTCCGCGGAACTGGTTTTGAGTTTGACGGACAAAATTTAGTTGTTGAGCACGGGGCGGTTGCTCTAGAAAGTGATTCAGGAACAGCGTATCTTATTTCTGCCGGTGAGTTCAGCACGGTGAATGAATTAGGAGCTGTTCCGCCTGTTGCCGCAGCTTCAGGTTCGCTTGATACCGCTGCAGAAAGTATTAATAATATGCAAACAGATAATTTTTTGACAAGCACAGCTGCAGCAGCTGCTGCAGCTGCTGCAGCTGCTGCAGGCAATGAATTACAGCATTTACTTCATACTGCTGATGCTGATACTATAACGCCTATTAGTATTAGTGTCGGCTGGGATGACTAACTGCCCTGTATGCACCCGTCTTTAGTTTTTTGATACATAAACATTCGGTCTGTTCGGTAACTCATTCCGGGCAGGTTTAATGACAATTACTTGTTTACTTATTGTCAAAAAAACTAAAGACGTAGTATAATGCCGGCTATGAATAGTTGTGATTATCGTATTTTTTGGGAAGAAGCTGTAAAACAATTACGGGAAGAAATAGGAGAAAGTATTGATCTCTGGTTTTCCCGAATATCCTATGAACGATCTTCCGAATCTCATATTGTTTTATCTGTTCCTTCTGCTTTTTTTCGAGATCAGGTGCGTCAGCGGTATGAAGTTTCAATCGAAAAAAAGCTGTATGAACTGTTTGGAACACCTATTCAATTAAGTTTTGAAGTAAAACATATACAGCCTGCTCAGGATTCGCCGGCAAATACTGCTTTGCCGGTAGGCGTTGAGCATTCTGTTGGGAAAGCAGCCGAAGAACAGCACACTGGAATAATACCGGAGGCAGAAACTCCGCCGCAGCAAAACCGCTCTTTATTTACCGGCGGAGCTAAAAAAAAAGCAACAGAAGCTGCACAAAACCCGCACCCGCTCCTGAATGACCGCTATACATTTGATAAATTTGTTATTGATGATGATAATCCATTACCGGCGAATGCAGCTCTTGCCGTATCAAAAAACCCGGGTTCGTCATATAATCCGCTTCTTATCTATGGCGGAGTAGGTTTAGGCAAAACCCATTTGATGCAGGCGATTGGAAACGAATTACATAATCGCGGACTTAAGATTATGTATACAACGGCAGAGAATTTTACTAATGAATTTATTGAATTTCTCCACAAAAATAAGATGCATGAATTTAAAAATAAATACCGGAATGCCGATGCCTTGTTAATAGATGATATTCATTTTTTTGATAAAAAAGAGGGGACGCAAGAGGAGTTATTCCATACCTTTAATGCATTATACGAAAGTAAACGCCAAATTGTTTTTACGTGCGACCGTCCGGTTGAAGAACTTAAAAATCTTTCAGAACGGCTGCGTTCCCGATTTACCCGAGGGCTAAGCGTAGACTTAAAAATTCCTTCATACGAAACGCGGTGTGCTATTTTATTCAAAAAAATTGAGGCAGATAATCTTGCTATTCCAAAAGAGGTTGTAGAACTGCTTGCAAAGAATATTTCCTCAAATGTCCGTGATCTTGAGGGAGCATTAACAAAATTACGTGCTTATTCTGAACTTACCGGTCCGATAACAATGGAAATTGCACAGCGGCTTATGCAAGATGTATTCGGATCGCCCCGTCAGCATAATATTTCGGTTGATTCTATTCAAAAAATTGTTGCCGATTACTTTAATATTTCTTTTGTGGACTTAAAAAGTAAAAAGCGGACGAAAAATATTTCTTTTCCGCGGCAGGTTGCTATGTACTTAGCCCGGGAAATGACGGATTTTTCTACAACTGAATTAGGCGTTGAATTCGGCGGCAGGGATCATTCAACTATTATGCATGGGCATCAAAAAATAGAAACACAGATAGCAATTACGCCCTCGTTAGAAGTGAACATTGCAGAGTTAAAAAAGCGGATTACCAATGCAGCAAAATAATGCACAAGGTGCATTATTTTGAACGGCAGAAAGGTGTCCCGTAAGTATAAACCATGGGGACACCGTAAGTACGATCAGTTATACAACAATATTTACCAGCTTATCGGGAACAACAATTACTTTTTTTATGTCTTTACCTTGGGTAAACCGCTGTGCACCGGCAGTCTGTAATGCTGCCTGTGATAGTTCATCTTTAGGCTTACCGATTTCAATTTCAAACTTATCACGCATTTTGCCGTTTACTTGCACAACAACCGTACAGGTAGTATCACGGCAAAATTTTTCAACAAACATCGGCCATGGTTCATAAGCAATAGTGTTTCCATGTCCAAGTTTTTCCCAGAGTTCTTCTGCAAGGTGAGGTGCGTAGGGAGCAAGCAGTTTGACAAAATTTTCCCATGCAAACTGCGGCAAACGGGGATATTTGCTCACCGTATTGACAAAAATCATCATTTGACTGATTGCAGTATTAAAATTTAAAGCTGCGGTATCTTCAGTTACCTTTTTAATAGTTTTATGCAGTAGTTTGGTAATTTCAGCATGTTCAGGGGTACTTGTGTCATTATTCGGTGCTTCATAGCATTCTTTTTCAGAAAGACTCCAAATTTTTTCGAGGAAGCGGAAAATACCGATAAGACCTTGTGTGTTCCATGGTTTTGACATATCAAGCGGCCCCATGAACATTTCAAAAATGCGGCATGAATCGGCACCGTAGTCCCGTACCATTTCATCAGGGTTGATGACATTTTTCAAGCTTTTAGACATTTTTGCAATAACACGTTCCAATGGTTCACCGGTTGCCGTTTCGATAAATTCAGTTTCGGAAACCTTCGTAACTTCATCTACCGGTACGAGGGTTTTATTTTTCCGCTGATAGGCAAAGGACGTTATCATACCTTGGTTTACCAGCTTGGTAAATGGTTCTTTTGTGTGTACTAGTCCTAAATCGTAGAGTACCTTGTGCCAGAACCGTGCATACAGCAGATGAAGTACCGCATGTTCTGCACCGCCAACGTAAAGATTAACCGGCAGCCAATAGGCTTCTTTTTCTTTTGAGCAAAATGCTTTATTGTTATGCGGATCAAGGTAGCGGAGATAATACCAGCATGAACCCGCCCACTGCGGCATGGTGTTGGTTTCGCGGCGTGCTTTTGTGCCGCAGCGGGGACAAGGAGCTGCAAGCCAGTCAGTCATTTTTGCAAGCGGACTTTCGCCGGTGTCCGAGGGGCTGTAGCTTTCTACTTCGGGTAAGGTGAGCGGCAGGTCTTTTTCGTCGAGGGGTACCACGCCGCAGTGCGGACAATGTACAAGCGGAATAGGTTCGCCCCAGTACCGCTGCCGGCTGAATACCCAGTCGCGCAGCTTATAGTTTACCGCCTTTTTACCCACGCCTTTTTCTTCGAGGAAAGCGGTAATGCGGATAATTGCTTCACTGGTAGGCAGTCCGTTAAAGCTGCCGGAGTTGACAGTATAGCCGTCAGCCGGCATACAGTGTTCCGGCACTGCCGAGTAATCGCCATCGGCACCTTTTTCTTTCCATTCTTGTTCGGAGGCAACGGTTTGTATCACCGGCAGTGAGAACGTTTGTGCAAATTCCCAGTCCCGCTCATCATGTGCGGGAACTGCCATAATAGCACCGGTACCGTAAGAAATAAGAATATAATCAGAAATCCATACCGGTAATTCTTTACCGGTTAAGGGATTGATTGCGTATGCACCGGTAAACACGCCGGTTTTTTTCTTTGCAAGGTCAGTACGTTCAAGATCACTTTTTTTTGCAGCTTCGGCAATATACTGCTCTACAGCTGCCCGCTGCTCTTCTGTTACAATGTGCGGGACAAGCGGATGTTCAGGAGCAAGTACCATATAAGTAGCCCCGAATAAAGTATCAGGGCGGGTGGTGTATATTTTAATATAATCCTGCGGGCAGCTGTCCGGCGTGTGTACAAGTGTAAAGTCTACTTCGGCACCGGTGCTTTTTCCAATCCAGTTTTTTTGCATAACTTTGATGGATTGCGGCCAATCAAGTTCTTCTAAGTCCTCCAGCAACCGTTCTGCATAGGCGGTAATTTTAAGCATCCACTGCCGCACATTCCGCCGTACTACGTGCGAACCGCAGCGGTCGCAGTGTCCGTCTTTTACTTCTTCGTTTGCAAGTCCGGTAAGGCAGCTGGGGCACCAGTTAATAGGAGCTTCTGCTTCGTATGCCAGTCCCTGTTTAAACAGCTGCAAAAATATCCACTGTGTCCACCGGTAATAGTCCGGTTCTGAAGTTGAAACCTCTCTATTCCAGTCATAGGAAAAGCCGAATGATTGGATTTGCCGTTTAAAATTTGCAATATTGGTGTGCGTAGTGGTACGCGGATGGGTTCCCGTTTTAATTGCGTAGTTTTCTGCCGGAAGCCCGAATGAATCAAAGCCCATGGGATGCAGTACCGCATAACCATTCATACGGAGATACCGGCTGTAAATGTCGGTAGCAATATATCCTTCCGGATGTCCGACATGCAGCCCCGCCCCTGACGGATAAGGAAACATATCGAGTATATATGCCCGTTTTTCAGGCGGATAGTTTTCATCTTCGGTAACTGCAAAGGTTGCATGATCTTTCCAATAGGTTTGCCATTTTTGTTCAATTTCACGAAAAGAATATGATGACATACAAGTCTCCTGTTTGAGTTAAATATACGGTATTTGGTACGAATGATACGGTGCGGTGTACTACAGTACAATTGTTTTTTTACTTTCTGCCTTACTGATACCGAATACCCGTGTAATATTTTCTGCAGTATAGTGTGAGTGAGCAAGTGTGTTATAATAATCGGCGACAGCGGTTAGCTCTTCTTGTGAATCATTATAGAGAGCAAGTGCAGCAGCACTTCTAAATGCTCCAGCTGCAAGTAATTGTTCAATAGTCTTATTACTATTTTGAGTACGGCGTACTTTATCTACAACCGCTGCAGCACCGTCATATCCAATCGAACTAATAAAATCGTTTTTTTTCATAGTAGTCTCCGCGTCTTTTGAAATAATGCCGCATATACAAAACAATAGTTTCTGCAGCAGATGCATTTTGAATATCCGGAAAGAGAACTTCTTTGCGGATATTCCTTTTTCGGTTTTAAGCAGCCGAAAACACTTTCTTGTTATATCTTTGAGAAGCTTTCTTTTGTTGCTCCGCACAGCGGGCATACCCAATCATCGGGGATATTTTCAAAAGCTGTTCCGGCAGGAACTCCGCCATCGGGATCACCTACTTCAGGGTCGTATTCATAACCGCATAAATCACACACATACTTATCCATAGTAACTCCTTCGGTGCTTTCTCCAGTTTAGTATTGATATTAGACCTATTTGGTAACTTTGTTTCCGAACAGGGTTATTGTGTATAGAAAGCTCCTTGCATATCCATACCGCTACTATACGGATTTTATTTTTATTTTGCAAGTAATCTATTCAGTTTTTCAGATTGTTTTACATAATATCCGTTTTTAGGATTGAGTGCCAGCACTTGCTGAAGATAATACTGTGCTTTCCGGTAATCCCGTACGGTATAATACCATTCATGGAGAGCATACAGCGTTTTTTCATTACGGGGGTTTGACAGTAAGCTCAACCGTAAAAGTCCAAGTTTTTTTTCCCGATTATTTTCAAGCACTGCTTGGTAATAATATAAAACAGCTTTAAGCCCTGATCGTGCTCCGGCAAGTTTCTTTTGTATCACAGTATGCATTGCAGCATAATCGTTTTTACCGTACAGAGCTTCTAAATAGAATGCTGTAATTGCATCGGAGGGTTTGTCTGTTTGCATATATGCTTCTTGTGCCGCCGCTGCTGCATAGTGCCAATTCTTTATACCGATACAGGTTTGAATATACAGCAGCCGGTGTTCTTCCGACGGTACGAGTGTATATAAATATTCTGCACGTTTAAAGGCATATTCCCACCGTTCCTGCATAATATCCTGTTGAACCAAAATTTTTAATGCAGCACTATTTTCATTATCTTGTGCGAGCAGTGAATGAATAAAATCATTGACTGTTTTGCCGTTAATGGTGTCATTAGTATTAAAGCAAAGCTGAGCACAGGCAAGTAATACATCAAGTGATTGCGGGTAGAGCTGTTCCGCCTTTTCAAGATAGCGTTTTGCTTCTCCGGTATTTTTAGACCATTCACTAAAAATTCTTGCCCGTAATAGCAGGTATTTTTTTTCTGTTTTATTTTTCTTTGCATATCCGTCCAAGAGCGTGAGTGCCGGTATATATTCTTTTTTTTCAATATAAATGCGGACTTTTAAAAAAAGGGCTTCTTGCAAAGAATTTTCTTGCTGCAATAGTTCCTGCACAATCGGTTCTGCCTGCTGCCGGTTTCCTGCTTCAATTGCGGCATCTGCAAACAGGATTTGGATACGCATACTTTTAGGATAACGGTCATAGAGTGCCGCCGCTGTTTCAAAGGCTTTTGCTGCTTTATTTCTTAACAGCAGTATTTGTACATACTGGATTCCTGCAGGATAGCAGCTGTTATCCCGTTGCCATGCAGTTTGATACGCTGTTTCTGCTTCGGAAAGCCGATGGGTATATTCATACAAAAGTCCCAGTAAATACGGCGGCAGAACTGAATCGGCATTTAATGTTTGTGCGTGGGAAAGACGGTTTTCAATAATGCTGCTGTATTCATGTATACCGCTGCCTTTTACAAGAATAAAAGTAGGAATAATAGTTTCCCAAAAACTATTGGTACCCAGCTCGGCAGGATATATCCCCTGTTCTACTTTGGTTAATGCATCAAGATATACATTCGGTTCATTGAACCGAATGGGCTGCCACTGCAGCGGTTCAAGCGGATAGAGAAACTGCATAAGACGTGATGCAAAAGCAGTATCACGCACTTTTACTTTGGTCATTCCTTGTATAGTATCATAGAGTCTGGTGATTGCCATACGGATGCCGGCTGGGCTGCCGATTTCCATATAAGATTTTATAAGAGGATCATACTCTTTTGTACTCAATTCTTCTTTAGTAGGAAGTACAAGAATAGTTCCGGATTGTTCCGAAGATAATTGCTCCGGTGTTCCCGCACAGCTGGTGCTGCATAGTACACATAAAACGATTATTACTAATACCATAAAGAAACACAATACTCTATTTTTCCGTTTTAGGCAAATGCTGAAAAATGCATCTGTCAGCTATGCTGATGGCGGTGCCGAAAAAGCAACCAACTTTTTGCCGCCGGCAATGATTCCTTATTAACAAAATAGAAAAAAAAGGTATAACATACTTGTCAAAATCGTTAAAAATGGTATAAACATCAACAAGAGGTATTTTATGCAAACGCCAGAAAAAAAGCATCGTGCAGCACAGCACATGAGATTACGGACAAAAATTTTTATCAGTTTTTCAGCATTTTCAGTGCTGCTATTGAGCATAGTATCATTTATAATCTATGAAAAAGCTGTGAATATTTTTGAAAAGCAAATGCATACATCTGCATCGAACGAATTACAGCATATAAATAGTACATTAAGCAGTTATTTTTTTGATATAAAACATACTATTCAAAGCCTTGCATCACTTGATCTCATCCGTTCAACGGAAAATGAAATTACATCATATAAATTTAGGAAAACTCCTACCGGTGTTTCAAAAATGGAACCTGCACCCGGCAGTTATGAAGAAAAAGTATACCGCTGCCTCGGCAGTTTTAGAGATAACTCGGATAAATTCAGCACCATATCATTTGCAAGCGAAGTAAACGGCGGGTATATCCGGTATCCTGCGGTAGATCGTAAAGACGGTTATGATGCCTGCAGCCGTTCATGGTATAAATTGGGCAAGGCACATCCTAATACGGTTTCCTCCATGGATGCGTATAAAACTTCAAGCGGCGAAATCACCATAACAATTGTTGAAGGAATAACGGATGTTCTCAATAATTTCAAAGGCGTTTTAACATTTGATGTAGCGATAAAAGAGCTGCCTCATTTACTTAATTTTACCGGTAATGATGAAAGAAAACTTATTATTGTTGATAAATCAGGAAAAAGCATTGTAAACACCCTGAATCCGGAAGCTCTTTTTAAAACGGTATCGGAATTACAAATACCCGAACTAAAAAACTATCATTACTCGGATTCGCAGCATTTTGATGTTACAATCAGCGGAATACCATATAAAGCATTCTGTAGACCGATGAATGCAGGAATAATAGATTTCGGCTGTATTATGCTTATCCCTCAACAAGAATTTATCACCCGTATCCAGAGTATACGGTACTTTTTTGTTTTTATTTTGAGTGCAGCATTTGCAGCAGCATTTATTTTTTCGCACATTATCGGAAGAGAAATTTCACGCCCATTATTACAGACTATTACTATTTTAAAAGATATTGCAGACGGCGGAGGCAATTTAACAGTCCGGCTGCCCGAAACCGGCAGTATGGAAACAGTAAAAATGGCACAGTATTTTAATAGTGCAACTGATAAAATTAAGCTATCTATTCAAAATGTTGCTCAAAATTGTGTTACTTTAAAATATGTCGCAGATAATCTTGCAAGCAATATGGTAGAAACAGCAAGTGCTGTTCACCAAATTAGCACTAATATTGCCGGCGTAAAGCAGCAAACCATTACACAAGCTGCCGGTGTTACAGAAACCTCCAGTGCTATTGAAAAGATTATCAGTATTGTAAAACAGCTCAATAGCACTATTGAGCAACAGGCTGCAGATGTCGCTCAGTCATCTTCTGCTATAGAACAAATGTCTGCAAATATCACCGCTACTACGCAGACACTCGATAAAACCAACGGGGTAATAAAAACACTTGCTGATGCAACTGCTGACGGCAGACAAACTATGGCGAATTCCCGTGCTGTTACGCAAAAAATTGCAGAAGAATCCGGCAGCTTACTAGAAGCGTCAAATGTTATTCAGCATATTGCAGCTCAAACAAATTTGCTTGCGATGAATGCAGCCATTGAAGCTGCTCATGCAGGAGAGGCTGGCAAAGGTTTTGCTGTTGTTGCCGATGAAATACGCAAACTTGCAGAAGAATCCAGCTCACAAGGAAAAACTATTACACAAACACTCAAAGTTTTAAGTATGGAAATCGCAGGGCTTTCAGAATCATCAAACAATGCGGGGGAAAAATTTAGTGCCATTTATGAACTTTCAGAAACCGTAAAAGACATGAGCAGCAGCCTTATGGAAGCAATGCAAGAGCAGGCACATGCAAGCCGTGATGTATTGCACGCTATAAAAACTATTTCTATGGTAACAGAGGAAGTACAAGCAGGATCAAAAGAGATGCTGAAAGGCGGTGAGGACGTTGTAAAGGTAATACAAAAACTCACTGACATAACTCGGCTTATTGCAGACAGTATGAATGAAATGTCTACCGGTGCAGTACAGATAACCCATGCTATGCATGATGTTAATGAAATTAGTCAGAAAAATAAAAGCAGTATTGATGCATTAGGAGATGTGGTTAAAAAATTTAAAGTGTGATAGAGTAGACCGGAGGTTATTTAGATGAGTGAAAAAGAACACGTATACCAAGCATTGCAAGCTATGGGCATTCCCTATGAGGTTGTATCTCATCCTCCGGCACTAACTACCGAAGATGCTGACCGGTTTATTGAAGGAAAAGAGGGCTGCAGGACAAAGACACTGTTTTTACGAAATAGAAATAAAAAACAGTGTTATTTACTTATCATGGACGATGCAAAGCGGCTGGATATGAAAAAAGCAGCCGAACTGCTTGAAGAAAAAGAAGTGAAGTTTGCATCAGAACAGCTGCTTATGGAAAAGCTCTCCCTTACACCGGGAGTTGTATCTCTTTTTGGACTGCTGCATAATACAGAACATGATGTAGTTGTTTGTTTTGATAAGCAAATGCTTGATGAACAGAGTGTACTTACTTTTCATCCGAACGAAAATACTGCTACCGTGTTTATTAAAAATGAAGATGCAAAAAATTTTGTTACGCAGTTGGGTAATAAACAGCTCACCATTGCACTATAGCAGAACTATGCGGTGAGGAATGCTGTATGGTACCTCTTGATGAAGCACACAGTGCTATTCAATCAAAGCTATTCGCTTTAGCAGATACTGCGTATAAAAATTTCAATAAAAAGCTTATTCCTACTATACCCGAAGAAACAATGATAGGGATACGGGTTCCTGTTTTACGCAGCTTTGCTCAGCATTTCTTTAAAACACACCGGAAGGAAGCGGATTGCTTTATGAGTATCCTGCCGCATCAGTATTTTGAGGAGAATAATCTCCATGCATTTTTTATTGAATGTTTAGATGATATTGATGCAGCCTTGTATGCTCTTGAGCTGTTTGTACCATTTATGGATAATTGGCAGACATGCGATATTTGTTCGCCTCCTATTTTAAAAAAATATCCTGATGTTGTGTACACCCGTATTCAATTATGGCTTCAATCAAAGCACTGCTATACAGTCCGCTATGCAATTAAGCTGCTGCTTTCAAATTATCTTGACACTGCATTTAAACCTGAAATGCTGCACATAACAGCACAGATCCGCAGTGATGAATATTATGTTTCTATGATGATTGCATGGTATTTCAGTACTGCACTCGTAAAGCAGTATAGTGCTGCTATTCCCTATATAGAAAATAAACAGTTACCTCCATTTACGCATAACAAAACTATCCAGAAAGCTATTGAAAGCAGATGTATTTCACCTGATATAAAAGCATACCTTAAAACACTCAAGCTGCACTAACGCCGTTAAGCAGCGGTTGTCCTGAAACTGCTGAAGCACGTTTTACTGATTTCTAAACAGGTATACTGATGTATGTGTCCTAATCAGGGATTCGGCATGATAAGGAAATAAGAATAAAAAAGGACACAGTATATACTGTGTCCTTTTTAGCGGCAATAGGGATCGAACCTATGACCTAACGGATATGAGCCGTTTGCTCTGCCAGCTGAGCTATACCGCCATTCATAATTATTGACTATACTATATAGAGAAAATAATGTCAACTACCTCTATAGAAAATTATACTGCTGTCTTTGTATGTAACTTGACATTTTTATATCGTTTCACTATGATTCAAAACAATAAGTTTCATATTGGTAACATTATTTGAATCAGTCTCCTTGGAGTGGTGAAAAATGGCAAGAAGGATGCCGCTGAAATTGAATAATAGTATCAGCTGATTTTTTGGACAGTTCCATTCCCATAGGCTTAATTACGATGTTCTGAAAGCACCCAACTTTTCCCGATAGGAATGTTATTCCTGATCCCTTGCAGCGCAGCGAGATGTTTTAATCCTTTCGCACAAATGAAACAAGTTCTTATCGGAAGTAGGGCTATTCAAAGATTTAGTGTTAAGAATTACCCTATAGTTATGGAGGCTACACATGAAACAAGAGGTTGTTCAAACTTCTTCGATGGATGTTGACCGTGCTGTTATTGATATTGTATCAAAACTTTCAAAATCGGCACACGAATATAACGTCATTATATTTTTTGCAGCAGCTGAATATGATTTCCCTGCTCTTGCCGTCAAGATAAAAGAGTGTTTTCCTAAGGCGGAAGTTCTAGGAGCCAGTGCACCCGGTGAAATAACCCCTAAAGGCTTTATAAAACAATCGCTTGTAGTAACTGCTTTATCGTGCAGCAAAACATCTTTTCAAGGAGTTCTTATAGACAATATAGATAAATTCCCAATTATCGACAAATCAAAACTGGAACAAGCAGCATTAAAATGCGGAATCTCAATAAATTCTGCTTCTTCCCATAAAGATGCCTTTGCTTTAACGTTTGTTAATGGCGTCCGTAATGCAGAGGAATCTTTTCTCTCCTTTTTTCATGCCGTTATCAAAAATGATCAGTTTATTATTGCCGGAGGTTCAGCAGGCGATAATTTAGAGTTTAAAAAAACGTACATTAGCTATAACGGAACTGTTACTGTACAGGGTGCTGTTGTTCTATTCATAAAAACCCGCTGTGTATTTGATGTACGAAAAGTAAATATTTTTAAATCAACCGGGAAACGTATGACAATCACCAAAGCTGATATGCTTACCCGTACTATCTACGAACTAGACGGTCAAAATGCTAAACGATATTACTGCAAAAATCTCGGCATTCCTGAAAGTCAGGTTGATTCTGTCATATTAGATCACCCGCTTGGACGAAATTTCAATAATAAGCTCTATATTTCTTCGATTACCGGTTTTACTCCTTCGGGAGCGATTAATGTGTTTACCCGTGTGGTGCCGAATACTATCGTTGATATACTTGAACCTGCGGATACCCTGCAAATACTTTCCGATAACCTTGCTGAAATAAGTAAAAAAGTTCCGCGTTTCGGCTGTGCATTTATAATTCCTTGCTTGCTGTGTACTATCGGTTTTGAAAAATACCAGCTTTGCAGTAAAATAACTGATCTTCTTAATAAGACCTTTCCTACGTTTTGCGGATTTTCAGGGTTTGGCGAACAATTCGGGAAGCTCAATAATAATCAAACAATTATCATGGTTGTAATAGGAGAGTAACATGAATAATGAAGTGCTACAGGCAGGCATTAATTTAAGCACTATAATGATGGATTATTGTGCAAAATACACCGGCGTAAGTGATATACTGCAAGCATACAGTGAACAAATTACTGACAGCTCAGGTATTTTTGAACAAGAGAAAGCTGCTCTTGATAAGCTTTCAGAAACAGGTAAGGATATTAATCAAAATATAGCGAATATTATTGAAAACTATGCAGCAAATGCACTTTCTGTTGAAGAAATTAGTTCTTCTTTTGCAAAATTAGAGGAAAAAGTTGCAGAAATTGAAACTGCTACGAAACTTTCTACAGAAACACTGCAACACTTATCCGAACAAATGAATACCATTACCGAATATATGGATACGATCAAAGAAATCTCGAAACAAACCAATCTCCTTTCGATTAATGCCTCGATAGAAGCTGCCCGTGCCGGATCAGCAGGGACAGGCTTTAAAATTATTGCTGGTCAAGTAAAAAAACTATCGGAAACAACAGAATCATCTTCACACGAAATTACAACAAGACTAAAAACCTTTACAGCTCAAATTAAAAATCTTGAAACAGAACAAAATACCCATAAGACAATGCTGCGGTCTTTGATCAGCATGACCGGTGATTCACGGCAAAGGCTGGCAGAATTAAAAAGTAAAGAAGAAAATAGCTCAAACGAAACCAAAAATATTCTAAATCTCTTAAAAGCAAACACGCTTAATATAGAAAATGCTGTTGAAGCTATCAAAGAAAATGAAAAACAGGGGGTACAGCGTATGTATTCTTTTGCCGACAAAGCTTCAGAAACAACGCTGCTGTTTAACGATTTTATTTCATTTATTCTTGAAATATCTGAAATTTTTAAATACCTTCAGTCTGAGCAAATGGAAAAGGCAGTAAAAGTATAGTACCTGTTCAGGGGCTTTAGTATGTGCTCCCGATGCCGCCGTACTCTTGACTGATATGAGCATTTCCCGTTACACTGCTATAAAAGCGTTGTGCAAAATAAGCTGCACTAATGCTCTATTAAACTTGTTCGGAAACACAGTTATCGAATAGGTCTATTATATCTGTTATAAAGGGAGTATTTTTGGAATCCTCATACACCATTGTATTGGAAGATACTGCATTATTATCTTCTTTATGCGGAGTAAATGATAAAAATTTAGCGGTATTTGAAGCATACATAGGAGCACCGGTTTTAAGCAGGGGAAATGAACTAATTTTACTGAGCTCCGATGATGAACTGTGCCGAAAGTTTCAGACTTTAATTGATACGCTGATAACCAGTCCGGAGGTACAATTAGAAGATTCTGCTGAGTTTATTGCTTCATTTGTTGCAAGTGATAGTAAGGATATGCAATCGCCTTTTTCTGCATATTGCATTCATATTCCTCGGGGAACTCGATCTGTATATCCAAAAAACCGGATACAGGCAGCATTTATCGATTCTATCCGCCGGAATCCGATTACATTCGGTATTGGACCTGCCGGTACGGGTAAAACGTATATAGCAGTTGCTGCCGCTCTCAAGCTGCTGCTATCCCGTAAAATACGGAAATTAATTTTAACAAGACCGGTTGTAGAAACGGGAGAAAGTCTTGGTTTTTTGCCCGGGGATCTGATTCAAAAAATCAATCCGTATTTACGTCCGTTATTTGATATAATAGAATCTCTTTTGCCCTCAAGTGTTCTGCGTAGTCTTGAAGAAGCCAATATGATTGAGGTTGCACCCCTTGCCTATATGCGCGGAAGAACGTTACACAATGCCGCAGTTATTTTAGACGAGGCACAAAATACCACAAAAGAGCAAATGAAAATGTTTTTAACAAGAATGGGCGAAGAATCAAAATTAATTATAACGGGAGACCCCTCACAATCCGATATTAAAGGAAAGAATATATCAGGATTAAGCCATGCAGTGTCACTTATCAATACTATTGAAGGAATCGGTGTTACCAGATTTTCAGCAAAGGAAATTGTGCGGCATTCGCTTGTACAAAAAATAATTAATGCGTATGAAAAAGAATAGAATAGTTCAAAATCAGTCATTAGATTCAGAAAATCTAAAGAAACAGAGTATATATAATACTGCGAGCAGCAGTACATTATTTGATTTTAAAACAGTATTCGGCGAACCTTGTATAACAGTATATCAGTATTGCAAACATCTTTTTTCTACTGAGAAAACCTTTGCGGTGCTGTTGTGTATTTCCTTTCTTATTGCAGTATTTGCAAATATTTTTATCATGTTTGAACATGGAAAGCTCACAAAGCATAATTTAAAAGATTTTGAAGTGGGAAAAGTTGCAGAGCAGGATATAACTGCAAGCAAAGATGTTACCTATACCGATAAAGCTGCTACCGAGGTGCGGAGAACAGCACTCATGCAGCTTATTACTCCTGTTTTCCGTCAATCAGATGAAGTTTCACAGGAAATTGTCCGCCGGTATGGAGAATTTCAAGCCTTAATTCTTGCCTTACAAGCAAATGGGCATGAAGAAGCCTTTATTTCCGGTATACAAAAGCAATACCCTGATTTTTTTACTGAAAATTTTTTACACACTTTGTTCAAAGTAGAAAATCTTACACATATAACAGAAGCGGGATTTGAAATTATTAAGCAAGCACTTGCTATCGGTATTATAGATATTCCTCCTACCGGACTTGAAAAATTTAATACAGATGAGCTTACTCTTTTAGTACAAAAAGAAGGCATACGGGATTATATCAATGTACAGCCGGATTCATTAATACGGATTGAGCTGCTTGGAGATTATATTCGGGATACTGCAATTTCTTTAAACTTACCGGCTGATGATAGAAATATAACCGCTTTGGTTTTTCCCTTTTTACGTCCTACAGTAACGTATGATGATAAAGAAACTCAGATGCGTATAAAAGATACCGTGCAGCAGGTTCCTCCGGTAACTATTCATATTCAAAAAAATCAGCGGATTATCAAGCGGGGATTTATCATTACCTCTGAAAACTATAAACAGCTGCAAGCCTATATCAATGCCGGTATTTATATTGATATGACAAAGTTTTTCAGCCTTCTGTTTTTTCTGCTCTGTTTGTATGCAGCCGGTTTATTTACTTTTTCGGAGCAAGTAACCCGCCAAACATTAAAAGAAAGCCAAAAAATATTTTTGCTTCTTATGTTTGTATTTGTATATCTATGGGTGCTGTTCACTGCTAAATTTGCTGTTTTTGAACTGCCCCTTGACATGATACCGGTTATTCCCGCTGCTTTGACCGCTATGCTGGTGCTTACATTGATTTCAAAGCAAATTGCATCTATTTCTGTTTTTTATACCGCATTGCTGATACTTGCTGCCTCCGGTTTTAAATTAGAGCCGGCTTTGTTTGCATTTTTTTCAGGATTAGCCGCAGTGTCTTTAATGAATGTACGGGGTAAGCGTATGGATTTAATTACTACTGGATGCCAGCTTGCCTGTGCTAATCCGGTAATAACGGCGGTTTTGATTGCATTATTTTCTCATTCATATACAAATGTGCGGCTTGTGCTGATAAGCTCCATTATCAACGGATTTATTAGCGGTATTCTGGTGCTGGGGCTGCTTCCTATTTTTGAAGATAGAATGAATACTCCTACCTGCTTCCGGCTGCAAGAGCTTGCTGACACAAATTCTCCCGTTATCAATGAAATGCTGTTGAAAGCTGCCGGAACCTAC
This sequence comes from Treponema sp., assembly GCA_052173295.1. Classification (GTDB taxonomy): domain Bacteria; phylum Spirochaetota; class Spirochaetia; order Treponematales; family Treponemataceae; genus Treponema. The sequence continues at coordinate 23,442 of JBQMYW010000017.1, forward strand.
CACCATACTACAATGGTAGCAAAACTTGCAGAACTTGCCTGTAATGCAATTGGGGCTGATGCACTGCTTGCACGGGTAGGTGCACTCTACCATGACATTGGAAAAATAAAAAATAGCGATTATTTTGTAGAAAATCAAACCTCGTATAATAAACATCTTGACTTAAACCCGCGAATGTCGGCAACGATTATCCGCAGCCATGTAAGTTCGGGGGTAGAAACAGCAGAAAAAATGCGGCTGCCTCAAGAGGTGATTGATATTATCAGCGAGCATCATGGTAATAGCCTTGTGTACTATTTTTATGCAAAAGCTCAAGAAACCGATTCAAATGTAAGTCCCATTGATTTTTCGTATCCCGGGCAGCCGCCGCGTTCAAAAGAATCAGCGGTAGTTATGCTTGCCGACATGACAGAAGCTGCATGCCGCTCATTGGATAATCCTTCTTTTTCTCGATTAGAAAAATTTATTGGAAATTTGATACAAAATAAAATTGAATCCGGGCAGCTTGATAATAGTGATCTGACCTTTCGGGAGCTTAAAATAATTGAATCGTGTTTTATCGACACCCTAACCGGCTATTATCATAACCGTATTAAATATCCGAATCAAAAAGATCCTGATGAAATACAAGAACCAGCGGTGCAAGAGGAGGCAAAAGAAATTCCCGCAGAAGTAAAAAATTATATTGCAATTGATCTCGGCTTAGAACCGGAAAAGCAGGGAGCAAAACAGGAAGGAACTCATGCATAATATTGAAATACGATGTGAAGAAATTCCGGAACCGTATTGGCTTTCTGCTGTAAAGCCTTTTCTTTTACTCATATTGGAAAAACTTTCCTATACAAACTGGGATATTTCTCTATTGTTTTGTAATGATCCGTTTATCCATGAATTGAATAAAACCTACCGTACTATTGATTCTCCTACCGATGTATTGTCTTTTGAACAGGGGGATTCATATCAAGATTCTGCGGGGGAAGTCCGCTTTAATGCAGGTGATATTGTTATTAGTTTAGATAGTTTGAAAAGCAATGCAGAATTTTTTAGCGTACCGGTTGACGAAGAATTAAAGCGTTTGTTAATCCACGGGGTGCTGCATTTAAGCGGTATGGATCATAGTGATAATGATCCTAAGCAAGAAATGCTTATCTTGCAAGAAAAGATACTTGCAGAATGTGCCGGTACGGTTATCTATCAGGAATAAATTATGGGATTATTTGATACATTTAGAAAGAAAAAAACAGTTTCGGAAATTTTACCGGATTCTTTGAATGAAGAAAAAGAAGACATGATCCGCGGTGTAGTTGATTTATCGGATACTGCGGTAAAAGAGGTGATGATTCCCCGTATTGATGTAGATTTTATTGCACTCGATACTGAAACTGATGAACTGATACAGCGTATCGCTGAAAGCGGACATTCCCGTTTTCCTGTTTACTCCGAATCTATTGATAATGTGGTGGGCGTACTGTATGTTAAAGACCTTATCAATCTTTTTGCAAAAAAAGAAGGAATTAATCTGGAAAAAATCATACGGAAGCCATTTTTTGTTCCTGAATCCAAGAGAATTGATACACTGCTGCGTGAATTTAAACGGCGGCATGTACACATTGCCATTGCTGTAGATGAATACGGCGGAATATCAGGTATTGTGTGTATGGAAGATATTATTGAAGAAATTGTCGGCGATATTCAAGATGAATTTGATAATGAGGGTGAAGATATTTCTTCAATAGGGGAGGGCTTATGGTTGTGTGATGCCCGTGTTGATATGGATGATCTTGCGGAAGTATTACAGACAGAACTCCCCTCTGATGAATTTGAAACACTCGGCGGGTTTGTGTTCGATTTATTTGGAAAAATTCCGGTTCGTTATGAAAAAGTAAGTTGGAAGAATTTTGATTTTATTATTCAAGATATGGAAGGACATAAAATTAATACAGTAAAAATTGTTGCATGTCAGACAGAAAAAAACCGTGAAGAACGATAAATTGGTTTTATTTTAAAAGAGAGAGGCAGAAAAGCTATGCGGAAAATAGTGGTAGGTACAGTATTATTATGGGTAAACCTCATGGTTTTTGCAGACCCCATTTCACTTTTTGAAAAAGGGAAAGAGCTGCAATACCGCGAAAATTGGTACGAGGCTATTGAGCTGTACCAAGAAGCTCTAAAAGAAAACCCTGCATATAATGCAGTATATTATAGTTTAGCAGAGTGTTTTTATGCATTGGCGGAATATGATCAAGCTCTTGTGTATATTGAAAAAGCCCGTTTGTATACACCTAAAAATGTTGATACTGAAAATCTGTATGCATTTATTTTGATAGGCTTGGGAAAAATACGGGAGGCTGCACAGACTTTTAGTGCAGTGTTAGAATATGCACCGAATAATCTTGATGCCCGTTTCGGCATGGCAGAAATTGAAGTTGGAAACGGACGGCTGACGAATGCTTCAGAACTCTATAAAGCAGCTTTACAGCGTCAGATCGAAAACCGGAAAGCATTGCTCTCTCTTGCGTTATTAAATTACGAAACAGGAAATATAAAAATTGCTCAAAGCTATATCAGCCGTGCTTTGGAGTATCATGGAGATAATCCGCAAGTGCATTATCTTGCTGGATATTTAGCTGCTTTAACGGGAGATGCCGAAGAAGCAGAGGGAAGAATTAGAGCAGCACTAACCATAAATCCGCATTATGATGCTGCCCGGGCATTGCTTGCTTCGCTTATGTATGCATCACAGCGGTATCATGAAGCTATTGCAGAAGCGGATATCCGTATCGCCGCTAACCGGAATCTTATTGATGCATGGTATTTAAAAACGCTGTGTTTGATCAGCATTAAGCACCATACAGAAGCACTCAAGACTGCTCAAACCGGCTTATCAATAGAACCTGATAATGAATTGATGCGGACGCTTGTAGAAGGAATTGCATTAAATACCCTTGATTTTGAACATAAAACCCGCAAAGAGCTTGCAAAAAACCATAGTGTCAAAGCTGCAGGGTTTATTACTCGTAATATGACTGATCAAGGGGTGTATGAATACCGGCGTGCATTGAAAATGTATCCGTATGATAGCAGCAGCCGTCAGGCTTATGCAAAAATACTGATGCGGCAAGGATTTCCCGAGCGGTCTATTGAGCAGCTGCAATTTATTCAATCTATTGAAAAAAGTAATGCACAAATAAATGATACAGTAGAGGCGTATACAAAAATGCTTGACCATTCAGTACGGAATCGCTGGCATATTGATCCCCTCTATCTAAATAAAGCCCACCTTTCTATCGGGCTGTTTTATCAAGCTAATCCTGCAAATGTACTGCATCCGGAAGCTGAAAAATATGCTGCATCGCTTATTGCTGATGTATTTTCGTATAACCGCCGGTTTGCGGTAACGCCGTATCTCGATAGTGCAAGCTCATATAAAGAAGCATTTAAAACTGCCCGTACACAAAAGAATGATTATTTCGGCATTATCAGTTTAAAAGAAAATGAGCGTGATATACAAATCACATTAGATTTATATGTCGGCAGAACAGGCAGTATTGCAGATTCTTTTGTAGTGTATCGATCCGGCAATGACCGCTATAGTAATGCAATACGCCGGATTACTGAAATGTTTAATCAGCGTATGCCTATTATCGGCAAGATTGTTGAACGGTCGCAAAATGAAGCGGTCATTGACATTGGTTCAGGTGATTGCGATCTTGCTGCCTTTACGGTTGATATTCTAAAAAAAGATACACTGTCAGTTGCTAATGAAGGCATTAATCTTATCTACAATGAAGCAGATAAACTTGGTACTTTTACGGTACAGAGAATTTCTGAAGATTTGACGGAAGGTACATTAACCCGCATCGGTTACTATGATAAGATGACAAAAGCGGATATTGTAATTCTTACTCCGAAAGATGCTAAAAAAGATACGGATGAGGAATTAGGGCATGTACAAAGGCAGACTATGGAAATGTCAGCATTGCTTTCCCTGCTTCGCAGTATTCGCTCTTAGCATAATGAGCTGGTAAATAACAGCGGTTTCAAATACTGGATTTTTTTGAACCGCTGTGCTTTTTAGACTTGGTGGGGCGTTGTCTTAATAACTTCGTCCGCCGCCGCCGTGTGATCTGCCGCTTGATGATGTGTGGGTTGAACTTGCTGAACTATTTATTTTTTCTTTAGGGCGTTTTATCCGTGAAGTATGACTCTTGATAAGCGTGTCTTCAACCGACTGGAATGCTGCTTCTGTATTTTCTTGTGTATTATACTGCGGCGGCAGTTTTTTTATCCGGTATCTATTTCTTATAAACCAATATACAGCGATAAATAGCCCTAAACCGGCAAAAAGTGATACTAAAAGCTCAAAACTTGACAGCTGATTTGTATACAATTCAGAAAGCAGCTCAATATAACTGAGAATACCGTGCTGGTAGTTATTTTCCCGCAGACCTCCCTGTATTGCAGCATCAATAAGGCTGTCAATAGCTGAATCCGTTATTTTTTCGATTGTTTTGACACCGCAGGTAGAAATATGGATATGCCTGCTGCCTTTTGATCCGTCACCGGTTACAATGAGCAGTAATACACCCTCATGCGTATCGCCAAACCCATATCCGTGATAGTCAAAATAATCATCTGCATAGGATTCAGCTGTTTTATCACCGGTATTTTTAACCAGCACTACTACACTATCCATTTGTGTGCTGCGGGAAAACGCATCAAGTTTTGTGCTGAGTGTCTGCACATCTTTAGGAGAAAGTACGCCAACGTGATCAACAATTGTTTGTCCCCGTGTCTGTGCAGATACAGGGAAATAGAGCGGACAGAGTATGAGAATAAGCAGTATATTTGTTTTCTTTACTTTTTCTACCATATAAAATAGCCTCCCAGCATGAGTAACACCGAACACGCTGTCCCGAGACCGAGTGCGGTGAAAAATGCTTTCTTTTTATTAAAAGGCAGTTCTCCGGCAGCTTTTCCTGTTTGCCCGTTTACAGCAAAAACATAGGCTTTCCCTTTGTAAATATACGTGAGAATCCATGAGGGTAAGAGGATATACCGGTGTTCCTGTACGTTATACTGTGTGTTATCCTGCCGTTTTTCAAAAGTAGTGCATGGTGTTGTATTTTGAATAATGGCAGCGGTTGCATCTTTGGCTCTTTGTACTAACTCAGGGGTAACATTATCCTTATTTTCTGTATAGTTTTCTGCAAAGAATCCGGCAAGATACCCGGCAGAAAAAGGTTTTATGCTTTTTTGGTTATATGGCTCAATACTATTTATAAGGAATTCATTTATAGGTGAAAATGCAAATTTTTGCAGGTTATTGAGTAGAACAGTGCCGCTGCGATCTATTTGATAGGTATCAACTTTGGTATAATTATAGTCGCCGTCTGTCCAATAGGTAGTGCATGTACCGATAGCATGATAATCAACATCAGCGGCAATATCAGCCTGCCAGTATGGTAGGTACATACCGGTGATTTTTTCTTGCTGCATGGTATTGGTAAAATCCCCGGGAACAAACCATTTTTTTCCTGCCCAATCCAAGAATTTTTTAACCGCTGTTTTTTTATCAATAGCAAAGGGAATTAAAAAATCAGGTTTAAAATCTCCTTTCAGCCGATCGGTTAAAATAACAGGGCTATGACAGTAGTAGCAAAATGCTGCCGTTGATGTATCGCCTACAATAACTTCTGCACCGCAGTTGTTACACTGGTAGCTTTTTATTGTTTTCTGTGCTGCTCCGTCTGTTTCTTCTGTATATTCATGGGATAGTTGTTCATCGTTGTTTTCTGCACTGCTGTTTTTGAGGCTTTCCAGATAGGCGGTGAGTGCCTCTTCTGTATGTTCAGAAAAGCAGAATTCACATTTAAATCCGCCTACTTTGGGATTAAAGCTTATCGGTGCCCCGCAAGCAGGGCATTTATAATTGGTAACACTCATATTTTCTCTCTATCACAGTTGAACACCGATATTATAATTTTGTACCGCATTCAGGACAAAATTTAGCACCTGCTTTTATTTCTGTACCGCAGGACGGGCAGCTGCTGCCTGCAGGTTTTGGAGTGCCGCATTCTGCACAGAATTTACCAGCGTTTTTATGCCCGCATTCAGTACAGAACCACTCGCCTGCTGCTTTACCGCCTCCCGCAGTAGGGGCATAAGTAGGTTGTTGGGGCTGCGGTGCAGCAGCTGCTTGCTGTTGCATTTGCTGCATATTGGTTTGGCTTGCTTGTCCCATAAAACTGCCGGCAGCATTCATTGCCATACCCATGCCCATAAATGCCATGCCTGCTCCTGCTGTATTGGAACCTGCTGCTTCTAGTCCCCGTGCTGCTGCACCTTGTATATAGCCTTCCCGTATTGATGGATCTCCGAGCATTGCTCCCTGATTACGCATATTGATGAGCTTTTTCGAATCTTCATCATAAGAAATACTGGCGATACCGACAGCCAACACTTCCATACCGCGTAATTCTTTCCATGAATCATCAAGAATCTGAGACATCTGGCGGCTAAGCTCAGTTCCTTTAGATGGTACGTGAGAAATTCTCGTACCGTTAGCAGACATTGTATTTAAGGCTGCTTGCAGGGCTTCTAAAAATTCCGATAAATATTGTTCATTGATTTCATTAATATGTATATGTTCTGCATTACGCGGACATACTTCTTTAAAAAATTTGATAGGATCTGTTATTTTAATGGAGTAATTGCCGAATGTGCGTAAAAATAATTCTGCATTATAAAAATTATCAAAATATTGTAAGGGATTAGGTGTACCGAATTTGATTCCTTTTATCTCTTGCAGATTTATGTAGTATACTTCCTGCTTTTGCGGCGTAGTACCGCCGAACTTAAAACGGGTAAAAGTTTCTTTTAAGCTCTCTCCAAATTGTCCGTTGAAAAGAGATGGTGTACTTGCATTATCAACCTTAAAATACCCCGGCTCGGCGGTGTAATCAATAATTTTTCCGCCGTCTACGAGCATCATAAATTGATTTTGATTTACATGAATTATTGAGCCGTTGGAAATAATATCGCTGGAACCTTTTTTATTCCGGTTCCGTCCGTCTGTCCGTACCGGTACACCTTTTGCCAGTACAATTCCCTCTCCCATATCGTCTGCTTCAATAACTTCCACCCATTGATCCGCAAGATTACCGCCTACTGCACTGAGTGCCGCTGTTATAAGTCCCATAGCGTTCTCCTTTAGCTCTTAGTACTACAGGACTGATTCAACACGTGTGTATGAGACCTGTTCAAAAACAACATTATTGAACATACCGGTTATACTGCTATACACTGCTGTATTGATAGTCCTTACCCGTATTCTATAAAAATACAGCTGAAATATCAAGATTTTGCATACGCGTAGCGTTTATCAACATGAGTTGATGAAACCCATGCAGTGCTTCTGTACAACAAGCTCCGGCAAGCACGGCTCAACTACGGCAGACACACTACATGCCGGCCGTCCTAATACCTACCGGCTACAGCTCTTCACATTCCCAATATGCTGTATAATCTTCGAGATACCCTACCGGTATCTCATCATTGAAGACAGCCCCTACGCACACAACTTTCTTGCCGCTCATTCGGTAGGGGGCGGCATAGCCTTTTTCTTTTATTTGTGCAAGAGCCGATTGTGCCGTTCCGCTGCCCATAAGCTTAAACTCAAACACATAGATAGCGTTGGGTGTATGCACTACACAGTCTGACCGTCCGCGGGAGCTGACAACCTCCGTCTGCGTAAACTGACCCATCAAAGTGAACAGAATATAAAATGCTATCTGATAATCCCGCTCCCGCATCTTTGTGTTATTCTTTGCTGCAAGGCTGTACGGTAATCCTGCGCACGCTATATACAGACGTTCCATAAAACCCGCTACATTACCTTTTTCTATATCCCGTAAAAAGTTACCAATAAATAAGCCGCTTTTGTCCTTTGCTATTGTTGTATAAGCAGGAACTAAGTTATCTAAAAAGCCGTATTTTACTTCATCATTCGGAAAGCCCAGCTTGTATAGTTTTAATCGCTCATCATACGCTTTTATCGTTAAATACCCTGATTGAAACAGTATCGGCAGCGGATTTTTCATATCAGGGCGGTAATCCTGCAACATACTTTCGCTCATTTCTGCTTCTTCTAACAGCTCCCGTACATCCTCGCTTTGCTCCTGCAAACTCTTTACCAAGAATGTTGGTGTCCCCGTCGCAAACCAGAAGCTGCGGAATACCTTACCTGCAAACACATTCAGAATACTAAACGGATTATACACATTAACGCTGTTTTCTGAAAAATGATACCCGTCATACCACTGTTTAAGAGATGCAAGTGTTTGCTCTACGGATAAGCGGTTTGCTAATGCCAGCTGCTCAATTTCAGGCATAAAATACTGTTCCAGTTCTGCCTGCGTAATACCGCATAGGGCAGAAAACTCAGGCAGCATACTAATGTCTTGTAAGTTATTCAAATCGCTAAAGATGCTAACCTTGCTGAATTTGGTTACACCGGTTAAAAAAGCAAACCGCAGGTATTCATCACTGGATTTAATTACACCGTAAAAACCTTTGAGGATTTTACGGTATATTTCGTTTAGCTCAGGAGCGTCAGACATGGTTTCTAAGAGCGGTTTGTCGTATTCGTCAACCAGTATGACAACCTGTTTACCGGTTTTTTCGTACGCCCGCCGGATAAGACCGGCGAACCGCTCAGAAACAGCTTCCTCTGCTTTATTCTTACCGTATATATCTTCCCACCAGCAAAGATGAACATTCAAAAGACCTTCTAAATCTTCCCGTGTTTCATACTTTGCAGCATTAAAATCCAGATACAGCACGGGATATTCCTGCCAAATATCCCGTGTACCGGCGGCTTGTGCTTCTTCTAATTCAGCAATTTTTAAGCCGGTAAACAGTTCTTTTTGCCCCAGAAAGTATGCTTTTAAGGTTGAAAGAAAGAGACTTTTACCGAAGCGCCGCGGTCTGCTTAAAAAATGGACACGGCTTTGATTTACGAGTTTCCAAATAAATTCAGTTTTATCAACATAGAGGAAGTTTTCCGTGCGTAATACTTTAAAACTTTGTACACCAATGGGCAATTTCCGCATTGTTTCCATACTTTACCTCCTAGACGCTAAGGATATGTTTATACCTCAACGGCATTATAGCATATCAATTGAAGATACTTACACTTTTGCATCTTCAGTAAATTCTTCGATTTTTCGGTGCAGCGTTTTTCTGCCTATTTGTAAAACATCTGCTGTTTTTGATTTATTTCCATTGTAAGCAGCAAGCGTTTCCAAAATAATCTGCTTCTCGGCTTCTTTTAAACTGCTGCCTATTTGGATAGAAATTGCCGTATTTTGATCCGCACTGCGTACGGGATCAGGTAAATCTGCCAACCGGATTGTATTATCAGAGCTCATCACCACTGCACTTTCCAAACAATTCCGCAGCTGGCGGATATTTCCCGGCCAATCATAGGAATACAGTGCAGCACGGGCTTTTGGTTCAATAGCTGTAATTGTTTTCCCGTTTTCTTCTGCAAATTCTTTAATAAAGGCTGCAATCAATAGCGGTAAATCTTCTTTACGCTCCCGCAGTGCTGGAACATGAATATGCACTACATTCAGACGGTAGTATAAATCATTTCTAAACCGTCCTGCTGCAACCTCTGCTTCCAAATCTCTATTTGTTGCAGTGATAATCCGCGTATCAACAGAAATAGTTTTTTCTCCTCCTACCCGCTCAAACTGCCGCTCCTGTAAGACACGCAAAATCTTAATTTGCAAACTTTGATTGATTTCTCCGATTTCATCAAGAAAAATGGAGCCATTATCCGCCAGCTCAAACCGTCCCCGCTTTTGACTTACTGCTCCTGTATACGCACCTTTTTCATGCCCGAACAGCTCGCTTTCGAGGAGACTCTCCGCCAAGGCAGCACAATGCACCTTGACATAGCTTTTATCCTTACGAGGGGATAAATTATGAATGGCACTGGCAATAAGCTCTTTTCCCACACCGCTTTCTCCGGTAATCAGCACAGAAGCACGTGAGGGAGCAGCTTTACGCACCATTTCAAACACCCGTTCCATTTCTGCACTTTTACCGATAATATGCTCAAAGGCTTTTTCGGAATGCATTTGTTCCATAAGTTCGCGGTGCTGCAGCATCAATTCCCGTGTTTGTAATGCCCGTTTTACCAATAATGAAAGCCGATCTAAATCCAACGGCTTAGTTAAGAAATCATACGCCCCCATACGCATTGCTTCAACCGCTGTTTCCACTGTTCCATGTCCTGTTAGTACAATCACCGGCACACCCGGCGTTTCAGAACTTACCTTGTGCAGCAGCTCCTGACCGCTGACTCCCGGCATCCGTAAATCGGTAATAATTAAATCCACTGCTTCTGAAAGTGCACATTTTAAACCGTAAGAGCCGTCAGCGGCGGTCAATACCTCATAGCCGTCATCTTCCAACGCCATTTGCAGCCCTTCGCGGATATTTTTTTCATCATCAACTACTAAAATTCTAAACTTCATATTTTAGTCCTTTCTGTGTGCCTCGATCAAAAGCGGACAGGCACTGCGGGAAAGCGGCAGTAAAATTGTAAAACATGTTCCGCCCTCCGGCTCTGAATGCACTTGAATATCACCGCCGTGTTCCTTTATTACCTTGTATGTCATGGTAAGTCCCAGCCCGCTGCCGTCCGGTTTTGTCGTAAAATACGGTTCAAAAATTTTATGCAGCACGTCTGCAGGAATCCCGCAGCCCGTGTCAGTAATTTTAATACATACTTTTTCATTATTCAAAAATGTGGTAATCGTCAGCTGCCCTCCGGACGGCATAGCTGCTTTTGCATTTGTTAAAATATTCATCAACGCCTGCCGCATAAACCGCTCATCTGCCTGAATACATGGCAGCGTCTTTGCAAGCTGTAACACCACCTGCACCCCAGCTAGCCGAAACTCCTCGTTAAATGTTGCAGCCAGCGTATTAATCACCTCATTCATGCACACCGGTGCAAAGGTACACTGCAGCGGACGCACGGCAAACAAAAAATCCACTACAATTGTATTCAGCCGTGCAATTTCTTCCTCTACTACGTCCAAATGCTTTTGTGCCTTAGTGCTAATTTCTGTATTGCAGGTTTTAAAATTCTTCCGCAACAGCTGTAAATGAATACTCATTGCACCAAGCGGATTTTTTATCTCATGAGCAACCGCTGCAGCTAAATTTGTCAAACTTGCAAGATTTTCAAGCTGCCGCCGGTTAATCTCCTCTTGCTTTTTTTGAGTAATATCTTCACACGTAATAATTGTGCCTTTTACTTTTTTATCCCGCACCAGCGGTGCAACCGACAAATCAATATACTGATTTCCCGCATCAGCAGCTGCCGTAAATTCAGCCCGCTTCTTTCTTTCTTCATTTTTAATAACTGTTTGGATAAATGCTGCTATTTTTTGATGATGCAGCTGCTTCCAAAACGGACGTTCATCACCCTCTATAATCGGAATACCTAAAATCCGCACTGCTGCCTTATTACTTTTTACTACCCGCTGCTGCGAATCAAGAATAATAACCCCTGTACTCAATGAATCCATCATTGCATCAAACAAGGCGTATTCATCGGCAATCAAATGAATAAAATTTTTCAGCTGTGTCTCGTTCATTCGGGACAGTTTTTTCATTGCACTGCTTACAAACTCTCTCATACTCCGTACCTTACCGGCATATTAGACCTGTCCGTATTGTATGTTTATACCGTCTGCTCATTATGCAGGCAGCCGCACTGTGCACAAAACGGCAGATTCCCTGCGGTCATTTGTTTGCATGAACTGCACTCTACCATTATAGCGTATCCGCATACCGGACAAAAATGGGAAATTTCTTTTATTTTTATTCCGCATTGCGGGCATCTTCCTGCAGCATAGTATCGTACGGCACTTTTTTGTTTTGTAAAAAGTTTTGTTTGAAAAAGCCAAATAATAAAAATTACTATTCCGGTAAAAAGAACGATAACTACATAATACCAAATACTTACAAGTTTAATTTTCAGAAGATAATCATACCATTCTTTTAAGAGTTCTTCAGGAAATACCTCTATGGTAAGCCGTACTACTTCAAATAAAATAGGAATAAAAGAGAGAAATATATGGTGCATACTTACCTCTGTACAAATGCTCCATTTTTTCCTACCGGCAATTTTATTCCATAGTATTAAAAGTATAATCAACGGAATAAGAAATGCACTATCAATAAGGACTCTTTTTAATGCAAACCATTTTTTAAATGTTTTTAGAGCGGTTCTGTAATCGCGGGTTTGGTACTCAAATATTGTCTTGCAGACGGCTGCTACTTGCGGGGTATTTTGCAATGCATTTTTTTCTTCTTCTACTTGCAGCAGCAGCTTTTGTGCCTGTTCAGAATTTTTTGTTTTACTTGTTAATGCTTCATAATTTTCATTTAAACGGTCATACTGTTCAAAAGCGGTATAGAGTGCTGTATTGGATTGGATATCTGCTATCATGGTTTGTAAAACTTTTATATCGGGGTGCAGTATTTTTTCAGCCTCTCTATCGAAAGATTTTTCTAATACAATGCCGGTTAAATTATCAATGATATTATTTTCAACCCATCTTTTTTCAATAAGCATATTTCGATATGAATAGGGAAAATAGTCATACACTGTTGTAAGCTGCTGTATTTGTTCGCTTAACCCGAAAAACAACAGCCATAAAACAAAAAAATCGGAAATAAGTATAAATAGAAAAGAAATATGCGATAATTCTTTTTCTCGTTGGTTTATCTTTTTGATGTATTTTTTCATAGTGTAGAAAGTATAGGGTATATGGATATAAAATACAAGGTGTGCATTATTTTTTATAAAAAGCACTGGTAATAGTTGGGTTTTTACAGTATACTTTTCCGCATGAATTTTATAGAATCGTTAGGTTATCTCGCATCATTTATTATTTTTATTTCATTAACCATGAAATCTATTGTACGGCTGCGGATTGTTAATGCAATCGGCTGTTTGTTATTTGCCGTATTTGCAATAAAAACAAACTCGCTGCCGGCTGTTGCAATGAATATCGGTATCGTTTTTATTGATATGTATTATCTCTATAAGCTTTTAAAAATTAAGGAAAATTTTGAAATTCTTGAAGTGAGTAAAGATAATGAAATTGTCCGCTACTTTTTAGAAAAGAATAAAGCTGAATTACGTACATTTTTCGGTGAAGAAGCCTATACAAAAAGCAGCAGAGTAGCATTATACTTCCGTAATACCGATATAGCAGGGCTTGCAGCATATTCAATCCGCGAAGAAAATAACCGGAAAGCAGCATATATTGCTGTTGATTTTGTTGTTGCAAAATATCGGGATTTGGCAGTCGGCAAACAATTTTTTATTAATGATACTGGATTTTGGAAGCAGCTTGGCTGCACTGTACTTGTTGTAGAAAATCCAACGCCCGGACATATTGCGTATATTAAACAGCTTGGGTTTACAGATACCAATAATACAAATATTTGGTACAAAGAAATATAACAGCATTGTAAGAAAATGCAGGTATCGAATAGACCGGCTATCTGGTACTGACTTTTTCTTGCGGGTTTTGCTTTCCCGTGTTATACTTAATAGACTTGTTCAGAAACGGAAGTTTTTGAACAAGTCTATTAATACCTAAAATGTACTGCCGAATCGAAGCATTTTGCTGACATTATGAGTAAATTTTGGGTAAAATTATTTTTCATCGAAAAAAGGACGTGGTAAAATGGAGAATAAGAGTATA
>JBQMYW010000018.1:0-36948 GCA_052173295.1 Treponema sp.
TTTAGCATTTTTTCTTCTTTTTTAATACCTTCACTCAAAAATTGATTTCCGTGTTGGATTATACACTGCTTCAACATGAAAGCAAATAAGGGTAACAGCAGCATATAATAATATGCGTGAAAAAAGAAAGCTTTTGTGTATTCTCGACAACTTAAACAAGAAAAATATTTATTTTGCATAAACACACTACCTGTTCTTTCCCGCTCAACGCTACGAGCCGAGCCGCTTAATGTCTTCTATCTTATCGCGGATGACGGCGGCTTCTTCAAACATGAGCATATCGGCGTATTCTGCCATCTGTGCCTCCAGCTTTTTGATGAGCTTTTTGCGGTCGGCAGGGTTCAAAATATTAAAGCTATTAACAAGCGGCTCCGTTTCGGCGCGGGCGGCTTCTTTTTTTATTTCTGCTTCGCGTACCAAAATATCCTCAATCGACTTTTTGATTGTTTTGGGCGTAATTCCGTGCTGCTCATTGTACGCCTGCTGCACCGACCGGCGGTGTGCCGTTTCCTCAAGCGTTTCTTTCATTGCATCGCTGATCCGGTCGGCATACATTACCACACTGCCGTTCGCATTCCGTGCTGCCCGCCCGACAATCTGAATCAGACTGGTGGTAGAACGCAAAAAACCTATTTTATCTGCATCTAAAATACCGATAAACGATACCTCCGGCAGGTCAATTCCCTCCCGCAAAAGATTAATACCAATCAGCACATCGAACTCACCCGCCCGAAGTCCTTTCAAAATCTCCACCCGCTCAATCGTTTCCACCTCGCTGTGAATATACTTCACCTTTAAGCCGAGACCGGTAAGATAATCGGTTAAATCTTCCGCCATTTTTTTTGTCAGGGTCAAAATGAGGCTCCGCTCATCGCGTGCAATCCGCTTTTTCACCTCGCCGTAGATATGCTCCATTTGTCCCTCGCTCGGATGAATCTCGATGAGCGGATCCAAAAGCCCTGTCGGGCGGATAAGCTGCTCCACAATGCGGGTGGAATACTGTACCTCTTTCGGGCCGGGCGTTGCCGAAACAAACACTGCCTGATTAAGCATCTGCTCAAACTCATTGATTTTAAGCGGGCGGTTGTCGAGTGCACAAGGCAGGCGGAAGCCGAAATCAACCAGATTTTGCTTTCGGCTGCGGTCTCCCTCGTACATCGCCCCGATTTGCGGAAAAGTTACATGGCTTTCGTCCATAAACAAGAGAAAATCCTTAGGAAAATAGTGAAAGAGCGTCGCAGGCGGTTCCCCCGGCTTCCGGTTCGCAATCGGTGCAGAATAGTTTTCTATCCCCGGACAATGCCCCATCTCGGCAAGCATTTCAAGGTCGTATTCAGTACGGGTTTTGAGCCGCTCCGCTTCAAAGAGCTTGCCCTGACGATGCAGCACCTGCAAACGTGCCTCAAGCTCCATTTTAATCCGCTCAATCGCATTCGGTATCGCATATTCCGGCATAACAAAATGCTTTGCAGGATAAATCGAAAGCTCCTCAAACTCCTGACTAATCTCCATAGTCAGCGGGTGAAAGCGGCGGATTCGGACAATTTCCTCCCAATCAAACTCAACGCGGTAGGCTTCTTCCATATATGCCGGAAAAATTTCCATCACATCGCCTTTTACCCGGAACCTGCCCCGCTCAAGCACCGCATCATTGCGCTCGTACTGCAAGCTCACCAGCTGCTTTTTCAGCTTATCCGGCTCAATCGTCTGCCCTTTTTCTATTGTAATCCGCAAATCCCGCCACGATTCAGGCAGCCCCAAACCGTAAATGCACGACACCGTTGACACAACAATTACATCACGCCGCTCCATCAGGCTAAACGTCGCCGACAGCCTCAGCCGGTCAATTTCATCGTTAATCGACGCATCTTTTTCAATATATAAATCCCGTGCCGGCACATACGCCTCCGGCTGGTAGTAGTCGTAGTATGAAACAAAATACTCCACCGCATTGTCGGGGAAAAAGCCCTTAAACTCACGGTACAGCTGTGCAGCCAGCGTCTTATTGTGGCTGATAATCAGCGTCGGCTTTTGCACCGCCTGAATAATATTCGCCATGGTAAACGTCTTGCCCGACCCCGTAACCCCTTTCAGCGTTTGGAACCGGTCTCCCGCCCAAATGCCGTCCGCCAACTGCCGTATCGCCTCACCTTGATCCCCCGCAGGGGCATAATCCGCTTTCAATGTAAATTGTTTCATACATTTTGATTGTAGTGCATTTTTTGTATTTTGTGTAGGCAGGGGGATAATGGAGGGGCAACGCCCCTACGCTCCAAAAAAACGGCATACTGCTGCACCGTTACCGGCTGCGTTTTCGGTATCCCTCAACCGCACCTGCTGCTTTTACGGAGTACGCCGTTTGTTTTTACGCTACCCCCTCTGCGGGGACACCCCGCAACGCCCCATCCAAAAAACATCGCCTTTTACGTGGAAAATGGGGGAAAATCAGTTCATATTTAAAATCTGTCACTTGTATAGAGCAGTACGGGACTGCATTGTTTTTCAGTGCGGTATATTGCTGAGCGTTAATGCAGCGATATTCGCAGTGTTTTTTTACTACCGCAGTGCGGACACTGGGGATTGGTTCCTCTGTCGAGTATTCTTAAAAAAAACGGCAGTACTGCTTTCATTTTTGCCGAAAATGAATGGCGGCATGACCAACACAGAAAAAATGCAGTATCACCGGCTTTAGGCGGCAGTAGGTTTTGCATAGTACCCAATGCTATTCTTTATTGTAAGGAATGTTTTTTGCTTGGTGAGTTAGGACATTGTTTACCGAATTTGGTAATTAAGCCGGTACTAACCGGCTTACATTCATGCCCGCAATAAATGCAATGTAGCCCATCGAAAATAAGTATATGCTTTTTTGAGGAGCTTTCATTGCAAATAATTCCGTACTTTGTCCAAAGTTTTTGACTGGAACCTGCTGTACATGCTTGTCCGCAAAAACGGCATATCATCTATTTATTCTCCTGTTATTTTTAAGGCAGTATCGGAATCTATTTCTTTGTCCAATGCTTCAAGTGAAAAATCACTATATGCTGCAACAGCTGTAACAACACCTGCAACACTTGCAAGATCGTCACCATAGCCGACTACAGGCATTATATCAGGAATTAAATCGAGCGGTAAAAGAATATAACCGATTGCTCCGAATACAAGTGCTTTTAAATGTACTGGCGTTGCAGGATTATCCAGTGTCGAAAGTAATTTCCCAAGCGAACTCACAATAGCGCCGGCTGTCCCTGCAATTACTTTCGGTTTATCGCGGGTTGATTTACGCAATTTTTTCAATAATTTCAACGCAAGGTTTTTATCAAAGTGTTTTTGATACGTGTCTACTAATTCTTCTTCACTTACTCTTTTTTCTTCATCGGACATACGAGACTCCTTAGATTTTACTCAAATATTTTTTCCCAAAACTTTTCATATTTTTTTTTGTAATCTTCAATACTCATTGTATTCTCCTTAGATTTTATCCAGTTTGTTCAAAATTTGATTATACATTTCTACAGACATCTGTTTAAAATAAAGTAAAACTCAATTCGATTGCGGTAAAACGCTCGAATTAAGTTTTACTTCCGCATTCAATTGTTATACATTACATATTATTCAATGTCTTGGTTCCAGCTTTGATAAACGCAGTAAGAACAGAATTTACTCCATGTACAAATTTACCGAACCCGCTTACCTTGCCTGATTGCAGATTAGCATCATATTCTTCATTTTGCGTTTCTTGCCAATCTAATCTCGCTTGTGCACGATCATTAAAATCACTTCTTCTTTCTTCAAATTCATCTCTTGTCATAAAACAACTCCTTATTTTCTCATACGGCACCTAGTCACTAACTAAATACCGTGTTAATTACAAATTCCTCTGAATGGGCGCAAAGCACCCGTTCAATAACCGATTAGCAAAACTAGCCTTCCCAAACTTCCAAAATTTTAGCACCGTGATAGGACATTCTGAATTTTGCTCTTGCCTCTTCTGCAGAGTTTGCTGATATATGCCCAACAGTAGGACTCGACATTCCTTGTTTAATGTATTGAACAGAATATCTTTTCGCCATATTTTCCTCCTAAAAACCATGATTACAGCCTCGTACGTTGCATATAAGTCTGTCATTTCCTATAAGCTATAGCATATAATTTTATTTATAAGCAATAGTTTGTAATGTTTTTGTGTATAAAAATTTATACTTGCAGTGTGAATAAAGAAGTGGGGGATACGATACGAGAATTGCGGAAAGAAAAGCATTTGTCTCAAGAAAAATTAGCTGATGCTATCGATTCGCACCAAGTATATATTTCTGAAATTGAAAAAGGCATCAAACTACCGTCTCTCACCATCATTAACAACATTGCCAAAGCATTTGATGTGTCACTGACCGCTTTTATGAGCCGGGTTGAAAAAAAATTAGATGAAGATGATACACAAGGAAACGCCTAAAAGTGTATTTTTAAGCCGTCCGCCAGCTGCCGTATCGCCTCACCTTGATCCCCCGCAGGGGCATAATCCGCTTTCAATGTAAATTGTTTCATACATTTTGATTGTAGTGTATTTTTTGTATTTTGTGTAGGCAGAGGGATAATGAAGCCACAGCTTCACCATGACTATATGCCGAAAAAAGCTGGCGGTCTACTCTAATATGCTTGTACTCCTGCGGCTATTCAGGTATTATCACAGAATATGGAGCATATTTATTCAATACAAGAGATAACTAGCGTTATTAAAACACTATTCGACCAGCAATTTGATTCATTAAAATTAACCGGTGAAATTTCAAACTACCGCCCCTCCAGCACCGGACACCTGTACTTTACACTGAAAGATGAAAAAGCAGCGATCCAAGCCGTTATGTTCAAAGGAAAAACATGGTCGCTTGGATTTGAACCTAAGGACGGAGTACAAGTGGTTGTTTCCGGTTCATTATCGGTATATGAACAGCGCGGCACCTATCAAATTATGATTGATAAAATGGAGCTTGCCGGAGAAGGCGTACTGCTTCGGCTGCTTGAGGAGCGTAAACAGCAGCTGGCTGCCGAGGGGCTGTTTGCACAAGATCGGAAACAGCCGTTACCGTTTTTTCCAAGTAATATAGCTGTTATTACCAGTCCTACCGGTGCAGCACTTCGCGATATTCTTACTGTACTCGAACGGAGAAATAAAAAAGTTAGTATTACGGTACTACCCGCTCCTGTACAAGGAAACGAAGCGGCAGCGATCCTTGTCCGCCAGATTGAAATAGCGAACCGTTATAAACTGGGGGATGTTATTATTATCGGACGCGGCGGCGGCTCGCTGGAAGACCTGTTACCTTTTTCTGATGAGGGGGTTGTCCGTGCAATCGCTGCATCAAAAATTCCGGTTATCAGTGCAGTAGGACATGAAATAGACTGGGCACTGTCTGATTTTGCAGCCGATATACGTGCACCTACTCCATCAGCTGCAGCGGAGCTAGCAGTACCGGTACTCGAAGAAATTACTGCTGATATTACGCGGTGTAAGCATGAACTGATACGTGCTGCAACAGCTGCTCTTGAAAAAATACGGTTAACCATTAAAAGTTTTTCATCGGAGGCATTAGAAATGCGTTTTCGCAGAATTGAACAGCCGCTGCTGATGCGTCTTGATGATGCAAAAGAAAATATGCTTTTTTTTATGCAAGAACGGTTGACTAATGAAAAGCATACATTAGCACTCCTTACTAAAACTATTGAAGCAGCAAACCCGCAAGAAATTCTTAAACGAGGCTATGCAATTGTACAGGATAAAAAAACAGGTACTATTATCCGTAATGCAGCAGCGGTGGGAAAAAAACAACCGCTCACCATTGTTCTCCATACCGGCAGCTTTACAGCTCATGCTGAATAGCTTTAATAGATATATTCTATGTATATTTTTTTATAGGATTCTTAACAAGAGATTCAGCACCAGAACGGTTGCTGCAATTTTATATGCTTTTTATGGTTGCGTGCTGTTTTAATAGTAATACCGTTTGTAGATTTTCTTGCTGTTTTTATTTCCAGCTTTTTAAAGCCATAATAATCCGTATATAAACACACGGATCAACTTTTTAGTCTATTTATAAAATAGTATCTAAAAGTAACAATGTGATAAATCTATGCATAGTAAAGAAAGGAACTATGGGCGCTGACGGGATCGAACCGCCGACATTTTGGGTGTAAACCAAACGCTCGTACCAGCTGAGCTAAGCGCCCTCAATATGTTTAATACTATATACAAAACTGATGATTATGTCAAGCCATTCATAAAAATTTTTATATATTTTTAAAAATCTATAAAAAAATCTTTCTTTACCATAGTGCTGTATTCTTGTAGTCTTTTGCAGCTTGTGATATGATACGCATTCTATTATGGAAGCATCATACACTGAACTGGAAAAAGCGTTTTCTCAACTGATTTTATCAGCATCAGGCTGGCGAAAGATTTTTGTCTGCTCCGGAGATGAATCGGATCCTGCAACAAAGATTACTGCTATAGACGGTGATATTATCTATCTTGCAGCATATTCCTTTGTAGAATTTTTACAAACATATTATCCGAATATAACAAAAATTATTGTCGGTATGGATAGCCGCCCAACCGGTGAAGCACTAAAACAGTATGCACTGAGGGCATTCTGCCATACCGGCTGCCCGCTTACGGTTTGCTCTGCCGGTATTGTTGCAGCACCTGAAATTATGAGTTATGCACGGTCAGAACACGCTGCATTTATGTATATTTCAGCAAGTCATAATCCTATAGGACATAACGGGATAAAATTCGGACTCGCGGCAGGCGGCGTGCTTAATGCAGCAGAATCTGCACTCCTTATTACCGCTTTTACTGAAAAATGCAGGGCAGCATCTCCCGAAATAATCCGGCTTTTGCACGAAAATACCGATGCAGGAAAATTAAAGCGGTGCCTTGCAGCAGAATCTGATGAAAAATATGCCGCATTAACAGCATACCGGCGTTTTCTTAAAGAAGTTATTGCAGATTCTTCAGAGTTCCGCCCTCAAGAGGTATTTTTCAGCAGAATACAGCAGGAGTGTACTATACTGAAAAACAGCGGGAAACCGTTTACCATTGTTGCTGATTTTAACGGCAGTGCCCGGGCAGCCTCAGTTGACCGCAGTTTTTTTGAACTTTTGGATATGCACTTTATCGGTATTGCAGAGAATGCAGGGGATATTGTACACGGTATTGTTCCTGAAGGTAACAATTTGCATACCTGTATTGAGGCGTTAGAAACACTGCACCGCAAGGATCCTTGTGCAGCGGAAAATGCCGTATTCGGCTATATGCCCGACTGCGACGGCGACAGAGGAAATATCATTTATTGGAATGAAGCTGTACAAAAAGCTCTGCCGCTTGAAGCACAAGAAGTATTTGCTCTTTCCGTTATAGCAGAGCTAAGTTTTCTGCACTACCGTAGAGCAACAGAGCAGCCTCTTGCGGTTGCCGTCAATGGAGCTACATCACTGCGTATTGCCGAAATTGCTGAAACACTCGGTGCTAAAGTTTTTTGCGGAGAAGTCGGCGAGGCGAATATTGTTAATAGGGCAAGAGATTTACGGAAACAAGGATATACTGTCCGAATTTTTGGAGAAGGATCGAACGGGGGGAATATTACGCATCCTGCGGCCGTCCGCGATCCGCTCAATACGCTGTTTGCTATTATAAAGCTCTTACTTATCAAAGATACACCTGAACAAAAATGCCCGTTCCGTATTTGGTGTGAAAAATCGCATCAGAGTGAAAAATACCGTGCCGATTTTACGCTTACCGATATTATTAATACGCTTCCTGCCTATACAACTACCCCAACACAGGAAAAACGGGCAATTTTACATATCAAAACAACAAACCATACAGCACTGAAAAGAGCCTATCAGGTAGTGTGGGAACGTGAGTGGCAAGAAAAACGTGCCGTTTTAAAAGAACGGTTCGGGATTTGCAGTTATCAAGTATATGCATATAATAGAACAGTTTGTACCGAAAATCTCAATGATTTTGGACTATCCGGTACAGGCGGTCTGAAAATTCAATTTTACAATGCACAGCACAGAGCTATTGCATTTATTTGGATGCGCGGTTCAGGGACTGAGCCGATATTTAGAGTAATGGCGGATAGCAAGGGACATACAGCCGATGCTGAAAGATTTTTAGTAGAATGGCAAGGGAATATGGTCAAACAAGCCGATACCGCAGCTCAATTGCACAAGTAAGGGAAGGATGGTATACAATGGGTATTCGAGGAGAACTTTTCACACAGCAAATTCATGTGGAAAACAGAACGTATTTTTTTAACGTAAAAGAAAACCGTATGGGAGATGTGTTTTTACAAATTGTTGAAAGTAAGAATACAGACGGAAGCGGCTTTGACCGCCATGCAATTGTTGTATTTGAAGAAGAAATGCAAACATTCCTGCAAGGATTGAATGAAAGTCTTGAATTTATAGAAAAAAGCCGCAAAGAGCGGCTCAAAAAACAACGAACGGTAAAACTACGCAAAGATGTATCAGAAGCCGCTGCTGAACGGGAAAAACCGGAACCGGCACGGAAAAAAAACAGCGGAGCAAAAAAAACGCCGAGAAAAGTTCGTATTGTTTCAAAAATGCAGGAATAACCGGCTGTAAATTTTTCTCTAAGGAGCGGTAAACGTGATTGACACGGCAACAATTCTTCATAAAAAAAAATTATTTAACGAACACGGTGATACGGAAGTTCACTTACGAAGAATGGTAGGCGGAAATACTACCAATCTCAATGATTTTAATAATATGAAATATCCATGGGTCAGTGAATGGTACCGGCAGGCAATGAATAATTTTTGGATACCCGAAGAAATTAACATGAATACTGATGTGCAGGATTACCGGAAACTTTCACTAGCAGAAAAAACGGCGTATGACAAAATACTCTCGTTTTTGATATTTCTGGATAGTATTCAAACAGCCAACTTACCAAGTATTGGACAATATATTACCGCAAATGAAGTAAATTTGTGCCTTACTATTCAAGCATTTCAAGAAGCAGTACACTCGCAAAGCTACAGCTATATGCTCGATACAATTTGTTCACCTGAAGAACGGACAGCCGTATTATACCAGTGGAAAGACGATTCGCACTTGCTAAAGCGGAATAAATTTATCGGCGATTTATATAATGAGTTTCAAGAAGATAAAAGTGTGCAAACTCTTTTAAAAGTAGCAGTGGCAAACTATATTTTAGAAGGTGTGTATTTTTATTCAGGCTTTATGTTTTTTTATAATCTTGGACGGAATAATAAAATGCCCGGGTCGGTACAGGAAATCCGCTATATCAATCGGGACGAAAACACTCATTTATGGCTCTTCCGATCCATTATCCGTGAACTTCAAAAAGAAGAACCGCAGCTTTTTACTCCTGAAAATAATGAACTTTTCCGTGCAATGATCCGCGAAGGCTGTGAGCAAGAAATTGCGTGGGGTAAGTATGTTATCGGCGATGATATTCCGGGCTTAACACAGCAAATGATTACAGATTATATTCAATATCTTGGAAACCTGCGCTGCGAAAATCTTGGATTTGCACCGCTATATGAGGGACATCGGGAAGAACCCAGCTCCATGAGCTGGGTAAGCCAGTACAGTAATGCAAACCTCATAAAAACAGACTTTTTTGAAGCAAAATCAACCGCCTATGCAAAATCATCTGCATTAATAGACGATTTATAGCAGATAGTATATCTGTTGAGAAACGGAAGTTTCTGAGCAGGGATATTATCTTTACGGACTATACACCTGTGCAGCACTAACATTTCTGCACAGGTGTATCATTGTGCTGTACTATTTGGAACACTGCCCGGTGATTGCCTGCAAGCGTTTAATAAGCTCTTTATGTTTATTCATTGCTTCCAGTGTCAGCGGCAGCCGGTATGTCCAGTTAGAAGCACTTACGGTACCGGGAACATTAATCCGCTCTTCGGCAGCACTAATGTGAGAAAAACTTCCGCAAATAACACTTAACCAATCTTGGATGGGGAATATCGGCAGCAAGGCAGGGCTTTTTACAAAATGTCCAAGCAGCATTGCTGCAATTTCTTCGTTATAAACCGGCTTTTCTCCAGCACAATACCGATCCCGCACTGCAGCAGGTACAGCGAGTGCTGTTAAAAATGAATAAAGTTCGTCCTGCCGCAGCTCAGCATTCCACCACTGCCGCAAGGTAGAAGAATCATGTACAGATGTTACCGATACAGCTGTTTTCG
The DNA here is from genome assembly GCA_052173295.1 of Treponema sp. Classification (GTDB taxonomy): domain Bacteria; phylum Spirochaetota; class Spirochaetia; order Treponematales; family Treponemataceae; genus Treponema. The sequence goes on from JBQMYW010000018.1 coordinate 10,260, forward strand.
GATAGCTGCACAACGGGATAAAGGGACTACCCGGCTCATTCCATTTACGCTCCCAGCGGAATACCCGCAAGCTGTAAATATTCAATGCATTCAATACTGCCGGCAAAACGGATAAGTTTACTCCAAGGTCTTCTGCACACGGCTGCATATCTGTGGACGTACACAATGCCGATAAAATATCCATTGCTTGGTTTTTCCATAAGATGTTCTGCTGTTCTTCTTTTTCTGCTGCTAACACACTGAATTGATGCTTTTCATGTTCTGAAAGAGAATGCCATGCTGTAGTATCCATATAGCGGCATGCAACAGTATACAGTGCGGCTCCATTGATACTTTTCCCCGCTGGAACGAGCATACGGTCGTGCCAGCGTTCCGCAAGTACCTGAGCTGCCTGCGGCGGAAGATCGTATTTATAAATGTCAGCTTCTTTTTTAATTTCCGGTTTAAAAAGCCATAATTCTTCGCCGCCTATTCTATCCATTACACGGTGCAACAGCCCATGTGCATATAAGTAGTCATTATGTACCGCAGACTGAACGGCATAGGTTGGAACATGCGGTTCCGCAATCCAGCGGATTCGTTCTTTAGAAAAGCCTGCCTGCTGTAAATCATCTGCTGTAATTTCCGAATATGGAAGCGGTTTTCCCAAAAATCCTGTTGTTTCCCCCTCCGGGATTGCCCAAATTCTAAAGAATCCGAGAATATGATCAAGACGGTAGGCATCATAATAGCGGGAGGCATACTGCAGCCGGCGTTTCCACCAATCATAACCTGTTTCGCGGAGATTGCTCCAATTATAGATAGGAAATCCCCAATTTTGTCCCGATGGATTATCACCGTCGGGCGGACTTCCTGCCCGTAAATCGCTGCGGAAATATTCAGGATGAGCCCATACCTCTACCGAATCCTCATTCATTAAAATAGGAATATCACCTTTAACGGCAATACCTTTTTCGCGGCAGTGAGCTACTGCTTTACGCAGCTGATTGTCTAAATGCATTTGTACCCATGCATAAAACAAATGCTCACGGCGAAGTTCTTTTTTATTCCATACAGCAACAATTTCAGCTTCTGAGGGAAAACGCATAGTATTCCATTCTTTCCATGAGGCATGGTAATTCTGCCGCTTATTATTTTTAAATACAGCATACTCAATAATCCACGGATTATCGGTAATCCAGTCTGCCAGCTTCCCTGATTCTGCATCTTTCAGTATTTTTTTTTCAGAATCGTTAAAAATCGTATGGAGCATTGTATTTTTTTCATGGAGTATTTTTCGATAGTTGAACCGCTCCGTATCGGATTGCGGTGCTGTCTTTGCAATCAGTACCTCAATCTCATCTTTATATTTTTTAGCTTCAGGAATATCTTGCAGCCGGATAAAAACCGGATGCAGTGCAAAGGCAGAAAGTGCATTATAGGGAGAACTATCTGTACCGGTATCATTAATTGGAAGCAACTGTATAATACCTAATCCTGCTTTTTTACAAAAATCAGCAAACGGAATAAGATCGGAAAATTCACCGATACCACAGCTCTTTTCACTTTTGAGTGCTGAAACAGGAACTGCAGCCCCGCAGCAGGGCTGTTGCAATGCAGAAAATAGCATAAAGCCTCCTTTGGCATCATTTATATAGTAGCACTATGTCTAGTAACTTATTCGGTAACAGAGTAAACCTGTTCGAAAACACAGTTATCAAATAGGTTTCATTATCGAACAGAACTATTATATAAAAAAATCGTAAAAAGAGATAGAGGCACAGACCGCCAGCTGTGAAAACGAGTGAAAACACTCTTGTTGCCGTAATATTCCTGTTCTAACACTTCCGTTTTTGAACAGGAGTATTAGTCGACGGAAAATTGCGTTATGCATCATGTGCGTATAGCACCGGTTTACGTGAGTATATACGAAAATCTCCATCTCATTATGCCAAGGCATGAATCATTTTTTTTACTATTTCACGTTGTGCAGGAGGAAGCACTAAAAGATCGCGAATAATATCTTGTATATCGGTATATTTTGAACTGTGTGCTGAATCTTCACCGGTTACCAGATATTCAACTGAAACACCAAGTACCTGTGCTATTTTTACCGCTGTTTCAACATTCGGCAAAACACAGCGGGCATCAATATATGATAGGAACGTACTATTACTAATACCTACCTGAGCAGAAATTTCTTTTATTAATAAATCCTTGTACTCAATTTCTTTCCGAAGCCTATCCTTAAAGCTCATAGCGGCAGAATATCATATTATTGACACTTATACCTTGACAAACTCAATATCTTGATAAATAATAAGATATTAACATCAATATATTGATGTAATAAATTATTCATCTTTGGAGGATTTTCATGGTAAAAAAATTTTTAGGTACGTATGCATTATTTGTGCTGATTGGCTTAGCTTCTCTTGTGTTTGTGGGTTGTGATGACCTTACAAGAACCGCTGTTGTAAATGGTGTTACAAATGCCCAAAGCTCAACTACAAAGCAAGGTGTTTTGTATACCTTTTACAATAATTCATCATATACCGTTACTGTTGTTGACTTAGTTGGAAGGGATACTATTGCACCGGGATCAAGTAAGAGATTCCGTTATAATAAAGATGTTACTATTGACAAGGTCAAGTATGCACCATCAGTAAGCGTAAAGGTCGAACAATTCGGTTCAGAATTTACATTTACAAACCGCTAATGAACGAAAATAGGTATTCATAACCTTTAAATGCTAAATAGACCTGTTCAGTGAACAGGTCGAATATTAAGCAAGTGAAATTTAGGAGAGATACCGATATTGAGCGGATACTTTTATCATTTAACATCAAAATATTGATGTTAGAAAAGGAGTAGTACAATGAAAAAATTACTATTTGTATTGGCTGCTGTAACCGCTTGTATGGTTATGGCAGGGTGTGAAAGTTTACCGGAGAAAAAGGAAGTAACTACGGTTGAATTGAAAGAGGTTAGTTTTACCAGTGAAAATGGTACGCTATCTATCCAAAATAATATAAACAAAGATGTTGCTGTATTTGTTGGTAAAGTAGAAAAAAGTACAATGATTGGCGGGATAAAAGCAGGTAAAACACGAAAATTTGATCTTGCGAAGATTTCGGGGATTCCAAATAACGGTTCTCTTTTGGTCCGCGTTGCAACTATCGAAACATATAAGAAAAAAGCACGAATTACTGAAGATGATGTTATTTACACAGGGCTTGTCGTATATGATTTAAATGATCCCCGAGATATAACACACTTAACTATTTATGACGGTATTGATACTGCACAAAAACACTGCTTATATTTGACAAATAATTCTGAACACTTTGTTTTAGAAGTTCGAAGCGAAGTACCGAATGGAGAAGTAATTGCAACACTTGGTCCAATGCAGTCCGATAAACGAGTTTTTCTTAATCCAAAAGATACGGGTAAAGGCTATAAGTTATTTCCGGTCTTTGTTTATGTTGACCCTAAAACACATGAAAAAACAGTAATAAACGTACCTGGAAAAGAAGAATGTCAAGTTATGGATCCGGATCCTGTCGGTACACATTTAACTCCTGTTATATTTGATGAACCGAAAAACAATAACCTTAGTTATAGTTTAGCATTTATAACAATTCAAAATGATACAAAAGCAGGATTTGAATTCCGTAATTCAAGAACTTCTTTACCAAATCAACGCGGCAGAAGATTTACGGCACCCGGACGTTCTGATGTATATGAAATCGAAACAGGAAAGGGTAAAGATGGACGATTGTATACAGCTTTAACGTGTGTTTTTAATGAGTATAAAGAGATGACACTGGAAGCGTATCAATTTTTGCCAGGTTATATGTATGACATTGTATTAACAGATAGAGATGGTAAATATGAATATGATATCCGCGAAGTAGGCAAAAAGAGTTTTGTTGAAAATGCGAAAATTCAGCTCTTTAATGAAGAGCTTTAACAAAGAATAGTTTTGTCAGCAGCTTATGCCATGTATTAGGCTGCACTATATCGTAGGGAATTTCAGCCCCTGCTGCTCGGCAGCGGCGGGGCTGTTGATGCATAGGATTATGAAAACAGTAATATTTTTATTAGTGCTCTGCACAGCAGGTTTTATGATAAGATGTAAAACAGTTGCACCATCTATATCATATTTACCTACACCGCTTGAAAAAATAAATAATACCTTTGCAGCTGATATACAAAATACTTCTTTTTTCACAGTACGCATTGATAATGAAACCGTAGAACAAGGACAAAGTGTAAAGCATTCATTCCCTTTGCATGATTCTGACTTGTACGATGGGTGGGGTGTACACTATAACATTCCGCTTACACAATCCGTATTTTATGAACACAAAGAGAAAATACAAATAACTGATAGACAACAAACCATTGTTATTGCAAATCCTGTTCAGAATGAACGCGTAACAGAAACTTACATTATAGTAAAAAACGCATCACAGCAAAGCATACAGATCACAAACGGATTGGGTACTATTTTTGCCTGCTGCCTTGATGGATGCATCAACAGCCGTGAAGCAAAACCAGAATATAATACAGCACCGGATAAAACCGTGGTCTATGAAATACTTAAACCGCTGGAAGCGTTGGCATCAATAAAAGTCTGCGTATCGGTAGGACGCACAAATTATCCGTTGACAGACAATACCCGCTTTCACCCCGGCTATGTTTACACCTACATTTTCGATGGTAAACAGGTTGTAAAAGAAGATGAGCGTCCGTTGCTTACCATGAATGAACCGTTGTGGTCTAAGCCGTACACTTCTACAGAAATTGCAGCTGTTTTTTCCGGTGAAGATAAAAAAGACTGCTATGTTCTCGGCAAAGAAAATAAGAAAGATCAGTATGGCGTACAGTATGAAGCTGCATATATCAGCTGTATAAATAGTAAAGGTAGTGAAAAATGGCAGCATGTATTCACAGAAACCGGCAGTGATGCCTCATTTTATGCCGGTGTTGTGCTGCATAACGGGGCGGTACTGGCAGTCGGCAGCCATACAAAAAATACACATTCAGGGTTGATTGTTCAGTATGCACAAGACGGTACAGTGGTGCAATCGCAAAAGGTAGAATGCTTTGCCGTTTTTGATTCTGTTATAAAAAAAGACGAACAGAATTTTTTACTCACGGGGTTTGCTGCAAACGGCTCATTTTTAACCGCAAAACTCGCCATTGAAAATAACCGCTTGCAGTGTATTCCGCATACATACCCTATTCCTCTTAGCCGGAATGAAGCGGTTTCAAAAGCGATTCCTTTCTATGATGAGCAGTCAAAAATGCTGTTTTTGTTTTGTAATCTTATTGATTGGGAAACAGAACAGATACTACCCGCTATGGTTTGCACTATTTCCGAAGACGGTACATCTAATAGGATTTCTTTACAGAATACAGTACAAACAGTTTCATCAGTTGTACGGGATTCAACTGGTCTTTTTTATATCGGAGGAGAAACCGTTATACAGGAACAATCAACTGCTGCAGTGGTATGTTTTGATTATACACAGAAAAACGCAGAAGTTTTCTATACAGACGGGTTTCCGTATTCCTACATCACTGCAGTTAATCTAAATGAAAAAAGCAATGAACTTATCATAAGCGGAACAGTAAATGCTGCTGATTCATTCGGCAATGGAGGGACTCCTTTTATGAAAAGTTTTGATACCGGTTCAGGAAAAGAACTTTGGAAAACGATACACCAAAATAAAAAATATGAGCTGCTTTCTTCATTTGTTCCGTGTGCCGATTACGGTTTTATTGCAGCATATAGTGCTATAAGCGAAGACGGAAATTATACAGCCCCAACTTGTGTTCTAAGACTAAACGCAGTAGGAAAAAGCAATACAAATACAAACTCTGTTCAGAAACGAAAGTTTTCGAATAGGGTTACTGAAAAATAAAAGGAGTTTGTTATGAAAAAGACTAGGATAAAAAAGCAGCTGCTCGGTGCAATTTTTATACTATTATGTGTCATACCTGTATTTGCAGAAATGACTATCAAAGATGTAATACACAATTTTGATACAGCAGTTTTGAATGCTTCAATCCCCAAGGCAGAGGTTGCGCTTGGATTTATTTCTTACGCTGATACTGAAACAAGCGGTACGATTGTTCCGTGGCTGCAAAGTGAAATTAAAAAAGCTGCCGGCAAAACAAGAAGAATCACAATAGTCCGTTCGGGCATTCTTAATACACAGGAGCAAGCCGGTATTGCAACACGGGGAGCATCTTTCGGTAAGCCAAAAAAAGCGGCGAACAATACATTCATTTTGACCGGTATCTATTATGAAAATCAAAATACGGTAGAACTTACGTTAGAGCTTTCAAGAACAGACGGTACATTATTTGCCTCCGAAACCGCAATTATTCCATTACAGGAAGTAACAAATAGACATTTGACGCTCTACCCTGCAAACAAAAAACAGGCTGATTCTATCAAAGAAACCGTTGAACAAGCTGCCGGTGAACTCCTTGCCCTATCACAAACTCAAATCAAAAAGGGAACAAAAGACGAGGAAAAGGCACCTGTAAAAAACTCTACACAACAAACAGCCCGTGCATTAGAGAGTGATACTATTGAAGTTATCGCTGCTATGCTGGATAAAGATTTTAACTTAGTCGATATTTTATTCCCGGGCGATACTGTGCAGTTTATGATCTGTACTGATACAGATTCATATATTGCAATTATGGGAATAGATGCAAACGGCAACCAGTATAGCTTGCCCATAAAAAATAATTTCTTACAAGCGGATATTCCGCGTAAGTTCCCTGATAATAATGAAATAGACTATACCGTACTTAATGGCGTTTTTGGATCAGAGTATTTGCTAATCTTCGCAGCCTCTGATCCGGCGGGGCTTCCTGCACCGGTTGAACACGGAATCTACAAACCGGAAACTCTTATACAAGCAGCCCGCGGACTTGCTGCCGTTAAAAAGTCAAAAAAAATACAAACCGGTATCTATGCCATTCCTTATACCGTAATGAAGAAAAATTAAGGATGTAAGTTTCACTCTTTATAAGGAGATAAAAATGACACTGTTAAAAAAAATACTGTGCTTATTTCTGCTGCTTAGCGGCACAGCAGCAGTTTTTGCACAAGAAGCAAAACATGCCCTGCTGATTGCAAACAGCGACTATCCGAACGAGATAGGCGGAAATTTGAGCCAGCCTGTAAGCGAAGCGAAAGCGTTAAAAACAGCATTGGAAAGCATCGGTTTTGAGGTAATGCTTACAATAAATGCTGACCGTGAAACCATGGATACTGCATTACAGCAGTTTAAGCAGAAAACACTCGATGCACGCGGTATTGCATTTTTTCACTACGGAGGACACGCGGTACAAGTACAGGGAATCAATTATTTGATACCTGCTCATACAAACATCGAAGATGAATCAAAAGTCCGTTACCGTTGTATTGAGCTTGATGAAATTATGGATAGTATGGGAGGAACAAAAAATATCGCCGTTCTCGATTCATGCCGTAATAATCCTTTTGGAAAAAGCCGAGGCGGCAGCGGAACGCGAGGATTGGCAGCGGTAAATAAAAGACCTCGTAATTCATCAATAATCATTTATGCTGCAGGTACAGGACAAACGGCACAAGATGGTGTTTTTACACCAATTTTAACAAAAAAGATTACAAAAAAAGACAAAACAATAGAAGATATTTTAAAAGAAGTAACAAAAGAAGTAGAAGATAAAACCGGTGATATGCAAAAACCTGCCGCCTATACGCAGCTCAAAGAAGATATTTTTCTGGCAGGGCGTACGAGTTCGGTTACAACACTTACCGGTAGTCTTCTTATTAATAGTGAATATGCCGGTACTGTTTCTATTGACGGCGAAAAAAAAGGTACTATTAACGAAGACGGTACTCTCTTACTGGAAAATTTACGTACCGGTTCATATACAGTAGTGGTAACGTCTGAAATTAATGCATTCAAAAAAAAGGTAAAAATAAATGCTGACACCCAGACGGTGGTGAACATAAAAACAGGCTCTATTATTTTGACAAGCGAAGTTTCGGGTTCCGTATATCTGAATGGCAGATACTATGGAACCGTCAGCCGATCTGAACCTGCTATTCTTACAAAATTAGGAGAGGGAACGTACCATATTGAAATACGTACTGATTCCGCTACCTTTAAAAAAGAAGCAACAGTACGTGTTGGAGAAATAGCTACTGTTGCTATGTATAAACCGGAAGAACCGGTAAAAAAAGTACAACCAGAAGTAAAAACTCAACCGGCAGCAAAAAAAGATTCGATGTATGAAGCAGAAGAACTGTTAAAAAAGGCACAGACAGAAGTAAAAACTCAACCAGCAGCAAAAAAAGAGCCAGTGTATGAAAATGTGTATAAAGCGGAAGAACCTATAGTAAAATCTGTATCACAAAAAACGGAGTCTTATTCAGACGATAGTTTTTATGCTTTAGGGTTTTACGGCTCATATAATTTAGGAATTTCACCTGTTTATAAAGAGCCGGGAGGGTCTACTAACGAAACGCAAAAACCGTTTCTTAATCAAGGTTTTAGCGTAGGTTTTATATGGGCACGTATTTGTGTATATAATTTTTTGGATTGTCAATTCTTTACCGGATATACATTTTATCATCATTCATTTGGAAACAATGAAAGCATTACCCACCATGAATTTGATGCAGTGGGTCTTAAACTTGGTATGGGTTCTAACCGCATAAAATTTCATTTTATACCAATTCAGCTATATTCTCATTGGGAAGAAGTGCGGTATACTTCAATACGGGGAAAGGAAAATATGACCGGAACAGCCCGTTTTGGAATTGCAGCCGGCTGTGATTTAGAATTTGTAATCAGCAATTATTTTTCAATGTATGCGGAATATAGATCAAGGATAACTCTAGCCAGTCATGTCTCTTTTAAACATTCATGCAATTTTGGCATAAATCTCAATGTACTGAAAGTGAGGATATAAGGATGAAAAAAATTATTATTTTATTGTTTACAATTTTTTTAGTCATATCATGCGAAAGCAGTTATGAATATGGCAGTTATTATTTTACTATTCTTAGCGACGGCACTGTACGGTTTGATGGAGTACATGAAAAACTAAAAGAAACTATTTCAGGAACATTTTACCTACCGGAATTTATATATGGGCGTAAAGTAACACAAATCGGTTCTCGGGCATTTTCGTATAGCGGTATCACGAGTATAACGATTCCTAAAAATGTAACGAAAATAGAAGATTGGGCTTTTTATGGCTGTAAATCACTAACACGTGTTATTTTTGAGGAGCCGAACGGCTGGAAAGCTGGCAGCCATACGCTCTCTTTAACTGATCTGCAGCAAAATGCTGTGTATTTGAAAAGTACCTATTATTCCGATGATTGGGAGCGGAGATAAAACATACCGGCACTATCCCTGCTCAGAAACTTCCGTTTCTGAACAGGGTTCTCTTCTTATTACGAGTGAATTTGCCAGTGCTGTTTTTTCTATTTTGTTTGTATAAGAATAGCACCATACAGCGATAAAACAGTAACAAGAATAAAGAACAGCTAAGGAAGCGTATAAAACAGTGCGCCGTTTTTAGGCTCAAAGTGTTTCGACTCATCAGAGGTTGAGACATTTGGAAGCCAAAAATCCTTATCATTTTGATCCGTACTTTCATTATCTAAATCAAAACTGTATGTTCCCTCTAGATTACAGCCATTCCGGGTCTTTTGAACAGTGCCGCTTGTATTAAATGTTTTGTAATTAAATGTAATATGTCCGGCACCGCTCGTGTTATCTACTTCAGTAATGTGCATAATACCGTAATTACCGCGGTTTGTTTTATACAGTATCAGTTTACCGTCCAATAGTGCTTTCCGGTTATTAATTTGATTAGTGCTCATAGAAGACTCGGCAGCTTGTATCACGTCTGCAGAAATAGTATTAAAAATACTATTAAAATTATTTGCCAATCTTCCATTTTTGTCCACTGCCCAATACTGATTCCCGTTCTTCGGCGTTACAGCAAATTTAAGATGTTCCGTGTTTACTTTGCTGCCCGTAAGCACTTGTGTCGTATCCATATATTTATTGGAGGCTACTGTAATGCGGGCAGCAGGAGCCGTCCCCGTCAATACACTGTCAATACGTATCATTGCTCCGCCGTCAAAATAGACATCGTTTTTACCCGGCTTATTTTTATCATTTCCGCTAGACAGAGTAATAACCGCATTACCGCTCATAGTAAATACTGCAGTAGCTCTCTTTATATAGATAGCTCCGCCCTCACCATTCAAAATCGTTGTACAGCCCGTAATATGTGCATTATTTTCCATCTTTACCTGTGCATCATTATCCAAATACATACCGCCGCCGTTTGTTGCCGTACAATCTTTTATTTCGGCATCTCGAATAGAAGCATCTGCTTCAACATATATACCGCCGCCGTATGTTGCGGTGTGATTAGTTATCTTTACAGGATTTTCAGACGTACCGTGTACTATCAGTTTTCCTTTACTTACAGAGGTTCTTTCAATATATATACCGCCTCCTCTAGTGGTACTAGACGATAATGTATTATACGAAATTTCTACTCCGTCTTTTACCATGCATTCTCCCGTTCTGCTGACAAAAATACCTCCGCCGAATTGCGTCCCCTGATTCCCCATTCCGGAACCGCCGATAACAGTATACTCGCCAATTGTACAGTTTCCGTCAGTTTGGAGTCCTCCGCCTTTTGTTGCTTTGTTTTTTCCAATGATTGTCTTGCGTGTACTGCTGCCGTTAATAGTACATTTTCCGTCCTTTTTGATATAAATACCGCCGCCTCCGGCATGTTCTGCATGATTTTCGACTATTTCACATGAGATAACGGTCAACTCACCGGCAGCATATACTGCACTGCCGTAATCATATACACCGCTTGTATGTCCGTTTGTAAGTTTCAGGTTCTTTACCGTAAGTTTACCTGCAGTATCTACCTTGAATATGCGGTTTTCATTCGCTGCATCTAACACAGCATTTATGCTATTGCCGGTTATTTCAACTTCTCTATTAACAGTTATCTCTCCTTTGTGGGTAGAATTTGCCGTTACTGCTCCCTCTATAATGATTTTTGCGGCACCCCCGCTCGGCTTTTCAACTTCAGTTTTAAGTTTTGTCCATGCATCGGAATCACTGCCGTTAATGGTAAGGGTCAATGCAGCTTTCCTCAAAAATCCGGTGTCAGCTACTTTCCATGCTTGTTTTTGTCCTCCGCCTAAATTTTGCGGCGTTACAGCAAATTTACTGTGGTGCGAATTAAGGGCTGTTGATGCTCCTGTAAGCACCGTCCGCATTGGGTAATTATCCGGTGTAATCCGTGCAGCAGTTTCCTGCGGATCAAAATCGCTAGTAAGTTTTATTTTACTACCGCCGTTTAAATACGCATCATTTTTACCCGGCAAATCTGCTTCACTTCCGCTTGACGGAGTAATAGCTGATATTCCGCTCATAGTGAATGTTGCACTCGCATCTTTTATATACACACCGCCGCCTTTACCGCTTGCAGTATTTTTTGCAAGAGAACTGCCATTCACCGTTAGTCTGCTATTTTCATCTACATATATACCGCCGCCGTCAAGCTCTGCCTTATTACCATTGACTGCTGCAGAATCTGACAGCGTTACAGAACTATCAGTACCGCTGATAAAAATACCGCCGCCCTTCCCGCTTGAACCGGTTATATTCGGTTCATCTGTACCCGTACCGCCGATTGAACCTCCTTTTATAGTAACAGATGCCCCCGTAGAACCATTTGCCCGTACACAAAGACCGCCGCCCGTGTTTTCTCCCTTGTTACCTGTAAGTGTACAGGTATCAAGTTCAACAGTACCGCCTTTTGTGTAAATTGCTCCGCCTTCAAGTAACGCTTGACATTTTTTAATAGCGGAAGAGGTCATTTTAAGCCTTGATTTTTCGGCTACATATATACCGCCGCCGTATTTTGATGTGTTTGATTCTCCGGTACCCGTGCCGCCGATGGTGCTTCCGATAATGATAACTTTTGAAACATGGGAACCGTTTGTATGGGCATAAATACCGCCGCCGGCAATCGTTGCTGTGTTACCTGTAAGTGTGCAAGTATCAAGTTCAACAGTACCGCCCTCTGCGGCAATTCCGCCGCCCTCCTTTGCTGTGCAAGTTTGGATAGTACAGTGTGAAAGTTTAGCTTTTGCCCACTTACGGACATACAGACCGCCTCCTTTTTCGTCACCGGTTCCTGTACCGTTTTTAAGTGTCAGGTTTTCAAGTATGAGCGTTTTATTTTCTTTTACATCGAATATTCGGTGCGGAGGTTTACCGCCTGCAGATCCGTTTGCATCAAGCATAGCAGTTGCTCCCTCACCTTTTATCGTAAGATTTTTATCAATGATAATTTCGCCTGAATTTGCCGCAGCTGTACCGGAACCAGTATGTGTTGCCTGCACAGTACCCTTGACAGTAATGGATCCGCCTTCAAAAACAGCAGCAACAGCATCTTTAAGTTTTTTCCATGCATCAGAGGAAGATGCTGTTGCATCAACAACTGTTGCATTCAGAACAAGCATTCCTTGACTGCTGATTTTCCATTCATCAGTATCTTTCGGCGTTACAGTAAACTTGGTGTAGTTCTGATTCGGTTCGGTACCTGCACCTGTGCTGCCGTTAAGCACTTGTGTAGTAGGCTGATATTTATCGTCTGCTACCGTAATGCGGGCAACAGGAACAGTACCGGTTAATTCGCCGACAAGCGTTATCATCGTACTGCCGCCCACATATACGTCGTTTTTGCCTTTTGTGTGTATATCGCTTCCGCTAGACGGGAGAATGCGTGCAGCATTCTGCATCGTTACCGCAGCTGCTGCACTGCTGCCTCCTAAGTTATTTTGAGCAGCATATACACCGCCGCCGTTACCGGCTGCCGTATTACCCGTAAGCATACAGTCCATCATGGTAACAGTGCCGCCTGTTGTATACACCCCGCCGCCATCTCCTGCTGCCGTATTGCCTGTAACGGCGGCATGATCTTTAAGCGTTACAGTACAGTTACTTTCAATATAAATACCGCCGCCGTTGCCTTCAGCTCCGGTTCCCGCCGCTTTGTTTGAGTCCGTACTATTTGTACCGCCGATGATTCCGCCGCATACCGTTATACTCGATTGACTTCCGCTCTGCGTCTTTGCACAAAGAGCACCGCCATCGTTTGCTGTATTCGCTGTAAGGGTGCAGTTAGTCAATTCGGCAGCAGCACCTTTTGTGTATACTGCCCCGCCGCTATTTCCTGCCGTACATTTGTTAATATACACATTTGAGAGCGTTATGATAGAATTGCTATTTGCACAAATTCCGCCGCCGGCGTGCTGAGCTCCATTACCGATAAGCTCGGCTCTGTACGTGCTGCCGCCCGTATCTGTGTAGTCTTGCATAGTTAAAGTGCAGCCGTCAGCAATAAGAATACCGCCGCCGTTACCGTCGGGACCAGTTCCGTCCGCTTTATTTGCGTCCGCAGTATGGATACCGCCGATAGTACCGCCTTTAATTGTTACTGCAGTACTTCTTCCGCCTGAAGCTTTTTCCGCATAGATACCGCCGCCGCTTTTAGCCTTGTTACCCGTAAGAGTACATCGTATCATAGCAGCAGTGCTGCTGTATACATACAATGCTCCGCCCTTGCCTGTACTGCCGATTGCTTCGCAGTTTTTTATTGTTGTGTTTGTAAGCTTCACGGCAGAGCCGCCCTGTGCATAAATTGCACCACCGTTATCCGCTTTGCAGCTTTCGATAGCACAACCCGACATATCGAGTGTACTACCGCTAAAAACAAACACTGCACCGCCGTCATCAGCAGTCTTCTCTCCGCCTGTAAGCGTTAGATTTTTAAGTGTAAGTGTTTTACCTGAAACAACATAGAATATACGGTGAGCATTCGTACCGAGTGCTGCAGCATTTGCGTCAAGCATAGAAACTGCTGCACCTTCGCCCTGTATCGTAAGGTTTTTATCTATAGTAATTTCGCCCCAGTCCGCCGCTGTATCGGAACCGGTATTTGTAGCCTGTACAGCACCTTTTACCGTAATGGCACTGCCTTCAGGAGCTGCTTTAACTGCCTCTTTCAGATCTTTCCACGTACCGCCGGTATTTCCATCAATGGTTAATGTCTTTTCTATCAGCGTTCCTGCATTTGTTACACTCCACCGCACGCCGCTTTTCGGTGTTATGGCAAATTTACTATAGTGTGCAAGTATATCTGCGGGAGTACCCAATAGCACACCCCTGCCTTCTGTGTACTGAGCCGGTGTAATACGGGCAACAGTCCCCGAAGCTGCGAGCGTACTATCTACCTTAATTGCAGCACCGTTATCAATATCCGCATACACATCGTTTTTACCCTGTATATTTTCATCATCTCCGGTTGACGGCAGAATTACGGTATTCCCGGATAGAGCAAGTATACCGCCGGTGCCGGCATACACTGCTCCGCCTTTTCCGTCAGCAGCACTACCGCCTTTCAACTGTATGCTGTTCAGCGTAAGTACCGTTCCGGTTATATTGAATATCCTGCCCCGTCCGGCTGCATCTATGGTACGGAGCGTACCGCTTGATGAACTGTTCAGCAGCAACTTTTTTCTATCCGCTACCGCCATTTCGGTAGTATCTATACCGGCAGGAGCAATAATATCAGAATGGAGCGTAATCGGTATAGCGTTTGTATAATCGTACTCCGCCCCTCCAGTACCATACGGAGGAGCATTTTTTACCAGATTTTTAAGCACCGTATAGGATGATACCCCGTCTACCACCTGAATATGCACAGAGGTGTGCATACTTGCCTGCCCGTCTTTTACTGCCCATACTTCAAGTTTATAGACTGCTGAACCATTCAATGCAATTATTCCGGAAGCACCTACAGGAAGATTGCTGCCGTTCAGCGTGCAATGTACCGCTGCGGTGCTGCCCGCGGGCGGGGTAAGCATAAGTTTTACACTCCCGCTATTATTGTAAAGAATCAGCGGAGCAGTATTGGTGTATTGTTCAGCATCAGGTACTATATCTTCGGTAATATACCTTTTACCTGCTGCCGCAATCGTATGGAATGCGGTATCGCCCGCGGAAAAATCCTGCTTTATTTTGAGAACAGGTAAGCCGCTGCGTTTAAATGTAACAGAAATATCTATATTAGCACCTACGCTGGAAATTGTTGCAGTTGCAGCACCATTACCGCCGCCCGATGTAAAAGCCCCCGCAGGAGAAACTGTCCAGCTATCAACTTCCCAGCCGGTCTCAGGTTCCGCAGTAAAAGAAATAGTCTTTCCATGCGGTACCGTAAGTACCGCTGATATTCCGCTTTCCGCTCCGTGTACCGCTTTGCTCTCTGTCTCACACACTGCTGTCAGACTTCCGCCCTGACCGTTTTCAATACGAAACCGTACATCGTAACGGGCACCGGCAGTGTCTGCAAGCTGCGTGGAAAGCCCTGTTTTATCAAAAAGCACCAGAGAGCAGTCCCGCTTCCCTGCCGGCGGGGAAGCACCGAACAAATCGGAATCGGTAAGGTTCATTATATAGGGATTCGGTTGCGATCCGTCCAGCGGAATAGTTCTCGTGTATTCCCTTGTTTGCCCCAAACCGCCGGCAGCCGTAATTGTAACTTTTGCTTTTATTCTATCTAAGTCTTTATTAAGACCTGTTTTATCAGGCAGGTTGAATGTAAATATATCCTGAAATTCATTATAGTGAATTGTATACGGATGCGGCTTAACCGGCGGCGTATTACAATAGAGCGGAATAGTAAAAGAACCGAATGGACGGTTTTGCTGGGCTACCGACAAAGCTAAGAGCATCGGTATAGATTGTGCAATGTAGCCCGATGCACTATTGGGTTCAGCATCGGGTTTAAAAGTACACTCAATAACCGCTTTGTTCGGAGTAAGCTGCTTTAGTGTAGGCGGCGTAAGAAATAGCCCCTCACTCCCCGGGGGAATGGTAACAGTGCCTGATAATTCCTGTGCATGACGGTTTTCTATCGGCACTGTTACCGTAATAAGCTGTCCTGACGGCAGATAGTGAATTGCGTTATCGGTAACCGACGGGCTAAATTCTATCGCTTGAGCAAGTTTTGCAACGTCAAAACCCTTTTCAATAAAATCTTTTATATCAAGCTGGTTGTTACACGCTGCACCGATTAGGATAGTTACTACAATAACTATGCCTAATCGAATACTTTTTAGCATACTATCTCCCATCCTACAACAATTCAGCAAGCAAATCTCTAAAATACAGATAACCTCAAACCAAATGATATTCGCGGAATAAGTGATTTTATACCATTCTTTTTCTTATTTCCTGCATCATTGACATCAGTAGGAATAAACCATAACTGTCCCTCTGTGTAAAAGGCAAAGGTGTTACAATACTTAACCTTTTTTTTCGGCAGTTTTACCCGCGGAAATTCAATCTGTGCAAGCATAGCAGAAAGAATTTGAGTTTTTTTGCTTTGTGTTTCTGAAAATATAGAAAAATTTGCACCAAGTGAACCGGTCATATACAGCCAAGACCAATCGGGTCCTGCAAAAGATTCAAAAGGAAGCTCAAATACATTTGCAAGAATTTTTGCAGTAAAAACATGACCGCCATACCGCATTTTTTCTCCGTTTGCAGCTCTGTTTACTTTTGTCCATTGGATAGGCAAATACTGCCCATAATGAATCTGCAGCTTAACATTACTGTCAAAGAAACTCAATCCTATACCGGCATTCCACAAAGTTGAGCCTAAAAACCCTACATCGAAATGTAAGCCGCGCATTGCTTGCGGAATACTATATAAGTATTTATCTCCTTTGCGTAATGCAAGTTCAACTTTTTTTACTGCCACATCATCGGAAACCAATCCAGCATACGTTAATTGCTCATTATAAAGCCCGCCCTCATCAGGAGTAATAAGTTTTACAGCCGGCAGCGTTTTGTCAATGCTTACAATGGTTCTGCATACCGCAGTTTCTTTATTTTCCATAGTAGCTTTGACAAGTATAAAATGGTCTCCCTCAGCCATATCACCGGTTTCAAGCCGATACTTCCATTTTCCGCGTGAACGCAGCGGCTGGAATGTTTTTCCATTATCAAAACTGATTTCCAGAGAAGCAACTTTTTTTGCTGCGATAAGAGTACGGATATCTTTCGGTGTTTTCTTATCATTCAGCAGAACAGTATCTTCATCAGAAAGACTATAGCCTGCATTCCCTTTAATATATGGGCGTTCAACAGCAAAATCTCCCATTGCGAAATTATCAATAGTTACCCACGGTCCCTCAGTTTTATAAAAAATTGTATGGGAACGGGAGGTTTCCGGATTATTCGGTACAATTGCTGCTTTTACTGCTAAGTGATGCTCTCCCTCAGTAATCAATTCTTTTGTCAGTCTAAAACTAAAATAGCCTGTGGGAGATACGGCAGCACTACCGGATTCTTTTTCATCAATCAATAATGTAACACTTTCCGGATAGGTTGAACTCATAATTCTGCCATAAACATTCCACTCACCGACAATCTGTTCTCCATTCAGCGGATACAATAAGGCTATTTTATTTTCTTGTGTGTTGCGGACAATGTCAAAGTTGCGGGCAACATTCGTTGTATTTTTTGCTCTATCAATTGCAGTAATTTCCAAATTATATCTACCCTCTGCCAGTGCAGATATATCAAGCTCTTTAGTTACCAAAAGATCATTCGGCAGCTGCATTTGAGCCAGTGCTTCCGGAACACTTTGACCTTGCAGTCCTTTTATTTTAATTGAAACGCCGTCAAGATGAAGATTATCATATATTTGTCCCGAAATGAGCAAGGTGTTATCGTACCGCCCGCCCGCAACAGGGTATTCCAGCTTTAAGGACGGATTAGTATTATCAATGTTAAGCAAACTGGAAATAAGTGTTTCTTCACCATAATTATCCCGTACCTTAATAAAAACAACATGAGTACCGTCATCAATAACGCGTGTATTCAGCAGGTACTGCCACTCTTCTGTACCTGACGCAGTATTATAGGTAGCACCATTATCAAGCGATATTTCAACCTTTTCAATCCCATTTTTATCCGATGCAGTACCTTGAATAGTAATACTATCTCTTACCATCTCGGAGAGTACAGGACCGGTAACTGAAGCCTCCGGTACAGCAAGAGAAATTCTCACTTTTCTTTCTAATATGTTGCTCTTTATCCCGTATATATCTTCTCCATATACAGAAATAGTATGTTCGTTATCCGTAAAATCGGTTAAACTGAACGGTATTGCAAATGTATTGGTTACTTCCATTGTTTTAAGCGGATTATCATCTATCTTATAGTAGACCTTTGAAACTCCGTCATCATCATAGGCAATTCCCGAAAGAACAAAATCTTTCGTAATAATTTGATTATCAATAGGCAGATGTACTTCCAACACCGGTTTATCCGCTTCCGTATCAATTGAAAGCGGAAAATCTGTGTAGGTAGCAACATTTCCTGCCTTGTCAGTAAAACGGAACTGCATACCCTTTGAGATAGGCTCTGCAGAACTGCCGATAAGCGTATGAATAAGCGGTGTTATTTCAATCTCAGTCCATGCAGTATGTTCCCCCTCAGGCTTATACTCTGCTTTTGCAAGCGGAAAGGCATCTTTTAGCGTAAAAGCGGATAAAACGGTTCCGTTTATCGCATCTTTTTCCCGCGGAAACAGCATTGATGCCTCAGGCGGTGCGGTATCTTTATAAAAAAGGCGGTATGCCGAGCTTTTTTGCCCCATACTATCCGCTGCATGAACACCTACAACTATTAAGCCGTCAGGTATATCATCTATCGGTATTTCTGTAGAAAAGGATGCTGAAAGCGGCACCGGTTCCCCTGTTCCAATGGTGTAGGTAACAGACTCTACTGTTGTTCCATCGGTAACCGTACCGGCTAATGCAATTGCAGTGTTGATCAGCTGCGGTTCATCGGCAGCGGTAATGGTAATAACCGGTGCAGCTTTATCTACAAGAATGGAAATACCGTCTGTTGTAAAGGTATTGCCTTGCGTATCTGTAATGGAAAGCTGCACATTCTGATACAGCCCGTCTGCTGTACCGGAAATAGTAATGGTACGTCCGCTTTGCGATACGGCAAGACCGGAAGAATTTTCTGCAAGTACCGCAGACTCTATTTCTGTATCGGAAGCTCCAATATATAAACCTGTCAGTGTTTGTTCCCCCGTAAGAAGCACAGTACCTGCATCATTTGTATTGCCTGCCGCCCACATCAATACGGGTTCTTCTGCGGACGTACCGGCAACCGCTAAGAACGTTTGAGAGATAACGCGGTTAAAAACGTCTACAGCAGACACCCTGATAGCAGTGGTCTTATTTGCAAATGCAGCGGTTACCGGTATTTTGATATATGCTGCATTAATGCCTTTTTTTGACGGAACAACAGTTTCAATTCCGCCGTCTACTGAATAGCTTACGGTATCAATACCTGCATCCGACTGAATAGTAATACCAATAGGCTGCGTATTTCCTGCGGGTATGGTATACAGAACTCCCTCTGATTTTTCTAATGTAATAACCGGCTTTTTCCCCGCAGCGGAAAAAGGAATACTGTGAACGGTACTCTTTACTCCCTGTGCATTTACAGCATACAATGAAACAGTATGCATACCGGCAGCAATATTATCAAGGGTTATACCGAACGGACCAAACGGCACGGGGAGTGTTTGTTCTTTTTCTTTATCCAGCTGATACCGTATTTCTCCGCTGCCGGATAAGTTTTCTACTGTTCCGGCAATATAGAGAGAGTCTTCGGCTGCAGCTCCCTGTGCAGGCAAGGTTAATACAACAACCGGCTTATCTTTTGTTTTATCAATAGTAATAGTACGCTTTACCGATGCGGTATTACCGGCAGTGTCTTTTGCAATAATTTCAATTGTTTCTGTTTTATTTGAGGATTTTGAAACATCAAACTCTTTTACCCAATAAGGATTTCCTTTTATTAATTCAAAAGTTCCGCTTTGATTACCCATTTTCCATGCAACAGCATCAAGGCTGACCGTATCAACAGCAGAGCCGCCTATCGCAAAAACACTGCCGCAAGGCTCCGCTGCAGACGGATAGGAAAAATCTATAGTAGGAGGAGTATTATCAATAAAGCACAAAAAGGTGGAAATACCTTCCGCACCAAGGGCATCTATTGCTTTAAACCAAAAAATAGTAGGTCCCTCAGGCATTTTACGGGTATCAAGAGGAATCTTAAACAACGCATTTTTTAATTTTTTATTTTTCTTTAAGGCAACAGGACTATAGGTTTCGCCGCCGTCAATAGAATAAAAAAGCTGACCAACCCCATTCCCATCTTCCACTGTACCGCTCAGGGTTATTTTACCCGATACCAATGCACCGGCATCAATACTGGTAACCTTTGTTTCAGGAAGATGTCGATTTAAGTGGAACTGAGTTGATAGCGGCGTACCCTTTACCCCATTAACATCTACACCCCACGCAGATACCTGATGTACACCCTCTGCTAAATATGCTGTATCAAAAAAACATGACCAAAACTGCGTACCCTTTGCTAGTACCGGTTCGCCGCCGTCTAAATTGACAAACACTTGTGCTACTGCGTCATCATCAAAACAAGTACCGGATACATTTAAATTACCGTTTACACACATATTTTTTGCAGGGTTATTAATGTACACAACCGGTAAATCTGATTTCGGATCAATATACATATTAAACGGTCCGGCGGTTCCGATATTTCCTGCAAGGTCTTCGGCAGTTACCAAAACATTATATTTACTGCGTTTTCTTCCGGAAATATCAAATGATTCGCTCCAGCTTTCCGGGGTTTCAGGCGTTCTGGTTTCTACATCTTTTTTCCCTTTTGCAAATAAGGGAGAAAAAAGCAGCCAAGACAGACAAATTAACATACATATTTTTCTATTCATAATAATCCTCATCATACATTTATAGCCGTTTATTTAAAAACAGGGTATCTGAAAAAAATACGGGTAGAGATTCTTAACAGCTGTCTGCTATTACTGAACAGCAGTTACTTCTTTTATTTCAGGATACGATTCTTTCAGTTGTGCTTCTATACCCATCTTCAATGTCATCAAAGCCATAGGACAAGAACCGCACGCACCTTTTAACCGTACGGAAACAATACCGTCTGAAAAAGATACAAATTCAACATCACCGCCATCTGCTTGCAAATGCGGTCTGATAAGGGATAACGCTTCTTCAATTTCTTGTGATGATACCACCATGAACTCCTTTGTATATACTATAACATGGGCTTGCACACGTATATTTCCCATAAAGTAAGACAAAAGGCATGCTTCACGGTAGATGATGATGTGCAAAATACTTCCACCATTACGATGGTGTATGCCTTTTCCTGCATACTAACACAAACAATTTTCCGCTTATCCGGTTTCATATACTTTGCAATTCCGGATACCAATGAGCGATACTTTTGAAGATACGACTTTATGATAGGACGTATTATTACTAGATAATTTATAAAATATTCACCGTAAAAAGTCAAGGACAGACTTCAGCATAGAAACTCTGACTGGACTACCAAATCCCCAGCTATACGTCAACATAATATTGACAATCGTGCTATTTTTATTTATCTTTATAATAAGCTGTTATAATTAGATAGCAGTTTTGATAAATACTTAGGGGGATACCTATGAAAGTAGCAATTAACGGTTTCGGCCGTATTGGACGCTTGGTGTTTCAAGCACTTGTTGAGCAGGATTTACTGGGAAAAGACAAGTTTGATGTAGTTGCAGTAGTCGATTTGTCAACTGATGCAAAATATTTTGCATACCAGCTTAAATATGATTCTGTACAGGGCAAAATGAATGCTAAAATTGAAACCAAAGGCGAAGATGTTTTGGTTATCAATGGGCATGAAATTAAATGTATTTCAGGAAAAGGTTTAACACCGGCTCAACTCCCGTGGAAAGAGCTCGGTGTAGATATTGTTATCGAAAGTACCGGTCTGTATACCAATGAGAAAGCGTACGGTCATATTGAAGCAGGTGCAAAAAAAGTTATTATTTCTGCACCCGGAAAAAGTACTGATCCTGCAAAACCCATTAAAACAGTGGTTATGGGCGTTAATGAGCAAGAATATGATGCTGCAAAGCACCATGTTGTTTCTAATGCAAGCTGCACAACAAACTGTTTAGCTCCTGTTGTACACGTTATTTTGAAAGAAGGCTTCGGTATTGAAACTGGTCTTATGACAACAATCCATGCATATACCGCTACCCAGAAAACAGTTGACGGTGTATCGCTCAAAGATTGGCGAGGCGGCCGTGCAGCAGCAATCAATACTATTCCCTCAACAACCGGTGCTGCAAAAGCTGTTGGTGAAGTATTGCCGGTAACAAAAGGTAAGCTGACCGGTATGTCATTCCGCGTTCCTACTCCTACCGGTTCTGTTGTTGACTTAACATTCCGCACAGAAAAAGATACTTCGATTGAAGAACTGGATGCAGCATTCAAAAAAGCATCTGAAACATACATGAAAGGTGTTTTAGGCTACTGCGATGAAGACATTGTTTCAACAGATATTATCCATGATAAGCGTTCTTCCATCTATGACAGCAAAGCAACATTGCAGAACAACCTCCCGGGTGAAAAACGCTTCTTCAAGGTTGTTTCATGGTATGATAACGAATGGGGTTATTCAAACCGTGTTATTGACTTATTAAAGTACATGACTAAATAAGGTTTGCACCGCTCTATATACACGGTATAAAGCCGGTTATCAGCACTGCTTATAAAGAAAGGGCTGATAGCATACAGGCTGTCCGAAAACAACAGGTTTTGGACAGCCTTATTTTTTTATTGTAACCCGTCAGTACATAGTTTAGGGTATTAGAGTAAGTGTTATCGGCGTGTCTTTACCTTTAAAATAGAAATCTAAATTCAGTGCTTCCTGACCGCTTTCTTTCAACATACGAATTGATGTAATCAGTAATGGGTACTCTTTACCGCGTCCCTTTGCAATGGAAACATATTGTTTATTCTCTACTGCAAGATCCGCAAGTGATGTGCCTCCATTTACCGAAAGGTAACAATGATTAACAGTGCCGTCTTTATGCTCGATAAACTGTTTATTTTTAAGTGCAAATCCTTCTGGGCTTCTTGTTCCTAATAATTCTGTATTAGTAAAAGATTTTTGCAGCCAGCCTGTTTTTGCAGCATTCCTATCAAGCCCCGCATAAACAAGACTAAACAAAAACTCTTTTTTTAAGAAATCTTCCGATACTTGCTTAAAACCGGATTTTTTTACAGAAATGGGTTTTATAGCAGTACCAGTGTAACTCCCTGCTTGTATTTCGCTAATAACAGCAGAACGCTGGACATAGAATTTTGCGGTTATGGTTCCGGTATAATCATCTGCTGTAATACCGTCGTTTTTAGGCTCATAAAGAGCATACGATAAATCAGAATCGCCGCTACCGGTTGTTATTGTAATATGCCCGTCAGATTTTTTATAGGTTTTCTGATAGCGTTTGAATTTTGAGCCATCACCAACAGCAAATAAATCGCTTGGCGAAGAATTTAGGTACTTTGCAGGCGCATACAGAGCTGATGCAAAGGTATTTGGATCAGCCTTGATTATCTCGTCTTTAACATGCTCAGCAACATATTCAAATACGTCTGCTTCTGTAAAATAAGCATAGTCAACAGCATTGAATACAGTAGTTGCAGTAGTCATTTGCTCATAGTTTTTTGTTTCTGTTCCGCCCTTAACCAGTGTTTTGTACAGAACCTCATATTTAGGAGTAACCCTGATTTTACCGCTTTTTTTCTCAAACTGTGCAGAAAGCTTATAGGGCTTTTCTTCATTGCTAAAATCTATTGTTTTTCCATTGGTAAGATCAAATTTTAGCGAAAGATAGTCTGCGATAGTAGTGTGAGGGTTGTTTAATATCTCAATAAAGCTATCCAATGGTAAGTTTTCTTCCAATGCCTTATCCAATTTTAGAGTATCTCCGGTATGTTTTGACACTACCGGACTGTTATAGGGATGGGTAAATCCTTCCGCAGATAGTGTATTGGAAAAAGAGCGGGCATTTTTTGTTCCTGCTACTGTAACAGTAAAAGTTCCGGCTTTATCATCATACGCAACAACCTCTTTTTTTGTAAATGTAACCGCCGGGTTAGTATGATTTTCAGTTTTAATTTTTTTTGCTGCTGCAGAAGCGGTTATTTCGCCTTTTGTCAGGCTGAATGCAGAAAGCACCTCATCAATGCTTATATCCGTAGTTGTTTCCGGTGTTCCCGGAATATCAGGCAGACCTTGAGGCAGTGTCTTGTTATTTTCCAAATTCTGCTTACAAGACACGGACAAGAGTATTGCAAGCACCATTGCTGAAAATACAGCACAAGATGATTTTTTCATAAAATCCTCCAACGTATTCAAGAAACGGAATGCCCAAAAAGCGGGTTACTTTTTGTTGCTCTCTGTTCCCTACTAACACAATAGACCTGTTTAGAAACCTCTGTTTCTGAACAGGTCTAATAGACAGGTTTAATACATGTGTCCGGCACCCAAGTTGCCAAACGAATGTACTATAATGAAATACCGATAAAAATCAAGTATATTAAAGGCACCTCACCGAAAAAAGTGCTGTTCAAAATTAATGCAAAAAGTTTCTTAAAATAAAGATAACAAACAGTACCCATGTAACTATCGGAATATGCTTTACTTTGCCGGTTGCAGTTTTTAACACTACATACGAAAGAATACCGTATACAATACCTTCAGCAATACTATAGGTAAACGGCATCATAACAATAGTTAAAAAGGCTGGGATTCCCTCGGTGGGGTCTGTAAAATCTATTTCTACTATTGCAGCAAGCATTAAAAAGCCGACAATAATCAATGCCGGAGCAGTTGCTGCTGCCGGTATCAGCAAGAAGATAGGAGAAAATACCAGTGCAATTAAGAAAAGTATACCGGTAGTAAGTGCTGTTAAACCGGTTTTTCCGCCTTCGGCCACACCGGAAGAGCTTTCTACAAAACTGGTTACGGTAGAAGTACCAAGCATAGCACCGAATATTGTTCCAATTGCATCTGCCAGAAGTGCTTGTTTTAAACGCGGAATATTGCCGTTTTTATCAGCGAGTCCGGCACGGGTACTTACCCCAACGAGCGTGCCCACAGTGTCAAAGATGTCAACAAAAAGGAACGAAAAAAAGACAGTAAAAAACTGGAATGTAAATATATTAGAAAAATCAAAACTCCAAAAAAGCGGTGTTTCCGGTAAGCTGATTATCGACCATGTTTCCCAGCCGCCGAATGGCTTAGTAATTCCCATAGGGATACCGATTACCGTTGTAAGCAAAATACCAATAAGGATAGAACCGCGTATTTTCATCGAGTATAAAATAGCGGTAATTACAAGCCCAATTACCCCTAACAAGGCAGTACCAGATGTTACATCACCAAGTCCCACAAGCGTAGCAGGATTATCAACAATAATAGCGGCATTTTTCATACCAATGAGCGTAATAAAAAGTCCGATACCGCCGGCAACCGCTTTTTTTAAGTTAAGCGGAATAGATTCAACGATTGCTTCCCGAACATTAAAAAAAGACAAAACTATAAACAGCAATCCTTCAAGGAATACGGCAGTAAGTGCCATTGCAGGCGAATATTTCATGCCGATAACAACCGTATAGGCAAAAAAGGCATTAAGCCCCATACCCGGTGCAAGTGCAATTGGTAAGTTTGCAAGCAAAGCCATACAGATTGTCGCAACTGCACCTGAAATTGCGGTTGCAGTAAAAACACTGCCGGGGTTTAATCCTGCATCACCCAAAATAAGCGGGTTTACAGCAAGAATATACGCCATTGCAAGGAATGTAGTAGTACCTGCAATAATTTCCGTACGCACAGATGTCTTGTGTGCGTGAAGCTGAAAGAGTTTTTCCATAAAGTGACCTCCTAAAGAATATATAGTGCCTATCAGCTTATACAAGGGAATTTTCTAAAAACTAACATTAGACCTATTCGATAACGAAGTTATCGAATAGGCTGACGAGTTCTAACATCATATTGTAAGACAGCCTGTTCTGAAACTGAAGCTTCCGAACAGGTCTATTTTTAGAGATTTTCCGCAAGATATATTCAGTGTAACATGGTTCTTTTACGGCTGCAATGTTTTTTATGGAAATAAGAGCAAAACGTATCCGTATGAGTATAAGGCATACCAGCTTTTAAAAATAAAGGGGCGTACATTCATTGACGTGTCCTTTGTACATGGTGTTATCGAGTTTGAGCTGTTCGACAGGACAATGAAGCGGCAGCTCAGTTCCATGCAAGGCATTATACAATGACAAAAAACGCTCTTTTGCCTTTTCATCGGTACTGAATAGGTCAACAAATACAGAGTCTTTGTAGTTGCGGTTGTGCAATGCTGGTTTTGCCATGGTACCCCTACAGTGCTTCAATTTCTAATTGAGACAGTCCGGTTATCTTAACAATAAAATCGATATCACACGCAGACTGCTTCATCAGTTTTGCGGTTTTTCTCATACCTTGTTCAATACCTTGTTCAATTCCTTGTTCAATTCCCCGTTCTATGCCTTTTGCAAAGGCTATTTTTCCTGCTTCTGCTCTTTGCACTGCTATATCTGTGT
>JBQMYW010000019.1:0-35301 GCA_052173295.1 Treponema sp.
ATGATGCCGCGTACTTTTGCTTCGATACAATACTGTAAAATACCTTCAAGATTTTCCACCGTATCATTGATGAACGGAAGAATAGGTGTAAGCCACACAACGGTGGGAATACCTGCGTCGCGCAGCGTTTTAAGCACGGTAAACCGTTCACTGGTAACGGCAACATTCGGTTCAAGTATTTTGCATAGACTATCGTTATATGTGGTCAGCGTCATCTGCACAACGCATTTCGCTTTTTCGTTTATAGCTTTTAGAAGATCGAGATCGCGCAGCACCAGAGACGATTTTGTTATCACCGTAAAACCGAAATCGTAGCGATACACGGTCTCTATTGCCTTCCGCGTCATCTTGATTTTTTCTTCAAGCGGCATATACGGATCGGTTATAGAACCGGTACCGATCATGCACTTGTTACGCTTTCGGCGTAAAGAATCTTCGAGTAATTCTATTGCATTTTCTTTTACTTCTATATCTTCAAACAGATGATTTATATGATAGCATTCGCTCCGTGAGTTGCAATAGATGCACCCGTGAGTACAGCCGCGGTATAAGTTCATTCCATTTTTCGCTGATAAAATTCCTTTCGCTTGTACAAAGTGCATCTGTTATTCCTAAAAATCCGGCAGTGTTTGTGCCGTTCCCAAAGGGCTTCTATTGTGGGGTAGATTTTTACGTGATGCAATGCACAATATTGACACTTCCTTGTAATTATAATAAATTTATCTATATATAAGTATTCTATCAGGAGGAGTACATGATTGTAAAGACGAGTGAAGACTTAAACGTCTTAGTAGAGCGCGTTCAATCAGCACAGAAAAAATATGCCCAATTCACGCAAGATCAAGTGGATACCATTTTTAAGCGTGTTGCACAGGCCGCAAACGAAAACCGCATTGCATTGGCAAAAATGGCAGCCGAAGAAAGCGGTATGGGTATTTTTGAAGATAAGGTTATCAAGAACCATTTTGCAGCAGAATATATTTTTAACAAATATTTGAATGAACGGACCTGCGGGGTTATCGAACATGATACCGAATCCGGTATGGTAAAAATTGCAGAACCGCTTGGTATTATTGCAGGTATTGTTCCAACTACAAACCCTACCTCAACAGCAATTTTCAAAAGCTTAATTTCATTAAAAACCCGCAATGGTATTATTTTCTCACCGCACCCGCGTGCAAAAAATAGCACCATTGCCGCTGCAAAGATTATTCTTGATGCAGCCATTGAAGCAGGTGCTCCGGAAGATATTGTCGGCTGGATTGACGAGCCGACCGTTGAACTATCCGGTCTGTTAATGAGCCACCCCGGTATTGCACTGATTTTAGCAACCGGCGGTCCCGGCATGGTTCATGCTGCGTATTCATCAGGAACTCCGGCTATCGGTGTCGGTTCCGGAAACACTCCTGCTGTTATCGACGAAACAGCGCATATTAAAATGGCAGTCAGCTCGATCCTCCTGAGTAAAACATTCGATAACGGTATGATTTGTGCCAGTGAGCAATCTGTTATTGTTGTTGATTCCGTCTATAAAACGGTAAAAGATGAATTCCTGAAACGCGGTGCCTATTTCTTAAGTGCAGCAGAAAAAACCAAAGTGGGTAATACCATTATTAAAGACGGTAAACTTAATGCTGCAATTGTCGGACAGCCCGCATTCAAAATTGCACAATTAGCAGGGGTAAAAGTACCGGAAGAAACCAAGGTTCTCATCGGCGAAAGTGAAGTTTTGGATCGTTCAGAACCGTTTGCCCATGAAAAACTTTCTCCTGTGCTTGGTATGTTCCGTGCAAAGGATTTTGAAGATGCCTGCGAAAAAGCACAAAAGCAGATTGCAATGGAAGGTATGGGACATACTGCCGTTCTGTATACTGATGGTCAAAATACCGATAGAATTAATTTATACGGAAGCAAGATGACAACCGGACGTATTTTGGTGAATATGCCTGCTTCACAAGGTGCAATCGGTGATATTTATAACTTTAGACTTGAACCGTCTTTAACGCTCGGCTGCGGAAGCTGGGGCGGAAACGCAATCAGTGAAAACGTAGGAGTCAAACACCTGATGAATATTAAGACTGTGGCAGAACGCCGCGAAAATATGCTCTGGTTCCAAGTACCGCGTAAAGTATATTTCAAACAGAATGCGGTAAGCGAAGGCTTGCGCGATCTTAACGATAGAAAACGGGCATTTATCGTAACCGATAAATACCTGCACGAATGCGGTATGACAGGTCAGCTGACCCGTGTACTTGACAGTATGGGAATTGAGCATGAGATTTTCTCTGATGTTAAACCAGATCCGGATTTAACCACTATCTACAAAGGTGTTGACCTGATGAATTCCTTTAAGCCGGATATTGTTATTGCATTCGGCGGCGGAAGTCCAATGGACGCTGCAAAGATTATGCGTATGCTGTACGAGCAGCCTGATGTTGAGTTCGGCGATCTTGCACTCCGCTTTATGGATATCCGTAAACGTGTATTCAAGTTCCCGAAACTTGGAACTAAAGCTGTATTGGTTGCAATTCCTACTACCAGCGGTACCGGTTCTGAAGTTACCCCATTTGCTATTGTTACCGACGACAAGAGCGGTATTAAATACCCGATTGCCGATTATGAATTAACGCCTGATATGGCAATTATCGATCCTGACTTTGTTATGGGGCTGCCGAAATCACTGACTGCATATTCCGGTATTGATGCCATTGTACACAGCGTCGAAGCATTTGTTTCGGTTTTAGCAACAGACTTTACGAACGGTATTGCACTTGAATCTCTGCGGCTTATCTTTAAGTATCTGCCGCTTGCATACACTGAAGGTGCAAAAAATCCGAAAGCACGCGAAAAGATGCACTATGCGGCAACCCTTGCCGGTATGGCATTTGCAAATGCATTCCTTGGTGTGTGTCACTCCATGGCACACAAGGTCGGTGCACAGCATCATACTGCACACGGATTGGCAAATGCTTTGCTTATTAACGAGGTAATCCGCTTCAATGCAACAGAAGCACCGCGCAAACAGGCTATTTTCCCGCAGTACAAATATCCGGTTGCACAAGAACGCTATGCAAAAATTGCTGATCATCTTGGACTTGGAGGAACAACCAACGAAGAAAAGGTTGAAAAACTCATCGAAAAAATCGAAGAGATAAAACGCATTTGCGAAATTCCGGAAGATTTCCGTGCTACCGGCATTGCCGAAAAAGACTTTCTTGCTACGCTCGATGATATGTCTGAAAAGGCATTTGATGATCAGTGTACAACAGCAAACCCGCGGTATCCGCTTGTAAGCGAAATCCGCGAGCTGTATTTGAAGTGCTACTACGGCAAAGACTATGTACCGACAAATCCCGATTTAGCAAAATCAGTCGGTATCAAAGTAAGCCCGAAGCCGGCAAAAAAATAACGGTTATAACGGGGGTAGCGGAAAAACAAACGGCGTACCCCTGAAAAACAAAAGTTGCGTTTGAGGAATACCGAAAACGCAACTGGAAACGGTGCAGTAGTACGCCGTTTTTTTGGAGCGGAGGGGGCGTCCCCCTTCCCCATTTTATTTATTAAAATATATTATGGACGGCGGAGAATTTCACGGGGTTTTGAACCATTTGCAGGTCCTACAATCCCGTTCGCTTCCATTTCTTCGATAAGACGGGCAGCACGGTTGTAGCCTATTTTTAGTTTCCGCTGCACATAGGACGCTGATGCTTTTCCTGCAAAGGTAACAATTTCCAGAGCCTGATCATAGAGCGGATCATTATCGTCGGAAAATACGACATGCTCATAGGAATCGTCATCGTCATCAACAAAAATCTCATCATCAATGTATTCGGGTTCACAGTAGTCTTTGACACAAGAAACGACACGCTCAACTTCTTCTTCAGAAACAAAAGCTCCTTGCATACGGGAGGGGAACGGCTGAGCTGCACTGACATAGAGCATATCTCCTTTACCAAGCAGCTTTTCTGCTCCTACTTCATCAAGAATAATGCGGCTGTCGGTTTTTGAAGCAACCATAAAGGCAATACGGGTAGGAATATTTGCCTTTATCAAACCGGTGATAACATCTATCGAGGGACGCTGTGTTGCAAGCACTAAATGAATACCGACAGCACGGCTCATCGCACAGAGGCGGGCAACGGTTGCTTCCAGCTCTTTGCCGGATGTTGCCATGAGGTCAGCAAACTCATCAATAATGATAACAATATACGGAAGTTCCTCTGCTGCAATATTTTCTGCTTTAATTTTTTTATTGTAGGTTTTGATGTCGCGTACACCCATTCCGTCCAATAAAGCATAGCGCCGTTCCATTTCGCAAAGGCTGTATTGCAGTGCCTGAAATGCCCGCTTCGGTTCTGTAATAACGGGTGCAAGCAGGTGTGCAATATCGTTGTAGAGCTTGAGTTCGACAATTTTGGGGTCAACTAAAATAAGTTTTACCTCGTCAGGGCGGCGGTTGTAAAGAATTGACAGGATAATGGTATTAACACAGACCGACTTACCGGAACCGGTAGCCCCTGCAATCAGTAAATGCGGCGTTTGGGCTAAGTCAAACAACTGCGGATTGCCGGTAACATCTTTTCCCAGCACAACAGGAATTGCCATTTTAGCTGATTCAGGCAGGTCTGTTTCAATAAGTTCGCGGAAACTGACAATCGAGCGTTTTTTATTCGGAACTTCGATACCGACCGCGTGTTTGCCCGGAATTGGTGCAACAATGCGGACACTGGAAGCGGCAAGCCTCAAAGCGATGTTATCTTGTAAGTTGGTAATTTTTGAAAGCTTTATTCCCGGAGGAGGCAGCATTTCAAACATTGTTACCACCGGGCCCTTTTTGATACCGGTTATCGACACATCTATTTTAAATTCGCTGAATGTTGATTTCAGCATGAATGCAGCTTTTCTTGTTGCGTCATCAACAATCCAGTATTCTCCGTCAGGATAATGATTGAGCAAATCAAAGGGAACCGAGTATTTTTTTCTCGGTGCCGCGGGGACAGAAACCGGTACAGTTGCGGCGTTATTTAATGCCGGTTTTTCAGAAAAAACAGCATCATCTTCATCGCTGTCGTCGCTATAGGATTCATCTTCGCTCTCATCGAGGTATTCATCTGTGCTGCCGGAAAGTGCAGCGGCAGAGGTGTGGTCTGTGCTGCCGTATCCGCTGCCGAATGGTTGCTCTGCTGCAGTTTCCGAAGCAGGAGCTGCCGGCATGGGTGCGGTTTGCACCGATGCCGCCGCTGCGGGCTGCGGTGCCGCTTCTTCCGCTTGTGCCGATTCTGCGGACGCCGCCGGAGTGTCCGGCAGTGTCTGCATTGCCATGCTGCCGGCTGCTGCCGTTCGCTGGTTTTCTGCCGTATGCTCTCCAGCTGCAAGAGTATCAGCAGCAGTCTGCACAGACGCAGAGCGATACCCGCTGCCGATGCGGGGAGCTAAGGATTCCGGCATCAGAGGGCTATCATTAGAATGGTTTTCTGTGTTGTGATGTCCGCCGCCGAATGTTTGCTCTGCTGCAGTTTCCGAAGCAGGAGCTGCCGGCATGGGTGCGGTTTGCACCGATGCCGCCGCTGCGGGCTTCGGTGCTGGCTCTTCTGCTTGTGCCGATTCTGCGGACGCTGCCGGAGTGTCCGGCAGCTGCTCCTGCATTGCCATGCTGCCGGCTGCTGCTTCCCTCATGCCGTACTCGGCATCAGGGAGTGCATCATCTGATACCCGATATATTTCACCGCTGGTTTTAGGCGGTGTATCTTCCGGTATAACTGGAACTTCCCGTATATCACAACCACGGAGCAGAGTCCGTTCAATCACAACCAGCGAATCCAGCAAGGGATAACGGGAGGTGGGAACTGCTTTCCGTACTTTTTCAGAAAATACTGCTGAATCAAGATTAAATAACCGTGATGCAGGTTTTGCAGGCTCTTTTGCCGCTACTGGAACGGCTTGCGATACATTTGCTTCGGCAGCCGGTTTTTGCTTTGCGGCGGTTGCATTCTGTGCAACTGCTGCATCAGCTGCGGACGGTACTGACCGTTGTGCAGCTTCCTGATCCGCTGCCGGTACAGCAATCTGCTGACTAATGCATTCTGTCTGTTGTGCATTGGACGTAGTCGGGTAATCAGTATGCTTAATTCTTTCAACATCCGCAGTGATTTCTTCCAAACTGTTAAATAAATTATTAGGATCGCCCGGATCAAAAACTGGCAGCGGTTTTTCATCCTCCGGTACAGATTTCTCTATGGTAGTTTGTCCAATAGTTTGCTCGATAGCCTTCTTAGCCGTACAAGCAGGGGAATCAGCTGCCTCTATGCAGTGAGGCAGTTGAGATACAGATTCCTCATCGGAGGAACCTGTATCAGGCAGTTCTATTTGCTGCAACGGCTGTACTTCGATCGTCTGAACAGCTGGCTGAACCGCATCAACTACAAAGGGGGCTGCGGCTTCGTTATTTTGTTCCGCAGCATCATTATCAGCCGTATGGAGAATAGGCGGTGTATTATCTATTTTGTTTTCTTCATGCATTGTACCGGCAGATGCATCTGTTTCAGGTACGGAGCTTTCTGTATCAGACTGCGGCACACAACCGTCAACGGAATCCGGCTGTGTGTTTTCCTGCTGATATATGCCGGTATTCACCTCATCATCAGCATTCGGCGGTGTGTTTTCCGGTTGCGGTGCAGCAGCTGCTAATTCAGCAGATACCGCTGATTCAGTATCATCCGTACTATGCTCCTCTTCATAGCCAAGCATATTTTTCAAAATCCGTAATATTACACCGGAAAATTCTATCATCATAAAAATTTCAACACAAATAAGAATTAGTCCGCAAATAATAATTGAACTTACGGCAAAATGCTTAATGAGAGGAATAGATATATGCCGGATAATACCGTACAAAATACGTTCTGTTACAAATGAGGTAATAAAATACAGCGGAACACCCAATAGAACACTGGCCGTTTCATACGACCACCCTGGTATAAATAGCACTACTGACGCATAAAGAAATATCAGCGGAATTAAAAATGCAGAAAACCCATATACTTTGAACACTGCATAACCAATGGTAAAAAGAGGATATTCCGCTTGTTCATATCCTGCAAGCGGCATAAAAATGCCTAATGTTATACCAATTCCCAGCAAAAATGCTGTAATGCTCAAACATACTGCAATAACTCTAAAAATATTCAAATTCTTTTTCATCTGTATTCTTACATACCTCTTCCCGATTTTACAATTAAAAACACCCTACTTGAAATTATCGTTGAAAAAGAGTGATTGATTAAGGAGCATTTTTATGGAACTGCTAAAAACTTCACTTTTTGTAACTCCTTCTATTTATGCAATACCTCTTGCAATTTATACGGAAATTTCCGAACAGGTTTAGTCTTGCAGTAAATACTAAAAAACTTTATACTTATACGGTATGCATGAAACTGTTGATTGGGAAGAGCAAAAATATCAATCTGTTTTCGATGATGAAATACGATTGCTGCACCGCCGCCGATCGTTTGATAAAGATTGTTCATTAGACGATATACAAGGAATGCTTGATGCCTTGTATATACTCGACGGTAATAACGCTGAGGGGCGGAGTAATGTCCAGCAGATTGCTCTTTCTGCAACTATCGCTGCCTATGAGCTGTTTATTGATACATGGAAAGAAGAAATCCGCAAGGAGAAAGGTTCCCTATGAAACTACTGCGATCCATACTGCTGCTTATCACTGTTTGTATACTTGTGATGAGCTGTTCACTCAAACAAGCAGCATTTAATTCGCTTGCAGATACGGTTGCTCCTCCGCCCGGTACAAAAAAACCGGCAACGGAAAGCGATATGTCAAGTGCTGTTACTGCCTTAACCGGCGAAGACGATATTGAGCTGGTTGCACAGGTATTTCCTACTGTGTTAAAAACATACGAAATGCTGCATTTAAGTAATCCTAAGCACCGCGGTCTTGCAGTTATGACCGGTTCTCTCTATATAATGTATGCAAATGCCTTTGTGCAAACTCCTGCGGACTATATTCTTGAAACACAGTTTGAAGAGAAAAACATTCAATATTTACGGGCGAAAAAGTTATATCTTCGCGGTGCAAACTATGTACTTGCATCGTTAGATACTGCATATTCCGGTTTAGCACAGATTACAGATCCCGCAATGCAAGAAACCTGTACTGCGGTACTGAAAAAATGTAAACATGAGGACGCAGAATCGCTTTACTGGGCAGGCAGCGGATTTCTTGGGGCATTTGCCCTTGATCCAATGGACACGGCAGTGCTTGATGCAGCTGCCGGTGCAGTTGCGATGCTTGAGCGGGCTGCTGAATTAGACCCCAGTTTTAATGAGGGTGCTATTTGGGAAGTGCTTGCTGCATTCTATGCTGCAGCCCCCGAAGCACTAGGCGGCGGTTTGGAAAAAGCCGAATATGCATACCGGCAAGCATTAGCATTAAGTCATGGAAACCGCCCTTCCGTACATATTTTATATGCACAGTCATTTTGTACTGCGGCTCAAGATGTACAAGGATTCGATGAGGCATTGGAGAAAGCACTGGCTATTGATCCTGAAACTCAGCCGGAAAACAAACTAACGATTGCCCTAAGCCGCCGGAAAGCCGCTTGGCTGAAAGCACATAAAGAAGATTTCTTTCTGTAAACTAATTAGGATTTTACCTATTTCTGATAGTCAAACCTGTTTGATAACTTCGGTTCTACAAGGTTCGATACGAACCTTCAAAAATTTCATGGGAGAAAAAAATGAAAAAAATACTTATAGCCGTGTGCTGCTTTGTTTCACTGGTTTTATTTGCAGAAGAAAAAGTTACATTAAAAATAGCAACGGTTGCTCCCCAACGGTCCACGTGGGATGTTGAACTAAAAAAACTTGCCTCAGAATGGAACCGTATTACTAACGGCACGGTAGAAGTTAAAATTTACTATATGAATACGCTCGGAGGGGAAAAAGCCGGCATCCAAAAATTAAAGGCAGTCCGTCCCGGGCAGCAAGCACCGCTTGACGGAGCTATCTTTACAGCTATTGGGCTGCATGAATTAGTTCCTGAAGCCTATGTGTATACGCTTACCCTGCCTTTTTTAATTCAGAACCAGCAGGAATTTGACACAGTGCTAAACGCACATGGCGGAAAAATTGAATCAAAAATCAAGCAGGCAGGCTATGAGCTGCTTTCGTGGTCAAATATCGGCTGGCTTTCATTTTATACCAAAGATTCCTATAACACCCTTGCCGAATTGAAAAAAATAAAGCTTGCTATTTCAGGATTAGATAGTCCAATACTAAGTGATAGTTTTAAGATCAGCGGCTTTACAGTTGTTGATACCCCCGCTCAAAAATTTTCTCAATCTTTAAAAAGCAAAAATGGTCTACGGGGATTTTTTTCCGTACATTTAGCGACATATCTAACCGGATATTATAAAGATATTAGCTATGCACTCGATATAAAACTCTGCCCTGTCATAGCAGCATTTGTTATCTCCAATGATTCATGGAAAAAAATACCGGTAAAATACCATGCAGCCATGAAAGCGGCAATGGAAAAAACCCGTAAACAGATAAATGATGGAATAGACATATCCGATGCTGACTGTGTAAAGAAAATGGAAGCAGCGGGAGTTACCATGATTCGCCCTCCCCGTCACGAGCTGAAAAAATGGGAAGCAGAATTTAATCAAAATATCGAAGATATTTACCGTGCATATCCTTATGCATTCGATATGCAAATGTACAAGGATATTCAAAAACTGCTTGAACCAATGCGGAAGTAGCAGAATATGAGAAAATGTGTTAATATTTTTGTACTAGGGCTTGTATGTGTAGTAATACTGCTTCCGATGCTGTTTTTTATTCTATCAAATGTCATAGGAATGCAGCTCCTTGAAAGTGATCGGTTTATTATTCATGCAGTATTTGTCTTTGCCTGTTTTGCCGGTATTATTACCAGTGCGGATAATAAACAGTTAAACATTGAAGCAGTTTCTCAAAAATTTTCTCCGCGTGTAAGACGAATTACAGATGCTATCAATGCAGCAGTTAGTACCGCGGTACTAACTGCACTATTTTTTGCCTGTTTTCCGAATATTATTACTGTAATTGATCCGCGGGACACTATTTGGCACATTCCGGTACGGTTTGTTTTTGCTGCCCTGCCGCTTATGCTTTTTTCCCTTTTGTTACTAAATTTAAAACGGAGCAAATACAGACTCTCTTCCATTATAGGGGGGCTTATTGGTCTTTTTATCAGCAGCGGCTCAATTGCAGTATTGCTGTATACATTTTTTAACCGTGAATTTGCATTCTTAAACACACTGATAGCGTGGTGGGGAGCAGCAAGTTCTGCATTGCTTATTCCGCTTATTCTAGGACTTATCTGGGCTGCATTATGCGGGCTGCCGCTTTTTATCGTACTGTTGGCTATTAGCTATATTGCATTTAGTCAAGGCGGCGGATATGTTGATGTTATTCCATTAGAAATGTTCCATATCCTTACTGATACAAGTATTGCTGCGATACCTCTTTTTACGGTAGCCGGCTGCTTGCTTGCGGAAGGCAGTGCAGGTAAGCGGTTAATGGAGTTAGTACGTGCAGCGGCCGGATGGCTGCGGGGCGGTGTTATTATTGCATCAGTGCTGGTTCTTACCTTTTTTACCACCTTTACCGGTGCTTCAGGTGTTACCATACTTGCACTTGGCCCGCTGCTCAGTTTAATTTTAACAGGTAATAATTATTCAGAAGATGATGCAGAATCGTTAATTACTGCTTCAGGATCACTCGGTATTCTGTTTCCGCCAAGTTTAGCAATTATAATATTCGGTGTAACGAATATTATGACAGTAAATATTTTTGATGTATTCAAAGGAGCTATTATTCCCGGCACATTGCTTGCACTTTCAATGATAGTTCTTGGTATTATGCGGGATACATCAAAAAACAGAATTCCTTTTTCGTGGAAAGCCTTACAAAAAGCTTTTAAAGAGAGTATTTTTGAACTACTGCTTCCCTTTTTTATTGTCTTGCTGTATTTTTCCGGCTGGTTTTCCTTACTGGAAACGGCTGCATTTACAGTTTTATACACGTGTATCTTAGAAATTGCTATCCGGAAAGATTTTTCTTGGAAAAAAGGATTTGAATTTATTTTAAAAAGCATACCCGCAGCAGGCGGGGTATTAGTGATTATTGCCTCTGCTAAAGGACTGGCATATTTTTTGATTGATGCAAATGTACCGGATATGCTTACCGACATTGTACAAACATATATTACTTCAAAGTATGTTTTCTTGCTGCTGCTGAATGTGCTATTATTATGTGTAGGCTGTATTATGGATTTATATTCTGCAATTTTAGTAGTTTCCCCGCTTATTATGCCTATTGCGGAATCATTTGGAATAGATCCTGTACATACCAGCGTTATTTTCTTGATGAATCTTGCACTCGGCTTTTTAACACCGCCGATTGGTATGGATTTATTCATTGCGAGTTATACCTTTAATAAACCTGTTGTGAAAATTGTAAAAAATATTCTGCCATTTTTGGGTATCCAGTTTTTTATTCTAATGCTTGTAACATATATTCCGTGGTTTACAACGGTTTTTCTTTAGCACTTTAATTGTTATGCCGTACTAGCGATGCTGATACGGCATAACAATTAAAAACTCATTACACTTTTTGCTGATGCCCAATACCATTAATCACATTTTTCTGCTATACTTATGATATGCATATCTATCCATCGAAAAAATTATATACAGTATTGTATAGCATTATCATAGTTCTTATTCTCATTATTATTGCAGGCAGCATTATTGGAATTTCGCAAAAAAAATCTGAAAAAACACTAAAATCTGCTCAAAAAGATACCTACACATACACACCGCAAAAACACTATGCTTTGTATGGAGATTTTGGACAACTTCGAGCCTCAACGGTAGATAGCCCGGCAATTACTATTGTACTTACTCCATTTTTGGAATATGCAGCTGACGATACGGCATTACAGGAAGAGTTAGTAACAAAAAAAGATATATTAAAAAAAACTATACTAGAATGGTTTTCCATACAAAGTGCTTACCGGTTAAGCAGTGAAGCTCCTGACTACATCAAAACAGGGCTTATCCAAGCACTTAATGAAAAGCTCATATTGGGGAAAATACGGAATATCTATTTTGAAGATTTTGTTATTCTCTATTAAAGGGTATTCTGCATGATTGACAAAAATCATTTTTTTCTTTATACTCAGTTGAAGTTATCCGCATTACGCGTTATGTGTATGCCCCGATGGTGGAATTGGTAGACACGCTAGTTTCAGGTACTAGTGCTTTCACGGGCATGGGGGTTCAAGTCCCCCTCAGGGCATTTTCTTTTCATACTGCCGGTTTTCTTTTCTATAACATTACAATAAAAATGTTTTTGTGTATTACTGTGTATTTGAGTTATATCAAGCTGTATCAGAACTAAATACACTGATGTCCCTGCGGCGGTATATAGTAGAGGTTTCCCTTAGATTTAATTTGCGATGTTTTTAATAAGTCATTTGTATTTATAGACTTATTAAAAACTCGACGGGTACCTCTAAAAATCTAACCGAGTTTTTAGAGGTACCCTAGTGTTGCTGTAAAGAATTGTGGAAGGATATATGATTACAAATACAGTAATAGTGTTTCGTCTTTTTTTAAGTTTTTGTGCAGGTGCAGTAATCGGCTTAGAACGTTCCAGTAAACGGCAAGCAGCCGGTATGAGAACACATATTTTAATTTGCCTTGGTGCAGCGAGTGTTATGCTGCTGTCTATTTGGCTTACAGAAATACACGGTTCAGGAGATCCAGGCAGAATTGCTGCACAAGTTGTTTCCGGAATGGGCTTTTTGGGCGGCGGTGCTATTTTAAAATTAGGTGCAAATGTAAAAGGTCTTACCACAGCTGCTTCTATCTGGGTTGTCGCATGTATAGGTTTGGTAACCGGCTGCGGAATGTATGCAGCAAGCATAACGATGATTGTGCTTACAATGATTACCCTTTCAATTATGCACCACTTTGAACGGCTCTTGTTTCCTGCACGGCAAAATAAATTTTTAGAAATCCATTTTACCGATAATGAAATAAAAACTGCTGAAATTACTGAAATTCTTAGCAACTATGCTATCTCAGTCTTATCAACAAATGTACGCCAGTCAAAACGGGAAGATAGTGTATTAAAGCTCATACTTTGTATAGATATTCCAAAGCAGCTTAATATACGGGAACTTACCAACGATTTACAATCTTTAGGAAATATTACTAAAATTTCTTTAAAAGAAAAATAAGGAGTATATAGTATGAATAACAAAAAAGGCGGTTTTTTCCGTACACTGTTCCGCGGTATTAACACATTGCGGCTCATTATTATAAACATAGTATTTTTTACACTATTTTTTATGGTTATTTCTGCAATGAATAAATATTCAAAAGATGCACCTGCAAAACAGGCAGTACCGCCGGCAGATTCTGTATTAATGATTACACCTTCAGGCAGATTGACAGAAAAATCCCGCAGTGTTCTTTTAAGCGATTATCTATTAGAAAATAGATATGAAGAAGTGCTTCTGACCGATATAACAGATGCACTTAAGCACGCCGCGTATGATAGGCGTATTACATCAGTATTTATGGATTTATCAAATTTATACGGAGTACCGTCAGGGTGTTTTTCTGAATTAAAAGCCGCACTGAATGAATATAAAAAATCGGGCAAGCCGCTTGCAGTGTTCTCTGATTCTTACCGTATCGGAACATATTACATTGCTTCTTTTGCAGATACTATTTATCTCGATCCTTTGGGAGAAGTAAACTTAACAGGGTTCTATACGGAATCGCTGTTTTATGGCGGTATGGAAGAAAAATTAGGCATACGCTGGAATGTTATTCAAGCGGGAGCATATAAAAGTATGGCAGAAACTTATTCCCGTACCGGTATGTCAGAAAATGTGAAACAAAACTACCGCCGCGTATTTCAAGATTTATGGGACACGTATCTCACGGATATTACAGAAAATAGAAAAATTTCAAAAGAATTGGTTACTGCTTTTACTGAAGATTATACCGGTGCATTACGGAAAAGCCGCGGAAACGCAGCGGAGGCGGCTCTTACCGCTCAATTAATCACCCATACCGCTTCTTATGATGAAACAGGTGCGGCTTTAGGACTCTGCGACGAAACATACTATCCTGATTCAAAGCGGCTTATTTCTTATCTTGACTATAATAAAAGTTTTAATAAGACTGAGCGGAGTAATAAAATCGGTCTTATCTATATTGACGGTGCAATAACATCAACTGCCTCAAATACAGCAGAGCAGGCAGTAAGCAGCGATTTGCAAGATTTATTCAATGAAGCTGCAAGCGATGATTCTATTAAGGCGGTGGTATTACGGATCAATTCCGGAGGCGGTGAAGTGTTCGCTTCCGAAGATATTAGACGGAATGTTGAATGGCTTTCCAAAAAAATCGGTAAAAAAGTTGTGGTTTCAATGGGGTCGGTTGCTGCCTCAGGGGCATACTGGATAGCATCGTCTGCAGATTATATTTTTTCTTCACCGTATACCATTACTGGATCTATCGGTGTGCTTGCAGTTATGCCGACAGTGCAAACTATGCTAAAAGAGTATTTTGGTATTTCCAGCGACGGCATCGGGATTACTGCCAATCGCCCTTATTCATTATTCAAAGAATTGAGTGCCTCAGAGCGGGAGCAAGCAGAGCTGGAAATTGCACACACATACCGGATTTTTTTGGAAACAGTATCAAAAGGGCGGAATATTCCGGTAGAAACACTTGAAGAATTAGCACAAGGGAAAGTATACGCAGGTTCGCAAGCACAGAGCATTCAGTTAGTAGATGAAATCGGCGGACTGTCCGAGGCATTTTTCCATGCAGCTGCCTCATGCGGAATAGCAGAAAATTATTCTGTAAAAGTTATTCAGCCGCAACTGCCGTTTAGAGAGGAACTTTTAAAAAGCTTATTAACAAAAGATGCCCGCATCTATACGTTAAGCGATTTATTGATGCTGTATGATCTTGCACAGCTTAAGTCAAAAAAAGGGTATTATGTATATACTCCTATTACTCCTCTTTTTGAAGAGTGATGTTTCGGTAACTTGCTGAATACCCCCTTGACACTTAGAAAAAAATAGCTGAAAATAATTGCGTATTTATACTACTTAGAGAGGAGATTATTATGAAACACAAAGTCGTATTGCTCTGTGCTGCAATTACCGTATTAACAATTCCGGTTATATTTGCACAAACAAAAAGTAATACAGAGCAAAACAATGGAAACATGATTACGGTTGAAGAAGCATATTTAAATTCAATCGAAGGTGTAATGATTAAAGAAATGGTTTCTGCAGAGGGACGGGATTCAAAAATTGTTGCACTTCAGTATATTGAGGATGCACTCAATGAAG
Source organism: Treponema sp. (assembly GCA_052173295.1). Lineage (GTDB taxonomy): Bacteria > Spirochaetota > Spirochaetia > Treponematales > Treponemataceae > Treponema. Next base: position 15,452 of record JBQMYW010000019.1, read on the forward strand.
GCCGAAAGACTGAAGAAATGCAAGCTGCACTTGATACCCTTGCAACGATAGGTCTTTCATCTGTTGTACAGGAAAACGGCAGAGTTATCAATAATTATCCTGATATCCGGCGTAAAGCTTGTGAATTATTAGGAAAAATGGGAACAGTACAATCAAAAGATGTCCTTGTTGCTGTTATGTATACCGATAACGAACCCTCTGTTATCAGTGCAGCAGTTAAGGCTCTTGGTGTCATTGGTATCAATGAAAATGATGAAGTATCTGATATGATAAACTGGATTGCACGCAAATTTGACACGGTGAACCCTACAAGCTCTCTTGCACTTGAAATTCTTAATACATTTGAAAAAATGTCCGGCAGCATTACAAACAAGCGTGATATGTTTGAAACAATTTTGCGTATTGCAAATAACTACAGTTATGTAACCCCCGTTAGAACAAAAGCACATGATCTGATGCGGAAAATAGGCAGTTCTGAACAAAATAGCGGAAAATAACAGTGCTGTAAAACGATAAAGTCTTTCTGTTGTATGGAGACTTTATCGTTTTGAATGCAAATTTATGACAAAAATTATTTTAATTCAATAAAATCAATTTCTACACCATTAGGATCCACAGCGGTTAGCATTTTTTTACCGTCCTTTACGGTACGGGGTGTCATAGTAATAGGAACATCATGTTGCCGTAAATATTTTTCTGTTTCACCAATTTGGTCTACAATAAATGTTAGCGAAATAGAATGTCCTTTTTGAGGTTTTAAACGTTCATTATAAATAAGTTCGAGCCGCCCTCCTGATTGCGGATCATTTAAAAAAGCAATTTGCTTTCCGGGTGCGGCAGACATCATTGTTTCAAACGTTAAACCGATAATAGTTTGGTAAAAATGCAATGATTTTTCCATATTTTCGGTTCTGATAGCAATACTATTCATTTTCATAGCATTCTCCTTCAGTGCAAATCATAGAGCCTTTATCCAACATATCAATAATTTAGTAAGGCTTTGATTAGAGCATTATACTGCAAAAATTGTTTTTTAGCAAAATCTCTTATATTTTTTATTTTTATTCTGCATAAAATTGCAAAAATATGCATAATTTTATAAAAAAACTGCATAAATATACTTGATATAATGAGCAGATTATGTATAATCAAGCCTATTCCTATTTTATTAAAATGTAAGGAGAAGAGTATGAAGAAATTCTTACTGCTTATTATGGTTTTTGCTTGTGCAGTATGGCTGTCAAGCTGCGGCGGTCAAGATGCAGCACCAAAGGCTCACGGGGGAGCTGAATTTATTATCGGTAATGGTGCGGAGCCGCAAAGTTTGGACCCTGCAAAAATTGCCGGTGTTCCTGAACATCGTATTTCTATGGCTCTATTTGAAGGCTTGGTTGGTGTTGATCCCAAAACCTCAAACGCTATTCCCGGTCTTGCTGAAAGCTGGGATGTCAGTGCAGATAAAACAGTGTATACATTCCATTTACGGAAAGCGGTCTGGAGCGACGGCACCCCGATTACTGCACAGACAGTTGTCGATTCATGGCTCCGCACCCTCGATCCCGTTACTGCTTCGGAATATGCGTATATGGTCGGTATGGTAGTAAAAGGTGCTGACGACTATAATACGGGTAAAGCAGATGCTTCTGCTGTTGCGATCCGTGCTGTTGATGATATGACCTTTGAAATGACATTAACCGGTCCTATTCCCTATGCGATTGATATGCTTTCACACTATTCTTTTGCAATTGTGCCGATGCATGCCATTAAAAAACACGGTGCAGAATGGATTAAGCCCGGTAATTTTGTCGGTAACGGACCATTCGTTCTCGAAAGCTGGATTCCGCAAGAAAAAATTACCGTTGTTCCTAACCCGAACTACTGGAATAAAAACAACGTACATCTTTCACGGGTGATTTTCTTGCCGATAGAAGATCAGAATACTGCGTATGAAAAGTACCGTGCGGGTGAAATTGACTGGAGTTCCGCTATTCCGCTGCCGCGTTTAGACGAGGTAAAACTACTGCCTGATTACAAGGTTGCTCCTCAAATTGGAACCTACTATTATATCTTCAATGTGAAGAAAGGGCCGTTACAGGATGTCCGCGTAAGAAAAGCACTGACTCTCGCACTTGACCGCAAAGAACTGGTTGAGAAAGTAACACGCGGCGGTCAAATTGCAGCAAAATCTATTTGTCCCCCGCTTCCGGGCTATAATCCGGCAGACGGCGAGGGCTATGATCCTGAAGCAGCAAAAAAGTTATTGGCAGAAGCTGGTTATCCTGATGGAAAGGGCTTCCCCACAATGACTGTAATCTATAATACGCATGATGCACACAAAATTATTGCAGAATACGTACAAGAGTCATGGAAAAAAATACTTGGTGTCAACATCAATATTCAAAACTACGAATGGAAGACCTTTTTGGATGTCCGCCATCAGCATGATTTTGAAATTGCACGGTCGGGTTGGATCGGTGATTATCAAGATCCTAATACATTCCATGAAATCTTTATCACCGGCGGCGGTAATAATGATGGAGAGTATAGTAATAGTGCGTATGATGCACTGGTACGGAAAGCAGCTACCATGCCCGGCGGTGCAGACCGTATGCAGGTACTGCAAGATGCAGAACGCATTTTAATGGAACAAGATCAAGCAGTGCTGCCTATTTATTTCTATGTTAGTCAGCATTTGATTGATACAGAAACATGGGCAGGCTGGTACCCGAACGGCTTAGACCAGCATCCTTATGTTGGGCTAAAAAAGGTAAAATAAACCTATTTATGAGCTGGGGATGTCGTTGCCGGCGGCAAAAAGTCGGTTGCTTTTGAGACGTCCCCGTTAAATCTAAGGAAACTGTCCAAAAATTGTTTCGCAATCCGCCTTAGCGGATATAAGGAATTATTTTCTTACAGAAAAAGCCTATAGGCTTTCGGTTTTTGGACAGCCTCTCTAAAAACTCGGTTAGATTTTTAGAGATTCCCAATTCACACTTGTTTAAGGAGGCATCATGGTACGGTTTATTATCCGCCGGCTGCTGAGTCTTATTCCAACGCTTTTTTTGATTGTAACATTCAGTTTTTTCATTATGAAAGCAGCACCCGGCGGGCCTTTCTCTGCAGAACGCAGTGTTCCTCCAGAAGTGCTGGCGAATATCAATAAGGTATATCATTTTGACGAGCCGGTATATAAGCAGTATCTGCGGTATCTGGGGAATATTCTCCAAGGAGATCTCGGTCCTTCATTCCGCTATAAAGATTTTACTGTTAATAAATTAATTGGCAATACACTGCCTAATTCTTTGATTTTAGGACTTACTGCATTGTGCTTTGCACTGGTATGCGGGCTTATTGTGGGGCTTATTTCAGCGGTAAAGCAAAATTCTATCGGCGATTATGCAGCAATGTCTTTTGCCGTTATCGGTATTTCGATACCGCTTTTTGTAGTAGGCCCGCTTTTAATGTTTATTTTTGCGGTACAACTGAAATGGCTGCCTACTTCCGGCTGGATAAACGGCAGACAAGGATGGAAAACTATTATTATGCCGGCTTTAACCCTTTCGCTGCCCTATTTTGCGTATATTGCCCGTCTTTCGCGTGCAAGTGTTTTGGAGGTCTTACGATCTGATTATATCCGTACTGCGTATGCAAAGGGGCTTTCATATCCGGCTGTATTGTTTAAACACGCACTGAAAGGGGCACTTTTGCCGGTTATTAGCTATCTCGGCCCGGCATTTGCGGGGATTATTACCGGTTCTGTTGTTATTGAGAAAATATTTTTGGTTCCCGGATTGGGTACTTTCTTTGTACAGTCGGCATTAAACCGCGATTATACACTTATTATGGGAACGGTTATCATCTATTCCATTATTCTAATACTGATGAATTTTTTAGTAGACATTTTATATGCGACGATTGACCCTCGCATTTCGTATAAATGAGGCGTAACATGAGTAAGAAACAGATAAAAGCTGCCGCACCACAGCAGAGCAGCAGTACGCTTAATGAATTTAATCAGATTGTAAAGCCTGTGTCGCTCTGGGAAGACGCATGGCGGCGGCTCAAAAAGAATAAAATGGCATTGACCGGCTTGTGCATTGTCGGCTTCTATTTTGCAGTATCGCTTTTTGCACCGCTTTTGCCTATTCATTCATATTCTGAACAACGTATCATTCATCAGAATTTACCGCCGTCGCTTTCTAACGCCGGAAAGGTGCTTTTGCGTGAGCGGAAAATGGATATGTTCCGCGTGGCAAAGGCTCAAGGGCGGAAAGAGTTGTCCGACGAGCAAAAGCAGGAGCTGCTCATGTTTCAGCGCGAGCTGAAAACCGATCCGGTGCATAACCGCTGGTACATTCTCGGCACGGACGGACTGGGGCGGGATATTCTTGCCCGTGTTATTTACGGCGGGCAAATATCTATCCTGATTGGACTTATTGGTACAATCACCTCGCTCTGTATCGGAGTGGTGATCGGAGCGGTCAGCGGCTATTTCGGCGGCTGGGTAGATAACTTGCTGATGCGTTTTGTTGATATTATGTACGGGCTTCCGTATATGCTCATTGTTATCATTATGATGGCAATTCTAGGGCAAAATATGGTGATTCTTTTTGTTGCGATTGCCCTTGTATCATGGCTGACGATTGCCCGCGTTGTACGCGGACAGGTTATCAGTTTGAAAAATGCGGAATTTATCGAGGCGGCACGTTCCATGGGAGCTTCTACACCGCGCATTATTTTTAAGCACCTGTTGCCGAATACTCTCGGCATCATCATTATTTATTCAACCTTGTCCATTCCGGGTTTTATTATGAATGAAAGTTTCCTTTCGTTCCTCGGACTCGGTATATCCGCACCGCGTGCCTCATGGGGTTCGCTTGTTTCGGAAGGGGTGAATGTTATGACGCTCTATCCGTGGCAGCTCATTGTTCCGGCTTCGGCGATGACGCTGTTCCTTTTTGCCATGAACTTTTTAGGTGATGGGCTGCGTGATGCTTTTGATCCTCAAAGTAAGAATAGGGTATAACCAATGAGTAAGAAAACAGACGAAAAGATATTACAGGTAAAAGATTTACAGGCGTGGTTCTGGACTGATTCCGGTGTGGTAAAAGCAGTTGACGGAGTTACATTCGACCTCCATAAAGGAGAGATGCTCGCGATTGTCGGTGAATCAGGGTCGGGGAAAAGCGTTACCAATCTTGCAATTATGAACTTAATACCGAATCCGCCCGGAAAAATTGTCGGCGGTGAGGTATGGTTTAACGGGAAAGATATTCTTAAAATGGATAAAAAGGAAATCCGTGCCTTGCGGGGAAACAAAATTTCCATGATTTTCCAAGACCCGATGACGAGCCTTAATCCCTTTTTGAAAATTTCTACGCAGATGATAGAAACAATCCAGCTGCATCAAGGGCTTTCAAAAAAAGATGCACGGGATAGAGCCATTGAAATGCTGAAACTCGTCGGTATTCCCGCTGCAGAAAAGCGTGTTGATTGCTATCCTCACCAGTTTTCGGGCGGTATGCGGCAGCGGGTTATGATTGCAATGGGATTAAGCTGCGATCCGGAAATTCTTATTGCTGATGAGCCGACAAGTGCCCTTGATGTTACTATTCAAGCACAAATTTTAGACTTAATCGGTGATTTAAGTGCACGGCTCGGCACTGCGGTTATTATGATTACGCACTCGCTGGGACTGGTTGCCGGTATGTGCGACAGTGTATGCGTTATGTATGCAGGGCGTGTTGTGGAGCAAGGCAGCGTTGATGCACTATTTTCTCATCCGGCACACCCCTATACACGGGGGCTGATTAAGTCTGTACCCCGTTTGGATAAGAAAAATGCAGACAGACTGTTTTCAATCAGCGGACAGCCTCCGAATGTGATTGATCTTCCGCCCTGCTGCCCGTTCTATCCGCGCTGCAGCGAGGCAAAACCGCAGTGTAAGCAGGAGTATCCGCCGCCGCATTTTTTTGAAGCAGGACATCGTACCAGCTGTTGGCTGTATCATGCGTAAAACGGCGTGCATATTGTACAAGACTTGTTCAAAACTCGTTATCAGAGTTGCTGATTCCGCAACTTTGATATGCCCTAGAATACTATGAGGAATACTATGAATGCTATACAGAAAGAACAATCAGATGAATTATTAAAGGTAACGGATTTAAAACTGCACTTTCCCTTTGTTGAAGGCGGTTTGTTTTCACGGAAAAAAGGAAAAATCCGTGCAGTTGACGGCATTAGTTTTTCAGTGAAAAAAGGGGAAACCCTTGGGCTTGTCGGTGAATCCGGCTGCGGAAAATCAACAGCAGCCCGTGCGATTGCACAACTGTACAAACCGACTTCCGGTTCAGTGCTGTTCAAGGGAACTGAACTTGCCGGCTGCTCAAAACAAACGCTTATGCGGGCACGGAAAGATATGCAGATGGTGTTTCAAGACCCTTATGCCTCGCTCAATCCCCGTATGACTGCCGGCAGTATTATTGCAGAACCAATGAGGATACTGACAAAACGGGGAATACTATCGTACACAGAAGAAGAAATAAGCGAGCGTGTCGGTACTTTAATGGAAAAGGTCGGCTTGTCCCGCTTTTTCCGCAACCGCTATCCGCATGAATTTTCGGGCGGGCAGCGGCAGCGCATCGGTATTGCACGTGCACTTGCCCTACAGCCGGAGCTTATTCTTGCCGATGAGCCGGTCAGTGCCTTGGACGTTTCCATTCAGGCACAAATACTCAATCTTTTTAAAGATTTGCAGGAAGAATTCGGACTAACGTACGTCTTTATTGCACACGACCTTGCTGTTATCGAGTATATTTCTACACGGGTTGCCGTTATGTATCTCGGTGTTATTGTTGAAATTGCCGATTCCGACAGCTTATATGCAAAGCCGCTGCACCCGTATACGGAAGCATTGCTTTCCGCAGCACCTATTCCCGATCCGGAAATTGAGCGTAAGCGGCAGCGGATTATTTTGTCAGGAGATGTTCCATCCCCTGCGGAAAAACGTACCGGCTGCTATTTTTACGGCCGCTGTCCCAAACGCAAACCGCATTGTGCTAATGCTATTCCGCAGTTAAAAGATACCGGCAATGGGCATCAGGTTGCCTGTTTCTTATACGAATAACAATGGGATATATTGTAGGCACCGCCGGTCATGTAGATCACGGCAAAACAGCACTGGTACAGTGTTTAACTGGAAAAAATACAGCCCATATCCCCGAAGAAAAAAAACGGGGCATGACGATTGAACTGGGTTTTGCCCCTTTGCAAGATCCTGTACACGGTACAGTAGGGATTGTTGATGTTCCCGGACATGAACGGTTTATCCGCAATATGGTTGCCGGTATGTGGGGGCTTGATGCTGCATTACTCATTGTTGCGGCCGACGATGGCTGGATGCAAATGTCCACCGAGCATCTCCGTGTACTGAAAGCACTGCGTGTAACCCGTATTTTGTTAGTTATTACAAAGGCTGATTTAGCAGATGATGCTTTGCTAACTTTGGTTACGGAAGATGCTCAGCGGCATTGTCAGGCAATACTTGGAAAACCAGTACCTTCTATTGCTGTTTCTTCGGTAACAGGCAGCGGCATACCTGCATTAAAGCAGGCAATTACCCGCTTACTTGCAGACAGTAGTACCGCTGCGGACAAACGGCAGGAATCCTTTGATAAGCCTTTTCTCGCTATTGACCGTGTTTTCCCTATCAAAGGTATCGGTATTGCAGTTACCGGAACGCTCCGCGGCGGTCTGATACGTGTAGGTGATACGCTTACGCTCTACCCGGGTACAGTACCCTGCCGAATTAGAACTATCCAAAGCCATTACCAAGAGGCACTATCTGCCGAACCCGGTTCCCGTGTTGCACTGACTGTCAAAATAGCTGAAAAACAACCTATAAACCGCGGGATGCTGATTGCCGGTGAAGGGCGTACACCGGTACTGCAGGGTACGCACATTATTATCCGTATTGATGAACAGTTTTCTCATAACGGCACAGGCTCTCTTTTAAAAAATCACAGCGAAATTGAACTTGCAGTAGGCAGTGTGCATGCAATCGGAGCAATTCATATCACAAAAGCTGATGCTGCTCTTGCCCGAATAAGTTTACAAAATCCAATAGCATGTCACTGGAATCAGCATGCAGTAATTATCCGGCACGGCGGCAGCAAGATTCTTGGCTCTTGCCGTGTTCTTGCTGCTTTTGACACCTATAATGCCGGCATATTTAAAAGTATATATGCTGTTTATGCCGGTAGAAATATAATTTCATGGCATAGTTTTGTGTTTTTTAAAAACGGCTATATTGAAAAAGATTCTGCGATAATGCAAGAGCTTTCTAGCAATACTACCGAAGTTCTTTCATATAATACATGGTGGGTTTCTGCCGCTCATGCTGCCGAATGGGAAAAAGCACTCCTTGCCTGTGCTGAAAAAAAAACTACCGGCTTTACACTTGAAGAAACCGGTATGCAGCTGCCGCAGCCATTGGTACAGGAACTTGCTGGTAAACTCTGCACAAATGGAAAACTTATACAGCGTGATGATGTGTATCTCTCTGCCGGTATAGCAGACACGGCTCTTTCGGAAACAGCACAGCACCTGCTTGCTCTTGCAGAACAAGCAGGTTTTGAGGGTATTGAAATAGATAAAATAAGCCTGCCGAATACCCGCAAGTCAGCACGGGAATTAGTAAAACGAGGAAAACTCATTGTATTAGAAGATTTTTTGCACTACCACCACCGCTATTTTGAACAAGCAGCAGCTGCAATCCTAAAAGGAAAATCGAGCGGCATGGTTATTACCATTGCGGATGCCCGATCTGCTACGGGACTCTCCCGTAAATATGTTCTTCCGCTTTTAAATACACTGGAACGGCAGCACAAGCTCGCACGCAGCGGCAGCGATAGAATTGTACTGTAATGTGCTGCTGCAGCATCGCTACGGTACGTCAATAACTGAAGCAACCCGTCCATCTGAAGTATAGATATGCCGCTTATTGGTAGTATCAGGAATTTGTTTTCCGCCGGTAAAATACGCATAGTGCCAAGTACCTTTCGGCAGCGGAAGCTGAAGCTCATATCTTCCCGGAATAACCTCTTCCAATGTGTACATAAACGGATCCCAATTATTAAAAGTTCCAGCAAGGTAAATTTTTTTTCCGGTTTCTCCTAAGTACACAAACCGTGTAGAGCCATTACTTTCTGCAATAGTTTTATATTCTTTTTGATACGGAACTTTTAATGTTGACAAGGACATACCGGCTGCATAATCAAAAATTTCTTCTTTATTATTAAGCGGATCAGTAGACCATAAGCCGTTAATAGCCATACGGTAGCGGAGCTCACGCATTCCTTCAGGAATAGGAAAAATAAAAAACAAAATTGATTTTTTTGTATCAGTATCTTCGCTCCGGTAGAGCCGCTGAAACGAATAAATAGTGCTGAAATTTTCATGTTCAAAAGCAATTCCTACATGACGGGCAGACCCGTTTGCAGTAAAAATAATATACTTACCATTGATAACCGGTGAATCGGCACGGGAAATAGTTTCTACCAGCTCTCCATATATTTCCTGCTCAATATGAATAGGCTCTGCCGCCGCTGCTGTAAAAGACACAAATAGAAAGAATAGTAGTCCTGCATATATATGGAATACCCTACCCATGGAATCCTCGCTTTATAGGAATATCTTTAAAAACATTTATAAAACATACATCGTATCATACTAAAAATCGGAAAATATGCTAAAATCTTTAATAAACTTATAGGGAACCTTTAAAAACTTGAGTTTTTAGATATATCCTATGGCAGTATAGCATATTTTAGCATAAAATTAAAGTAGGAAAAAGCGATTGATCTGTTCGTTGTTTTTTTTCACAGCTGAAATTTTGATCTCAGAAAAATAAGGACTTCCCTAATCATAAAAAATCGTATACACTTACAGTGATTTTCTAAAGTGATTATCTGTTTTATCCGATAATGATTCCTTGTATTGGTTGAACAGGTATATGATGGTTTTATCGGCATATTCTGAGCCTGTTTGATACGGCAGTGTGTATACACCGTATTGTAAAGCGGTAGGCGGGAGTATGTAAACCGGCGGAGGCAACCGTTATTGGTTGTACCTATCGGATAAATATAGCAGCACATAAAATTCTGCTGCGAATTTTTTGAAGGATACTGTGTGAATACCCCGAAAAAAACAGTGCATTTTTGTTTTTGTGCACAACTTTCTATTTCTCATATTCAAAAAACTGATAAATCAGCAGTGTTACCGAATTTTAAAGCATTTTTCTCGGGTATTCATGCCATAGAAAAACTGCCGCTTACCCTCTATACTGCCGGCAGTTTTCTTGAATGGCAGAAAGAAAAGCGGCAGGGCTATGCAATGCTCATTAGTGAAATGCTTGCCCGCAAACAAATTGAAGTGCTTGCCGGAGGTTATTATCAGCCGTATCTTGCGATGCTTCCCGTATCAGATATTATCGGGCAGCTGGAACTTATGACTACGGCAATCCGCACTCATTATGATAAGCGGGTGCGGGGTCTCTTTCTTACCGGTTCTGCATGGCTTCCCTCGCTTATTACCCCGATTACCAAATGCGGTATGGAATACTGTTTGCTGGATAGCAGACTCTTTCCGGAAAATCAGGCAAGTGCAGCCGCGGGCAGTTCCCGCTTTACTCCGGTTATGCTTGAAGATAACGGTAAAACAATAACGGCATTCCCCTATATCTGGGGCGATCCGGATATTATGCAGCAGCCGCCTGAACATTTTTATACAAAAATAACGGAAGCTGCCCCTGCGGGCTGTGAATCGGTGTGCCTGTTGTTTTTACCGATTGATACCTATGTAAAGGGACTTGAAAAAAATAAAACGGGTTCTTCATGGTTTTCTTCATTTGTTGAACTTTGTGCATCGCCTCAGTCTGAAATAAAGCTTACCCATACAGCAGCGGTGATGAAGCAAAAAAAGATACCGCCGCTTGCTTATATTCCGCCGAATATGATATATGCTGATGCTCCTGCCGGTGCGTCAGTGAAGCAGATTGTAACGATGAACCGTCCTGCATTTCTCCTCTATGCTAAAATGATGTATGTGCATGTACTTGCAAATGGCGTAAAAGGTGATAAATCACGGAAAAAATATGCATTACAAGAATTTTGGAAAGGACAAAGTGCAGAGTTCTTTACCCTGAATAGCCGCTCCGAACCATACCGCTGTCTGTTACGCCGTGCTGCATACAGAAACTTACTTGTTGCTGAAAAACAAACCCGTATGGAGGGAGTGTTTGCAGACGGACTAATCCGCTATGATATTGATTTAGATGGTTTGAAAGAGTTTTTATCACAACGCCGGTTTCTCAATATGTATGTACACAACCGCGGCGGAAAAATATTTGAATGCGATGTTTTTTCATCATATAAAAACTACTGCGATATGCCGCTTGAGCATTCGGGTATGTTTACCGATTATTTGGTATCTGCCGATATTCTTGAGGCTCTCAAGCGGGAACAAACAGATACACTTACTGATATATTTTCGCAAAATCTGTATCAAGAAACTGAATGCGATACCATACGCAGCGAGTTAAAGTTTTCTGCTGTAGGATATTTTGACAGCATTAAACAGCCGGTGTTATTACGCAAGCAATATACATTTTTTGATGAAGGTACACAGGTACAGTATATTTTAAAAAATGATAGTCCTTTTAATCTTTCTACCTACTTTATGGTAGAGTTAGATATTGCACTTGAACAAACCGGCAGTGAAGAACCTTTTTTGTTAGTCTATGACGGTGTATCAAAACGAAAATGCAGAGTTTCGGCTGCAACATTTCAAGATATTTCATGGATACAACTTACTGAACCGGATGGGAATGTACAGTTTACCATGGAAGCAAATGAAGTACCGGATATTATCACCGTACCGGTATGGGAGGAATACCCGTTACAGGCAGGAACGCGGCATATTCGAGGGGTACGGCTATTTTTTTATTGGAAAGTAGAGCTAAGTCCCGGTTATGAAACTGAGAAAATGTTTTTCTTAAAGATAACAGCATCAAAAGACAGCTGATATACGCTGACTAATAATCTGCAATGAGCAATAGCCGTTTTTCTTTCTCTACGCCAATGGGAGAAACTTCTATTATCTATGATACTGATTGTGTCCGGCTGCCTGAAATACCTTTTCAAAACGGCAGGTATAATGCACTATACGTCTGTGATACCAATACAGAACCGCTTTTAAAATGTGCCGTTAATTTTCAATGCGGTATTCCGGCAGCGGTACTGCCGGCAGGTGAATCCGAAAAGAATTTTTCATCTGCAGCGGCTGTTTTACGGGCGTGTTCTGAAGCAGAACTTGATAGAAATGCCGTACTTATTGGATTTGGAGGCGGGGTTGTATGCGATATAGCGGCTTTTGCCGCCTCATTATATATGCGCGGAATCCGGTGTATCCTTGTTCCAACTACACTGTTGGCAATGGCAGATGCAGCGGTCGGCGGAAAAACTGCCGTGAATGTGCCGCCGTATAAAAATAGTGCCGGTACTTTTTATGCTGCAGAAACAGTGTTTATATGCCCTCAGGTACTTAAAACGCTGCCTTATGAGCAGTATCACGCCGGCTTAGCAGAAATTTTCAAAATGGCGGTATTGTATGACTGCGGTTTATACCGCATCTTTCAAACGTGCAAAGAGGCAGTGCTGCACGCTGATTCTGCCTGTATTGCACCGATTATCCGCAGTGCAGCGGAAGCAAAAGCCTCAGTGGTATCGGCTGATTTTTTTGAAAAAGGCGAACGGAGTTTTTTAAATTTCGGACATACCTTTGCTCATGCACTGGAGAGTATCAGTAATTTTTCCACTTTGCATGGTGAAGCCGTTGCGTGGGGAATATCACGGGCATTGGCAGCCGGGGTGCATCTCGGCACTACCGATACAGGGTATGCCGATGAGGTAACCGCACTTATCAAACAGTACGGCTGGTGTACAGAGGCTGTATATCCGCTTGCGGATGCTGTTGCACCGGATCGGTTTTCAGATGCGGTGCTTCATGCAATGAAAAGCGACAAAAAAAATGCACACGGTGCCATCAGACTGGTATTACAAGAAAAATGGACAGTCAACGGCTTGTATACAGTACACGAACATACCATACGGGAGGTACTACAATGATTTATTTAGACTGGGCAGCAACAGCAATGCCTTATGCAGAACTCATTGAACAAGCGTATAAAGATGCTGCAGCAGTATTTGCAAACCCCTCTGCAGTACACCCCCTTGGTGTACAAGCACGGGCATTGTTAGAAGATGCCCGTGCCCGTTGTGCAGCAGTGCTTGGAGTACCGCCGGAAACGCTTTACTTTACTTCAGGCGGATCTGAATCAAATAGCCTTATGCTGTTGTCCTTGCTGATGCGGCCGGCCGCAGGGAGTATTGCCGTTAGTGCAATTGAACATCCATCTATCCGCGAACAAGTACATAGTATGGAGCAATGCGGCTGGACAGTGCTGCCGATTCCAGCGGATAAAAACGGCATCATTACGCCTCAAGCGGTTTTGCAAACCTTGCGGGCTGATACTGTTCTTGCTGCTGTTATGGAAGTAAATAATGAAATAGGAACTATCCAGCCCATTGCAGAAATTAGCGAAGCACTTATTCAGTATTCAGCCGGTAAACGCCCTATTCATCTCCATACCGACTCCGTACAAGCAATCGGTAAGCTGCCGATAGACCGCCTTGCACTGCCCTACGTGCATTCTTCTGCAATGAGTGCACACAAAATCGGCGGTCCGCGGGGAATTGGGCTGCTGTATGCAAAACAGCCGTTTACCGGTTTTATCCGCGGAGGCTCTCAAGAGCGGTCAGTCCGTCCCGGTACAGAAAACACTGCGGGTGCTTGTGCAATGGCTGCATGTTTAGAAAAACAGTACCATGATTTTTCAAAAAAACAGCAAACAGCATACGATATATCAAATTATTTTATTCAGTCTATACAAAATATGCCTGAATGCCGGCTTATTCCTATCTCCCGTACTATAGATGATAAACGATTTTCTCCGTGGATTATACAATGCGGATTTAAAAATATTCCTGCAGAGGTAATGATGCGTTGTCTTTCAGACCATGGTATCTGTGTTTCTGCCGGTTCGGCGTGTTCATCAAAAAAGAAAACCCGCCCTATTCTTGCAGCACTCCATATAGAACCGGCAATTACCCGGGGCGCTATACGGATTTCGATTGGACATACCACAACAAAAGCAGATATTGATGTATGTCTTAATGCATTGCATACAATTGTGAAAGAGTTTTAAGGTTTTTATGAATGCGATTCAGTGTGTAAAACGGGCATCAGTGCTTGGATATTGTATGGGAGTGCGGAAAGCTGTAGAGGCTGTTATGTCTGCCTTAGACTCTTATACAGCACATACAGTGTATACGTACGGTCCGCTTATTCATAATCCGGCAACGATGCAGTTTTTAACCCGCAAAGGTGTAAAAATTTTAGATACGGAAGCACCGCTTGCCGTGCAAATAGAGCCTGAATCTCCAGTTATCATACGGGCACATGGAATTGCACCGCAAAAACGGCAGGAACTTATTGACCTCGGCTGTATTATTATTGATGCAACTTGTCCGCGGGTAATAGCAAGCCAGAAACGTGCAGCACATTATGCAGCCAACGGATATACGGTTATTCTTGCAGGAGATAAAAATCATGGAGAAATAAAAAGCATTGCAGGATATGTAGATGCAGCAGCACAAAACCGCTGCATTGTGCTGCAAAATGCCCTCGAAGCACAGCAATTACCATATATAGGCATAACTGCCGGTAATCATGCTGTGCTGCTGGCTCAAACCACTATTAAACGCAGCGAATACGAAGCGATTGCAGCAATTCTGCTGAAAAAAAATCCCTCCTTGAAAGTGCTGCACACTATTTGCCCCGCAACCTCAGACCGTCAGCAGGCTCTTGTCCAGCTTACCAATGAAACTGATGCTGTGTTAATTATAGGAGGCAGAGAATCCGCAAACACCCGCCGGCTGCTTCAAACCGCACAAGAAAGCGGTAAACCCGCATGGCTCATAGAAACTGCCGATGAAATCCCCAAGGCGGTATATACCTATCAAACGGTAGGAATTGCTGCCGGAGCTTCCACCCCTGATATGAGTATTGATTCTGTCGAAGCTGCGTTAGTGCGGATGCCGTAACACTGCTGCATATACCGCACTATACCGGTTAGTTTATCACGCACTAGTTATACATCTTTTTACTCACACGTTGACTTTTTATCTTTGTAAGAGTATGCTTACAAAGATAAAAAATGTTTTGTGAAAATATTGAACCTATTCAGCAATAACGCTATTACATAGGTACGGAAATAAGAGAGGAATATATGCAGCTTAATGGAATACATCAATTTTTTAAGAAAATTGCTATTTTTCAGTTGCGGTACCGATGGTTTTGTATATTCGGGCTGCTTGCTATAACGATTATCGGCGGCATCGGCTTACGGAGTTTCCGTGTATCATCAGCAACGGAAGATGTATTTATCGGAAACAATGCAGAAACCAAAAAAAATGAAGAGCGGTTCAAAGAGCTGTTCGGCAGCAATGACAGCATTGTTTTGCTCATAGAATCTGATGATGTGTTTAAACCGGAAGTGCTAAGTACCATTAAAGCTATCGGAAACGAGCTGCTTGAAAAAGTTCCCTATGCAGACAGCCTTACCTCAATTACCGACATGGATATTACCATTGGAACAGAAGAAGGTATAGAAATTAGCAATCCGTTTCAAGACGGCATTCCCGAAACAGCTGCCGAACTGCAAGCAGCAAAAGAATTTATCCTTTCTAGAAAATCTATTGTCAATAAGCTGGTTACTGCCGATGCAACAGAAACATGGGTAGTTTTAAACTTAAAAGCAACCCCTGATGATGAATCTGAATGGAAAAAAACTTCCTTAAAAGCACCGATGTACCTTATCGGAGAGGCAGCAATCGAGGTAGTAACTAACCCTAAATATCAAAGCTCCGCCTACAGTATTAAACCTGCGGGACTTCCCTATACAGAAACAGAAGAAAAAATTGTTATGCGTGCAGAAACGCGAAAAAGTGTCAGTTTGAGTTTTATATGTATGGTAGTACTGCTTATACTGTTTTCCCGTTCCATACGCGGTACCGTGGTTCCTATTATTGCAACAGTATGTGCTATTATCACGGTACTTGGATTTATGGGGATTATCGGTATCGAAGCCAATTCGGAAATGCTTTCACTACCGATTATTTTAGCAATGGCTCTTTCAGTCGGCTATTCAATCCATTTGTTTAATTCATTCCGCAGCAGCTTTTACCGATTGGGAAACCGGTATCAGGCTGTGGTAGAATCAATAGAAAATACCGGCTGGCCGCTCTTTTTTACCGTTGTTACCACCGCAGTGTCTGTACTTTCATTTTTAACCACTGATTTAAAACCCATACGCTGGGTTGGTGTTGCAAGTGCCGCGATGGTTTTTGCCGTCTATCTGTATGTTAGTCTGCTTATCCCTATCCTGATGAGCTTTGGGAAAAATTCCGATTCAAAATCCCAAATGCCGGAAACAGCACGGAAACAGAGCTTTCAAAAACTAGATACCTTTTTTGAACACTTTGGACAAACCGTTATCAAAAAACGCACGCCGATACTCATTACCTTTACCATTATAACATTCGCTTGCATTCCGGCTCTCTTTATGATAACGGTCAATATGGACAGCTTTAATTTTATGGGAACACGCATTCCCTATGTAAAGCGGCTCTACGACATCACTAAATCCCAACTCGGTGCATATTTTAATTATAACATGATGCTCACCTTTCCGGAACCTGATGCAGTAAAAAATCCCGACACCCTGAAAAAACTTGATAGGCTGGCAGAACGAATCGGCGGATACCGGCTTACTAAATTAAATAACGGAGTTCCAAAAATCTTTTCCGTGCTGGATGTTGTTAAAGAAATGAATCAAACAATGCATGCTGATGATCCAGCGTACTATGCAATTCCCGACGACCCTGCACTATTAACGCAACTACTCTTTTTATATGAATTTTCAGGCGGAAACGCTGCCCAGTGGGTAGATGATGAATACCAAACCTTACGCATGAATATTGATGTTGAGTCTTTTGACGGCAATGAAATTGCAGCAAATATGCGTGATATCCGGGCATATTGTGCCGATAACTTTCCCGGAGCACACTGCTTTTTAACCGGTGCAGCAGTTCATTTTGCAGAAATGAATAACAAAATTGTGTATGGCGAGTTATACTCATTTCTTGCATCGCTGGCTGCAATTGCCGTACTTATGATGATAGTATTCGGTAGTTTCAAAATCGGACTTATCGGGCTTATTCCTAACCTTATGCCCATTATTTCTATCGGTGCCATTATGGGATATTTGCACATTCCGCTCGACATGGTAACAATGACAATCATGCCGATGATTCTCGGTATTGCCGTTGATGATACTATTCATTTTACTAATCATGCAAAGTACATTTATGAACAACAGCACTGTTATGATACAGCAATCTTGCGGACATTCTCCAGCATTGGTAAAACACTTGCAATGACAACAATTATTCTGTCGGCAACCTTTCTTATGTACCTTACGTGCAAGATTGATGCTATTTTACGGCTTGGAATTCTTGCTGCTGTTGGGCTTTTATCTGCACTCATTGCCGATTATTTAATGACACCGGTACTGATTTATATAACCAAACCGTTTTCACATAAATCAAAAGAGCCTTGTTCTCCTTAATAATACTGAATCCCTGCGTTGTATTCCTAAAAGCATTGCAAAAAAAAGATTTTTTAAGTATTATTTCAGGAAACCTCTAAAAACAAGGTTTTTAGATATGCCCTTTACTTATTTCAAGGAGATAGTATGAAACTTGATGCACTTAAACACGCAAAAGCTTTGCAGTGGGTTCAAGAGGTTGTTTCTCTTTGTACCCCTGACGCTGTATATGTTTGTGACGGCTCTGCAGAAGAGTACAACAGCTTAATGCAGAAATTAGTGGATGTAAAACTTGCAACACCATTAAAAAAACGGAAAAACAGCTTTTTATTCCGCTCTGACCCATCTGATGTTGCCCGTGTAGAAAGCCGGACATTCATTGCTTCACAAAAAGAAGAAGATGCAGGTCCTACTAATCATTGGACTGATCCGGTTGAATTGAAGAAAACAATGAGTGATTTGTACAAGGGCTGCATGAAAGGCAGAACACTGTATGTGATACCATTCTCAATGGGGCCGGTAGGATCAAATATTGCAAAAATCGGTATCGAAATAACCGATTCTGAATATGTCGTTTGTAATATGCATATTATGACCCGTGTCGGTTCAAAAGTATTGGAAGCTCTCGGCTCTGATGGTGAATTCGTGCCGTGTCTTCATTCAGTAGGAAAGCCGCTTGCTGACGGTGAAACCGATCAGGGAATTTGGCCGTGTGCAGCAATGGAAAATAAATATATTTCACACTTCCCTGAAGAACGTTTAATTTGGTCTTACGGCTCCGGATACGGCGGAAATGCACTGCTTGGAAAAAAATGCTTTGCACTCCGTATCGCTTCCGTACTTGCACGCGATGAGGGGTGGCTTGCAGAGCACATGCTCATTTTGAAAATCACCAACCCTGAAGGAAAATCAAAATATATTACTGGTGCATTCCCCTCCGCATGCGGTAAAACAAACCTTGCAATGCTTATTCCTACAATCCCCGGCTGGAAAGTTGAAACAGTTGGAGATGACATCGCATGGATGAAGTTCGGTGCTGACGGCAGATTATATGCCATTAACCCCGAAGCAGGATTCTTTGGAGTTGCTCCGGGAACCTCCGAACATTCCAATAAAAATGCCATGGAATCGGTAAAAGAAAATACTATCTTTACAAACTGTGCACTGACTGAAGACGGTGATGTATGGTGGGAGCAAATCGGCTATCCTGCAAAAGGTAAGCTGGTTGATTGGAAAGGCAAAACCCGTGATGCTCTTGCAAAAGACAAAAGCCCCAAGGGAGAGGAGTTTGCACATCCGAATGCACGTTTTACCGCACCGGCAAAGCAATGTCCTGTTGTTGCAAATGAGTGGGAAGACCCGAACGGCGTACCTATTTCGGCATTCTTATTCGGCGGCCGCCGTCCCAGCACAATTCCGTTGGTACATCAATCCCGCGATTGGAATCACGGCGTATTCCTCGGCTCCATTGTCGGCTCGGAAATTACTGCTGCCGCTCTTGACTTAAAAGTAGGCAGTATCCGCCGCGACCCATTTGCTATGCTTCCATTCTGCGGCTACCACATGGGCGACTACTTCAAACACTGGATTAACATCGGTAAAAAATCCTCCGCCGAAAAACTGCCCAAAATCTTCTATGTAAACTGGTTCCGCAAAGATTCAGACGGCAACTTTATCTGGCCGGGGTACGGTGAAAACAGCCGTGTTCTCGCATGGATTTTTGACCGCTGCGACGGTAAAGACAATGCCGTTGAAACCGCTATCGGTTGGATGCCGAAAGACGGTGCTATCAACACAGACGGACTTGATGTCTCTGCAGAGCAAATGCACGAAATTTTATCTGTTGATGTCGAAGGCTGGAAGAAAGAAATCGCTGATATTCGGGAAAATCACTATCCCAAATTCGGCAGCAAATTGCCGGTAGAGTTAACCGAAGCATTGAATAGCTTAGAAAAACGGTTAAGCTAATTTGCCTAAAGAAAGCCTTTAAAAACTTGACTTTTTAGAGGCTTTCTCATATTTTTATGGGCGGCTTTTTGCGGTGCATCGCAAAAAACAGGCTTTT
>JBQMYW010000020.1:0-33135 GCA_052173295.1 Treponema sp.
TAGAAAATACCGGTCGGCAAACGAAGAATCGTATGAAGATTAAAATCTTTTAGAAGTTTTTTGCGGAGAATTTCTCCGGCACCGTCTGCAAAAAGCACATTATCGGGAAGAACGATTCCTGCTCTTCCACCGTCCTTTAGCATAACCATTATATGCTGTAAAAAATTTAACTGGTTATTGCTTGTTCTTACAATCAAATCGGGTCTCATGGTCGAAATATCCACGCTCCCTGCAGGCCGAGCACCGAAGGGCGGATTTGCAAGAATTACATCTACAAGATGCTCGGGTTCGTGTTCCAAACTATCTTCACAGGTAATCGGCGTGGTGCCGGCTCCAATGTCGTGAAGATAAAGATTCATAGAAGCCAAGGTTACAACAAGCGGTGTAATGTCATTTCCCCTCAGTGCCTTCCTTTGTAAGAAATCCACTTTACGCTGTTCGTCGCTTTGTTTGCGCATATAGTCATAGGCAGCGAGCAAGAACCCTCCGGTTCCGCACGCAGGGTCGGCAACGGTCTCCGTAATTTTCGGCTGAACAACATCAACCATAGCATTAATCAAGGGGCGCGGCGTAAAGTACTGCCCTGCTCCGGATTTTTTATCCTGTCCGTTTTTTTCAAGAATACTTTCGTAAATTGCGCCTTTGAGGTCTCCGTCCATACTGAACCAGTTTTCTTCATCAATCATTCCGATCAGTTTTTTAAGAAGAGCCGGTTTTGTAATCTTATTTTGTGCTTCCGTAAAAATTGCACCGATGAGTCCGTCTGTTGCCTGTAAAATTTCAAGAATCTTTTCATATTTTGCAAGTTGATCAGGCCCGTCCAGTCGGACAATATCTTTCCATTTACTTTCGTCAGGAAGTGCACTGCCTAACCCGTACGATTCTTTTTCAAAATCCATTTTTAGAAATAAGAGGTATGTCAGCTGAATAATATAATCCGTAAATCCGACACCGGCTGCCGCAAGAACGTCCGCCATGTTCCAAACTTTTTTTGTAAGTGCCTGTTCCGGTTTTGCCGGCGCTGCTTGTTTTTTTGCCATTTTTATGCTGCCTTTCCGTAGAATAAGTATTTTGAGATTATCTGCATTTCCGCGTTTAGTTTGTCGGCTCCGAAGATTGGAACGGCTTTTACGAACAAATCATGTTTTGCGTTGTTTAATTCAATGTTCGTGATACAGCCGTTTTGTACGATGTATTCTGCAATCTGCCGCACAATTTCAATTTGTTCCGGCGTAAATTTACGCCAAGCCTGTCCGCAATAAAGGTTAAAATAGCTGCCGAATCGCCTTTTAAGGGACACAAGTTCATCATCCGACTTATATCCGTATCTTACCAGTTGAATAAGATTGGTAAAAACGCCCAGTTCCGTTTCTCTGTTTAAGGGTTTTACTTTTCCGCTTTCTCCGTCCAGTGTTTGATAGCACGTCCACAAGAATTCCGGCGTAAACTGGCTATTATACGCAATCAGTTTCTTTTCCAAATCTTTAAGCATCGTATACGTGATGGCGACTTTTTCCTGATTATAAAGAAGCCGTAACGCTTCAATTTCATCTTTATTGTCATCAAGATAGGTTTCAAATGTAGCGATATATTCTTTTGCCTGTTCTTGTGAAAATCCTGCATACAGTAACGTATCCTGTTTTTCAAGGGCAATTTTAATAAATCCGGCATTGATTTCCAAAAGTTTTTTGCGGGCTTTTACATTGTTTATGAGCGGGGAAATCAAAATCTTTCTTTCCGTGTTCGGCTCGTTAATATCGTTGTATGGTGATAAACTGCAAGACTCGGGTGCAATTGATTCAAAAATAGTTACAGCTAATTGTTTTACGGTAATAGTACCGAGTAACTCATTCAGTTCGATAATATCTTCCGCTTCGGCTTTTCTATTTACACTTGAAAGATAATCTGCTAACAGTTCTAAATTCTTATCGGATAATTCTCCGTGTGCAAGATGTTCAAGCAGGTCTTTGAGCGGCAAGACTCTTTTCCTACCGCCGTTCTCGCCAGGAGCCGGTATTGATTTTTCATGCTCTGTTACGCCAACTGCATCCACAAGATAATAAAAGTCTTTTGAGACCGCATTGGTGGTTACGTTTCTTAGTTTATCGTCGGCAAGTGTTCTGCATCCGCGCCCCTTCATCTGAGTGTAGAGAACTTCGGAATGTATATCCCGCATAAAAACAAGAATTTCCAAAGGCTTGATATCGGTACCTGTTGCAACAAGCGTAACGGTAATTGCAATTCGAAAATCTTTATTATTTCTAAAATCGCTAATCAGTTGATTTGAATTTCCGGATTTACACGTAATCAACTGGGCATAGTTTTCGGGGATTTTCCCGTTAGGAAATTCGCTTCCGAAAATTTTTTCAACCGCTTTTAAGATATCCTTTGCATGGCTTTCTTTTTTTGCAAAAAAAAGCGTTTTTGGAATCATTGTCCAGTCTTTTTTTCTGTCCGGATACAGCGACTCATAGATGGAATCTTTATATGCTTGAACAACGATTTCGATTTGTGACGGAATTACAACACTTCTGTCTATGTCCGTTGTGGTGAATTGCCGGTCTT
Organism: Treponema sp.; assembly: GCA_052173295.1. Taxonomy (GTDB): domain Bacteria; phylum Spirochaetota; class Spirochaetia; order Treponematales; family Treponemataceae; genus Treponema. The sequence continues at coordinate 2,566 of JBQMYW010000020.1, forward strand.
CATGCTGCTTTTGCGTTTTTCTTTTACCGCTCCAATTGGAAACTTTTTTAATTTTTTCACCGTCTTTAATGGTGCCGCCGGTTTCCGAGATTTCGGTTTTAATTCTATACACACGCGGAGGAACATTAACACCGTCTGCAATGGATTTTTCCAAAGTGTAATTTGCTACGCGGTTTTTATTAAAAAACGCTTCCGCTTCCGGTGTGGGAGTTGCCGTTAGTCCGATGATTTTTGCATTCTTAAAATAGGTGAGAACCTGCTGCCACTCTCCGTAAATCGAACGATGACATTCATCAATGATAATTACGTCAAAGAAATCCGGCGGTAAAAGTATATTTCCGGTAAACTGAATCTGTTTTTCCGGTGTGTTTTCATCATAATCCGTTTCTTCGTCATCGCCGGCATCGTTTATTTCTTGCCCTGTGAGCACTGCAAAAAGCCGTTGAATCGTTGAAATGACGACACTTGCATTTCCTATTTCTTCCACGCTTTTAAGCCGATGAACAATGTATTCATCGGAAAAAGGATCACCGGTTTCTGTAAGTTTATAGGTGCCGAACTCGCCTTCTGCTTGATCCCCAAGATTGTTACGGTCTACAAGGAAAAGAACCCGCTTTGCGGAGGTATAATTCAACAGCCGATACGCTGCCGTACAGGCGGTAAATGTTTTTCCAGCACCTGTAGCTAAAACGATAAGTGCCTTTTTGGCTCTCTGCTTAAATGAAAGTTCCAGCTTTGTGATTGCTTCAAATTGACATGCTCTTAAACCTTTTGCCCCTACAGCGGGGACGGAAGGAAGTTTTGCATATTCCGAATCAATGTCATCACCTGCCAATCTAACAATATCTTTCGGAGTGAGCATTTTTTTAAGAACTGTATAATGCGGTTTTTCGTCGTACATATTCTTAAAAAGCAAAGACTCACCATTTGAAAGAAAAATAAACGGAAGCGGAGTTTTCCATGCCTGTACCCAATCGGGCAGAATATTTCCGTAATGTTGTGCTTGTTCTGCAACTTCAAGACCTAAATTATTCTCTTTTCTTTTTGCTTCAAGAACCCCTATAGCCTTTCCGTCAAGATAAAGAATGTAATCAGCTTCTTTATTGCCCTTTAGGATATTTTCACGGACTGCTTGTGCATTTATCGCGTCGGGAACAAAATCACCCCGGTTGACTACCGTCCAGCCGGCATTTTCAAGATATGCATCTATATACACACGTGCTTGTTGCTCAGGCAATAGACCGTCATATCTGAAATTATGATTGTTGTTGTATTCCGTCATAACTATATCCTGATATTCCCATACTCATATTCCGATAATCAAAACTATGAGAAGTATTATAGCATAGGTTTACAGATTTTGGTAGCTCAATCCCTGCCGGTTTATTGTAACTCTCTTGCATAGTATTCTCAAAATCGCTATACTCTTTGAACGCTTATGCTATCGTATCAAGCGGAGCCGTTGTATAAGGGGGCTGCCCCCGAATTTCAGCTGACAGTTTTTGAAGAAGGGGAAAGAGTATGAGTAAGGAATTTATTACCTATGAAACACTCCGTAATGACGGATTCAGGCTAGCACGCCGTATTTGGGATGACGGCTTTGTTCCGAATGTTTTGTATTGTGTATTGCGCGGCGGCTCATATTTAGGCAATATTCTTCATGAATGGTTTAAAATGACAAAGCCTCAAGACAAGGAACTGCGGTATGCAGCAGTGGTTACACATTCTTATTCAGATAGCGGTAAGCAAACAAAATTGGTTGTTGACGGTTGGACTCATGCACCAGAACTGTTACATACCGGAGATAAGATTTTGCTTGTTGATGATATTTTTGAAAGCGGTGCTACAATGAATTATTTAGTTTCCGCACTGCTTGAGCATGGAATTCCGCACAGCGATATTAAAATTGCCGTCAATGATTATAAAGTGTTTCATACAAAGGATCACCATGCACTGGTACAGCCTGATTATTGGTGCCGCAAGCATGATATTTATTCCGATTCAGATAATACATGGATTCATTACATGAGCCATGAGCTTATTGGGCTTTCAAAGCAAGAGCTTGAAGAATATTACCTTAAGCAGTATCCTGATTTGCGTGAAGTATTTGAAGGGGTTATCCTCTAGGAGTGTGTGTCATTAAAAAAAGCCTTTTCTTCTTCCTGTTCATTATAACGGTACATACAGTTGTCTGTGAAGAACACTTCTCTTTTCATGTAGATGCACAATCGGCACGCAGCAGAGAGAAAGGTACTGAATCTGCTCCTTTTAAAACACTTGAAGATGCAGTAGATTCTTTAACACGCTTATATCATAAAGGCATACTGAAAAACAAAAAACTTTCTATTTACCTCCATTCAAATATCCGTGCAGATGAGGCGGTGCTGTTGAGTATACCGGTTACCATTGTTGGACTAGATGGGGCTGTCCTCACTTTTGGAGATAATGCAGGGTTTGTTGTGTATAATACTGATGTGCAGTTAGAAGCCTTACACATACGGCGGTCGGAATACTATGCAGAACCGCGTTCTGTTCCTCTATTGTATGCAGTAAAGGGGTCGGTTACACTGCAAACAGCTGAACTGCATGGTATTGAAGGCGGTGATGTTGTTATATTGCATAATGCATCGCTTTTCTGTAAAAATTCAGTGATGCGTTCATCGCAATCTGCACAATCGGTTATTATTAGTGCAAAGAATAGCCGCATGATAGTTGAAAACACACAGCTGTTTTCTTTAGGGCTTACCGCAGCCGCCTTTTTATTACTAGAAAGTGAATGCACTCTTGTACAGGTGCAGTGTGAGCTTACCCCTGAACACGGCGGGTATGCTGCGGTATTAAAAAATACTCGGTTTGAAGCAACCGATTGTACGTTTTCTTGTGCAAAAGGACGCAGCATTGCAGAGCAAACTGCAATTTCTTGTGATGCTGATTCACAGGTAGTATTGCATACACCGCCCGTGTTATCGGGGTTTGTACAGACGGTTGTGCGGGAATAACCCGTAAATGAGGATGGCACCATGATATGCGGTATTGATGAAGCGGGTAGGGGATGCTTGGCAGGACCTGTATGTGCTGCGGCTGTTATTCTCCCTGATACTTTTGATATTCCTTTTCTCAATGATTCTAAAAAACTTTCTGAAAAAAAACGTGAGCAAGCCCGTGCTGCTATTTTGGAGCAAGCTCTGTTTTGGCATATAGGCTGGGCATCTCCTGAAGAAATAGACCAGATGAATATTCTGCACGCTACTCTAACGGCGATGAGCAGAGCCTTTGAAGGAATGATAGAAAAAGTACAGCAAGCCGCACTGCCGGTAGAGAGTAAAATACACATTATTGTTGACGGAAATCAAATTCCTCCTTTAGAAGGAGCATATTGCATTACAGCCGAACCAAAAGCCGACACTGTATATCCGGCTGTTATGGCTGCATCTATTTTAGCAAAAACTTCCCGTGATCATCTTATGTACACATATCACGAACAGTATCCTAACTACCGGTATGACCTCCATAAGGGATACGGAACAGCTTTGCACCGTGAGTGTATTGCAAAATACGGATATTCACCTATTCAGCGGCGTAGTTTTAAAGTATAATATATGCAGCAGGAAATCTGTTGTGATTATTCTTTTGTATGGCTTGCTGCAGCTGTTTTCTGCTGCGGTTTTAGATTTTTTTTGATTCGTGCCTCAAAAGAGGGCATTGCCGGCTTTTTATACCATACAACATAAAATACCAGTTTGAGATATAAAATCAATGCAATGGTGATGATGATAACTTCCGGGGAGAGCATGACATTTTTGATGAGCGATACAAGAGTTCCAAAATCCATATATACTTATTCGGCACAACAATAAAAAATCTTAAGCTGATTGTTCATAGTTTAAGGAGACTTTTATGTCAAAGAAAATGCTATTGGCTGCCGGAGCCGCAGCACTACTGATTATCAGCATCGTAGGCAGCATAGTTTTTAGCCGGTTACTTACCCTTTCATTGTCTGAATTAGAGGAAAAAGCTGGAGAGATTGATACTTTGTTTAATGTTGCTGCCCGTAAACACGTTGATGTATATTTTCAACTTGCTGATAGGTATTTTAAAACAGAGAATTATGAAAAATCATATAGTGCTGTAAAAAAAGGGCTTATGCTTGATCCGCTGCGGCTGACCTATCAACTGCTGGCAGTAAAGATTGAAATTGCACTAAAAAAATATCAAGCGGCAGCACAAAGACTTGACTATATCTTGTCGGCTCAGCCTCCGCTGCTATTAAAGATTCAATGTAAGCTGCTGGCACAGAAAATACCGAATAAAGAATATGCGTATATTCCGGAAGCTGTCCATCCTTTATTTTCTAAAAAAATTTTGCTGTGGGTATACCCCGGCATCGACCGGCAGCTTGTGTATGCAATAACGAGCAGAATCCAGCATGAGTATCGGATTAGTATTGACCAAGTGCCAAGTCCCGTAGCGGAAGATCCGAACCATTCACGGGATAGTTTTGATATGCTTGCGGTTAGTTTTATCAATAGTTTCCGTACACAGAGCAGGCAATCTGTTATTGATACGTTTTTAAAGGATACGAAATTACCGAATACTGTACTGCATACAAAAGACGGCCGTAGGCTGTTTATGCAGTATGTTTTTCTTACTCTTAATAATAATCCCGATGCATGGCAGCATTTTACTTCTAACTACACACTGCAATATGATGCATCGGTTCTGATTAAACAAATTGAACAAGAATATACCGCTGCTATTTCAGACAAAAAAGATATACTCGGTGTCCTTGCATTAACAACGCATGATATATATTCGGGTGATGATAATAATAATTTTCTATTCGGTTTGTATTCAGGGAATATTGCAGTAGTGAGTGTAAACCGTTTTGACTGCGGCAATGATGTAGAATCTGCAATTGTGCAATCACTTACATCAGCAGGGCATCTTATCGGTATTCCCCGCTGCAGCAGTCCGCATTGTGTTAGGAGCTATGCACATTCGCTATCAGAGCATCATCAAAAAGGTTCTGAATTATGCAATGAATGCAGAGAAAATATCAATCGCCGGTATGCAGAAATTGAAACCGCTGGTGAATAGCGGGTATCTATTTGTCTGCTGTTTTCAATGCAGCAGGTTTATTGACAAATTACTGATACCCGTTACAATATCACTATGCCGAAGTTTGAACGAAAAACAAAATATGAGCGTATGCAGGAAATCCAGCACTGTGCAAAAAAAGTTTTCCTAACAAAAGGATTTCGATACACTACTATGGAAGATATTGTAAAACAAACCAGCTTGTCAAAAGGCGGGGTGTATCAGTATTATAAGAGTACCAAGGCAATTTTATTTGATATTATGCAAAATGGCAATTACTTCCGCTATGAACGCAGCGAAGCCATAATTGAACAGCTCGCTCAAACAGCATCTCCTGCAGAAATTATTGCTCATATATGCATGGCAAAGCTATTTGATGAAGTTCCTGAAAAGCGGCTTTATTTAATGTTTTTATCAGAAATTCTCTATGATAAGGAATATGAAACGTTATTTTTTAAATTAGAACGGCAATCATTGGAGCTGTTTGTAAAAAATATGCAGCTCCCCTTACAAGAAGAAGAAACAATCGTAAATTTTCTTTCTACGCAAGCCGCTTTTATTCTAAGAATACTGAATGGCATACTTGTTATGCATGAGCTTTTTAGCGATAAAAAAATATTTGTTGCGAATAAAAATAATATCTACACGATGATTTTGACTGCTATTCAAAACTTTTTTGCCGAACATCAAAGCATAGAGGAAAAAATACGGCAAAATCTTGTAACTGCTGCCAAAAATCACCGCGAGCGTTTATCGCATTGTATTATGCAATGACCATACAGAAAAAACGTTACATGGTGAAATGCAGCAGTCTATACTATAAAGGAATGCAGTATTACCATGCCTTTTTTACTGCATTTTCTGCAATCCGTATGAGAAGTTCTATGCCCTTGTACAGTGAACTTGTTGGGATACATTCAAAACGCCCGTGAAAATTAAAGCCGCCTGCAAAAATGTTAGGGCAGGGAAGCCCCATAAAAGAAAGCCGGGCACCGTCTGTTCCTCCGCGAATAGGGTGAATTATCGGTGTAATACCGATTTCTTCCATAGATTCCCGGGCAAGTTCAATAATTTCTTTATGAGGCTCTATTTGCGAACGCATATTGTAGTAACTGTCTTTTATCGTTGCAGTGATTATATTTCCGTATTTTATATTAAGAAAATCAACAGCCGCCTGCATGAGCTGTTTTTTTTGTGCAAATTTCTCTGCAGAATGGTCACGGATAATGTAATGCATTACCGTGCGGTCAACACTGCCTTCCATACCGGTTAAAAGGAAAAATCCTTCATATCCCTCTGTGTATTCAGGTTTTTGTTCAACAGGCAGCATACTATCAAGCTCATGCCCAACACGCAGTGAATTTATCATAATATTTTTTGCAGTACCCGGATGTACATTTTTCCCGCAAATTGTGATTTTTACACTTGCTCCATTGAAATTTTCATATTCTAATTCACCGATTTCTCCGCCGTCGATTGTATACGCAAAATCAGCCCCAAACTGTTTGACATTAAAAAGATCTGCTCCCCGTCCAATTTCTTCATCAGGTGTAAAACCGATTTTTATTGTGCCGTGTTCTATTTTAGGATTTTTACACAAGTATTCTGCTAATCCCATAATAATGGTGATACCTGCTTTATCGTCTGCTCCCAACAGTGTTGTTCCATCAGTTGTAATGAGCTGCTCACCAACCAATGTATCCAAAAAAGGAAACTCTGCTACGGTGAGTGCATAGTTCTCATTAAGCTGAATATCACCGCCTTTGTATTGTACCATTTTTGGATTGATACAAGTACCATCAAGGTCAGGTGCTGTATCTAAATGAGCAATAAAACCAATTGTTGGAACTTTTTTTTCAGTATTTGCCGGAATAGATGCATAAACGTAGCCGTGTTCATCTTGCACCGCATCGGAAACCCCAATAGTATGCAATTCTTCTACAAGCATCTTACCTAGTGCAAGCTGACCTGCGGTGCTTGGGCAGTGTTCAACTGATTCATCTGATTTCGTATTAACTGCAATATACTTCAAAAATCGATTGATAGGATCCATATTTTAAACTCCTCATAATTACATACCGGCAATTGTAAGAATAGCTTGATTTCGAAAAAGCTTTGCATACCCGAGTGCAGACATTCCAAGACTATCTGAAATGTTCCAATCTGCATGATATTCTGCTAAAATTTTTACCATTGGAATATCCTGCCTGCCTACTGCAAGAATCAGTGCGGTCTGCCCATCTTTGCTTTGAATATTGGTATCTGCATGCCGTGCTAATAGTATTTGTGCTGTTTTTATATCGCCTAACTGAGCTGCTTCCATAAGCGGGGAATATGAACGGTCTTCTGCACATAAATTGACCTTTGCACCATGAGAAATTAAAATAGCAGCAGTTTCATATTGCGATTCCCTAATTGCAAGCGATAGCAGCGGTGTTCCCCGTGTATCTTTTAATGAGGGATCAAAACCTGCCCTCAGGAACAGCTCAATAATTTCATTGTTGCCGTTGATAACGGCATCAATAAAATTATTTTCAAAGCACGGATAGCCTCGCATAAGCAGTTCTTTTTTTGCACTCCGCTTTACTTCGATTGCAATAAAACTATTTTGTTCCTTAATAAAATAGTCTTCAAATGCATCTATTGTAAGTATTGTTGCATGCCGTTTGCAATTACGCGGAAGTACAATAGGTTTATTTTGTTCTAAAATAATTACCGGAATATTTTTACCAACTGCCATTCCAAAGAAAAAGAGAAACACTGAATCAGTGGTTGGTTTGCGGCTATAGATGAATAGCACGTGCGTAGCTCCTTTGAGAAGTTGAGCAGGCTTGTTACATATTTCAGCATTCCATATATGCTCTGTTTGATAAGCGGCAACTGAACATTCATACATTGAGATAATAGCCTCAAGATTTTTTGCCAGCTGACTTTCAGTACCTTGATAAAAAATTGCGATTTTCATAGATAGTATACCATTATAACATGTAAAATGACTTATGTACAATTAAAATATATTAAAAAAGACTGTCCAAAAATATAATTTTTGGACAGTCTTGCTTAACTTCAACGCTGTAGGTTTATTTTTTCTTCAAATATTTAACACTGTCAAGTGCAACGGCAGCAATAATAATCAATCCTTTGAATACAAACTGTAAGTTTGTATCAATGCCGAGGAATGTGAGGCAGTAGGTTAATCCGGTAAAGATAATAACACCGATTACTGCACCTTCCAGTTTGCCGATACCTCCGTTAAAAGAGATGCCTCCTACAACACAGGCTGCTATTGCATCAAGTTCATATCCCTGTCCTGTTCCTGCACTGGCATTTGCTTTAAATGCTTCAAAGAAAGCTCCAAAGCCGTAAAAAATACCTGCCATAATGAAGACGCTCATAGTAACACGGAATACACTGATACCGCTTACACCAGCAGCTTCGGCATTACCGCCTACTGCATACATATTTTTACCCAGTATTGTTTTATTCCAGATAAACCATGCAATAATAATTGCAATAACGGCAGGAATAATAAGTTTTGGGAATGTAACCAGCTCTCCATTAATTACGCCGAGTACCCAGCGTCCGCCGAAAAAGTCTTTTATTCCGGGATCAATTGAACCAACCGGAGTACCGCTTGTACCGAAAAACAACAGACCATAAATAATCAGCTGCGTGGCAAGTGTTGAAATAAACGGATGGATTTTCAGCCATGCGGAGAAAAAACCGGCAAAAATGCTAAAGATAACGCATAACAGAATAGAAATACCTACTGAAAGCAGTACCCGTACCGGCATTGCAAGTGCAGTAAAATCCCATGGTCCCATGCCGAAGAATGTTACAATATTTTGTCCCGGATGCAAAATAAGACCGGTTACAACCGCTCCCATTGCAACCATTCGCCCAACGCTCAAGTCTGTACCGGCGAGGAGGATAATACCTGCAACCCCTAGTGCATAGAACATACGCACAGAAGACTGTTCCAGTATGGTAAGAATATTGGAAAGAGAGAGCAAATTACCGCTTCCTGATAGCGGGGCAACAATAATACATACAACAAAGAAAATAGCAATAGCAATGTATAATCCATTTGCTAAAAAGAACTGTGCCGGAGTAAATTTAAAAGCGTAGTCTTTCAAACCAAGAACAAAATTTTCAGAAAAGCTGGTACGGCTGTTCCGTAAATGGATATTCTTTTGCACTCTGTCAACAAAAACTTGATGTTTTGCATTTTTACAATTCCATAATGCATTACTGTACTGATTTTTTGCATCAAATACTGCTGCCTTAAATGCATTATGTGCTGTCATGAGTTCTTCTTGCAGTTCTTTTTTGCTTTCTTCGGAATTTTTCCCTGCAAATGCCTGTGCTATTTCTTGCTTCTTTTTTTCGGCAGCAGCAGTAATCTGTTGAATTTTTTCCGTGTACTCTTTTTTGTACTGGATTGCTTTCGCATTCTCATTGCGGACTACTTCCAATTCAAATGCGGCTGCAATGTCATTAACATACGCAACTGCCTGCTTAGTTATTAGCTTATCTTTATGGCTATTTTTAGCTGCAACCTGTTTTGCTTTTTCTATTTGCTGTTGATATTCTGCAATATGGGCATTTTTTTGTTGTGCGGAAAGCAATTTATTCTTTCTGACGATTGCAATTTCCTGATACAGCTGAGAAATTTTTGTAACACCATCTGCCCGCAAGGCTTCGAGCTTTTTACTGTATTCTGAAAGCTGTTGATCTTCTTCCAAAATTTTCGCCATATCGGCAAGAGCAATTTGCTCATCGGTAAATGTGTGCTGCACATCATGTTGGTTTTTCATCTTGTATCTCCATAAGTTATAAGTATCGGGCAGAGAGGCGCAAAAGAGCTTCCTGATCAGTTGTTTCTGTATCCACAATGCCTGCCAAACGGTAATTTGACATAACTGCAATGCGGTTTGTAATACCTAAAATTTCGGGCATTTCGCTGGAAACAACAATAATTGTTTTTCCTGCTTTTGCCATATTGATAATCAGCTGATAAATTTCGTATTTTGCACCGACATCAATACCGCGGGTTGGTTCATCGAGTAAGAGAATATCGGGCTGCCGTTCAAGCCATTTTCCGATAATTACTTTTTGCTGATTTCCGCCGCTCAATGCACTGATAAGCTCATCTGCAGAAACGCACTTTGTATGCATAATCTTTATTTCTCTATCCGCAGCTTCCTGCATTTTTCTGTTGGATAGCATTCCCCATGATTTATAGGCAGGTAAATTTGAAATAACCGTATTAAATTTTATAGAGGCTTTTCCAAACATACCATTAAATTTTCGTTCTTCGGTTACAAGGGCAAAATTGTAGTCCATTGCATCTTTACTGCTGGAAAAGCGGAGTTTTTTACCCCCTACAATAATATCTCCGGAAGCAATTGTCCGTAAGCCGAAAATACTTTCGAGTAATTCGCTTCTTCCTGCACCGACAAGACCATATAAGCCGAAAATTTCTCCCTTGTTTACTGTAAATGAAATATCTTTTAGCTGAGGTTCATACCGTGTTGAAAGATTTTTTATCTCAAAATACGGTTCTCCAACCGTATTATCGACATCGGGAAAACGTTTTTCCAGCGATCTTCCAACCATAGCCGCAATAAGCTCATTCATATCGGTATTGTCTATAGATTTTGAAAGTGTTAAACGCCCGTCCCGTAATACAACTACCTCATTGCATATTTGAAAAATTTCGTCCATTTTATGGGAAATATAAATAAAAGAAACTCCTTTTTCGCGTAAATCTTTTACAATGGAGAAAAGTTTTATTACTTCCCGTTCAGTAAGGGAGGACGTAGGTTCATCTAATACAATAACTTTTGCATTATATGAAACAGCTTTAGCGATTTCAACCATCTGCCGTTGAGAAACAGACATAGTACGCATAATAGTCCGCGGGTTGACATTCATTTTCAACGAAGCAAACAGTGTATCGGCATCCTTTTGCATTTTTGTTTCGTTTACTACACCGAATTGCACCGGATATCTGCCGAGAAACAGATTATCCATAACAGTCCGATCCAGACACTGGTTTAACTCTTGGTGTACCATTGCTACACCGTTTTCAAGTGCATCTTTCGGAGATTTAAAATCTATCAGCTTGCCGTCTAAAAAAAATCTGCCTTCGTCTTTCGCATAAATTCCGAAAAGACACTTCATCATCGTTGATTTACCTGCTCCGTTTTCACCCATTAATCCGACAACAGAGCCTTTTTTTACCGTTAAATCAATACTTTCAAGCACTTTATTTTTTGCAAACGATTTTGAAAGATTTTTAATTTCAAGTACAGTATCGCTCATCACAACCCCTTATGATTTTTGTCCGGCAAGTATTCCGTGCTTACCGCACTGCTGCAATTTTTTTTCTTATAGTTCCAACCGTGTTATACCGAACTAAAAAAAGACGGCAGAAATGAGGGGATGTCATTGCCGGCGGCAAAAAGTTGGTTACTTTTTCGGCATCCCCATCAGCATAGCTGATAGCGAGTTTAAAATTAAGTCTTTGTATAGTAATGACTTAATTTTAAACATCGCATCCAGCAGCACGATTTAGAGCATCGTGTTTTAAGGTAATCTGTTCAGAAACGGAAGTTTCTGAACAGATTTATTATTTGCTTCTGCCGTCCAATACAGCGGATTAGTATTTTAATTTATCGGTATAGTCAGCACCTGAGTTTGTTTTTACCATATTAACGGCAAAAGCATCAAAGTTATTCAAGTTAGTAAAGCGGTCTAAGCAGCTTGATTCGTTTTGTCCGTCGCCTTGTACAATAGTCAAGTCAATATTCAGCAGCGGTGCATAGTATTTTAATGCCGGTAAATATGAAGAAGACAAGAAGTTGTCAGCAGAGTTATAAATTGTTAGCAATACTTTCTTTTTCGGTGCATCAGTTTGCTTGATACCCATATCGCGTTTTCCGCTTGCATAATTTTGCCAGTTTTCTATTGTAACGCCTGAGTTTTCAGCCATAACAGCTTTTACATCAGCCCAATATTGTACCGGAGCGGAAATTTTATTACCGTAATTGTCAGCAGTTAAGATACCTTTTGAGTATACATCTTCGCCTGTTAATCCGTCGAGCAAATTGCGGAGAACTTGTAAGAGTGCTGTTGCCTGTGCGTCAACATTCTGAGATACTGTTCCGGTGAGTATGCCGCCGCCGATTGCATCAATTGCATCTGCATTAGCATCATAGCCGAAAATCGGAACACCGGTAGGATAGTTTGAAGCCTGTAAACAGCCCATTGCCATACCGTCGTTATTGGAAATAACGAGGTCGATAGCATCGGCAAATTTAGTTGCCCAGCCGCCCATTGCTTCCGTTGCAGCATTGGCATTCCATGTAGAACCGTCGGTACCGGTCATTGCCTTTCCTTCCAATTCTACTACCTTATATGATGTACCGCCGATAAACACACTACCTTCTTGTACTGTTCCCGGATCGGTTGAACCTGCCCATGTACCCAATGCTTTACGGATACCTTCAGTACGTGCCTGAGAGTCATTGTGTCCAACGTCTCCGATGCACAATACATAGCCGATAACACCGTCACCATTCCTATCAATAGAAGCATCAGCATTTGCAAGATATTCTGTTATAAGTTTACCCTGAACAGAACCGCCGCCCATTGCATCAAATCCGACGTAATAGGTTTTATCATTCCAGTTCATTGCGGTCATATCAATTTTACCGGTTGTAGGGTTAGAAGGCTGCCGGTTAAAAAATACCAGCGGCTTATCCTTATTTAACGCCGCATCCCCTTTAGAGCCGCCGCAGCTTGACAAAATGACAAGACCGGCAATAAACAATACTAAAACACCTTTGTGTGCTGCTTTTGAAAATAATTTCATAAACGCACGCCTCCTCAAAATAAGACAATATGATAACCTTTCATAAAGGCAGTAGTATGAACCTGCCGGTTATCAGCATCTATTCTATCATAAAAATAAAAATAGTCAAAATCTTTTTTGCAAATGGACTGATATATTTTTAACGGATGTGATTAATTTTTTTTATTGTTCTATGGATAGCCGGGCAGTGTTCTATTTTATGCATTTATCCGTATCTATTTTACCGCTTTTTTGTTTTGTGTACTATATCTATTCAGAAACGGAAGTTTCCGAATAGGTTCCCTGATGTTTATCTGCTCTTGCCGTACTGAGTATTCTACGGTATTATATTAGTATTATAGAAAAGGATTACACCATGAAAAATAGCAAAAAATTAAAACTAAAGATACTGCTGCTTTTTTTTACCGTAGTGCTGACAACTATTGTGCTTACTGTGAGCAGTTCCATCAACTACTATGCAGAAAAAAAACTACTCAAACAGATGCATGAGGGAGCAGAAACACTTGAGCTCCGCTATATCGAAGCACTGTGTCTTAGTATCTTTGAAAGTATTGAATATGTTTTTGCTACAGCATCACAAGAAGTGCTCTTTTTGCAAAATACGGCAGCTGTCCCTTCCTATCTTTTTTCTGCCGAGCCTGAACGGACAGCAGAAGCAAAAATAATGGAAGAGCAAATATTGCACCGCTTAGAACGTATTGTAAAAGCTAATCCTATTTTGATAGATATTTCTATTGGTTCGGAAATAAATGGCGGGTATATTCAATATCCTCCAGTAAGTAGAAAAGCGGGGTATGATTCCCGTGCAAGAGGCTGGTACAAAACAGCAAAAGCAGAGCCTGACCGTGTTATTGCCTTGGGATCATACCAAGCAAGTGCCGGTTATACGGCACTTACCATTACGAAAGCGATATGTGATGAATCGGGGAGTGTTATCGGTGTAATTAGCGGTGATATAAATCTTTCGTTACTGAAAGAGCAAATTACCAAGTTAGTAAATACTGACAACGGCAAGAAAGTGCTGCTTGTTGAAAAAAGCGGTATTATTTCGTTAGATAGTTTAGACAGCGATAACGATTTTAAAAAATTGGAAGAGCTTGAAATTCCCTCGCTGAAAGGATATAAAATTTCGGATAAAATGCAGGCAGAAGAATACTTTGATAATGAACTATTCAGAATACGGGCTATTCCGCTGCAAACATCTATTTTTGATGCAGGACTTATTCTTTTTACTCCTCAGGCGGCTTTGCTGCATGACCTTGGTGCTATCCGGTTCAACTTCCTTATGATTCTTGCTGCTGCAATTCTTGTTGCTGCATTTTTCTCATTTATTATTTCAAAACGCATTAGCATGTTTTTTGAAAGTATGGAAGCTGCTCTTACTGAAATTGCTGAAGGTTCCGGTGATCTTACTGCATCTCTTACAGAGCAGGGAACCAGCGAAACTGTTAATATTGCCTACTATTTTAATAAAACACTCAAAAAAATCCGCCATTCAATCCAGTCTGTGCTGAAAAATACACACGATATGCAGAAAGTAAGTGGTACTCTTGCGTTGAATGTTGCAGAAACTACAGATTCTATTGTAGAGATTTTTTCCAATATTAAAAATGTTCAGCAGCAGGTTGAAAATCAAAGCGGTAGTATTAATGATACTTCCGGAACTTTGGAGGAAATTAATAAAACTATCAAACGCTTAAATAGTGATGTTGAAGTTCAAACGCAGAATATACAGGCGAGTTCTCAAGCTGTACATGAAATGGTACGCAGCATTCAGTCTATGATGAAAATTCTTGCAGCAAATAAAGAGCGGATTGCACAGCTGCAAGAAAAATCGGAGTTGACAAAGCATTCTATTAAAAGTGCCGCACAGGTTACTCAGGATATTAGTTCAGAATCAGATAGTTTGCTCGAAGCGAGCGGCGTTATCCAGCATATTGCAAGTCAAACAAACCTTTTGGCAATGAATGCTGCTATAGAAGCAGCTCATGCTGGAGAAGCAGGAAAGGGATTTGCCGTTGTTGCCAATGAAATTAGAAATCTTGCAGAAGAATCGAGTGCTCAAGGAAAGACTATTACTTCCGTATTAAAAAATCTTAAAACCCGTATTGATGATATTGCTGCTGATACCGCCGGAGCAGAAGAATTGTTTATGAAAAGTTTTGAGCTTACGGAATCGGTTAAAACACAAGAAGATTTTATTATGAACACGATGCAGAAGCAGGCCGGAGATTTTGAACAGATTTTGCATGCAATGAAGACGATTGATACTATGACAGAGCGGGTTAAATCGGGTGCAGCGGATATGTTAGTAGGCAGTAACGGAGCTGCACGGGAAATGCAGCGGCTGACAGAAATTACTGCTGCCATTACAAATAATATGAACGAAATGGCATCGGGTGCAGTACAAATTAGTAATGCTGCACAAGAGGTAAATCAAATTACACAAATAAATAAGGAAAATATTGAAAATCTGGTTGAAGAAATAAATAAATTTAAAATTTAAATGCGGGTATTGCATGGCGTATTGTATTGATGGAAAAGCACTTGCTCAAAAGTTTATTGATGACATTGCGGCTCAAAATGCTGCATATTGTGCCGTACAGCGTGCAGCATATCCGGCACGCATACCGCCGCGTCTTGCTATTATCTATGCAGGAGATAATCCTGCATCTCAATCGTATATCAGTGCTAAACAAAAAGCCTTAAAGAAAGTAGGAATGGAGTGCAGGGTATACCGGTTTCCGCAAAATGCAGCACAGGAAACAATTATAGAAACGCTTACGATGTTGAATAACACTCCGGACATACAGGGAATTTTAATACAACAGCCGCTTCCGGCGCATATTGATGTGCATACACTGACCGAATTAATTAATCCGCTGAAAGATGTAGACGGATGTACACCGGTGCATCTTGGAAAGCTATTTGCCGGAAGCAGCGGTACAGCTGGTTTTATTCCCTGTACTGCACTGGCTGTTATGTATGTATTGCAGCAGGCTCGCATATCTGCATCAGGGGCTCATGCGGTGATTGTAGGCAGATCGCTTCTTGTCGGAAAGCCTCTTGCAGCACTGCTTACTCATGCTGATGCAACAGTAACAGTGTGTCATAGTAAAACGGGCAATCTTGCACAGATTACCCGGAACGCAGATATTCTTATTACCGCCGCAGGCTGCCCTGCATTGATTACCGATACCATGATAAAAAAAGGTGCTGCAATTATTGATGTCGGCATTAATAGAATAGCCGATACTTCTGCAGCTTGCGGCTACCGTATTACCGGTGATGCAGATTTTGAATCGGTAGAAAAAAAGGCAGGGTTGATCACGCCGGTACCGGGCGGTATAGGACCTTTAACTGTTGCAATGCTGCTGAAAAATACACTCAAGGCAGCATACCTGCAAAGCGGTACTGCAATGAATACAGTTGTATGTTGATTTTGAAATACCCCATTAAAGATATGCCACCGTGTGCAGAGCTTACAATAAAAAAATCGCTATTCAGGGCAGAGCTTTTTGCTGTGGAAGATGCCGCTGTTGCACGGGAACGGGTTAAACAGCAAAAAGACCGCTATCGTGATGCACGGCATATAGTCCATGCCTTTGTCATTGGAAAAAAAGGAGAAATCCTTGGGTGCAGTGATGACGGAGAACCGGCAGGAACGGCGGGACAGCCGGTGCTTGCGGTGCTTAAAGGCAGCGGAATCACTAATGTACTGCTTACAGTAACACGCTGGTTCGGCGGTGTGCTGCTTGGAACCGGCGGTTTGGTAAAAGCATACGCAGGGGCGGCAAAAGCAGTGCTTGATACTGCTGAGACAGAGCCGCTTATTGAAACAAAAAAATTTTCATATACCTGCAGCTACGAAATGTATCAGCGGGTACAAACCGTTATGAGCCGCAGTACATTTTTACTATCAGATATGACGGTAGAATACGGAGAATTAGTTACAGTGTACGGCTCTATCCCAGCCGTATACTGCCGGGATTTTGCCTCCTGTATTACAGACTTGACAAAAGGCAGCACACAAGTTGCTTTTACCGGATAAGCTGTACAGAAAGAGGAGAGGGCATCTTTAAAAATTCAAGTTTTTAGAGATGCCTGCGAGTTTTAATTTAAGTCTTTATATCCTAATGACTTAAATTAAAACATCGCAAAATAAATCTAAGGAAAACCTCTAAAAACTCGGTCAGATTTTTAGAGGTTCCCGAGAACCGCAGCAGGTCTACAGCCCTGCAATACTTGCTCTTTTTCCATAATACGGCTATGATAGTATCAGTAATATGAAAGGAAGTATACGATGAGTGAAAGAAAATTATTTACCTCTGAGTCCGTCGGCGAAGGACATCCCGATAAATTATGCGATCAAATTTCAGATGCAGTGCTTGATGCCTGCTTGCGTGCTGATCCTCAAAGTCATGTTGCGTGCGAAACTTTTGCATCTACTGCATTGATTTTAGTGGGCGGCGAAATTACTACCAGTACCTTTGTTGATGTGCAGAAAACTGCACGGGATATTGCCCGCGAGATTGGATATACAAATGCAGATTTTGGGTTAGATTGCAATTCTATGGCGGTATTGAATATGATTCATGCACAATCACCTGATATTGCACAAGGGGTTAATGGTGAGGGGCTTTCGGAATACCGTAATCAAATGGGTGCAGGCGATCAAGGTATGATGTTCGGCTATGCATGTAATGAAACACCGGAGTATATGCCCGCCCCGATTATGTACGCACACACGTTGCTCCGAAAGGCATCCGAATTGCGGAAGTCAAAAAAAATAGGCTGGCTGCGTCCCGATGCAAAAAGTCAAGTAACAGTTGAATATGAAGACGGAAAACCGGTGCGTATTGACACGGTTGTTATTTCTCATCAGCATGATCCTGATACCGGTTATAACGAAATTAAAGATACGATTATTGATATGATTGTTAAACCAGTGCTTGAGCCGACCGGCTTAATTGATGCAAAAACTAAGTTTTTTATCAATCCTACAGGACGCTTTGTTATCGGCGGACCGTTCGGTGATACGGGACTTACCGGACGGAAAATTATTGTTGATACATACGGCGGTATGGGGCGGCACGGCGGCGGGGCATTTTCCGGTAAGGATCCTACTAAAGTAGACCGGTCTGCTGCATATATGGCACGGTATGTTGCAAAAAATATTGTTGCTGCAGGGCTTGCCGGCCGCTGTGAAGTACAGCTTGCATACGCTATCGGGGTTCCATTTCCGGTATCAGTCCGTGTTGATACATTCGGAACCGCAGCCGTGCCGGAGCAGCATATTGCTCAAGCTGTGTCAGAGCTGTTTGACCTTAGTCCTGCCGGTATTATTAAAACATTAGACCTCTGCCGCCCGATTTATCAGGCTACTGCGGCTTATGGGCATTTCGGACGGGAAGAATTTTCATGGGAAAAAACTGATAAAACAGCTGCACTCAAGCAGATAATCGGAAAAATGTAAGACTCGGTGCTGTTTGATATGACGAAAATAATTACAATACCGGTTAGAACATACGAGCTTGATTCGTATAACCATGTAAATAATGCAGTATATTTGAATTATCTTGAATACTCCCGCATGGAGTTTTTGAGGCTTATCGGTTTTGACTATCCAAGCCTCGCTGCAGAGGGGTATATGCTTTATGTTTCCCATGTTGATATCCATTACCGATATTCAGCACGGCTGGGAGATGTTCTTGCTGTTGAAGTTGAGCCGATAAAGCTTGGCAAACTTTCAGGTGTGTTTTCGCAAATAATACGCAATCAGGATAATGTTGTATGTGCAGAAGCAAAGGTTACGTGGGGCTGCGTGGATAAAACCGGTAAACCGTCAAAAATGCCCGAAAAATACATGGTTGCCGGTCTTATTCCGGAAAAGTTCAACTAATAAACCAGTCCACAGATGTACACGGACGTACAGCTGTGGATGTGCAGTTCCGCAGCTATTATAGCAACAATAGTGCCGTTACTCATTTTCACGCTGAGTTATCTGACGGCAGGCTTGACTTTATTTTTACAGACAGGTACTATGCACACAAATTATTAAACCTGTTTGATAATAAAAGTATTGGATAGAGCTATTATTTAAAGTGAAAGATATAGAAAGTTAAAAATATTTTTACCTAGGGGAATGGTTATGAAAGCATTTCGCTCTTTTTCTTTGGTTCTTGCGGTAGTTTGTACCAGTGTGTTTGCCTTGACAACATGTAAAGATGTCGTAGGTCTTGGGGAGGCGGTAGACATTAATCCGCCTATTATCCGATCGGATAGTATATATCCGCCTATGAATGCTGTTGTCCGCGGTTCGTTTTGTGTGTCGGTTACGGTTGAAGATGACCGGAAAGTAGAAACGGTTTCTGCAATGCTAACCTGCTTGGACGGAGGGGCAGCTTATAGCGAAAGCTTCTATCTGGAGAATCATAATAACCAGTGGCAAGTGTTCATTGACCGTTCCAAAAATCAGCATAAGTATAGACCGGTTGACGGAAAGTATAAGCTTAAAATTCTGGCAAAAGATGCGTCCGGTAAAGAAGTTGAATCAGAAAGCAGATTAGTTATTGATAATACTCCTCCGCTGCTCGTGTTATCACGTCCCAGCACTGCGGTAGCCAGTGGGTCTACAGCGGGAGATGCAGACATCTTTGGTGATAGCTTTTTCCTCGCTGGGCAGGTGTACGACTCGTGTGCTGTAAAATCGTTAGAAATTATTGCACAATCTGCTGACGGTCAGAATTACACAGAAACACTTACGAATATTCCTCAGACAATCCGTATGACTGTTGACTCATTCTCTGCTGCAAACCCGGGATTTTATAAGAAACTCTATGGCGATAATCCGGCAGCTGGAAATAAAACTATTTCCTACAGTATAAAAGTAACAGACAGTGCACGGAGCTATACGGATCCTCAAAAGATAAAGGGAGAGGGAGAGGGGAATAGTACGGAAACGTACTATCTTAATGGTGATTTGTATAGCGATGTATTAAAAAAGTATGAAATTGATACAGTCTATAACATGACCCGAAGAACGTATCATCCTGACGGACTGTCTGTCGGCGTAGATAAAAGTATTTCTGATGCAGCGGTTACACAGGTATTAACAACGCTTAATGAAAAAGCAATTACAAAAGCAGGAGAACGCAAAGGCGTATTTGCTCTGAATCCGTCAATCAATCCTAAATACGGCATTGAAGGACATTCTCCAAAGACTATACCGGCAAGCGGTAGTTTGACTGGTTTATTCGAAGACATCTATGAAGATGCAGCAATAAACGTAAAACTTTCTCCTAATTTTGATGATGACCCATTGAATGCTGCTGATTCCTATAGATTTTATCTTATTAGTTTAGAAGACTACTATGCTGCCCATACCACGTATACTGTGGATGTAAATGATAATACCCAATTATATGTGAATGGTACAGACGGTGCATTGCAAACCGGTATTATCGAGATAGGCAGTACTTTAATTACCAAGAAGAGTATATCCGGCAGCAGCCATATTATAACACTAAAATTGCCTCCATTAGCATATACTAAACATTATATGCTGCAGGTTAGGGGGAACGATCAAAAACACGAAAACCATACGATGATTGCCGATCCCAAAGAGTCAGGCGGCAGTGTATATGGATTTAAGGTAAAAAAGAATGGTGCAGCACCGGTAGTTACTGTAGGGCAAATAAACGGCAAAGCCGCTGATAATGGGCGGTTTTATATAAAAAAAGGAGATACTGCTGTCTTCTCCGTTACTGTCCAAGGTTCATCAGGAGGACAGGTGTTTTATTCGCTGAAAGCGGGAACGGCGGAAAAGGCTCGGGAAGAGATAACGTATCCGCTTTCAGGCGGCGGTAATATTGAGTTTACGATTGGAACGGATGCCTTTAATCAAGCTAAAAGTGCGGCCTATACTTTGACAGTTCAGGCAGCAGACAATGCAGGACGCGGTTCTTCACAACCGGCACTGTGTCAAATTTATTATGATGTGGAAGGTCCCGTTATTACCGCGAATGCACCGAGCCTGGTAACTGCAATGCCGGAGATTACTGGTGATATTTATGATGCAGGCTGCGGTGTTGACTTTACAAGTATACGTGCAGACTACAAATATAATTCGGGTACAGAGCAGTCTTTACCGTTTGCAGAAGCTGCAAGTGCGGATAATCAGAACTGGAAACTTTCTGCTATTCCTACACCTAAAGAGGGCAAGTATGAAATTGTCCTAACAGCAAAAGATAGACTAGGTCAAGCGGGAAAACCAACAAATCTTACTTTTATGTATGATACAGAAAAGCCCCGCTTGCAAACTGTACAAGGCATTGCAATTGACTTGTTGCGGAAAGGTACAAAGTTGGAATCCTCTACAAATACCTTGAGCCTCACAGGAACTATTCTTGAAAAGAATACGATAAAAACGCTTAAAATAGGAAAGAAAGGCGGAACACAGGACACTGTTTCTGCTGTCCGTGTTACAGGAAGCGATGATACCTATAATTTTACTCACTCATTTAGCAGTTTGGAGGATGGTGATCATACCTTTGTTATTATGGTAGAAGATGCTGCCGGAAAAACAGACTCTGCTGAAGTTACCGCTGTTGTTGATACTAAACCGCCTCTGTTTAAAACAATGAAAATCGGTGCAGCTGAGTTTAAAGTAGAAACTTCTTCTAATCCGTTCAATAGTAAAAAGGAGATTACAAGCCGTACCGCCACTGTGCCGGTTTCCGGCGAGTTTGAAGACAAAGGACAGGGTGTTAAAGAACTGATAGCAGAGTGGGTGGAGGATAGCGAGCAAAGAAAAGAAGTGTTTACTGCTGTGCCGGTAGCGGGAAAGGCTAACACATATAAGGCTGCAGGAGCAATCACCCTCGTACATACACATAGTGATGTTAGGTTTACTATAAAAGACGGATCAGGAAGAACCGCACCATGGGAAACAACAATTATCCGCTCAACTGAAACGCTTTCAGCAGATATACACATGATTGCTCCCAAGCCGGCTCCCTATACTAACGAAGATACCCCTTACGTGAAAGATCCCTTTACACTCCAGCTAAGCGGTACATACAATGGAGATAAGCCGCAAAATTTGGAATTACATATCAATAAAGATGGTGCAAAACTAAGCGATGATGACTTGATCAAGTTAGGTGTGAATATAAAAAGGAATGGAGTGCTGTTTAGTGGTGTCCTGCTTCATGATAATGTGATAAGCGGCTTTAAAAGCGGTATTAAAGGGAATGAAACTGAAAAGTATACGGTTACGTTTAATCCAGCGGCGAATCATTCAACTGATGGGCGGTATGTCTTTAGCTTTAGAAGTCCCACGGGAGATGTGCAGAAGCAGCTGGTTGTCTGGGTAGACACCAAAGCACCGGAACTAACACCTCGTGTACCTGTTGACGGGCAGTCTTTGAAAGATCAGCCTAATCTCTTTGCTGTTATTGCCGATACGCCGGGTGCCGGTATTAAAACAGTAACGGCGAAACTGAATGGCAGTGCAGATATTCCCCTAAAAGCGATAAAAGGAAATTCAGTAGAATCGAAGACAACGCTTTCACTGGCTGAGGGAGAAAATACCATAGCGTTTAACTATAGTGATCACCTTGGTAATGCGGGTTCTAAAACAATTACATTCCAATATGATAAAACGCCTCCTGAACTTTTGAATATCAAAATTGATGGAAAAGACAGTGATACAGTACTGATTGGAACAGAGACTGATGGTAAAATGAAGCCTTTTACCGTAGCAGGAACGGTAAAGGATTCTATCAAAGTAAAAGCAGCGTATCTTACCATTACTAATAAGCAAACGAGACAAGGTACATCGTTGTTAAGAAAAATGATAAACAGCCAGGAGGGGGACATTACATGGACTGTTGACAATGAAACATTAAAGTCTATTTCTCCCGGCTCGCAAGTAAAAGGGTTGTATACCCTTTCTATCAGTGCAGAAGATACCGCAGGACTTATTACAACTGTTGTAAAGAATTTTGAAGTAGACAGCGATAAACCGGAAATTACGGTAAAAACACCGAAATCAACCGAAACGGTAAACGGAACTATTTTAGTAAGCGGTACTGCATCGGACAAACAACAGCTGAAATCGCTAAAGGTGATAAAGAAAGGTAGTCCTAATACACCGCTTACCGGTGTAACAGACAGCACTGGAGATACCCTAACCCAATCAGTATTTAATTTTGAGGGAGAAAAAGCTGGTTCATGGAGTTTTAAACTTGATACTGTGCAGCATATAGGACGAAATTCCGGAACAGGCAGCGGAAGCATTGTTCTTACCGTTATTGCAGAAGATATGGTTGGTAATCAAACGGAACAAGATTGTACCATTGTAGTTGACCAAGATAAAGATAGACCGCTTATTACCATAACAAGCTTTGATAAAATTGCACAGGCACAGTTGAATAATTCTAAAACGTTAACAGGAACAATCAGTGATGATGACGGATTAGTACCTAGTTTGAAGATTAAGATCGGCAGCAGCAGCTATCAACCGGTAACATTCGGTTTAGGAGGCAGCTTCTGGACGTATGATTTGGGCAGCCTTGCTGATGCTGACTATACAATTAATTTTCAGGTAACAGATGCAGCGGGAACTGTTTTTGATACGGAAGCTGCCGGTAAGCTTATTCATCCAAATATTATTGGTAAAAATGATGCACTAACAGCCGGAAAAGATACGGCAGTTTCTTTTAAACTCGATAATACACCGCCGCAAATAGAAGCAGGAGATGTGCGTTTTGTACTTGGTACTTCCTTAGCAGGCTTAAACGAAACGTCCGAAGATTCAAAAATAATTGCAAATAAAAAAATAGGAAATGCAAATAATAAAAAAGCTTCTTTTAGAGTATTTGCAAAGGATTCTTCGGGAATTGATGAGGTAGAGCTATTCTTAGGAAACGGAGCAGGCAAAAAGTTTGTCCGGAATACTGCAAAAGATAAAAAAAATGGTACTAAAATAGAGTGGGAAGCATGGGAAGTATTGGATGTAGACCTTACGGAAGGAACCCATGTTTTAAAAATTAAAGTAACTGATAAATCCGGCTTCCCGAATTATTGGCAAGAAACAGTTGTGTGTGATTTTACCGCACCGACAATTATTATGCAAAATCCGCTGCAGGAAAGCGGCAGCTGGGCAAAAGAGCTGTTAGTAGGAAAAACAGTTGTTTCCGGTTTGTTCTCGGATGGAGCAAGCGGTATGATGGCAATGACGGCAGGTAGTACCGCATATACGTGTAAAATAGGTAAAAATAAATCACCGCTTCTTTCGCGTGATAAGTTTGAAGTTTCTGCCAGCGGTCTTACGTGGACACTTGAGCTTACCGATGCAAGTGAATATGGAACAACTGTTTATAGTGATGAACGCTTTAAACCGGATTTTACCTCGAATGCAAGCGGTAAAATTTATAAGGTTCCGCTCTCTATTACAGCTCAAGACAATGCCGGTAACAAAGCGGAAAATACATTTTATCTTACCATCGATTCTGACGGAAAAACTCCCAAGGTGAGTATATTCGGACCTGACCAAGCTTCTACTACAGAAGCAAACGGAACAGAGGCTCATAACGGCTTAAAAAAAGTTACACTTGGCGGAACTGTGCGTTTTTATGGAGATGCAGCGGTAAATAAGCCGTCATCAGGTGCGAAAGTTACCGTTATTGAAGCACGCTTTTCTAAGCGTCCTGATTTTACCGAAGCTTTTACAAAAGAAGTATCAGCGGGGCTGCCGAATGCAGGCACAATGAAAGACTGGGCTGCTGGTGTTCCTGTTGTTGAAGATACTACTGCCGGAATAAGTTCATGGAACTTTTCTATTGAAAGTGCAAAATTCTTGAATGGTGCTGCCGGCGGAAATATTGATCTGTACTATAGTATACGTGCAAAAAATGATGAGGGAACCTATTGCGATTGGACACCTGCACGGATAATAAAACTCGATCAAAATGCTCCGATTTTTGACTCACCGAAAATACAAAAAAGCGGTGTAGAATCGGACTATGTAAGCGGGAAATTTGTTACTGAAGGAAATTATTTACTCGTGGATTTAATTTCTACGACAGGGATTAGTAGTATTTCAGTGGAAGTTGCCAATGCCGGTTCTGAGTATAACGGATTGAAAAATCTGACTGGTTCAACCGCTGAAGAAGCAAAAACAGCCATATTAGCGGCAAAAGTAGGCACTGAAAAGGTATTTACAGAATATACTTCAAGCGGCAAATCAGGGTACAAAATGAAGCTGCCGCTTAACACCAAAACGATGACTGACCCTGATCAGAACTGTAAAATTACAATCAATTTGAGGGGCGGACAAAGTAACGGGGCTATTCCGAACTTTAATCAGTTTAATCTCAAGTACGATAACACTAAACCGTCAGTAGTATTTGGTGTGCCGGAGGGAGAAGGCGGGCTTGCGCAATTTACAACTTCCGGGGCTTCCGGTGTTGAAGCAGCTTCATCTAGTATGAATACTGATAATTTATACGTGTTTGTTGCAACCAAAGACGGCACTGCAAAAGAGCTAAAGGTTACTGCGGTTGGAAATAAAACACTTTCCTACGATTTGCAATCGGCTGGTACATTTGCTGATAAATCTGAATATATCCTATTCAGAAAAGATCCGATTGTGTTTGATCATGCCGGAAAATATCAATTGGAGGGTATTATTTACGATACCGGTTCCGGTGTTGAAAGTGTAAAGCCCTCTATTACAACTGCTTTGAGCGGAATTACTAAATTTACGAGCTTGCAGGGACAGTTCTCCTCATTTAAAGAGGGTATTGTAACAAATACACTCGCCGACGGGAAACAAGAACTGAAATTGCTGGCAACCGATAAGGCTGGAAATGCCGGAACAGAATATAAAACTGACATCTTTTTGCGGAACAAGCCGCTCAAGATTGAGGAAGTAACATTTAAAACCGACTTAAACGGCAATAATTCATATTCTGATGATGTTACCAAAGGATTGGTTGAGCTTGTAACCGAAAAAGGTCATGACAACTATGTAAATGAAAAGAAAAATTACAACCAGACACTCAATATTAAAAACCGGTTTACATTCAAGAATAAAGATTATTCTCAAATTTCCTTTAAGCTGGCAGGCGGGCAGGGAAGTAATCGCAACTTTGAACTGTATAAAGCGGATTCTTCGGGTAATCCAAGCGGAACGGTTTTGAAGTCTGCCCCTCTTGCGGCGAACGCAGGAAACTACAATATTGATTTAACCTCAGCGGATTTTGCTAATAACAAGATTCCGCAGGGAGAAAACCAAACCTTTGTTATTGTTTTGAAAGATGATGCCTCTACCGGCGATACGGCACGTAAGCTGATGCTTACGGTAACACTCAATGTCAAGACAGAAGATAAGAGTAAACCGCAGGTAGTCATTATGCCGTTTTACTGGAACGGTGAAGACAATAACAGTCTTGCTGATAATAACCGTGAAAACGGACACATTGAAATTACTAAAGTTTCCAGCGGCAGCGGTGAATCAGACGTTTCCGGTAAAGTGGTACTGCGGGGTATCGCCTACCACCCAACCAAGCTTACTAAACTGGAGCTAACCGGTGCGGGTGCAACTGTTACTGCAAGCTATACGGGCGGAACGTGGTCGAATCCGGCTGGATTCACGGTAACTGATACAGCATTTGACGTAAACGGACACTGGGTACGCTGGGAGTATATATGGGAAACCGGTGCACCCGAATTGAGTAAAGCTATTACCATGAAAGCTTATCATAATACTGTTGAAAGTATTGACGCTGCCGGTTCTGCTGCAGAGCGTACAGCCGCGGCAAGACCGACAATACAGTCGCTTACCCTTGCTTCCGGCGATACTGCTGTTGCAGGGCAGTTCTTGCGGTTGTATGAGGGAGAACAATCTTATCTGGTAACTATTAGCAAGATTACGGGGCAGGAAGTAGAATGGAAGTTGACGAATGTTCCTAAGACTATTACGAAGTATCAGCTGTATTCTATTGCATACAGTGGTTCTGATGCCTCCGGTAAAGCACCGGTATACAGTAAACCGTCTCTTACCGTGAATATTGTTCCCTATATCAGCAAGATTGAGACATTTGTATCCGAAAGTGCGGGTGTAGACTTTGCCCGTTCTGCTTTAGGTGATTATCCGGTCCGTGCACAGGAGGAGATAAAGCTTTACGGATTTAATATTACTGAAAAACCGGTTGTGAAGATGCATTCAAAGACTTTGAAAATAGGTGAGAAGAAAACAGATGAGTACACGAAAGAGTATTATCCTGTAACGGTTGAATATCATCCAGCCGGTACTCCGGTAGAAACGGTAAAATCAGGCAAGCTGGAAGTAACAGTCAAGAATATTCCGGCTATTAACAATAGCAATGCGGAGCCTACATTTGATAATAAAGGAAATCCGATTACAGCAGTGTACAATGTGCAGACTACTGCTGCAAATAAACGCTTAACGGATAACCTTTCTCTTTCTGTGTGGAAAATTGATGGTATGGGAATTTCAAAAGATATTACCAGCCCAATGCTGAAAGTTGATAGCAAGAGTAATTGGTATATGAGCTATGGTGAAGGTGTGCCGAAAATGGTAGTAAACAAAAATGGTACTGAGACATGTATTGATTATAGCTATAACAAATTCCATAATACGGCAGTAGCCTTTGATGCTTCCGGCAATATTTATGCACTGGCAACAAATACCGACCGTGTTGATAATTATTCGGCGAAGTTTTCATTTTACTCGAGGGCTGTTGAGAAAGCATCTGGTAATTCTAGTTATCAACACATGTGGTTAGGGAAGTCATGGCTTGAAAAAGTTTTTAATCAAAATATTTACAATATTAACCGTGTAAAGCGTCCAAAGATAACTGCTAAGGGAGATACCGCCAATGCGGAAATGTATATCGCCTATTTTGATTCTAATCATCCTGATAATCCGGTAAAATTCCGTTATGGAAAAGTAGATAGCACAAATAGCTTTACAAATGGATTTGTAGGTAATCATCAACTGGATGCAAATATAATGAACGAGGGATTATATAATGTGAATGCTCATACCATTGCAAATAAAACTACAAAGTATAAAGGCGGTGAGTATGCAGCTGTCGGGGTTACATCTACAGGTGTTGCGGTTGTTGCGTGGTATGATGCATCTGCAAAGCAGTTACTGTATTCATGGAATGATAATCCTGCAACAGTAGAGAATGCAAGCGATACGAGCAAATGGCAGAAAAATGTAGTAGTTATTGATAAAGGCTATGCAGGCTGGTATGTAGATCTTACCGTTGATGAGAAAGACGGTATTCATATTGCCTATTACAATAGTGCAAAGGGTGATCTAAAATACTCCTATATTCCAAAGTATAATGAAGAATACACTGGTAATAAGCATCCAGAAGTGGTTACTGTAGATAGTTATCTTTCTGTAGGAACACAAATTATGATTACCACACGAAAAGAGAATGATAAAATTATTCCTTATATTTCGTATTATCATGCGTCTTTTACTCAAACACCGAGTTCTGTACGGGTTGCATGGTGTAAAGATGTTGATAATCTGGCAGACGGTGCAAAAGAGGATTATTTTACCGGCAAATGGGAAGCAATGACCATTCCGGTAACAGATGTTCCTAAAGATGAAACTATCTGTAATGGAGTACCTACTACAGGTATATGGGCAAACACAATGATTGTCGGCTTTATGACTGATGATGGGTATAAAAAGGCTGTACTGCAAAAATAGAGAGCTGTAGCAGAAGACTGTCAATGCTTATAGATGAACTTACGCATTGACAGTCTTATCCTGAAGCTGTATGCGATAAAAATAACTCGATATTACGAATTCAGTTGCTCTACTTCTTGTATAGGTAATCCGGTTGCCTTTGCAATGTTTTCGATAGATAAGCCCATAAAAAGTAGATTTCGTGCTGTTTCGAGTTTTGCATGATGAAATCCCTCTGCAATACCGAGTGATTTACCCTCTGCAATACCAAGTGATTTACCCTCTGCAATACCGAGTGATTTACCCTCTGCAATACCGAGTGATTTTCCTTGCTGAACTCCTGCATTAAATTGTGTTTCAGAAATAGTTGTTATATCGCTTTTCAGCTTCATGCGTGATTCATACAGCTTCCGTTCTATCGGTGATAAGGTTAGTATGTCTATTTTTTCATTCAGCATTTGTAGTATGGGGGAAGTTGTTGCTAGCATAGTTCGCTCCTCTCGATTAGTTGCTGCTATAAAACACAGCCAATTAATCAGCTGATTTTGATTTGTTTTCTCTTTTGCTTTCTTGGCTGCATCTAAATTTAAAAAATGTATTTCAAGCACATCGGTCAATGGTGTGTGCATTTCTTTTTCTTGGAGTATATATTCTGAATGAATGGCATTGTTGAGAGTGAAGCCGTTAGCTATAAGATTGATTGTGATGCATTTGTGGAGACTGTCATACGATTCGCCTGCTTTAAAATCAGCTGTGTACATTTTTGCCCAGTAGAAGAGCGTCCGTTTTACAAATGAGGCATTCCATGATGCTTGTATTTCTATGTCAATGACTATACCGTTAGTTAGCTTGAGTTTTACGTCAAGAATGCCGGTTTTATCGCTAAACTCCTCTTTCGTCAACTCTTTATCCATGAGTTCAAGATCGCTGACATCCTGCGGATCAAGCTCAAGAATACACTGGAGCAGGTCTTGCAATATCAATTTATTTTCTTCAGCCCCTAAAAAGAGCTTAAAAGCGTAATCATTTGTAAGGGTTATTTGTAGTTCATCTTCCATATCATGTAAAGTATACGGCATCACTGAGTAAGATGCAATACTTTTGAGATATGTGTTGAATGCCGGCACAGCAATGTGTTTCCAAAAGCATTGAATTTTATGTCTTTATATCGTATACTCTTATCTAAGGAATACTGCACAATGAAAAAGGCAACTTCTATTCAATTTAGATTTCTACGGGCAATTATCATTACCATTGTTTCGATTATCGGCTTTATTAGCACGGTTGTCGGGTATGAGCTGTATAAAAAAAATGGTGAGCAATTTGATGAATTTACTGCTCAACAGTTTTTTAATATCGAAAAATCAATCAACATTTTTATTCAAAATGGAAAAAATGTTGTTACCATGCTTGCTTCAAATCCTATTGTACAAAGTGCTGATGAAACTATTTACAATTATACAACAGAAGCACAAAAATCGGGTATAGTATATACGCATACTGGAAAAACGGAACAGGCTCTTGTAACGTTATTTAGAGCTGTAGAAGAAAGCTTTATGGAGTTTCAAGATGTCTATATGGGAACCCGGTGGGGCGGCATAGCAAGTTCATGGACAGGAGAAGATGAACCCGGCTATGATCCCCGTCAAAGACCATGGTATAAACAGGCTGTAGAAGCAAACGGAAATAGTGTTATTACACCGGTATACGTGGCGACAGACGGTAGTCCTACTGTAGCGGTAGTACAAGCAGTAAAAGACAGTAATGGTTCAGTGTTAGGTTGTGTCGGCATTGATGTTAATTTAACGGATTTAACATCATTTATCAGCAGTGTCAGAACCGGAAATACCGG
>JBQMYW010000021.1:0-31914 GCA_052173295.1 Treponema sp.
AACACGGTACATCCGTGTACCGTGTTGAGCTGCGAGTTTTTGCTGCAGCAAAAACGTCGCTGTCGCGTAGAACCAGCGGCATCCGTGCCGCTACTGAAAATGCCTTTTGCAAAGAGGTGGAGTAGATGCTAGGAGCCTCGCCGAAATAAAGCGGAAACGTATCGGGTATACGTTGAGCATTTATTTCGGCGTAGCGACAACGCAGATACCCACATATTTGCAAAAGAGGAGGTCATAAACATGTTAATAGCAGAATATGATTATGCAGCCGACATAGCAGTACAACGGGCAGAAGAACGAAAAATTGCATATACTGAAGGAAAATCACTCGGACTTGCTGAAGGTTCCCGCCAAGCAAAACTTGAAACAGCAAAGAACTTACTTGATATAGGCTTATCAGTTGAAAGCATCTTAAAAGCTACCGGTTTAAGAAGTGAGGAAATCACAAACCTATAGTGTATGATAAACTCCCGCCTTTTTTGTTTCTAAAATCAATAGTATGATCGATGCATAACACACATCTGGATAGTGTATCAGCATTAACACCATTGCGGTTAGAGCAAGTGATGTACATGACACGCACAACACAGTACATCTGTGTACCGTGTTGTGCTGCGAGTTTTTGCTGCAGCAAAAACATCGCTGCTGCTTGAAACCACCGCCATTCGTGGTAATGACCGGACTTACTATGGTAAAAGTAGAAATAATGTGTAATTAAGACAAGTACCTATTAATTACATATTGTATCATTATAAAAAAATTTATTAAAGGTCTTGACAGAAAATAATTTTTAGAATATAGTTGTTACGTTGTTTAGCAATATGGGCTATTAGCTCAGTAGGTAGAGCAACGCCCTTTTAAGGCGTGGGTCGATGGTTCGAATCCATCATAGCTCAAAGCGGTTATATATTATAACCGCTTTTTTTATTTTAAATTACTGATTCGGTTTTAATGCCTCAACTATTCCGTTAGAATAAGCCTGTTCGAAAACACAGGTATCGAACAAGTCTAATATCTTTAAAACAACTAAGAAATACATATTTTAGAAATTCCTTTTGACATATTGAAAATTTATGTTAAAATAGTTCGACCACTATTTTATCCTTTTATCAAATACGTAGGAGGAAATATGAAAAAATTATTTCTATTATTTTTAAGCAGTATTTTTGTCATTGCGGCATGTAACCAAGGCTCAGGCACGCCTATTGGAATGCTGCCTATAATTAAAGATGATTTATCAGAAGAGCCTATAGAACATGATCAATCAGAGTCTTTGGCGTTATCTGTTACAGCACACTCTCCTAATGGAAAAGGCGTTATTTCTTACGAATGGTTTAAGGTAGAAGAGAAAGAAAATGCATTATGGCTGTCTGAACGCAGCATCAGTGAACTCGCCATTAACACAAATGA
Organism: Treponema sp.; assembly: GCA_052173295.1. Lineage (GTDB taxonomy): Bacteria > Spirochaetota > Spirochaetia > Treponematales > Treponemataceae > Treponema. The sequence goes on from JBQMYW010000021.1 coordinate 1,411, forward strand.
ACTTGGTACCTTTGAATTCTTTTGCCGTGTCTATCATAAAGAGCGGGGAAAAACAACTGTATACCGCGATTCTATTCATCAAAAAATTATTATTAAAGAAAATAATCGCAACATAAGCAATGATGCTGCATTAACCCCCTACATTGCACCTATTCAACAAAAAACAGCATGGAAAGGCAAGGAATTTTCTTTAAAAGTAGAAGCCGAAGCAAAGACTTCCGGTACGCTTTCTTATCAATGGTATGAAGTTGAAAATCCGCAAGGTGCTAATCCTAGACCGGTAAACGGTGAAACTGCAAACACCCTTACTATTACCAAAACACTCCCTAAAACCTACTATTATTACTGTAGAGTCAAAAACAGCCGTAATGGTTCTACTGCCATGGCAGTATCAAATATTGTGAGCGTTGAAGTAAAAAAAGAAGCTCCTGCACATGCACAAAAACCGCAGATTACTGTTAAAAACAGCAACTGCATAGTAAAATCAAGTGAACAAGTTAAGGTATCGGTAGAAGCGGCAGTTACTGACGGCGGCAGCCTTTCTTACCAGTGGTACATTGCAACCGGAACAGAGCCTGCAAATGGTGATACAAAAGTTCCTGATGCACAAGGCGGTAACACAGATTCTATTACTGTAACGGAAAGTACAGCAGCAACAAAGAAGTATTATTGTAAAGTTACCAATACGCTTACCATTGATAGCGATACAACAAAGACAGAAGAAGCTGTGTGTCCTCTTATTACAATTGAATGGAAAACATCGGCACCAGATGTTCGGGAACCGGCTATTACCCATCCTACGGCTGATATAGAAAAGACAGTCCGCATAGGAACAGTATTTTGGATGGACGTTGCAGCACATTCTGTTGATAACGGAAAACTTTCATACCAGTGGTACTGGAATACTACAAAAGACACCGGAAACGGACGTAAGATTGCCGATGCAACTCAAAATAGATACGCTGCCAGAATAGACAACATAGAAACACGCTACTATTACTGTGAGGTAACAAATAAAAAAGGAACAGGCACCCCTTCTTCAAAAAAGCGCTATTCCGGTTTCTATTGCTATACAACCCATAGTGAAAAAAAACCAGCACAAAAGCCGAAAATTACACAAAACTGGCCTGACAATCCCCCGCCTGTAGTAAAAGGGCGTGAACCCCGCGTTATTAAAGTTACTGCCCAAAGCCCGGACGGCGGTTCCCTTACCTACCAATGGTACAGGAGTGCTGCAGGCAATATGCATGATGCAGAGTATCTTACCGGTGAAACAAATGATACATTAACGATCCCTACAGACAAAACAGGAATTTTCTACTTTTCCTGCTTGGTAACCAATACCAATACGAATGCAAAAGAAGGGTATACAATACAAACAGCATACTCAAAATGGTACAAAGCTGATATAAAGCACATTACCGATTTTTCAGATGTAGCAGTACAACCAGTAGGAATAACCTCTGCCACAATTGAAAAGAATACCACTGCAACATTTAAGGTTGCGGTTCTGTATGCACCCGATGGAGCAACATTTGCATATCAATGGAAGAAAGGTGAGCCGCCGGCTGCCGGTACGAATCCTCCGGCAGATAGCAATGCTGAGGGAACAAATAACACGGAATCTTATACTACTTCAACCTCACTGGTTCACGGTCACTCATATTCATATTACTGTGTTGTAACCGTAACAAAAAGCGGATTGGAGCAAAAAACCGTATGCTCGCCAAAATTTACCCTTACGGTTGTGGACGTTCTTCCTAAAGCTCCTGAGATTACTACGCAACCTACAGGCGGGGTTAATGTAAAAACTACCGGCGTTCCGCTTACTGTTGCAGCAACTGCTAAAGGCGGCGAGCCAAAATATCAATGGTATAAGCACACTGTAAACGTTGCAGCCGGCGGTGCAGAAATTGCTAGTGCAACCTCCGCAACGTATAAAGCAGAAGACGAAGGAACATTCTACTACTACTGCGAAGTATCAAACAGTAATGATAGCACTAAAAAAACGGTTTCAAATCCCGTATGGGTAACGGTGTACCGTGATGCCGCTTATACGCCGGTTGATATGAACAGTGATGCCACCGACGGCTTCGGCTGGAACACACAAAACTGGGCACTCGGCAGCAAAAAATCCGGCAATGAAATCACTTTTGCCGTGTATTCGGAGCATGCCGAAAGCATGATGCTGGAAATTTACGGTGATGAGAGCGGTTCTCTAAAAGAAAAAGCAGCATTTTTTATGGAGAAAGGGACTGACCATATCTGGCGGGCAAAAATTCAAACTACCGCTGCCAAGGTATACTACGGCTACCGTGCATGGGGTCCAAACTGGAAACGAGTTCCGAAATGGGTACGCGGATCGGAACACGGCTTTGTTTCCGAGACAGACTCGAGCGGCAATCAGTTTAACCCCAACAAGCTGCTTATTGATCCGTATGCACTGGAGCTTTCGCATACCAGAAAAAATAATGCTTCTTCATACCAAATCGACGACGCAAACCGCAATGCAAACAACGGAGCAGATGCACCAAAATCGCTTGTAGTTGACAAAATCTCAAATACCGGTATTCAACAGAAATCAACCCAAGCAGCATTTGCCGGCGAGGTAGTGTATCAGCTGCATATACAGGGTTTTACCGGCAATGGTGTAAACAATATTGAAACCTGTACTGTACCGAATGATGAAAAAGGAACCTACGACGGTGCCGCAAAAATGGTTAATTATTTGAAAAACCTCGGCGTAAACACTGTATTACTTATGCCGGTTTTTGAATCTGCCGGCTACGAAGACTATTACCCGGCAAATTTCTTTGCCGTTGCAAAAAAATATGCAAAAGATAAAGATAATGCGGCAAAAGAGTTTCAGGATATGGTAAAGGCATTTCATCAAGCAGAAATGCAGGTATTCCTCGATATGCCCTACAATCAGATGGGTGAATCAAGTGCTTTAGGTGCTGTACGTTTGGAATCGCTTCGCGGGCTTGATAACCGTACCTACTATGGTGCAAGCGGTTCCGGTTCTGCCGAAACTAAACTCAACGCCGGCAATGAGCAGGTAAAAAAACTTATCACGGCTTCTTTAGACTACTGGCTTGACATCATGGGCATTGACGGCATCCGGTATACCCCCTGTAAAAACGATGAAGTGCTCCGTGCAGCGATCATAGAGAAGCTCAAGACTAAACAACGCAAATGTATTATCGAAACGGCAGATGCACCGAAAAACGGTGAAGTATGGCTTGCATGGAACAATGGATTCCGCGATGCAGTGCGTAAGGCTATAAACTGGAAAATGGGAGCTAAAAACGAAACCTTACTCAAAGAGATGGTGCAAAAAGGTTCTGCGGTAAATTTTGCGGCTTCACATACCGGCTACCGGATAACCGATACTCTTTCTCATTCAGATGTAGTGTCTGAAATCTCTGCTGACGCAGGTGAATGGCACGATTCTCGTACATTACTACGGCGAATCCGCTATCGGGGACTTTTAGTACTTACCGCATTCTCAAAAGGAGTCCCAATGATTACCTATGGCGATGAATTTGGTGCTTCGCAAGGTCAAACGACAAGTGTGTATGATACTTCTTCAAACAATGGAGTATTTTCAAACGATTATGGGTATATTGGCCGCGATAACATTTGTACAGAACTCGGTGCTGATAAATGCATTGATAGTCAAAACGGCATTTATCTATTTGCAAAACAACTTTTTAATCTCAGAAAAACAGATGCAGATATGTTTGCACATGCACACTATAGTTTTACTGACTTTGCAGGAGGCAATCTTACCGATGATGCCCTACAATGCCGTATTTTAATAACTGATAAAAATAATGCAGAGAAATACTGTATATACGTCAATATGAAAGACGAAAGCAATATAGGTCTTCCAATGATGAGCGGAAAATGGACGTGTATTATTGATACTGACCATGAGTATGAAAAACAGAGCGGAGGTCTTGGTGTAACCAATAATATTAAAACGGATAACACAACAGTATATAACTCTAATCAGCACAAGCTCAATAAATATTCTATTGCAGTATTCAAAAAGATACCGTAAGCGATAGAAATTGTGACTGTCCGGAAACTACTGTTTTTGGACAGTTTTCCGCAAGGGCGGCAGCCGCAGCTGTTTTAAAGCTGCCGCCCTGCTTGCAAAGTGTAATTGTACATAGTTATAAACGTTGCAAAAATGTAAGGAGTATTTTGAAATGAAACAAAGATTAATACATTTTTTTATGGTACTTACCGCACTGGCTGCAGCAGCGGCATGTAAAGTACCAACATCTAATACAATTCCAATTCAGCAGCCGCGTATTACAAAACAACCGCGGAGCGTTCTCAAACTTACTAACAGCAAGGCAGAATTAACAATTGAAGCAGAATCACTAGACGGCGGTACTATTCACTATCAGTGGTATGAAAAAACAACACAAAACCTTTACAGCGAAGGCGGCCGCCCTATCGGCGGAGCAAAAGACAAAACATACAAAGTGGTGTCTGCAGAAGAAAGGAATACCGTGTATTATTGTATTGTTACCAATGAGAACGATGCAGGAGAAAAAGCATACACATACTCTGATCCGGTATCTGTCAAGTTTGTTAAGTCCTTTACTGTTGGAAAACCGAGCATCATTGTGCATCCGCTTGATCAAAAAGTTAAGCTAAATAAAGAAGTTATCCTTACAGTACAAGCAGAAAGCCCTGATTGCGGTGAAATTTCATATCAATGGTATCAAACTCCCGTTAAAAGTAATAAAGGCGGAACAAAAATTGACGATGCAACCCAAAACAGTTACAAAGTTCCTACAGATGAAGAGGGTGAAGCCTATTATTACTGCCTTGTTTCAAACACCCATACAAAGCCTAACAGCTCTTCTTCGAGCGGGTTTAAAGATGAAACAGCCTCTGTTAAAACAGAGGCTGCGGCGGTTGCGGTTACCGATGAACCTGCAGTAAATGCCGTTGAGCCTGTTATTCAACATTTTAGCACTACATACGCAGCACGCCAAAATACGCCGCTTACGCTTACTATTCATGCCGGCTCTCCGGACGGAGGTACGCTCAGTTATACATGGTACCGCACATCAGAGCCGAATACCGAAAGCGGTACAATCGTCTATTCAAATGTTAAACCTATGAGTAATACAGAAAAAAATGCTGCAAAAAACAGTATAACTATTTCTCATAGCGAAACAGGAATATACTATTATTATTGTATCGTTACTAATAAGAATGATACCGCTTCAAGCAATAGAATAGCCCGAAAAAAATCACTACTTGCTGCGGTAACGGTTACAGAACGCGAATCACAGTCCATTGCCGAAATTGATCCAATTGACATGAATGGCAGAGGTAAAGGCTACGGCTGGAAAAATAAAAGATGGGAACTCGGCAGCAAAAAATCCGGTGGTGAAATTACCTTTGCAGTATACTCAAAGAATGCTGAAAAAGTACTGTTGGAAATTTACCGTGTTCCTTATGGTGAAAAAGCAGTATACCAGATATTCATGGAAAAAAATCCAGAAGACAATATCTGGCGGGCAAAACTCGATGTTTCACGGGCGGGGCTTTATCCAGTCTACTATGGATTCCGTGTTTGGGGTGCAAACTGGCCGTATAGCAGTGATTGGGAACCGGGTACCGATAGAGGTTTTAAATCCGATGTAGACGGTGCAGGTAACCGTTTTAATCCCAACAAACTGCTTTTTGATCCGTATGCCCGTGAATTATCACATGATAAATCAAACAAAGATGCCCTCAATGGGAAAAACGGCACAATTTATGCAAGCGGTGAACAATACCGTACCATTGATACTGCTTTGTATGCTCCCAAAGCCATTGTATTGGAATATTCTGCACCGGTTGCCCCGTATCGCGGTGTTGAGCAGAAAGATGCTATTATTTATGAAGCACACGTACGCGGTTTAACGAAGCATCACTCTTCTTCTTCTTTAACGGAAATACTCGGTAGTTTTGATGGTTTTGACGGTATTCAAAACATTCCCGACAATCTCCGCGGCACGTATGCAGGGGCAGCACTCATGGCACCGTACCTTAAAGGGCTCGGCATTAATACTATAGAACTTCTGCCCGTACATGAAAGCGACAATGACGGCAACCCTGATGATAGAGCTGATGCATTCACACAGTTCTGGGGCTACATGACATACGGTTTCTTTGCACCCGACCGCCGCTATTCTTCCGATAAATCACCGGGAGGTCCAACCCGCGAATTTAAAGCAATGGTAGAAGCATTCCATGAAGCTAAGATAGAAGTCTATCTTGACGTAGTGTATAACCATACAGGCGAAGGCGGTTTATGGAATAAAGAAGACCCCTCGGTAGCTGGTGTTGAAGTATTCCGCGGGTTTGACAATAGTGAATATTATGCATTGGTTCCCAATGATAAACGCTACTACTATGAAACCACCGGCTGCGGAAACAATATGCGATGCGATAATCTGCCGGTGCATAACTTTGTCATGGATTCCTTAAAATATTGGGCTGACGAAATGGGGGTTGACGGCTTCCGTTTTGACCTTGCACCCGTCCTTGGACAAGAGGAACGCACCAGTTGGAATAAATGGTGGTTTAATCCGCAAGCGAAATTGCTCACCGAAATAAGCCGCTATGCAAAAGAAAGTAAACTTGAAGTTATTGCAGAGGCGTGGGCTGCCGGCGGCGACGATGCCTATCAGGTAGGAAACTATCCGTATGGATGGGGAGAATGGAATGGACGCTACCGCGATGCTATCCGCCGGTATATAAATCATAGACAAATAGGTGCAAGCAATGAGAATGAAATCGGTTATACGACAGCTCTCCACGGCGATTATAATCACTTTAACGATCAAGGCGGAGCATGTAAATCAGTAAACTTTATTACCGCACACGACGGGTTTACCCTTGCAGACTTGGTAAGTTACACCGGTAGGCAGCAAAATACCAGTAACGGCTGGCCGTTTGGACCATCTGATGGCGGTAACGAAAATAATGATTCCAGCGATTCCGGCGGCAATCACCCGCTTCGCCGGCAGCGTATCCGCAATGCATTGACACTCCTCTTGTTCTCGCGCGGGGTTCCCATGATTGTTTACGGCGATGAGTTCGGCAGAACACAAAACGGAAATAACAACCCCTATAACCTTGACAGCATTGCAACATGGAACAATTACGAAATGCTTGCTTCTGACACTCCGCAGGGAGTTACCGGCGGCTACCATAATAATATCGGTACTGATAATAACCATGACGGTAAAAATGGGCTGTTTATGTTTGCAAAGCACTTAATAAACTTACGCAAAAAAGAACCGGCACTGCGTCAGGCGGATTACTCAGTAGAGATAAAATATGAGACACCGACCGGTGCAGGTTCGTTTAGTGACTCAAACGACTGGGCGTGCCGTATGTATATTGCAGGTTCTAAAGTTACTGGCGGAAGCGACTATGTACTCTGTATCAATATGCACACCGAAAACATTGACTTTATCTTACCTACTCCCCCTGGCGGCAAAAAGTGGGTATGTATTGTGAATACTGATGAGTTTGCTGAAAACGAGGCATCTGTAAATATGTCCAATAATGTTGCTGAAGATAGCAAAGCTCGTGAATGTTCGGGTTCTTACGGGGTTAAGCCGCAGAGTATTGCAATATTCAAGGCTGTAACACGCTAATACACCACGGTAGAGGTTTGGTGTCCCGTAAACCCGCAATACGGGACACTTCCCTGCAGGGAGATTTATGACATTAACAGAACTTGACCGTTGGTTCCGGTCATTTTTAGCACTTGAGGTATTCAGTACACAAGATCCCTCCCAAAACGGGATTCAGGTACAAAATACCAGTCCTGCTACAAAGCCGATTACCAAAGTTGCAGTTGCCGTTGATGCCTGTGCAGAAACAATAAAGCAGGCAGCCGTACTCCACGCTGATCTCTTGTTTGTACATCACGGTTTATTTTGGAAACATAATCCGCTAGTAACCGGTTCGCACTATCAACGGCTTGCCATGCTTTTCCGGCATGATATGGCACTCTACGCCTGCCATATTCCGCTCGACGCACATAACAGTGTTGGTAATAACTACGGGCTTGCATCGCTGATCGGGTTGCAGCAGCTTGAGCCGTTCGGTATGTGGAAAGGTATGACAATTGGTGTAAAAGGGATATTCCCGCAAGCACTTCCGCTTGATATGCTTACCGAACGGCTCTTTCCCCATGGGGGAAAGCCGCTCGCCGTCCTGCCATTCGGTACAGGAAAAATTAAAACAGCAGCGATTATTTCAGGCGGCGGCGGGCATGAGCTGCTGCAAGCTATTGAATCCGGCGTAGATGCCTATATCACCGGCGAAATTGGGCACGAAGAATACCATACCGCACGGGAATGCGGCATTCATGTTATTGCCGGCGGACACTATTATACAGAAACTATCGGTGTTTTGCTCATTGCAGAAAAAATAACAAAAGAACTTGGTATAGAAACTGTATTTATTGATGTTCCTACCGGTTTATAAGGTTAGCGTAAAACACTCCTCACAAACGATGTTACTTTCAGAATATGGAGGACATCTGCAAAAAATAGAGGTGTCAGCATGGTGAGCCTACAGTGATTCAATTTCTGACTGCGATAGTCCGGTAACTTGTACAATTTTCTGTAATGGATCTCCTAATTGCAGTAATAGCCTTGCAGTTTGCCGCATTCCGTCTGAAAAACCTTGCGTGATACCTTGCGTGATGCCTTGCCTGATACCTTGCGTGATGCCTTGCTGAATGCCTTGTTCAATACCAATTCTTAGGCTTTCTGCTCTTTGCACCGCAATATCCATGTCATAATCATATTCCGCTCTTAACATATTAATTACCTCCCGCGATTTTCGTTGTAAGTATTCTTGTAATATCCCTTTTTGAATACATATCTTTACTGCATTGGTAAATCCATTTTCAGGGTCACGATGTTTTTGAATGCGTACCTCATGCACAAAAAGGCTGTATTCATCGAGTGTTTTGCAGTTCTTTAAAAGCAAGTTTTCTTTGTCCATATTGATGTTAAATACTTTGACTGTTAATTCCAGCGGCAGCTGTTCCGGTTGTGTGATAAATGCATCAGAAAGTTTGAGTGTTGTGTTTACAGGATAATTTTTTTCTCCATTGTAAAAGACATAGAATTCGGGCGTTGGAATTTTTTGCAATGTCCGGTAATAGCGGGCTTCGGGAGCGATAATATGCTCATAAAGCCGTGCAATATATTCAAGGCAACGCAGCGGCATATTTTCATTTATAGTTGACTGATGTTCAGCAAGAACAATAATTTTATTTTGTATTAGATATGATACATCATTAGCAAAACTCATGTACATTACATGGTCGAGCTTGATGTTTTCGAGAATCGAAATATCATGCAGTGCAGTTCCATGCAGAGCATTATACAATGACAGGAAGTTCTCTTTTGCCTTTTCATCTTCACTGAAAAGGTCAACAAATACTGAGTCTTTATAGCGGCGATTGTGTGATGCTGGTTCCGGCATATAGCTATTATAGCATAAAATACGGTAAAAAGTAAGTGTAGGAATCTACAAAAAACAGAGGTGTTAGTGATTTTTAGAGGTCGACGAGTTCTAATACCGTATTTTAAGGCAGCCTGTTCTGAAACTGAAGTTTCAGAACATATCCAATCTATCTGCCATTACAAAATCAAAAAAGCAGGACGTTAAAAATCTTTGATTATAAACCGTCCTGCCTTTCTATAACTGCTCGCTTAATCAGTCTTATTTATGCATCGGCAGCTGCATAAAATACTAGGCAAAAAACTTTTTCAGTTCTTCCATATCGATAGACTTTAAAAGCTCTTTACCATCTTCATCAAGAACAACAATCATTGGTGCACTTGAAACACCATGAGCTCCCATAAAGTTTTTTCCCTCATCTGAAGAAGCATCTAAAACTTTTTTTTCAACATCAGGAAGATCATTACAATAAGCTTTTAATTGCTCACTAACCTCATCTCCTGACGTTATCATATTCACAATCATAAAACCTCCTAAACATCACAGCAGTTAACCAGCAATGCTTGTATTACTCAGTTAAAATACGGATAATATCAACTTTATCCGTTGAGCTAAGAATTTCTTGCCGTTTTTCCGCACTTTTGAATAGTAAGCTGACTTCTGCTAAGAACTGTAGATGCGGACCGGTTTTATCGACAGGAGAAAGTGTCATAATAAAAATCCGGCATGGTTCTTGATCCAGCGAATCAAAGTCAACTGGGTGATCGGAAATACCAATACAGGCAACAAGGTCAGTGACAGAATCGGTTTTTCCATGCGGTATCGCAATACCATGCTTCATACCGGTTGACATTTTCCGTTCACGGTCTAAAACACATGCTAACGCAACAGCCTTATCTTTTACTTTTCCTGCTTGAACAAGCATCTCAAGCAGCTCATCGATTATCTCCTCTTTCGAGGTTCCTTTTAAGTGAAGATTGACAGTCTCAGGTGTCAAAACAGTTTTCAAGTTCATATATCTAGTGTACGGGAGTTTTTCGGAAAAGTCAAGTTTTTTCTTATCCAATACACGCTAATAGGTTAATAAAATCTCTTTCGGATAATATATTTCAAGACCGGGTTTCCATTTATAATATACGGTCATTACATCAGCTGTATCATAGGGGTCATAGTATACCGGGTAGTTTTTATTTTGAATAATAGTATAATGAGGTTTTACCGCTGCCTCATGTCCGGTAAAAAGCACAGGATTTGTTTCTTTATATCGAAAGTCACAATAAAATGTATAATCATACACAGCAAAATACAGTGATCGGCTTTTATACGATGATAAATCCGTATAAAAGCGGTATGATACAATGCCGTTATTCTGTGATACAGAGAATTGACTAACGGCGTTTGGGGTGCTTCTTTTCTCTCCCTCCCGTATAAATGTAAAATAGTAATAATTTTTAACATGAATAAAGGCATTTTCATACACATCTTTTGTTTCTGCCGGACTAAACACTCCATCATTATCGAGATCAAATCCTTGTAGAATATCTGCACTAAAAAACCGATCAAATACCCATGTTTGATATGCCCCGGCAAGCAGTTTATCTTTCCATACAAACTCAACTTGTGCAGTAATAAACAAATGAGGATGTGCAGAAAGCGGCAGCACTGTTAGTACACAAACAATGCAGCACACAATTAGTCTTTTATATACACTATAATGTTTTAATTGAGATAGAATCATACGCTGACAGCATGGAAACCTATTCAGAAATGCAAGTTTCCGAATAGGTTTATTATGCGTTTTAGAATTTGTACCGCAATGTTGAAAGCGTTTGCTCATCACGGACAACATCAAACCAAAGTTCTTTCTGTGCTTTTGAAAGTTCGCGGTAAAAACTGCGTACATCGTGTACAGGAACATCATTTACTGCAACAACAATATCACCGGATTTTAATCCGATAATGGCAGCAGGTGTTTTGTTTTTAATATTTGCTACTACAACACCGGTTTGCTTTTTATTCAGCTTGAGCTTTTCGCGAATTTCATCGTCAAGAGCATAAGGAATAAAGCCGGGCCAAAGTTTAGAGGAATCTCCAACAATCTTTTGATCCCGCTCTTCTATACTTACCATGAGTGTGAGCGATGAACCGTCCCTGATAACCGTAAACTCAGCAGTTGTACCGCTGCGTAAATCGCCGACATCGCGGACAAGCTGCTCTACATCTTTAACTGCTTTCCCATTTAGCTTAACAACAAAATCGCCCGGACGAATACCGCCTTTAAAAGCGGGAGAACCTAAAAATACATCAACTGCTAATGCTCCGTTCGATTCATTAATGCCAAGGGATTTACGCATTGACTCATCAGCACCGGTAAGCTGCACACCAACCCATCCGTAGGTCAGTTTTCCGGTTGATATAAGCGAATCAATTGCTGTTTTTACGTTATTAATAGGGATAGAAAAGCCCAGTCCCTGCGAACCGCCGCTTGATGAAGCAATCCATGTATTAATACCGATAACTTGTCCATAGATATTTACTAACGGACCGCCTGAATTTCCTTGATTTATGGCAGCATCTGTTTGAATAAAATCGTTGATATTATTGTTCGGCCCGCCGGAACGCCCAACCGCACTTACCATACCCTGCGTTACCGTAGAAACATAGCCAAGCGGCGACCCTACCGCAAATACAATATCACCGACTTCAACAGCATCAGAGTTTCCTAATTCGGCAACACGAATATCTGTATCTTTTGTTTCAAAAGATACTAATGCAATATCACGCCGTTGATCGCTTCCTATCAGCTTACCTTCTGCTGTCCGTCCATCATAAAATTTTACAATAATTTTTTGAGCTGCACCTGCTACGTGCTGATTGGTTAATACATAGTAGGTGTTGCCTGTTTTCCGTACGATTACTCCGGAGCCAAGCCCCTCTGCCTTGTATTCCCGTTCAGGCTGCTCGTTTTTATCGGAATCTCCGCCGTTTTCTTGATTAGGAAATCCGAAAAAAAACCACGGGAAGCCGTCGCCGCCTAATGTATTGCGGACTTTTTTGGTTTCAGTAACCGAAAGCGTAACAACGGAGGGCAGCACTGCTGCAGAAACTTGCCTATTCGCATTTTGTAAACTTTCCAGCAGAGAAATAGTATCTTTGCTTATTTCACTATGCGGGCGGGAATCTGCATAGGCAGTTGTTGCTGAAACAGGACCTCCAGAGCAGTACGAGGTAAAAAAAATTGCCGACAGGCAGAATACTGCTGCTAACATACCTGTTATTTTTGAATATTTCTTAAGATAGTACATAATAACCTCCTGAAGATAACATATAAAGAGATGGAGTAAAAGGCAAGTTACAATTCATCAGGATTAAGCTGCGTAAGAATTTCAGTGTGATCTTCAAAAATCGCAACAGTATGCTCCATGTGGCAGGAACATGATTTATCTGCTGTTACAACAGTCCAGCCGTCACGTTTTGTTTTGACATCAGCAGTACCGAGATTGATCATTGGTTCTATTGCAATTACCATACCCGGAACCAAGCGGGGATTAGGCCCCCCTCGTTCGGGAACATTGGGAATATGCGGGTCTTCATGTACGGAAAGACCTACCCCATGTCCGCAGTATTCATATACTACGCCGTATTTATGCGGTTCAGCAACCCCATACACCGCACGGGATATCGCATTAACCCGTTTCCCCGCTTTGCAGGCTTCAATGCCTGCATATAGACAGTCTGTCGTAACCTGCAGCAGCTTTAATCTTTCACTACTTACTGTTCCCACCGGCACAGTAACGCATGAATCGCTGATATATCCATTCAAATCAATGCCGATGTCAAGAGATACTAAATCGCCTTCGCGGACGATTTTTTGCGGAGACGGTATACCGTGGATAACTTCTTCGTTAATAGATACGCAAACCGCTCCCGGGAATTTTTCAGCATACCATGCAGGCGTACCGCCGATACTGTGCATATAGGCAACACAAAAATCGTCCAGTTCTTTTGCACTTACACCCGGCTGCACCCGCGGTATCAGCTCTTTAAAAAGCCGTGCAAGTGCCTTACACGATAAACGGATTCCATCAATTTGTTCCTTTGTTTTAATTCTAATCATAATCTATCCTTTCTTACTATAATTATTGCATACCTATCGAATTTTTAAATTTTGAAAGCCCTTTCAAACGCGGATACAGCCTCAGTGCTTCATCAATACACTCTTTACTGCTTGCTATGTCGCCAATACGGTAATAAATTTCTGCCATTTTCTTCAGAATTGCAGCCTTATCAGACTTATGTAACCCAAAATCTAATGCAGCTTCGCAACATTCCAGTATCAAATCATCAGCAAGCGTGTAGATGATTTTTTCACGGATAAGTTTGCGGGCGAGCAGCAGCACTTCCGGAAAAAAATGACGAAAGTACGGTTTTTGCTGCTCCAACATAATAATTTGTTCCAGTAGTAAAAATGATTCATAATACTCATGGCGGAAAAACAATTCTTCCGCCATGACAAATCCGCAGTCCATAAAATCTTCACGGGTAAAATGGTCGGACAGCATAAATCCGCTGCTGCCTGCACGGAGACGGAGAAATTCCTGCACTGCATTATCTTCAAAATCGTGAAACAGGTCAAACAAAATCAGCAGCACTCGATTTTTAATGTCCGTCTGTGCAAGCAGCCATTCCCGGTAATTAAAATTCTGCGGTTGCTTTGCAGGCTGCCCATACGGAAAAAAATCATCTTCTGCTTTGTATTTTATATCAAGTAGGGCTTTATACGCTTTAATAAGCTTTTTTAAAGCCTGTGCATTTTTTTGTGCAGTACAGCTTTCTTGCCTGTTTTTCGGAATATCAGGATGGAGTTCCTTTGCCTTTTTACGGAATGCCCGTTTAATTTCGGAAGCAGAAGCACTCGGCGGAACATTGAGAATAGCGTAGTAGTTTTCCATACAGCGGTAGACTCTTTTACTACAGTATAACAGAGAATTTAGCCGATATTTTTTCCGGCACGGCGGATATCATCTTCCGTTTTGATGGTTTCAAAATAGTCGAGACGCATACCAATATCTTCCAATGCATTCATTGTATTGCGGATAAACTTTCCGGAAAAAAGCCCCTTTTTAGGGGTAAGAGTACAACCTTTTTTGCTATCTTTTAATCCATGCGTTTTTAATATGGTAAAAATAGCCGGAGCGGGCTTAGTACTGAAAAACGCTTTTTCTGCTATATACACTGCAATATAGTCAAAGTTTCCTAACAGAATAGATTGAGGTAAGGTATAGCCGTTCAATATCTCTACTGAATCACAGTGCGGTGCAGCAGTATCTTGCAGAAGTTTCAAAAAAACATGAGTTTTCGCATTAGACTTTTTTTCAAAATAAATAATTGCAACTTTCATGCGGAATATAATAAAAAAAAAACGGGCATTATGCAAGCTGATACCGGAGATTCTGCATGAAAGGAAATAAGAGCAGCTGTACAGCTTTTACAGGATTCCTTTTTATGCTGAATCCCTGCTTGATGCTTATTGATCAGTTGCCCTTTTTTTTCCGAGTTGTCCGCATGCACCGCCGATAGTACGTCCCCTCTTTTGCCGAACCGTTACATTAAGCCCCATATCTTGTACATACCGATAAAAAGTACGCACTTCAGCATCAGTAGGTGTTTCAAAGGGCAACTGTTCAACAGGATTCCATGGAATAAGATTGATATGTACTGCTAAACCAGATGCAAACCGGTAGAGCTGCCGGGCTGCTTCTTTTTGAGTATTGATATTTTTTAATAAGGCAAGCTCAAGGGTTACCCGTTTGTTGCTTTTTTCATTAAAATAGCGGATTGCTTTTTTTAATTCTACAAGAGGATTTGCCTTTGTAACAGGCATAAGCTGTGTCCGCAGTGCTTCGTCGGCGGTAGTAAGCGATACCGCAAGCCGTATATCCAGTTTTCTATCAGCAAGTTCATAGATGCCTTTACAAATACCGGAAGTAGATAATGTTATACGGCGGCGCGATAAATTTCTACCCTTTGGGTGGGAAAGAATACGGAGTGTCTTTTCAATCGCATTCAGGTTTAAAAGCGGCTCCCCCATACCCATAAATACAATATTATCGAGCCTGCCGCATATTTTCTCTAAATGAAAAAATTGTTCGATAATTTCATTCGGCTGTAAATTACGGGAATAGCCTATCTGTCCTGTTTGACAAAATGCACAGCCCATTGGACAACCGGCTTGACACGAAACACAGGCGGTTTTTCTCTTATTTTTATCAAGAAGCAGCACTGTTTCTATTCTGTTTGTGTCATAGAGATCAACAGCCAGTTTAATTGTTCCATCAGGATCTTTTAAAACATTGGTGCATTGAGAATTATATAAAACCGCCGTTTCTGCAAGCCGTTCCCGTGTTTGTAACGGCAGATTTGTCATAGCATCAAAAGAATCTGCCCCGCGTGAAATCCATTGAAAAATTTGCAAAGCATGAAAAGGCTTCTCCAAAATGCAAGAAGCCCCAATCTCTTCCGGGAGCATTCCTGATAAAACAGGTTGCGGCACTGTAGATATATTCATAAAAAACGAATACAGCGTTAGCTTTGCAAAGAAGCGAGTAAATCACTCACTGTTTGATTTTTTATTCCATATTGCTGAAACGCCTGTAAAATTTCAATAGCTTTTGCTTTTTCATTTGCTTTTATATAACAGTCTGCAAGTTCAAGATAAATACGGTAATTTTTTCTATCGGTTTGCATTAAACGGGATAAACTTGTAATTGCTTCGCTATACTTACCCTGTATTTTGCAAAGAATTGCAAGCCCTAAGATTGCATACGAATCGTAATCAATGTCTAAAGCACGCTGATAGGTTGCTTGTGCTTTCTCATATTCGCCGATATGCCGGTAGGCATCGCCGATACGGGTGAGAATTACTTTATTTTGCGGGTCTTTTTCTAAAATAGCATTCCAATATTGGATAGAATGCTCCTGCTGATTCATACCGCGGTAGCAGTCTGCTAAACCGAATAGCCCATAAAAATTGCCGGGGTCTTTTGCTAGTGCTTGTTGAAAATACTGCACCCCCTTGTCAAATTGCTTCATTTTCCGATAGCAATTTCCTATAGACGTTAGAATGCGGATATCAACTGATTCATGACTAACTTCAAGAATTTTCTGCCAATACACTAAGGCTTCTCGGTATTTTTTAAAATCATAATGCAAATGCCCCAAACCAATAAGTGCATACGGATTATCTGCTTCTGTTTCTAAAACTTGCATATATAAACGCTTTGAGTTTTGAAAATCGTGTATTTTCCGATACGCATCAGCCACGCGGGTTAATACTGTGATATTAGAATTATCATGCTCAAGGTATTGCTCCCAGATTTCAATTGCCTTTGCATAAAGGTTCATGTTTTTATAACAATCGGCTAAACCGAACAGTGCATAATTATTACCGGGGTGATGCTTTAAGCATTCACTGTAATAATTGGCAGCTTCTTTACAGTTGTTCCGTTTGCGGGACGCATCCCCCAAGCCGACCAATGCATAATTGTTGTTCGGGTCAAGTTCAAGCATTTTCTTAAACTCTTCTTCAGCACGGTCAATTTCATTTGTTTTAAGAAAAATATACCCTTCACGGGAAAGTCTCGCAAGATCATCAACACCTTCTTGGTGCATTGTCTGCTGAAGTTCATCAAGCGGCAGCGGGAAAAGCGATTCTGTTCCTGAAAGATATGTATCATCATGATTCTCTGACATTTTCAACCCCTTTTGTATCAGTATCTAGTAATATTTTAACGGTTTTAATCACGAGGTCCATAATCGGCTGCGACTTCCGTTTGTTTTTTGCAAGGCAGTAAAAACGGAGTGCTTCCATTATTTTATTTTTTTCAGCATAGTAATCGCCGACGCGGGTTAATCCATCTGAATATCCGGTTGCAATAAAAATACGTGTTGCTTCATTAATCTTTCCGGCATTGAAATACACATTCCCTTGCCGATTCAACCGGACTTTTTGTTCGGAGGTGAGAGATAGAGATGCTGCTTCGGTTACTTTAATAAAAGGAGTATTTGTCTGCTTCATACTTACACATCTTTAATGACTATATGCTAATTGTATAACATGGTAAAAATTATTGCAAGCCTTACTTATCTATAGAATGCTTTGAGTGCTGTAATAATTTCAACATCGGCAGTTTTACTCGGTAAATTAATAGTTTTGCAAGAAGGCAATGCCTGAAAAAATGTTTGCTGCCGTTTTGCATACTGCTTTGTATGCTTTTTTATCAATTCCACGACTATTTCTATTTCTGCTTTGACAGGATTATCGGGATTCACTTCAAAAAATTCACGATAGCCGATTGCTTTCATTGCAGGATGTTCTGCACGGTAACCGCAGGTATATAAATCGGTAAATTCTTGCTGAAGACCCTCTACAACCATTGCATCTACTCGTTGTTTAATTCTTCGGTATAGTTCCTCCCGCTGGCGTGTAAGATATATCGGACAAAAGCGGTAGCCCGTACGGTATGTTTGTGTAAGCGTAAAATAGCTTAGCGGCTTTCCGGTTGCTTCAAAGACTTCATGTGCCCGAATAATTCTGTAGGCATCATGTACATGGATTTTTTGTGCAGAAATGGGATCAAACGCTTGCAATTCGCTGTGCAATACGGCTGCTCCCTCCTGTGCAAGCCGATTTTGTATACGGCTGCGTATGAGCGGATCTGCTTGCGGAGTAATCGGTAAACCGTACATAAAGTGTTTAATATAAAAACCTGTTCCGCCCAGTATTACTGGTAACCTGCCGCGTTCATATATCTCACAGCAAAGGGTATCGGCATGAGTAACAAAATCTGCTACAGAAAATTCTTGTGCCGGATCACAGCAGCCAACCAAATGATGAGGCAGCCGCATACACAATGCTTCATCGGGTTGAGCGGAACCGATACGCAACCCTTTATACACCTGCACTGAATCAGCTGAAATAATTTCCACACATCCTTTGAATGGAGATTGGGTACAAGATACGGAAACAGCTGTATCATCAGATGAAAAAAGAGAGTCTGCAAGGCTGGTTTTTCCGCAGGCGGTAGCACCATATAAGAGAGCTACCGGTATAGGCCTCTCGTGTTTCAATGATTAAGAATAATCCGGATGATATTCGATTTTATAATCAATGGCTCCGGTAAATATCTGTGAGGCAGCAGTACAGACAACTTTGTCATTATTTTCTTTTACAATGGGATCCTGTATTGTTACTAACTGAAATGCCCGCCGTGTAGAAGCACAGGTTATTTCGTAAATATTGTCTTTAAATTCAATAAGTTCTTGCAATGGAAAAATCATAGGCGGGAGTATAGCATTTTTTTTGTTTCTAAACAAGGTATCTTTTTTTTATAATTATCCTATATTTTTTTCAGTATTTCTGGTAAACTAAATATATAAATCGGATATTTTTTTATAAGATTGTTTACACTAACAAGGAGATTTCTATGAACAATAATCTTGACGCTGTTGCTCTTTCTATCCGCAGTCTTGCTATGGACGCTATTGAAAAAGCAAATTCCGGGCATCCCGGGCTGCCGCTTGGTGCTGCAGAATTAGCAGCTGTGTTGTATGGAAATATTTTACGGCATAATCCGAAAAATCCTCAGTGGGCAGACCGCGACCGTTTTATTTTATCTGCCGGACACGGCTCAATGCTCCTGTATGCTATTTTGCATCTTGCAGGATATGAGGTATCGCTTGATGATATAAAATCATTTAGACAAATCGGTTCACGCTGTGCAGGGCATCCTGAATATGGGATTACTCCCGGTGTAGAAGCTACAAGCGGCCCGCTTGGGCAAGGGGTTTCTACTGCCGTCGGTATGGCGATTGCTGAATCGATGCTTGCCGCCCATTTTAACACTGAACACTATAAAATTGTTGACCACTATACGTATGCCCTTGTTGGAGAAGGCTGTTTAATGGAAGGTGTTTCGTCAGAAGCCTCCAGCCTTGCCGGAACACTCGGCTTAGGAAAGTTGATTGTTTTTTATGATAAAAACCACATAACCATTGACGGTTCAACAGATATAGCGTTTACAGAAGACATTGCAAAACGCTATGAGGCATACGGCTGGCAGGTGCTGCGGGGCTCTATGTATTCATTTGATGAAATTGAAACGTTGACGGCAACGGCAAAAAAAGACCCGCGTCCTACACTTATCATGCTTGATTCAGTGATTGGAAAGGGTGCCCCCGCTGTTGAAGGTTCATCTGCAGCACACGGTTCTCCGCTTGGAAAAGAACGGCTTGCAGAGGCAAAGAAGAATTTGGGACTGAATCCCGGCGAAACTTTTTTTGCCGCACCGGAAGCCTATACTTATTTTGCAGAACGGCAAAAAACATTCTCTCAGCTTGAAACGGACTGGAATGCCCGTTTTGAAGCATGGAGTACCGCCTTGCCGGACAAACGCCGTGAATGGGATCAGTGTTTTGCAAATGGCGGCATTGATCTTGAAAAATTGGCTTCTGTTGAAATGCCGGTATTCAAAAAAGAAGAGGCAGTTGCAACCCGTGCTGCTTCAAAAACTGCATTAAATACCTTTGCAAAGGTGTTTAAAAATATCACCGGCGGTTCTGCCGATTTACAAGGCCCGAATGCAGTTGCATTGCAAAATACAGAAGCATTTAATGCAGTAAAAAGTCCGCATGGACGGTACATACATTTCGGTATACGCGAGTTTGCTATGGGAGCTATTACAAACGGTATTCAGCTGCATGGCGGCTTCCGTGCATTCTGTGCAACATTTGCCGTATTTTCTGACTATTTACGCCCTGCACTCCGGCTTGCTGCACTGATGAAAATTCCTTCTATCTATGTGCTTACCCATGATTCTATCTTTGTCGGTGAAGACGGCCCCACACATCAGCCCATAGAAACAACAGCAAGCCTCCGTGCTATTCCGAATGTTTTAGTGCTGCGTCCCGCTGATGCAGAAGAAACCTTTGCTGCATGGAAACTTGCTTTGATGCAGCATGACCGTCCGGTGTGTTTGTTACTCAGCCGCCAGAATTTACCCATACTGGAAAAAGCTGATACTGCATGGCAAGAAACTATTACCTGCGGTGCATATATTGTACAAGATACCGCAGGAACCCCTGATGTTACTATTTTAGCGACAGGTTCGGAGGTAAGCCTTGCCTGCGAAGCTGCCCGCAATGCAGGTAATTGTAAGGTGCGGGTTGTTTCGGTTCTTTCAAAAGAACTCTTTGAAGCACAAGATGATGCATTCAAAAACCGCATTACCGGAGGTTCTGGTGTACGCATTATCGTTGCGGAAGCCGGTATTAAACAAGGCTGGGAACACTGGACGGCAACTCCTGATGATATTTTCTCAGTTGACCGCTTTGGAGAATCTGGGCCGGCAAAGAAAGTTGCAGAACACTTGAACTTTACTGCCGATGCTTTAACTGCACGTATTAAAAAATAATAGGGTATGGTGATGCCGGCAGTAACAAGTAATCTGTTTTCGGCATTGTCAGGCAAAATACAGAATCAGCCGCAAAATATCAGTAACCCTGTTCGGCAACGGAGTTATCAAATGGAGTTAGTGTCTGTGCGGCTGATTTCACTTAAACCTGTTCGGGAACTTCAGTTTCTGAACAGGTCTTTTATAACGCTTGAAAAATTGTAGTGGTAAAACTCTCATACCTCGTTTATAATAGAAGAAAGCAACAGTGCGGCTCATAGTAGAACCGTAGAATGCTCAATAAAAAACAATGGTAGGAGGATCTATGTCAAAAGTTTTATCCATCATTTTAGGAGGGGGCAAAGGCACCCGCCTGTATCCTTTAACACAATCACGGTCAAAACCGGCAGTTCCTTTTGGGGGTAAGCACCGTATTGTTGATATTCCTATTTCAAACTGTATAAATTCTGGTTTGCGGCAAATATATGTTCTAACGCAATTTAACTCTGCATCACTCCATTTGCATATTGCACGTAGTTACCGTTTTGACAGCTTTTCAAACGGTTTTGTAGAAGTATTGGCTGCAGAACAAACCTTTGAACACTCCGGTTGGTATGAGGGAACTGCTGATGCTGTACGGAAAAATTTTCTCCATTTTGAAACGCAGCACCCGACACACTATATTATTTTATCAGGCGATCAACTGTACCGTATGAATTTACGGGAATTTTTGCAGCAGCATGAAGAATCTGGAGCTGATTTGACTATTGCCTGTACGCCGGTGAATCGGCGAGATGCATCGGGATTCGGTATTATGCAAATTGATGAACAGTCCCGTATTACAGCATTTATGGAAAAACCGGGACCTGACAAAAATATTGACGAATGGAAAATCCCTGCTAATTCCGGCATACCGGTATCTGATCCGAGTAAAGAGTATCTTGCTTCAATGGGTATTTATATTTTCAGTGCAAAAGCAATGAAAGAATGCCTGAATAACGATATGGCTGATTTTGGAAAAGAAATTATCCCCGAGGCAATAAAAGGTTATAAAGTATCAGCATTTGTGCATAACGGCTATTGGGAAGATATTGGAACAATCCGCAGTTTTTATGAGGCAACACTCGATTTAACAGAGATTACACCGCAGTTCAATTTTTATGATGCAGATATGCCTATTTACACACACTATAGAAACCTACCTGCGTCAAAAATAAATGGAGCAAGCCTTGATAGAGTAACGTGTAGTGAAGGCTGTGTTATTACCCATGCATCTATTTCCCGATCAGTTATTGGAATCCGCTCTATTATTGAAACAGGCTGCCGGCTTGAAGGGGTTGTCTGTATGGGTGCGGATTATTATGAATCAGATGCTGATAAGGCAGATGCTTTTCAGTCGAATATTCCGCTTATTGGTATTGGCAGAGATTGTCATATCCGTAAAGCAATTATTGATAAGAATGCCCGTATTGGTAATAATGTTTCAATTGGAATGGGGGCAGTTCCTCCTGATGGCGATTATGGTTTTTATCATGTAGTAGACGGAATCTATGTGATTACCAAAAATGCAATTATTCACGATAATACAGTGATTTAACTTTACTCAACCTGTTCGGTAACAGTGTTTCCGAACAGGTTTATTTCTTAGAGGGCTATGAATAAGGGCTGCCGGATCAGTTGTTTTTCGGCAGCTCTGTTTATTTATCGTGTTTGTTTATACCAATCGGAAATACGTTTATTAAGCGTAGCGGGCTTATCAGTGTTGATAAGGCTTCCTGTTTGTTCTTCAAAATACGGATATAATAACTCTTTTTTTATCTGTTCCCAGTTATTTGGTAAAATATTTGGAACAGAAAAAGCGTTAGTTTGAGGCAGCCGTTTCAGCAATAACGGATAATACACGGGAAAAATTGTTTCTGTAACACTCTTTATCGAAGAAAAACCGCCTGCTAATCCAAAAGAAGGGGCTATCATATTTTCTGCCTGAAATCGCTCCAACAAGGCTTTTTGCGTTTCTGCCTGAAAAAACCATTGTAAAAAGGCTTTGGCTGCCTGCTTATTTTTTGCATTTTTACAAATACCGGCATAGATAATTGCATCTTGCAGCGGAGTTCTATCATTGTATGTCATCCAGCGGTAGTCAATAGTTTTCAACTTCTCCTGCGGCAGCGAAAAAAGCATATTACTCGGTAAATACCAGAACAAACACCGTCCTTCACTTACGAGCGTATACGGCGGATCATATAAATACTTGAACTTAAATTCATCTTCATGCATCGGATCGGTGTTTACTTCTTGCGACCATTGGCGGATATACTGTACCATTGCATCTAAAGCCGGTTGTTTCCACGAAAATAATTGCCTCGTTTCTTCAAAAGATACGTGCATACCTTGGGCGGTAACATATAAAAAATCCATATCCCAACGGGGAGAAAAGCCCATACGCATATATTCGCCCTGCTTTTTTCTATTATATTCTTTTGCAAGCACCATCATTTCTTCGAGTGAAAGGCTAAAATGATTTTTAATGCTATCTTTATGTAAAGAAGAAAAAATGATTGCCGGTAAATTAAAACTAACCGGTAAAAGGAGCTGATTTCCTTCAATATTTCCTAACTCCAGCAGTGCCGGATAAAACGAATCGGGATTAATAGAGGATTCTGTCAGCAAATCGTTAATTTTTAAAAATTTTGAGCGGGCTGCATCACCTTTCAGCCATGGACCGACGGCAATATCCGGCACATTTTCTGCTTTTATAACTGCTTCTGCCGGATTTGCTTTATATGATACCGTAATTTTATATTCATTTTGGGAAGTATTAAATATATGAGCATATAATACAAATTCTACCTGATCAGTCCAAATAACTGCAATAGAATCCTCTGCTCCCTTACACGAAATTATAAAAAATAGAACAAGCAATAATCCGGAAAATTTTTTCATAGACGAATAATTATCGCTACAATTGTACTCTTGTCAAGATTACAAGCACTCTCTTGCAATGTATTATACATTGCAATTTATGTTGGTCTGTGTATATCGAACAGGCACTCTTGTATAGTTTTGAAAAAGATTTTATACTATTTTGTTATCCAAGATTGACTTTGATGCTGTACCTAAGGAGGTATGTATGAAAAAGTATAGTATTGCAGTTCTGTTACTGCTTATTGGTATGTGTTTTTGCAGTGCAGAAGGATTAAGCGGATTTGACATTATGAAAAAATCTGATGAGCGTCCCAAGCCGGCGAGCAGTGCAATAAAGCTTGAGATGAATCTTATTAACGCAAAAGGCAAAACCCGTGTACGGACTATTTCGCTGTATAAAAAAGAATATGAAAACGAAACAAAGCAGGCGATGACTTTTCTAAAGCCTGCGGATGTGAAAGGGGTAGGGTATCTTTCCGTATCATATAAAGCACAAAAAGATGATGACCGCTGGCTGTATATCCCTGCGATGAAAAAGGTTCGCCGCATAAGCGGTTCAGGCTCCGGAGAATCGTTTATGAACAGTGAGTTTACCTATGATGATATGAGCGGTCATAAACTTTCGGATTATGAATATACCTTGCTTGATACGGAAACGGTTAATGGAAAACAGTGTTGGAAAATTAATTGTATTCCGCTTACAAAAAAGCAGTATTCAAAATATATTGTATGGATTGATCAAGAAAGTCTTTCGCATATAAAGGCTGAATTTTATGATAAAAAAGACGCTCTTTTGAAAGTGCTGACTGTTTCTCATTTAGAACAACAGGATGGTTTTTGGATTGCAAAAAAAATGAGCATGGAAAATGTACAGACAAAGCATAGTACCGTAATTACCATTTTAAAGTCAGAGTATAATAAACCTATTCCCGATACGCTTTTTAGAGCTTCATCATTAGAAACAGGGGCGGTGCGGTAATATGCAGCAGCATGAGAGCGGTATACGGCATACAGTATGTGATAAGTGCAAATCTGTTTTAAAAGCAGGGTGTGTTTGGGATATTCCCATTGCGGTATGTATTCGTTGTATTATTTTAATTTGTATGCTGAGTTCTGTAGTGGTGATTACCGCACCGCCGCTTTCGGCTCAGAATGCACCGGAAACAGCATCGGATTCAGGACAGGCATCTACACTTACGAACACAGAGACAGATGATGAAACCGCACTGTTGGAAGAGGATTCAGGGCAAGATGATTTTGATGCAGAGGAAACAGCCCTTGATATAAAATTCGGCGGTGCAGTAGAAACAGCTCACGGGGTGCAGTTGATGCAGCCTTTTCAGTATGCAGCTTCGCGTATTGTTGCGAATTTGTTTACAGATGCTGCATTTGAAAATACATCAGCCCGTATTGCGGCTGCAGCA
The DNA here is from genome assembly GCA_052173295.1 of Treponema sp. GTDB lineage: Bacteria > Spirochaetota > Spirochaetia > Treponematales > Treponemataceae > Treponema. The sequence continues at coordinate 26,720 of JBQMYW010000021.1, forward strand.
GAGTATAATCACCTTACACCGCAAAAAACGGGGATTATACTGCAAGAAGCCTATTGCACCTACCGTTCTGACTATTGGGATATGAGCATAGGGCGGCAGTTTATTTCGTGGGGGCAGGCGGACGGATTCCGTATAACAGACCGGCTTACTGCCCGGGATATGCGTGAAGCGGTTGCATCACCTCATAATACCATTGCAAGTGATGCTGTCAGATTCAGGGTACTGCATGATAATGTTACCTTTGAAACCGTGTTTGTACCGTTTTTTACTCCTGATGTGCTGCCGCCTTTCGATTTTGAATACGAACACTCAGCAGAAAAAAAGCCGTTTTTTACGGTTGATACTTCCGATGCTGCTATTCCATTTCCTGTTACAAAAATACTTAAGCCGGCAGTAAAACCCCGCCGGTTTATTGATACGGAAACGGCTGCACGTCTTTCCTTTTTTTTACCTGCATTGGATTTTTCAATTTCGGGGTTTTACGGCTGGGATAAAATCCCGAAGTTTAACAAAAAGTTCGATTTGAGCAGCGGATTATCTTCGGCAAAATTTATACTAGCACCGGAATACTATCGTATTGGAACTGCCGGATTTGATGCAGCCGTTCCCGCCGGTGATTTTGTGTTCCGGTTTGAAGCAGCCGGTGTGTTCGATAAATATTTTGAGCCTGCTCATCCAACAATGGACCTCACTACAGGAGAGATGTCACCGGCGTTGAAAAAAAATCAGCTTTTGATGCTTGCAGGTATTGACTGGAATAGAAGCGGCTGGGTTATCAGTATGCAGTATCTTGAAGACCTTGTATTTTGCAAAAAAGACGAACTAAAACGCGGGCTTCATCAAGGAACCGTATCGCTTAGTGTATCAAAAACCCTGCTCCGGGAACGGCTTAAACTTGCGGCTTCCGGTTTGGTTGATATTACTGACGGCGGAACTGCAAGCACATATTCGGTGTCGTATACTCTGTCTGATTTACTTACGATTAGCGGCGGGGCTGACGTATACACAAAAGGACAGGATAAAAGCAGTACCTTTGCCCGCCTGCATACCGCTACCAACGGCTGGTTAAAAGCCCGTTTGAGTTTTTAGTCTGTCCGCATGCTGCAGCGATAAAAAACAAGGGCATTGCAAATAATGCACATAATCTGCACTTTTTAGCAATGCCCTTGAATCCGCTGGTGTAACTCCCGAGTGGTTAGAGGTTCCCGTTAGAATTTTCAGCCGATGTGCCGTCGTCTTTTGGTTCTTCTTTCGGAGGCTCAAGCAGTGTTTTCAGCTTTGATTCCAGCTCATCATAGATACGTTTTTCCGTATTTTCAGGGAAATCAGCCTTTACCGATTCTAAAAATGTCAAGCCCTCTTGATATTTTTTTGCGGTAATAAGAATGCGTACATAGTTAAATGCAGCTTCAGGATTTTCTTTATTGTTGGTATAGATAGTTTTGTATAGATTTGCCGCCCGCTCTGTTTTTCCGCCCGCGGCGAGTGCATACGCAAATGCACTGCATATCACACTATTGTCAGGAGCTGCCTTGTACTGTTTTTCAAGCAGTGTGCAGGCATTTTCCCAGTCATTTTGTAAACCGTATACCCGTGCGAGATTGTACTCTGCTGCATTTTTGTGTGCAGGATCGGCAGCTGCTTTCCGGTAATATTCAATCGCTTTTTCGTATTTTGATACTTCAGTAAATGCTTGTGCTAAATCGAAATATTCTTTTGCGAGTTTTGAATCCGCCTTTCCGCCTGCAAAAACTGCAGCACACACAAGAGCAAAAACACTGCACACAAAAATTTTTTTATGCATGAATTTCTCCAAAATCAGCTATTTGTTTTGCAGCACGATGTTTTCTATTGCCCGCAGCTGATGCCGGTATAATCCTGCAATAGTTGCTCCATAATCGGCAATGAGCTGAATCATATTACGCGGGTGTGCAGGCTCATCAGCACCATTCAGGCGGTCTCCTGCATCACCAAGCCCGGGAAGAATGTAGGCGGCATCATTGAGTGCGGGATCCATCCAGAGCGTATACACGGTGCAATTCGTTAATGCACGGGCGGCACATAACGCCCCTTTGAGCGAAGAAATAACATGAAAGCAGCTAATTGACCGTGGTTTAATACCTTGCCGTTCAAGATGTTTTACAACTGTTACAAGACTGCCGCCGGTAGCATTCATCGGGTCGGCAAAAATAAGGTCTTTATCGTGTAACTCTTCAAGATTAAAGTATGACATATCTAAATCAAGTATGTATTGCATATTTTTCAGATGTTTGGTTTCATCACGTTTAATTTTGAATAATGCAAACGGTGTTACATACCCATGAGAGGAGTATTCTTCAATTTCTTTTGACATAATCATAGACGGCAGCAGTGCCCCGCGAAGCATAACACACATCACTGTATTTTCAATTTTATGATCAATATCACTGATTTTATGTACTGCATAATTTTGTACCGGTACTGCAACGGGTGTTTTTGAAATAAGATAATTTTTGCTGTCATCATGGCTGCCGCGGTAGGCGAGCTTAAACAGCATTTCAAATGCACGCTGTGTATAATAAATGAATTCATTATGCCCCGTTGCGGCATTGCGTAATTTTGCCATAACGCGGGACGCTTCTGCATGATTTTCATGTTCCGTTTCAAATGAATACACTTTTAATTGCGGTACTTCTTTGCATATTTTCTGCTGTATTTGTCCCATATCGTCATATAATCCAATAATCGCATGTTCAGCGGCAGTTCTTGTTTCGCTTTTGTCTGCTGTGTCAAGAATTTTAAACTGTTCCATTGCCTGCGTGTATAAACTATCCAATTCCTGCAAATATGCAGTGTCTTGTGCAGTGAGATAGCCTTCAAGCGATTCAGCTTTCATAATGATTTTTTTCATTTAATACTCCCATAACCTTAAAATATGTATCCGCTCAAAAAAAAACGCCCTTAAAAAAGAGCGTTTAAAAACTACTATACAATCATAAACGGTTAGGCATTCCAACACTGCCGATAAAAATACGGCTGTTTGTCCGAAAGCTGCTTGGTATTAAAATGAAGTTTCCATAGTGTAATGGCTTCATTTTAAATGCTGCCGCTACGTTTGCGGAAACCGTCCTAGCATTGATGGGTTGGAACAGTTTCCTGCTGAATAATACTATAGTGCTGGAAATCCGTAACGATGGTGTCATTTGTACTGCATTTTAATACGATACGAATAATTGTGCAAGCCGTTCTTTACCAATTATTTTCATAAATCCGGCTAACCGCGGTCCCTGTTCTTTACCGATAAGCACTTTGTAAATGGCGGTAAAGAGTGTTTTGGGTTCCATAGCACAGGCATGTGCAGTATCATATAATGCAGTTGAAAAGGCTTTTTCATCCAGTTCGTCCATACGGGGCAGCAGATTATCGCGGATAGCCCGTACTGCCTGCACCGCTGCATCTTCAAGCAGAACAGTCTGTCCGTCTGTACGGAGGGTAAAACGGAATTCTTCCGGTGCACATTCGGTAATCCAGAACCATGCACAGGCTGCACGGGTTTTAAACCGGTCAAGCTGCTCCGGCTTAATATCCGGGATTGTTTTTAGCACTGCTTCAATATCGCCGGAATTAATCTGGAGTAAATTACATAAATGTCGGAATGGAATTTGATAGGCACTGCACGGCGGCATTTTTTCGGGCTGTGATAACTCATAAATCCGCCGCTCTTTTGCATAGACCTCATCATTTTTTGCTGTATCAATGCCCCATGCAATCCGTTCGGTTTTGTCATAATCTTCATAAATCTTGATAACATCTAAATCAAAGCTAATTGAAAATTCCGTATTTGGACGGGTTGATGCAAAAAGATACCGTGCAATTTCCGGCGGATACACTTTTAATACCTCGGCAAGGCTGATAACAGCTCCTTTTGATGAAGACATTTTTCCCGGGAGCCCTTTTAATCCGATAAAATCATACCGGAATGAAACGGGTGCTTGCCAGTTGTAGATACGTTCTGCAACCAGACGGGCTGTATCAAATGAGCCGCCCTGCGAATGATGATCTTTACCGGCAGGTTCAAATACAACTTTTTCATGTTCCCACCGCATCGGCCAGTCAACACGCCAGCCAAGTTTTGCCGAGTCTGTTTTCCGTAAATCCAGCACTTCATCATGACCGCATTCGCATGAATAATGCAGCGACCAGTCATTATCCCAACTGTCAACCGTTGTGGTATCTTTCCGGCATTTAGTACAGAACACGGAAACGGGCCAATACTCTTCGGTCATTTTATGTTCATCATCGCGGTAGGTGTTCAAAATATCCCGCAGTTCAGCACGGTTATCCATGGCTTTTTTCATGCCCGCCGCATACATACCTGCCCCGTAGCGTTCTGCCTGATACAAGAACTCAGGGCAGATACCGACACGCGGCAATACTGATTCTACATCATGCTCATGGTGGCGGGCATAGCTTGTATCCCGTTCAAAGGTATCGGGAACTTCGGTGATAGGATAGCGTAAATACTGCTCTAATAGTTCAGGCTTCGGCATATTTGCCGGAACTTTACGGAATACATCGTAATCGTCCCATGAATAAATAAATCTGACATTTTTACCCCTATCGCGTAAGGCTCTTACAACTAAATCGACAGAGATAATTTCCCGAAAGTTGCCGATATGCACAGTTCCTGAGGGGGTAATACCCGAAGCACAGGTATAGGAGCTGAGGTCTCCGCGTTCGCGGATAATTTTTTCTGCGGTTTGATCCGCCCAATGGACTAATTTTTTTTGGCTCTGTTCCTTGCTGCTCATTTGCATCCTCTTGTAGAGAACCTCTAAAAACCTCAGTTGTTTAGAGATGTTCTGTGTTTTATCGAGAGTGTATACGTCCTTTTCTTTTATGTCAATTAACCGCATTGCACGTTTTAAGAATTCTACAGTATCACCTATTTATGATGAACCTGTTCGAAAACTGACTTTTCTGACTTGGTTACTATTTTTTCTACTTTCAGTATATCTATCAGTACGCCATTTTATTCGTGTCTGAAAGAGTGAGAATTGACAAACATACGGCAAAGAAATACAATTCAGGTATGCAAAGAGGTTCTTTTTAATGACAGTTGTTCGTGGTCAATTTGAATGGGATAGCGAAAAGAATGAAATAAATAAACCTGTTCGGAAACTTCCGTTTCTGAACAGGTTACCTTGAAATGCGAT
>JBQMYW010000022.1:0-31549 GCA_052173295.1 Treponema sp.
TTTGCCTAACCGGTTTCGTTTAGGCAAGGGGGATACCATCTCTCTTCTTTGTCCATAGAAAATAGATATTTTGCTTGTAAGAAGCTGATTTACCGATTATAATAGATGTATGCAAAAAAGCAATAAATCCGCAGCCGAACTACACACTGCCGGCAGTTTATTTGTATGCGGCGGCTGTAATGCAAAAATCGGTGCGGGAGTTTTAAGCTCCATACTACCGCAATTACCAAAAACTCACTGTAAAGGGCTTTTGGTAGGGTTTGACGGGGCTGATGATGCCGCAGTTATTCAGTTAACAGATGATTGTGCTGTTATTCAGACGCTGGATTTTTTTCCGCCGATGGTTACTGATCCTCACTTGTTCGGCACCATTGCCGCTGCCAATGCATTAAGCGATATATATGCAATGGGAGGAGAGCCGGTTTGTGCACTCAACATTGTATGTTATCCCGAAGAACCGCAACATGACGATTCGGCATATTCTGTGCTGAAAGATATATTAACCGGCGGTACGGAAAAAGTACAAGAGGCAGGAGCAGCGTTAGTAGGCGGACATTCAATCCATGATCCAAAAATAAAATACGGACTTTCTGTTATGGGGACAGTACATCCTCATAAAATATGGCGTAATAATACCCCCCGCATCGGCGATGTTCTTTTTTTAACAAAAAAACTTGGAGTGGGGATTGTTACTACTGCCTATAGTGCAGGAGAGCTACCGCAGGAAGCTTTTAATGAAGCCGCTGCCTCGATGACACAACTCAACAAATACGCTGCGGATATTCTCCGTAATTTTACTGGTAGTACGGGTAGAAAAATTCATGCCTGTACTGATGTTACCGGATTCGGACTGAGCGGGCATCTTTTGGAAATGACTAACGGAACCTGCACCGCACTGCTTCAAGCATCAGCCATTCCCTTTATTCAAGCAGCATATTCGGCTGCAGCGGAATTTTTGGTAACTGCCGGCGGGCAGCGGAATAGAAACTTTGCAGCAGATAAAATTCACTTTACTGCCGAAGACTTTGCATTAGAAGAAATCATTTTTGATCCTCAAACATCCGGAGGTCTGCTGTTTGCTGTTTCGCTGGAAGATGCTGAAAGCATACGGGCGGCATTCCGTGCTGCACAATCTGCCGGAAGTAGTATTCAGCTTTTTGAAATTGGCTGCATTACCGAATACCAAGGGTATTCTATTATTGTTCAAGAATAAATACAGGAGTTATATATGATAGAAGTAGATGCAATGGGGAAAGTATGCCCTATTCCGGTGATTATGACGAAGAAAGCAATCCGGGAAAATGTTTCCGGCGATTCAATAGTAATCAAGGTTGATAATGAGGTTGCAACACAGAATCTAGCAAAGATGGCAGCTCAGATGAAAATTAAATGTTCAGTGCAGAAAATGAGTGCTGCTGAATATACCGTGTTATACGAGTTTGAAAACTGCGAAGCCTGTACCCTTATTGATAATCATGCTCTTGTACCGGAAGAAACAGGAGCGTACACGGTAGTAATCAGTTCGCAAACAATGGGGCAGGGCGATGAATCTTTTGGAAAAAAACTGCTTGAAAATTTTGTATATGCATTAACAGAACAAGATGTTATTCCTGAAAGAATTGTACTGTACAATGGTGGGGTGCGTCTTGCATCAGAAAATGAAAAAACTATCGCCGATTTAAAGAAGCTGCAAGAAAAAGGCTGTGAAATACTGGCATGCGGCTTGTGTCTTGACTTTTATGGTTTAAAAGAAAAACTGCAAGTAGGGGCTATAACTAATATGTACAGAATTGTTGAAATTATGCGTACACACAAAACGGTGCAGCCATGATAGAAGACGAACTTTTTTGTGTTGTTTCATTTGAAACTTCTCATCAGGCAATTGCTGCAGAAATGGCTGTTACCGGCTTACAAGACGCACGGCTTATCCCGCTTCCGCCTGAAATTTCCAAGGGCTGCGGACTTGCTTTACGGATTAAATTTGATGATAAAGATGCAGCAGAAACATTACTTAAAACAAGTAACGCGGCATATCAGCACATCTATGAACTATCTATTCACGATTCAAAGCGGGATATAAGGAAATTAGTATGATCTACTTCGATAATAGTGCAACCACACTGCAAAAACCTGATGAAGTTTTTCAAGCAGTGTATCATATTCTTTCATCAAAGGGTTTTGGGAACCCCGGCCGGGCAGCACACGCAGCGGCTCATCATGCATTGACAGAGTTATATAAAACAAGAATTGCACTTACTGCAATTTTCAATATTGAAGATCCGCTGCAAATTGCCTTGTGTCAAAATGCAACAGCAGCACTTAATCTTGTTATTAAATCACTGTTTGGTCCCGCCGATCATCTTATAACTACAGCATTAGAACACAATTCTGTACTGCGTCCATTGTATCAGCTTGAACAGGCAGGGGCACAGCTTTCCATTATTGGTTTTGATACACACAGCGGTACACTTGATTATGCTGCAATGGAACACAGTATAGGTGATACTACAAAGGCTATTATCCTTAGTACGTGTTCTAATGTTATTGGGGCTGTTCCGGATATAGATCGTGTGCATGCACTTTGCAAAAAATATCGGTTGGCTCTTATTCTTGATGCCGCCCAAAGTGCAGGCACTATTCCTATTGATCTTTCACGCTATAGTAACACTATCATCTGCTTTACCGGACACAAGGGGCTGTATGGACCGCAAGGTACCGGCGGCATTGCAGTAAATGGAACATTTCCGTTTAAGCCTGTGTTTTCAGGGGGGAGCGGCATCCGCTCCTTTGAAAAAGAGCATCCGTCTGCAATGCCCGATGTCTTCGAAGCCGGTACGATGAATGTTCCGTCATTTTCAGGGTTGACTGCGGGCTGCCTGTATCTGAAAGAAAAAAGAATAGAAACTATCTACGAGTACCTTAGCGAACTGCGGCAGTATTTTGTAGAAGCGGTGTCTGATATTCCGCACATAACCCTGTATGCACCGGATATACAGCATGCAGGTCCGGTTGTAGGCTTGAATATTGCTGATATTCCTTCCGGTGTTGTCAGTCAGTATCTTGATGAAAAATATACTATTGCAACCCGTCCGGGTGCTCATTGTGCACCGTTGGTTCACACAACATTAGGTACTGAAGAGCAAGGAATTGTCCGCTTTAGTTTTTCTTCATTCAATACTAAAGAAGAAATTGATACCGCAGTTAAAGCACTGTATGCTATTAGTAAAACAGTGTAGCATGCTATTAATAAAACAGTGTAGCATGCTATTAGTAAAACAGCGTAGCATCCGCATACAGGAGGGAAAATGACAGGGTCTTGGACGATGGATGTATTTATCATCGGTGCAGTTGTCTTAATTCTATACCCGTTGATTGTTTTTGTTGTACGTGAACGCCGTAAAGGATAGAACATGCTTAATTGGATAATTTTTAGTGCTGCATCATGCATTCTTATCGGTGTAGGAATTTTCTCCGGCAGAATAATTAAAAATGATCCTAATAAAAATAAAGGATTTTTACTTGGAGCAAAGCATATTGGACCTTTTATCGGTGCAGGAACACTGATAGCAACAGGCTATAGCGGCTGGGGCGTTATCGGCTCTGCCGGTACTGCTTATTTGCATGGAACAATTGAAATATTGGCAAATTTTTTCTTTGCACTGGCTATGACATTGGGTACACTGTGGTTTGCACAGTATATGCAGAAAAATGCCCGTTCAAAAACTATTCTTACTGTTCCTGAGTATTTAGCACAAATACATCGGGGAACCAAAACAGAACAACGGCTTATTCAGTTTTTGGGCGGGTTTGCAACTGTAGTATTTTTAACAGTGTATATTGTGAGCCAAATTAGGGCAATCGGGTTGGTTGCTTCTGAATGGCTTAATATTTCTCACCTGTCTGCTTCAATTTTGTTACTTGCTGTGGTTGTTATTTTTACTATGCAGGGCGGTCTGCTAGCTGTTGCAATCAATAATGCTATAATGTGTGTTGGAATGATTATTTCCGCACTGTTTATCTGCATTGTTATGAGCCGGTATATTTCTATTCCCCAACTTTTAACCAATCTCGGTACTATTGATCCTGAAATTATTAATCCTACAGATGCTATCCCTTATGGGAAAAGTCCCTACCACGTATTTCTTGTATTTATTTATGCCTTATTATTCACTATTACAGTACCCTATATGTCAATACGGTTTTTATCATTGGAAGAAGATGTAAAAATCCATACCATGGCACTCTTTATGGCACCCATGGGCTTGATATTAAGCTTTATCCCCTTTGTAGGGCTTTTTATGCGGTATATTCACCCTGCTTTGGAAAATCCTGATACAGCCATGCCGGTTTTTCTGAATACGTATATTTCTCCCAAAACCGGCGGGATTATTACCCTCTTTATTCTTTTTGCGATGCTTTCTACAGTCAGTTCAGTGCTGCAAACGCAGGCAGCCGCACTAACCCATGATATGCATATTTTTGATAACCGCAACTCATTTGTTCACGATTTGATAAACCGGTTCGGGGTGTTGATTATTGCCGGTGTTTCTTTATGGCTGACCTTTGCCGCTCCGCAAGGAATGATCAATCAAATTGCCTATATCGGTACAGGCGGTTTAATTGCTATGTTTGCAGGACCGGTAATTGTCGAAATATGGATAAAGGGAACTGCAAAAACGTGTATTGCCGCAATGTGTACCGGTTTATTTACGCATATTCTGTTAATGCGGTATATAGAAGCCGGCTGGATAGAGGCTCCTATACTCGGCTGTATAGCAGGTGCAGTTGTATATGCTGTCTGGGGTACGATTGTAAATCGTATGCAGTACCGCCTTGAGCAGCAGAAAAAAGGCTTTATTGTCAATCGGTCTATTCAGTAACGTTGTTTCCGAATAGGTTTAATTTTTTGACACACGTTTGCCGGTGTTCTGTAAATTTTTCGTACATGCTGCTATTTTTTTGTTTCATGTATTTCAGCAGCTGTCTGCGGCTGCTGTGCCGGTGTATCTATTGTTCCGATGACTGCATAGTTTTTCATAATTTCTAAAAATAATGCAAATATATGGTGATCCTGCTCTAAATATGCAAATGCTTCTCTGTTTTTAGCGGTAGATGCTATGGATTTAAGATTTGTTATCAATTCAGGTACTGTTGTTTTTTTGGAATCTTCGAGCATATTATTGATGTATAGGTATAAATCCATATAGGCTTTACTTCCCGTTTGAACTAATGCTTTTGCTTGCATATTTGCAATATGTACAATTTTATGTAATTGCTTTTTTAAATCTTTACCTTGTTCTAACTCGGTAATGTATTGCTTAATTTGCTGCACACTGCATTGTGCGTCCGGCTTAAAAATATCTTCAAACGCCTGTATTTTTGAACGCATTACTTCACACGCCCGCAGCATGGAGGAATATTTAAATTCAGCCTGCTTATTAGTAAAAAAGCCTTCCACTAATACTGCTTGCAAAAAGGCTTTATACCGCAGTTCAAAATACATTTCTGTAAAAGATTTTAAAAGCTGCATCGGCTTTATCCAATCAAAGGCATCGGCTGAAAAATTTTGAATACCCTCATTAATAGTATCATTATAGCCCTCTAATTGTTTTACTCCATATCTGCCGAAACATTTTTCTATTAAAGCAGTAATTGTTTGTTCTTTTTGGATTTTAAGCAGCCGCTTTGAATCTGCTTGGAATGTTTCTGTTAAACGCTGTAAATAGTCCTGCAGCGGTTTTGTTTCAGAAAGAACAGCGTGTTCTTCAAACTGAGGATCTTCTTTTACGAGTTTTAAAATGAGCGGAATAGTAGTCCGTTTTAAATGAACTGCTAAAATTGTTTCAATAATATTGAGTGTTTTATCAATATTTTGTATTTCAGATTCTTGAAAATCCGGTATGTTTTTTGCAAGAAAGATAACATCCTTAATAGTATCAGCATTAATGACTACATGTTTTATAATAAATTGGAAGTCGAGCATATTTTGTAATACTTCTGCTGCAAATACTTCTTGAAACTTTAATGGAACAGAACTTTCCGGTTCTCCGCCCAGTGAAATATTTTTATTAAAATATGACAACAGCGATGCATAATCAAAATTACATAAATCCATAAGAAAAAACAGGTTTCTATAATTTTTTTCTCTGATTTTAAAAGACTGATCTTCAAAAATTTTCAGAAAATTTTTGAATGTTTGTATATGCCCGTTTACGATATGTTCAGCTTCTTCATAATTTTTACATGATGTCATTGTATTATTACGCTGTGCAAATACAAAGCTTTGGCGGATAGTTTTTTGTTCATCGGTAAAAGAAGCTTCAAAAAACATATCTTGATATTTTTCAGATGCACGGAGATCGGATGCGGCTATTGTTTTTTCTAAAACAGATTTAATAGGCTGTAGATAATAGTACAGCTGATACAGTAATGTGGCAAATGCAGGCAGCAGTGTTTTATCCGATCGGTATAAAGGCGGAGTTAATTTGCGTAACTCAGCACTAATCCGGCGTAATTCTTTTTTCTTTTTATAGTCAGGTGATGATGAAAAAAAAAGTGCTCCGACTATATCCTGTACTGCATCAAGTAGTGAATTTAATAATTCAAACATAAATATATTTCTCCTGTCCTGCTAATGTTTAAGTATTACTGTTGCAGCATTGCGGTAATGCGTTGATATTCGGCAATAGAAGCTGCTTGTACAATTTGTTCTCTGATTTTACTGCCGCCCGCAATACCTTTCGTATACGCTGCAAACCGCTTCCGCATTTCTTTGCATGCCGTTTGCTCATTTTTCTCACGGCAAAGCAGCGTCAGTTCCCTGTAAGCGGTTGCAATTTTTTCGCTGATCGGAATATCACCGTAATATCCATTTTGTAAAAAGTGTTTTGTTTGGTTAAAAATAAATGGATTACCCATTGCACCGCGTGCAAACATAATACCGGTACATTGCGTATTATGCAACATTTTTTCCGCATCTTCAGGGCTAAATAAATCGCCTGAGCCAAAAACCGGAATAGCATAATGTGAAACAAATGATACAAGCTCTGTAAGTATCTCCCAGTCAGCATATCCGCTATAGCATTGTGCAGCAGTCCGCGGGTGCAAAGTCAGTGCAGCGGCTCCTGCATCAATTGCAGCGATTGCACAAGACTTCCATGTAAGCTGTTCCTGCGACCATCCTGACCGTATCTTTACGGTAACAGGTATGCGGGAGTCTTGTTGATTTACGGCATCAGTAACTGCTTTGACAACTTCATACAACAGCGAAGGATTACGCATGAGTGCAGAACCTGCACCGGTTTTCGTGATTTTCGGCATAGGGCAGCCTGCATTAATATCAATACACGAAGGTCTATACCGCTCAATGATTTGTTGTGCTGTTTCAGCCATAAACCGCGGCTGCGATCCAAAAATTTGTACTGCATAGACAGCCTCGTTTTCAGCACGTTCAATCAGCTTTTCCGTTTTAGACGATGTACGTACAAACGCTTCTGAGGAAACCATTTCAGTGTACGTAAAATCAGCACCCCAATCAATGCAAATACTGCGGTATGCTTTATCGGAATAACCGGCAACCGGTGCAAAAAATATATTTCCCGGCAGTTGCAGTTTTTTTATTGTTACAGGCTTATACAGACTATCGGCAGCCATGCTTCTCTCTTGCTAATCCTTATTGCGGCAGCTGTAATGCCTTGCAGCTATTTATCCATAGTTGTGCAGCCAACTCTTCTGCGTCCATTTTAAGAAAATGAGCCATAAATTCTACTGTTGCAACAGTATTTGCCGGCATATTTCGTGCTTTCCGGTAGCGTGCCGGCGGCATAAAAGGACTTTCCGATTCTACAAGTATCCGGTCAAGCGGGAGTACCTGTAAGGTTGTATGCAAATTCCGTGCATTTTTATAGGTTACATTCCCTGCAAAAGAAAAATAAAGCGGAAGTTTTAATGCTTCCCGGGCAAAGCCTGCATCTTCAGAATAGCAGTGTAAAATACCGCCGGCATCGGAAAGCCGTTCTGAAAGAATATCTAAAATATCGCTGCCTGCTTCGCGGTTGTGAATAATGACCGGCTTACCCGCTTTTGCTGCAATATCCAGCTGTGTAATAAATAACTCAATTTGCGACCGTTTATCGCCATATTTCTTATAATAATCTAACCCTGTTTCGCCGACAGCAATTACCCCCGGTAATTCGAGTCCCTGTTCAATCTGCTCTACCCAATTTTTACCCGGAGAAACTACCTCGGAAGGAGAAACCCCAATTGCATAATACACAGAACGGGAGGTTTTGAGGGTTTCGTACACAGTATGAAAATCATGCAAACTATTGCAAATGCTTAGAATTCTTGTTACGGAAGCTCTTTTTGCTTCTTGAATAACACGTAACTGCTCAATTGGATCATCATAAATCAAACCGATATGAGCATGAGTATCAAAAATCTGCATGGAAACTCCATTTTTATTAATTATACTAGACCTGTTCGATAACTTCGCTTTAGAACAAGTTTGTTAGGTATAGCATAACACAAGCAGCACGTACCGTCAATGTTCCGCGGCATCGATACTGGGAATTCTGCCTGTGTGCAGATAATAAGACCTATGCAATAACTTCGTTATCAAATAGGTCTACATCGCATGTTAAGGTAACTTGTTTAGAAACGGAAGTTTCTAAACAGGTTTATGCAACTATTTCCCTTAAGGATTTATGAATATAACCGATATATTAATTAGTGCCGGATATAAACGGCGGAATAAACATCCAGCCGCCGTTTTCGTCAAAGATACCGGAAGTAAAAAGACGGTTTAATGCTGTTGAATTAAGCCGTCTTTTTTTATTTTAAAATCGTGTATGATTTGTTCATTTTGTGATGTACCATCTATTTTGAAACTTCTTTATGGTATGTACTGAATAAGTAGCCGTAAGTTTACAAAAGCAGAAAAACCAGCTATACTGTACCCGTTAATCTTGTATAATATATCTATTCGATAACTTTGTTTCTGAATAGACCATGCCATCGCATTTTAAGGAGTATATTTATGAAGAAAACATGGTTTGTGTTATTTGTTGCGGTATTTTGTACTACAGCAGTGTTTGCAGGCGGAAAAAAAGAGAATGCCGCAGATGTTGAAACGCATGCTTCTGAAAAGTTGGTAGATGCTACTGCAAAGGTTGTTCTTCCGGGCGGGGCACCGCTTGTGTGTACGGCAAAAATGATAACAGAAAAGTTGCCGGCACTTAAAACTATCCAGACTGATTATGAGATTGTTGCACCGGATACTTTACAAGCCCGTGTAATTGCAGGAGAAGCTGACATTGCTATTGTACCGTCTAATCTTGCAGCAAATTTATACGCAAAAGGTGCTGATGTTCAGTATGCAGGTACTGTTGTCTGGGGGATTCTCTACGGTGTTAGTACCGAGCCGGTAAAGGACATAGCGGATTTGAAAGGAAAAACAATTTTAACCTTTGGACGCGGACTTACTCCGGATATAACAGTACGTCATTTGCTCTCTGCTTCGGGGATTAATCCTGATACTGATGTTACCTTTACCTATGTACAGTCAGCACAGGAAGCAGCAGGGGTATTTATGAGCGGTAAAGAAACTATTGCTGTTTTACCGGAACCTTTAGTGAGTGTTGTGCTAACTAAAAAGCCCGAAGCAGCGGTGTTTTTAGATATTCAGCAGGCATGGAAAGAAAAGTTCGGCGGTGAGTCCGGCTATCCTCAAGCAGCTGTTATTGTAAAAGGGGCATTCGCAAAAGAATATCCGCACTATGTGCGGACATTTTTGCAGTCATTAGCAGATTCCATCACATGGGCAAAAAATAATCCTGAGGAAGCAGCGAAAGCCGCCGCTTCTTTACAGGAAGGGGTGCCTGCACCGGTGTTAGCAAAAGGCATAGCCCGCATGAATGTGCAGTTTGTTGATGCAGTACAGTCCCGTTCTGCATTAGAGCAGTATTATTCTGTGCTGCTGCAGGCAAATCAAAAATTTAGCGGCGGCTCTTTGCCGAATGATGCTTTCTACTACACTCCGGCACAGTAAAAACCGGTATACGCTCTTCGGCTGTACTGCTGCTGTAGGGCTGTGGCAAATACTTGCACTGATTATTAATCAACCGATTATTCTTCCCCGTATTGAGGTAATTGGTGCAAGTATATACAGTATTATTTCCGAGGTTCATTTTTTTCAAACAACCGGCAGTACCATCGCCCGCATTGCTGTTACTATTGTCTTTGATACAATTTTTGCGTTTATTTTTGGTATCGTTGCCGGTATTTCGGAACGGTGCGAAGCATTTTTTACTCCATTTGAAACAGCTGTACGGGCAGTTCCCACAATGGGTGTACTCCTTATTTCGCTTATCTGGTTCCGCTCTGAAGTAACTCCTATTTTTGTTTCAACACTTATTGCATTACCTATTTTGTACCGCGGAGTTGTTAATGGAGTAAAAAATATTGATAGCCGCTTAAAAATCATGTCTGATAGTTTTTGTGTTCCTTTTTTCCGTGCATTATTTTTGTTATATCTGCCTGCTATCCGTCCATCGGTGGTAACGGCATACTCAACCGCATTAGGGCTGTTAGTTAAAGTAATGGTTACTGCGGAGGTGTTAAGCCAGCCGCGTTTCGGTATTGGAACTGAATTTCAGATTGCACGTGCTCAGCTTGATACAGCGGCTATTTTTGCGTGGTCGTGTATTGTGATTGGGCTTGCTGCCGGTATTGAATATCTTAACACGCTGCTGCATACAGTATGCTGCAAAAAAGATGCGGCAGTGTTGCCGGTACAAAACAATACCGCTGTAAAAACCGTACCGCCTGCAGCCGCCGGCAGTGAAGCAGAAAAGGACTGCTCTTGCATCCCTGATATGTGCGGCAGCGTTGATAGCGGTTGCAGCCTCTTTCCGCCGGAGTTTAGTCAGGGTTCTGCTGTAAGCATTGAAAATCTTTCATTCAGTTTTGGAAATATGCCGGTATTTACAGACTTTTCTCACTGCATAGCAGGCGGTGAGGTTACGTGCATACTGGGAAAATCGGGGAGAGGGAAAACAACGCTCCTTTTTTTAATCGCAGGGCTGCTTGTTCCTCAAAAGGGAACAGTTAAAATAGCACAGCACTATGCAGGAAAGTCATTTGCATATCAGGATTTACGGCTTATTCCCCACCTTACGGCTGAAGAAAATATCCGCTATGTACTGCCGCTGCCGTTTCATAGCCCTAAGGCTGTCCGTCTTGCATTCCGCTATCTTGCTGCCTTTGGACTTGCAGGATTTGAACATTTTTTGCCGCACCAGCTTTCAGGCGGAATGCAACGGCGGGTTAGTCTTGCCCGTGCATTAGCCTATCCGTCGGGTATTATCCTCTTAGATGAGGCATTTGACTCACTTGATGCCCAAACAAAAGAAAGCGTATCCTCTCTTTTTTTTGACATAACCCGCCGCCAAAAACGGACAGCCGTTTGTGTTACCCATGATGCCGGCTTTGCCCGCACGGTTGCCGATACGGTTATTCATATAGAGTAGGGTACTCAAAAAACTCAGTTAGCTTTTTGAGTACCCTACAACCGTCGGCTGTTTTTGTGTTGTGCAGTGCTTACCGCCGCGGAAGCTTCTGTAATGGTTTAAAAATGTGCTGCTTTAGTTTGTCAAAAGCAGCAAACGGCTTCCGTTTTGTATGCACACCCCGTGCTGCATGCACGCCCCGTGCGGCGGTATCGTCTTGTATGATGCTTTTCATTGTAGCAGTAAATTTACTCAACAAGTCTTGGCTTGAAACATCAACTAAAAAATAGGAAATTTCATTTGCCGTTGAAAAAACCGGAATAAGGACGGTATTATTTTCCTGCTGTACTGGTAAATGTGTTGCTGTAGCTTCTTTAAAAGCCTCCCGTATGTCTGTATGCGGAAACACATACGACAGCATCATACCTTTTTTACACTCAAACTCTGCTTGTGCTTTGGGGCTTGCTTCAAGAATTTCGCCATTCAATGCAGCAATAATCAGCGGGTGATCAATCATAGCAGTAATAACAGACAACAGGCTATTGAGGCTCGCTATTTTTTTTGTCTTTTGTTCACTGATTTTATGAGCAGATTCAAGTGCGGCTTGCAGTTCAAAGCCAAGATTATGCAACTGTTTTGCTCTGTTTTCAGAGATAACTCCGGTACGGCGTATTGAATCCATCAGCATGGAAAAATCCTTTGCTGTTCTGTTGCTGCTGTGTAATAATGCGTATGTCAGTGCAAGCTGTACTCCGGCTGCAATAAAACCGAAAAACAGTACCCGTTCAGAACTTGCTTTGAGTTGAAAGTGCATACCAAGCTGATATGCCCATATTGCTGTTGCGAGTATTGTCAGAAAAGAAAGAAACAAAATCCGCGTCAATTTCCGTTTTTCAATAATAATCATCTGAGTCCCCTATACCTCGCTAAATTTTTCGAGCTGTTCATTGTTGCCGATTAAAAATAGAGAATCTCCTGATTGCAGGGTAAAGGCATCATCAGGATAGTACATCATTACATGCTTGAGCGGATTTCCCTCGCGGTCAATATCAAGCTCAATGCGGACAATGGCTATCAATTTCAAATTGAAATTTTCTTTTAACGCAACATCGGCAATCTTTTTTCCGGCAAATAATTTTGGAACGCTTATTTTTGAGATAGAGGCATCTTCCGTTACTTCCATTGTAGTATATAAGTCAGGAGAAATCAGCCGTTTTGCAATGTTTGTTGCAGAATCTACTTCGATATTGAGAACTTCATTCGCTCCTATCCGTTTGAGGACTGTTTCGTGCAGTGAAGATACTGCACGTGCTACGATATATGAAATATTGCGTTGTTTTAAGAGTGTAGTTGTTAAAATGCTTGCTTCAATACTGTTTCCAATTGCCACAATCGCAATACTTACATCATCGAGCGGAGCTTTCAGCAGTGCATCTTCGTCAGTGGTATCAACCAGCATCGCTGCCGGTACAATGCCTTTAATCCGTTCTACTGCTTGAGGGTCTTGATCAAATGCAATGACGGAGGCTCCTCCTTCAACTAATACTTCGCAAATACGCGAACCGAACTCTCCTAAGCCTATAACGGCAAAATTTTGCTGTGCATTCATTATGTACTCCTTTATCCGATAGTTATCGTTCCGTAAGGATATTCAAAGGTATCTTCTTTCCGTTTTTTTCCGGCAGCGGTAAGAATGGTAAGCGGTCCAACCCTCCCGATAAACATGAGGAAAATAATCACCAACTTACCGGAAACACTTAATGCGGCAGTTATTCCGGTTGAAAGTCCTACGGTTGCAAATGCTGATACTGTTTCAAAAAAAAGCGGAAGAAATGCTATAGTTTCTGTCATGGTGAGTATAAAAATACTCATGCAGATAACTGAAAAGCCGAAGCCGAAAATTAAAAAGGCTTTTTTTACCTGTTCGTCGGGTATGGCATTTTTTTTGATGGTAACAGCATTACGGTTTTTCAAAAATGATTTAAAAAATGCAAAAACCACGGCAACAGTGTTCAATTTAATACCGCCTGCGGTACTGCCGGACGCTCCTCCTAAAAACATGATAAAAATCATAAAAAGCAGGGTGGTATTTGTTAATGATGCAAATGATACGGTGGAAAATCCGGCAGTGCGGAGTGTTACCGCCTGAAAAAATGCCGCAAGGTATTGTGTACCGAGCGGAAAATCTTTCATGGTGTGAGCGTGTTCCAAGAGATAAAAACAAATAAATGAAATGAGCAAAACTGTACCGGTCATGGTAAGGACAATGTATGTGTTCAAACTGAAAAAAAACGGCGGTACTTTCTTTTTGAACACTGTTTTTTGTATCTGCCTACTTAATTTTTTTGTTACCTCATTGATAACAGCAAAACTAATGCCGCCGAGAATAATAGTTCCCGCTATGGTTAAGCTGATAATGGGGTTTGCAGTAAAGGATTCAAGGTTGTTTGAAAAGAGGGCAAACCCTGCATTACAAAAGGCAGAAATAGCATGGAATAGTGCATAATATACCGTTATCTGCCCCTGTCCCATTATTTGTGCAAACCCTACATATAAGAACGCTGCACTTACCGCTTCAATAAAAAAAGTAGAAAAAACGATTACCCGCAATGACTTAAACAATGCTGACATATCATCTTCGCTTACCATGTATGACACAGTAATTTTATCCGCTACGGACAGCTTCCGGCGGAATGCCAGCATACCGAAAAACGAAAAAACCATAATCCCCAAGCCGCCGATTTGAATAAGCAAAATCAGGATTGTTTTTCCTACCGGTGTCAGTGCAACTGATACATCAATAACGCTTAACCCTGTTACACACACGGCGGAAGCGGCGGTAAACAATGCTGTCAGAAAATCAAGCGGGTATTTTCCGGTAGAAGCGGCAGGCAGCATCAGTAAAAAGCTGCCGGTAATAATCATAACAAGGAAAGAAAATAACAAGGTACCGGCAGGGTTGAGCATAATTTTCTGTCTGCCGCTCTCGCTGGTACTGACCTGCTTTACAATCTTACCGAGTAAAAAAATACTTTTAAAAACTGCAAAAATGAGCGTCAGCTCTTGCGGGTCTGCCGCTGTCCGTATTTTTGTTTTTAAAATAAAAAAAACAATACAAAAAAGGACTGTGCTGATGCAGTGCGGTGCATTATTTTGCAGATATTTTTTTATGTACCGTTCCTGCCGGAGCGGGCGGAGCGTTTCAATCACTACAAGCAGCAGTATTGCAATATCCATTGCTTGAATTAAAAATGATACAAGCGGGAAATGATACCACTGCTGCAAAAAAAGAATAATGAGACTGAGTATAAATGCCTGTACCGATAAATATCCGATCATTGTTCTGCTCCCTTTTATCCGTAATACCCCGATCCATTGTAACGCTTCATTGTATCGGCATAGTGCTTTAAGTTACTCTCAATTTCATGTGCCAGTGCACTAAGGGCATATTCTACAGAACTATCGAGGGGGTATCTCGGATTGCGTACTGCTAATTTGCCGGTAGCCTTGTCATAAACAAGATAGTCGAATGGCGCGTAGCCTTCGTGATATGCCAGCAGCAGCAAGCCTTGATCTACATCGGTGATTGTCCAGATTGTGAACTGTCTTTCGGCAATGGCGGTGCGTACCCGTGCCGGTAAAAAAAGGTTGTGTTTATTGCTTTCCGGGATAATAACACCTTGTGTACCGGTAAGCCCCTGCTGAACGCAGGTATCGAAAAAGCCGGTTATTTTTTCTGAAATACCGCCTACCGGCTGTACCTTTCCGTGCTGGTTGAGGCTGCCGGTAACTGCAATATCCTGCCGCAGCGGAATGTCTCCAATAGCGGAAATTAATGCAAAGAACTCGGCACACGAAGCTGAATCGCCGTCTACCATGCTGTATGATTGTTCAAAACATACCGCTGCGGAAAGTGCAAGCGGAAAATCCCGAGCATATTTCTCCCGCAGCAGCGATGTGATGATAAGATGTGCCTTATCGTACACCTCTCCGGAAAGTCCTGCTTCCCGCTCTATGTTAATAATACTGCCTTTACCGGGGGAGGCTTGTGCAGTAATGCTAACTGGAATACCGAATGTATGGAAGCCCCGCTCCTCAACTGCAAGTCCATTCACCTTGCCTATTGCGGTTCCTCTTGTGTCAATCAGCAGCTCTTTGAGCTGAATAAGCTCTCCAAACTTTTCTTGCGGCAGGGCAGAAAGATAGTGCCGCTGCTCAATTGTTTTTTCGATAATCTCTGCATTAATGGTTTCGCTGCCGTGCTTGCGTGCTGTATAGTTTGCTTCCGAAACAAAATCTGCAATTTTAGTAAACTGTGCAGAAATAAGATGTCTGCTGCCGGAAAGTTCTACCGCATACTCCAGCAGTTTTGCATATCCGCAATTACTGAACGGCAGCGATTTTTGGTCTTTTACAAAACTTTCAATCAAGGCAAGTACAGCGGCACTGTTTTCATCAGTGAGCGGCATCACTGAATCAAATTCGGCACACACTTTAAAAAGTTTATAAAAATCAGGGTCTTCTTGATAAAGAATTTCGTATGTGTATTCACCGCCGATAATAATTACTTTGAAACGTGCAGGAATAGGTTCCGGTTTAAATGAATAAGCGGTATGCGTGCCGGACGGTGAGGGGCGTATTTCAATGGAACCTGATTGCAGTACCCGTTTAAGATACATCCACGAATCCTCTTCCTCCAGCAAATCTTTTAAGCGAAGTACCAGAAATCCGCCCAATGCACGGTGTACGGAACCGCCGCGGATATGTAAATGCCCATTGGTAAGGGGTGCTGCTTCATCACCGTGCATTTCTACACTTCCAAACAGGTTGGCAAAACTCGGTATATTCTCAAAAATAGTGTATGGTGTATCATCGCTATGCTCATGGATAAGATTGACAGCATACCGTCCAAAAAAGTTTTTCTTATGGCGGGGAGATTTAAAGGGCTGTGTATAAACTGGTATTTTTTTAATTAAATCTTCTTCCGTTTTTTCTAAAAACTGCTGTATTTTTTGTTGGTGTGCCTGCTCCAGCGGTGTTTCTGCCGGATAGCTGCCGATGAGTGTCCGTACTGCATCTAATTCCGCTGTAATAATAGGTTTCATCAGCTCTACAGAGAGGGCGGAAAGTTTTTCGTCTGTTTCTTTTCTATTTTTCCGCATCAGTGCGAATAAATCGGTTAAGGTATCAAGTGCATTGTAATATGACTCCCGCAAAGCATTGAGCCGCTGTTCAGGAAATTGTTTTCTTGCAACTTGCAGCTGCAATTCTGCAAATGAGACTTCTTCATCATCAATAAGCGGAATAAGATCAATAGATTGCTGTGAATCATCTTTAATATGCTGTACTTTGAACCCCTGATTCAGCATTTCTATTTCAAACGTAGCTACCATGGTGTTTTCGGAGCTATCAACTGTGGACACTAGCTTTTTTTGTACTGATACAAACTGCTCTGATTTTTCTATTTGCTGTGCTTGTTCATAGATTACGTCCATTGCATGGTTCAAACGCTTTTTGAATGCACGTCCTTGACCTGCCGGAAAAAACAGTGCAGATGGCTCAAAAGCATTGTGGTAATTATGCACGTATGCAATATCTTGCAGATCAGCCGTATTTGGTTTATAGTCTTTTAGTAGAGAAGAAAGCACTGTCCGTCTTCCGGTACCCGGGGCTCCCATGATAAAAATATTGTAGCCGTTACTGTGAATCCCTAAACCGAGTTCTATTGCAGAAACCGCCCGATCTTGTCCTACTATCGTTGTTTTGGGTGCTTTTTGCTGTAATTCTGCAATTTTTTCTACGGGAATAGTGAATGCTATTTCCGAAAGCGGAATACGCTGCGGCTGTAGGTGCTTCCCGCCGGGAGCTTGTGTGCCGGAAACCGGCTGGGGGGTATACGATGTATTCAATAGT
Organism: Treponema sp.; assembly: GCA_052173295.1. Taxonomy (GTDB): domain Bacteria; phylum Spirochaetota; class Spirochaetia; order Treponematales; family Treponemataceae; genus Treponema. Next base: position 17,421 of record JBQMYW010000022.1, read on the forward strand.
CTAAAACTCCTTTCTTCCTTACGGTGTATTTTATAGATTAGTATATTGAACAATGTTGTGCATTGTTCAGCTGTCTGCTATTTTGAGGAGAACCATGTCTGATTTTTTGTTAAGCGAATTACTGGTACTATCACTGTTACTCCCCGTATTGCTAAGACCTTTCGTTAAACCTTTAAAGAAAGGTCAAGCACTTCCTATATTACCCTTTATCAGCATTTTTGTCTGTATATGTATTCTATTTGGGCAAGGAATTATTCTTTCTTTTTGCGTTCTCTGCTGCTTTGCTGTGATAGTTGCATGTTCTGAAATAATGAGGGCTGCCGCATTTTTTCATGGAGTATTCAATGATTTTTATGCAGTACCGGCAGCAGTATTGCGGGGCTTTTTACTGTGTCTTTTTTGTGCCGCCGGCTGGCTGGTTGTGTATTGTTCACCGGAAGCACCTTTTATACCGGAGAAACCTATTGTAGAACAAGCAATCCGGCTTCCGCAAGAAAGCGGGAATCCGGTAGAAGCCTGCTTGCTCATACCGGCTAATGCCGCTGCTTCAAAAACGCTCGTTGTCGTTGCAGCAGCATTTCCATTCTCTCACACTGCCGGCAGCATTGCCCGTATCTTTGCTGATGCAGGTTATAGCGTATTGGAAATTACCCGCTTGTATAAAAGTCCGGTAGTGCCGCGGTTTAACGTGTATCGTTCTGTGGTGCCGCTGATGCTGCCCCCGCAGCAGGGACACAGGGTTATCCCTAAAGAAACCGGTACGGAGACTGCGGCTTTTTTTGATGATTTTTTGCTGAAAGCGGTAGATCAGTACGGGCAGCATAAGCAGGTATTTCTCTACACGGAAGGGATATTCTCCGATTTAGCTATGCAGTTTTGTATAAATAATCCGGGGGTGTTTAATGGTGCTTTTTTTAATGTATCGGAAGAAGAGCCGCTGCCGCTTATGAACGATACGCGTGCAGTATGCACGTACTCGCAAGAGGGCGGAATGCCTCCAGCACCCAAAGCAGATACCTATCAGCCGTTTTACTTTTATATTCATCCGCACCGTGATTTAGCAGGTTTCGGCTCCTTACGGGCAGATGATATTCTTGCAGCACTGCTGCTCGGCAGCGGGCGGGATTTGGCATTGCAAGATCAAAAAGCAACGGCAGAGCATGTTATTCAGTGGCTGCAAAGCAGAATGCACGCTGCCCCTGCGGTATCAGCCTCTTGAACACCGCTGCTATGAACTATGTATTTGAAATTTTGAATGATAATAATAGGGTGCTTGATGATGCGGTTATCTTTGTAAAAACTCATGAATACCGTTGTGTTAATCTTGCAGAACAATTACGGCTGCATGTATGTCATACATTCGGTTGTGGCGGTATGCAGCCCGCTCGGAATCGTGCAGGGCAGCAGTCATGCACCGATGGCACCTCCGGCAGCATCGTTCATGCGGCAGTGCTGTACCGGTGCGGGCAAAAAAGAGAATGTAACGGGGTGCTGCTGCTGAATAAAAGCGGAATTTTATTTCATTGTGTTGATGAAATGCTTGCCTTACCTGTCCTTACCGCTTTTACCGCATTTTTCTTTTCCGATGCTGCCTTATATCGCCGTATCTATGCGATTGCCGGTTCGGAACAGTATACCGTTTTTCTGGAACATTTTATTGAAAAAGCACAGCGTTTACCTGTAATTGCGGTCAAAAACTACTATCTTATGCGGTGTATGACGCAGTGTTCCTGTTCGTTTTTACCGGAAGCTGCCCGCCGGTGTAATACAGCTCTTACCGTGATAGAAGCAGGCGAAAAAGATACCGAAGCTCTGTTTCCATTACAGCTTGCCTATGAACAAGCAGAGGTTTCCTTTGCCGGTATGGAAATTAACCCCGATGTATGCCGCCTTGCATTACGCGCGCGGTTAAGAAAATATCTTACCTATACTGTTAGTGCTCATTCGGTATTGGTGGCAAAGGCGGGATTAAATGCAGAGGGCTTTAATTGGGTGCAGCTCGGCGGGGTATATACTGCACCGGAGTACCGGAACAGAGGAATTGCTGCAGCTCTAACTGCCGCAGTCATTCAAAAATGTCTACCGGCAAGGCATGGTATTGCACTTTTTGTAAAAAAAAATAATACTGCCGCACTACGGGTATATACAAAGCTGGGATTTTCATTTTGCGGCAGCTTCCGTATGTGCTATTATCAAAAAAAGAAGTGAATATTGATTTCTGCATGGAGATTCCACAACTATGTATGATAGTATTTCGATAATTGAGCATCCTTTCCAGCCGGTGTATGATTTCCGCTCGCGTATTCTTATACTGGGTTCGTTTCCGTCGGAAACATCGCGGACGCAGCAGTTTTATTACGGGCATCCCCGCAACCGTTTTTGGAAGCTGCTTGCTGCTGTATGCGGTTGTGCAGAACCAAAAAGCATTGATGAAAAAAAAGCATTTTTATTGTCATATAGGATTGCACTGTATGATGCTATCCGCTCATGCAGTATTACAAAATCAGATGATGCAAGTATTAAACATGCAGTACCTGCTGAGTTAAGTGCTCTTTTTACTGCTGCGGATATACAGGCGGTGTTTGCAAACGGGGCAAAAGCGTATCAAATGTGTACAAAACAGCTGGCAGTACCCGTGATACAGCTTCCCTCTACAAGTGCGGCGAATGCCCGCTGGAGTTTTGAGGCATTGCAAATGGAATGGAGTAGAATTTTACCGTATCTTTCAAATTCATATCAAAAATCCTGAACAACTTGAGGAAAAATCTCTCTATCTGCTATCAACTTATTGGACTATTTGATATACTCATTATCAGTTATGGATATATCTTTTGAAGACTTAGGATTGGAAGAATCCGTTTTAACTGCAATTGCTGCAAAAGGATTTGAAACACCAACCCCTATTCAAGTATTAGCAATTCCCCGGCTGTTAACCGGTGAAGCAAATGTTATCGCAAAGGCACGTACCGGAACGGGTAAGACAGCCGCGTATGGACTGCCGTTAGTGCAGGAATTACGGGAAGATACTGGTTTCCCCCGAGCACTGGTGCTTGTGCCGACAAGAGAACTTGCACTGCAAGTTGCCGTTGAAATTGAATCGTTTAAAGAAAACGTACATCCGCGGGTTACTACTGTGTACGGCGGTGCATCTATTGTTGAACAGCTGAAAAATTTAAAACGCGGCTGTGAAATTGTTGCAGGTACTCCCGGGCGGGTGATTGACCACTTGGAACGCGGTTCTCTTAATCTGGAAAAAATTGAATATTTTATTTTAGATGAAGCAGATGAAATGCTCAATATGGGGTTTATTGAAGACATTGAAACTATTTTCAAAAAAGCAAATCCCGCTTCACGTGTGTTGATGTTTTCTGCAACAATGCCTAAACAGATTTTAAAAATTGCTGCTGATTTTATGGGTGAGTATGAAATTGTTGAGGAAAAATACGCTGAAGAGCCCTTGCCGCTTACGGAGCAGTTTTTCTGGATTGTTCGGGAGGAGGACAAAACAGAGGCTCTTGTCCGCTTGATTGATACTGCTGACGATTTTTATGGCTTGGTATTTTGTCAAACAAAGGCTGATGCAGATGCAGTAGCAAAAGAGCTTGATGAACGCCGGTACGAAGCCGCCGCTTTGCATGGGGATATTCCCCAAAGCCAACGGGAAAAAATTTTAGGACGCTTCCGCAACCGGAAAACCCGAATATTGGTTGCAACCGATGTAGCTGCCCGCGGTATTGATATTGAAGGTATTACACACGTTGTTAATTATTCAATTCCCTATGATGGACCAACTTACACGCACCGGATTGGGCGGACTGGGCGGGCAGGTGCAAAAGGTACCGCGGTGAGTTTTATCCGTCCGAATGAGCGGCGGCGTATTGACTATCTTCGGCGGCACGCTCGCGGAGAACTGAAAGAAGGCAAAATTCCGTCGATAGAAACGGTGCTTGCTCAGAAAAAGCAGCGTATTTTTTCTGAACTGATCGGAAAAATTGTCCGCTTGCAGGAAGAAAATAGTATACATACATTGTTTAGCGAATCGGCATACGAGCTTATATCGGCAGTACAGCAAAAACTCATTTCTGCTGCTGCAGAAACGGCAGCAGCAGAGATTTCTGTAATGCCGCCGGCAGAAAGAGCTGCATCACAAGACAATGTGTCAGAATCAGTACAGCTTATCGCGGCTCTCTTGCAGCTGCAATACGGTAAAGCACTGTCTGCATCGCACTACCGCAATATCAAAGTACCCCGCCCCGAAAGCAAAAAAAGCTCTCATACGGGTGCCGCCGGCACAATCAGATTGTATATCGGCATCGGTAGAAAAGACGGTATAACCAAAAGAGGGCTTGCAGATATGCTAAGCAGCGGGCTCGGTATTCCCGATCACGCTGTTGATAATATTGAACTGCTTGACCGGTTTTCATTGGCGAATCTTCCGGCTGATGCGGCACATGAGGCATTGCGGCTTTCAAAGCAGAAAGGCAGCGGTATGCCGCATATTCATATTGATACAAAATCTTACGGTTATGCACCGAAAGGGGCTGCAGGCGGTGTGCCGAAAAAAAGTGCTTCCCGCAAAGCACGGGAAGAAAGCCGTAGGGAGTCTTTTTTCCGCGATAAAGATTCAAAAAAGAAACAAGTTCACACTGCAGGGGCTGCCGCATATAAAAAACGCAAGTAGTTTTTGCTGTTAGGAGTATTTAGAAAGAGCTGTGCTTGTTGCTGCTCTGGTGATTGATTATTCCAAAATTTTGAACACTACAACAGACCTGTTCGGCAACAAGAGTTATCGAACAGGTCTACTGTGCTGCATACCATACATAAGTATTTTTGCAGCACATTTGTTGAGTAAAAAATGTTATTGTTTTTTTACATCTTCGCAAATATTTGCTTCTGTTTCACCGTCAAAGAACCGTGCTTTTTCCATATTAGGAATAAAAGTCAGGGTATCTCCAATAACAGATTCAACAGCAGTGAAAGTACGTGCAATTACCTGTTGCGTTCCTGATGACAGATAAAGGTGAGTTTCTGCACCAAGCGGCTCTTTTACGGTAATCTTTAAACGCATTGTATTTTCCGATGCATCTTTTTCTTGTACCAGTGTTAAATCTTCCGGACGGATACCGAAGAAAACATTTTTTCCCAGATATTTTTTCAGATGTTTTTGCTGTTCGGCAGTGGGACGCAGGACAAAAGAACCTTCATCTACAAGAATAGCACCATCTTTTTCAATTACTTTTGTGCTGAGGAAGTTCATGGGCGGTGAACCAATAAAACCTGCAACAAATTTGTTAATCGGGTGGTTATAAAGATAGAGCGGTGAACCGATTTGCTGTACTTTTCCATCTTTCATAACAACGATTTTATCGCCCATTGTCATAGCTTCAACCTGATCGTGGGTAACATAAATCATTGTTGCCTTTAAACGATTATGCAAATCGGAAATCTCTGCACGCATTTGTACACGGAGCTTTGCATCAAGGTTTGACAAGGGTTCATCAAACAAGAATACTTTAGGATTGCGGACAATAGCACGGCCTACAGCAACACGCTGCCGCTGACCTCCTGAAAGTGCTTTGGGCTTGCGGTCAAGCAATTTTTCAATATCAAGAATGCGTGCAGCTTCTTGTACACGGCGGTCAATCTCTTGTTTATCTACTTTGCGGATTTTTAATCCGAATGCCATGTTATCATATACGCTCATGTGCGGATATAATGCATAGTTCTGGAAAACCATTGCGATATTGCGGTCTTTAGGCGGAACATCATTCATACGTTCGCCGTCAATATACAGATCACCCTCGCTGATGTCTTCCAATCCGGCAACCATACGGAGTGTTGTAGATTTACCGCAGCCTGACGGTCCTACAAAAACAACAAATTCTTGATCTTCAGCAGTAATATTGGCATTATCTACAGCACGGACACCGCCGTCATAGATTTTACCAATTCCTTTTAATTCGACCTTTGCCATTTAAGGCCTCCTAAAAAATTATCTTATAGAGTAAATTATATTCGTAAAAAAAAGAGTTGTCAACAAAAAAATGCTGAATCCAAAATTGACAAGTATATAATTAGTTTATATGATGAAACAATGAAAATAATCCAAAAAAGTCTGTTCTATCGGATAGAAGCCGCAATCAAAAATGAAAAACTCTGTCATAGACAAACGTATTTTTTTCTAACTACATCAAAAGAATGTCCTTTGTATGATCTTGATGATACCGTTTATGAGTACTCGTATAAAAATGTAGGGTTGGGTATTTTTGCTGTTGTGATGCTGGTTGGTGTTATTATTGTACTTCTGGATATGCTGTTTCATCAAAATAGTTGGGACAATGTACTGTTTTATGCTGTTCCGTCAGCAGTAACAGGAATCCTTTTCTTTCTAACTCGGCAGACACGAATCTGTATCGATTCAGAAATAGGAATTTTTGAATTTTTGCCCACGCAGGAGGCAGCTGATTTTCTTATTGCAGTACAGAATGCACGGTCTCAGTATACAAAGTATGCAACAGATACGATACATACGCTCTCATTTGATGAACATATCGCGGAGTTAAAACAGCAGTGTATTGCTCAAAAAGTTGATAAAAAGGCACTGCCTGCATGGGTAGATAGTTATGCAGAAATGTTCTTGAAATGCCCGTGTCCGCTTTGTAATAAACGCAAAGGAATAAATGGTCTTGCAGTCGGCACTGTATATGGGGTAATTATTGCTCCGGTAGTATATACCGAAGTTGTTATCGGCTGCGAAGAATGTATAACTGCAGCAGTTAAAAAAGCAAATACTGAATCGCTTTGCTTTGGACTTTGGAGTATGCCGTGGGGGCTTTTTGTACCGCCATTGGTAATATTGATGAATAAGAAAAAACTTGCACATATACAGATGGCTATTCCGTCAAAAGCATTAAAAAAGCATATTATTAAGCTGCTTAAGAAATCTTTGAAAGATTCTAAAATCTATATGTGATAGTTAGATACGCCGTTTTACTGCATATAAAAACATTCCTGCAAGCGGGAATGCTGCAAAAAATATAAACAGTGCCGGATACCCTGAGTATTCAATGAGGTAGCCGCCTATAACACTGCCGAGTACATTGGCAATGCCGTTTGCAGCATTAAACAGCATCATTGCTGCGGCGGTCTTTCCCATGCTGTACGAAGCACAGATAACAATACAAACAGGATGAAATAACCCGAAGCTCACCGCGTGGAGGAGTTGCCCGATAATTGCACCGGTAATACCGGGGAACACAATATAGCTGAGATCGCGTACTGTAATACTCAAAAGACAAATGAGTAAAAGCGTACCGGTTCCGTACCGTTTTATCAGTTTACCGGAATAAATCATTACCGGAATTTCCATAATGCCTGATAATGCCCACAGTGCTGCTGCTGCGTTGATATGCAGGTATTCTTCTACATATAATGAAAAAAAACGCTGGCAGGGAGCAAGTCCCATAAACGCAAGAAACATAAGCAGCAGTGCAAACCAAAAGACACGCGGAAAAGAGCTTTCTGCTGTATGTGAATCCGCTGAATCACTCCGATCGGGCATACGCAGCAGCGGGATATTGAAAATATCCGGCATGGCAAGCAGCGAAAGGGTAAAGAATCCTGCAATAACACTCACTGCAACAATAACGGCGGTACTATCTTTACTTGAAATAAAAGGTGTAAGCTGTAAAAATAAGCTTGTACATACAAATCCCATGGAACCTGCTGCCCGTATTTTGCCGTATTCCGAATTATTTTGCCCCAATACTTTTGCTGTAAACCCGTCAAGTATCGGCACGAGCCCTTTCAGCCCGATTGCAAAGACAGCTAGTGTAATTCCGGCAGCAATCATCACCGGCATCCACAGCAGCGGGTATAAAAACAGTACCATATCCAGTCCGAGCAGCAGCATGATAATCCCGTATTTACCGGATTTATCCAATGCCGGCGTAATCAGGAACGGGATAGTAAAGCCCGCTGCTTCAATAATACCGAGTAGAATACCTACTTCTGCATTGGAAAATCCAAGTGAGCGGAGTGCAATTGGAAAATAGGTATTAATAACGCCATAAATGGAAAAAAACAAAAAATACGGGATACTTCGTCGCATAGTAGTCCTACTTTTGCCGTAACGTATGTAATAACCGCTGCTTTAATGTAAACAGCGTATCCGTTAATGATACTTTGTAAATATGCGGATTTAAAAGCCGTTTTGACGTTGCGTGCAGGCAGTCAAGCTGGCTGGATACCCGCTGATGAATAACAGATAGACTTTCAGTATCGGCAACAAGTTTTCCGTGCTTAATTTTTACTGATAGCAGCGGTTCAACTTTTGCAGCAGAAAAGCTAAAATTTTGATAATCGTTAAGCGGGTGATAATAGCAGTACGGAGTACCGGCGGTGATGGTTTCTTCTTGCAGCCCGATGGCATCTGCTTTAAATGTTCCGTCCTCATTATACAGCCGCCAAACCTGCTTAATACCCGGATTTGTTATTTTTCCCGGGTTATCGGAAACTTTCATAACGGGCTGCCATGTGTCATTGTTTGTCTGGTGGGCGGCAAGTTTATACACACCGGTAAATGAGGATTCTTGCCCGCCGGTTACTAAGTGAGTTCCAACGCCCCACGAATCTATTGGTGCACCATTTAACACCAGCGATTCAACAATTTCTTCTGTTAATTCATTTGAAATAGAAATTTTAGCATGCTGTAATCCTGCATCGTCAAGCAGTTTTCGTACTTCTGTACTTAAATACTGCATATCACCTGAATCAAGCCGTACTCCAAAGTTTTTTCCCCGTGCCTGAAGCTGTTTTCCTACCGCGATTGCTGCTTGAATACCGCTTTCAAGCGTGTTATATGTGTCGATAAGGAATACAGCGTTATCAGGATAGAGTTCTGCATAGTGGGAAAATGCTTCTTCCTCGTTCTTAAACGACATAATCCATGCATGAGCCATCGTTCCCATAACGGGAATGCCATAATTTTTACCGGCAAGGGTATTACTTGTTCCGGCGGCACCGCCGATAATTGCAGCCCGTGTTGCACTCATTGCACCGTCGTATCCTTGTGCCCGGCGAAGCCCGAATTCCATAATCGCTGATTTACGGGAAGCAAGCCATATCCGGACTGTTTTTGTTGCTATCAAACTCTGAAAATTCACTGTATTTAAAATAAGACCTTCAAGCAGTAGGGCTTCAATAATCGGTGCTTCGATTCTGATAATCGGCTCTCCGGGGAAAATGACACTGCCTTCCTCCATTGCCCAGATAGAACCGGAAAACCGGAATCGCCGCAGATAGTCAAGAAAATCCGGCTCGAATATTTTTAAACTTTCAAGATAGGCAATATCGGAATCCTCAAAATGAAAGGATATAATGCTTTCTAAAAGCGGCTGCAAACCGGCAAACACAGCATAGCCTCCTTGAAACGGATTACGCCGGAAAAACATATCGAATACACAGGGAATATTATGCTGTTTTTTAAAATATCCCTGTGCCATGGTCAATTCATAAAAATCTGAAAACAATGCATTCGCTATCATACTATTACTCCTTTAAACTGCTATTATACACTCTTTTTTTATCTTTTACTATTGGGCAGCTGTTGATATTCAAGTACCCGGTATTATATGATATGTCATTTGAAATGAACATGCACTGTTCGCCGGCTTTTTTGCAGTTTATTTTACAGCATTTCCGTTTTCCACTCTTTAAATGTTCTCATTTTTTCGGCAAATCCCTGTCAAACAATGTCCGTCCGTGGACATTGTTTGACGTCGAGTTTTTGCTCACGCAAAAACGTCGCTTCTGCATGGAACCACCGCCCTCCATGGCGGTACTGCTGCAATGCTCTTCCGTTTGCACAAACTGCCCCATCAGTGCAAAGATAAGATACACCGCAGTCTGATAGTTCTGTTCTCTCAGTTTCAAATTTTCTGCTGTAAAATTATCATACGGAATCCCTTTCGTCTTGTGCTGTTGCCCTTTACTTAATTTAAAATATCACTATCATTATGCAGCATGACTGAAAAACTTTATTGCGATCCGCATGAAATACTGGCGGTTACGGTTAAAAAAGGGATTGTAAAGGCAGAAAATCCGCTGTATAAGCAGCTGATACTGAGCTTTATGGCAGGTGCATTTATTGCTTTTGCCTCGGAAGGTTCAAATATGGCAGCCTTTGGTTTTTTGATAAAACCTGAATTATATGGATTTGGAAAATTTATTGCAGGGCTGATTTTCCCTGTGGGGCTTATTCTTGTGCTGCTTGCAGGCGGGGAGCTTTTTACGGGAAATAATTTGATCACCGCTGCCTATATGCATAAAAAAGTTTCTTTTTTTTCTATGATGCGGAATTGGATTACCGTATATGCCGGTAATTTTGCCGGGTCGGTGTTTGTTGCTTTTCTTATTGTGCAAAGCGGGCAATTATCCCATGGTGCGAACCTTTTGGGAGGCGTTACAATTAAAATTGCGTATTCAAAGATTTCGCTTACGTTTATACAGGCCGTTTTTTTAGGAATACTCTGTAACTGGCTTGTTTGTCTTGCTGTTTGGCTGTGCTATGGGGCAAAAGACATGACGGGTAAAATGCTGGGAACATTTTTTCCTATCTGGCTGTTTATCACCTCCGGTTTTGAACATAGCGTTGCAAATATGTACTATATCCCGGCAGGTATTATGGCAAAGGCTGTTCCTGAGTATGCAGCGGCTTCAAAACTTACTGCTGAAAGCCTTGCTGCTCTTAATTGGTCTTCATTTTTTATACAGAATATTATTCCTGTAACCTTAGGAAATATCATAGGCGGTGCATTTTTTGTTGCCGGTATGTACAGCCTTTGCTATAAAGAACGTACATAATGCGAACACTCTTACGAAGCGGCTTATTTATTGTACGTTCATTGACAGATAAAATTCAAACTGATAAAGTAGGGTATGATCAATACACTTTTACTTATCGATCCGCAAAATGATTTTTGTACTCCGAATGGAACGCTTTTTGTTCCGGGTTCTCCCAGTGATTGCCGGAGGATAGCTGATTTTATCGAAACAAATAATGAAAAGCTTAATGCTATTTATATTACGCTCGATTCACATCCGTATTATCATATTGCTCACCCGCCTTTTTGGAAAGATGCACAAGGTAATACCCCTCCGCCGTTTACACAAATTACATATTCGGATTATTGTGCCGGTATTTTTCAACCGGTGCAGCCCGGCATCAAAGAAAAAGTAGGAAATTACATACAAGAATTAGAAAAACGAGGAAAATACAACCTCGTACTCTGGCCGTTTCATTGTTTGCAAGGTTCTACAGGAATGTCGGTAGAAGCTCATATTCTTCATGCAATTCATGAGTGGGAATCTCAACGCCCCGGTATAAAAGCATATTTTATAAATAAGTCTGATAACTCATATACTGAACATTACAGTGCACTGCAAGCGGAAGTTCCTGATCCGCAAGACGACTCAACTAAATTAAATACTGCATTGATTGAATCATTACAGCAATCCGATAGGATAATTATTGCTGGAGAGGCACTATCGCATTGTGTTGCTAATACGGTGCGGGATTTGGCACAATATATTGATCCTCGGGTTATGACGTTATTATCAGATTGTTCTTCTCCAGTTACAGGATTTGAAAAAATGGGGATGTCATTTGTTCAAGAAATGACTGCCGCCGGTATGAAATACATATCCAGTACCGATTTTGTATGGTAGTGAATGTATGAGTGAATATTACCCCAAAGAATTAGCTGTTTGCGGATTTGAGGCAGTTACAGCACTTGCAGCTCATCATCCCGAAAAAATTTCACGGTTGTTTTTTGCCGGCAACCGGGCAAAGCATTTTAGTGCTGTGTGCAAATATCTTGCAAAAGAAAAGCGGCTTTACCGGCTTGTTCAGTCTGATAGCGAGCTTGAAAAGCTTTGCAGCTCTGTACATCACCAAGGTGTAGTTGCAATGATTTCAGTACCGGTTATTCCTCCGGTTACAAAAGCACTTATTACACAGTGGGAAAAAGAACGCCGCTTTGTGCTGTTACTTGATAGAATAGGAAATGCCAACAACCTTGGTGCTATTGTCCGCAGTGCCGCTTTTTTTGGGATAACGGAGCTGGTTATTACAGATGATGATGCTCAAGCACAGCTTACTTCTAGTGCATATCGAGTTGCACAAGGCGGTATGGAGTTTGTGAATATCTATAAAGCCGATACTGCCGAGCATTTTTTACAAGAATGCTCCGGTAGGCTTATCCGGATAGGTGCAGATCACCGTGCTTATAGAGCAGTAAAAGATATACCGGCAATCATCGGAACACAAGATGCTGCCGTTGTTGTGTTAGGCAATGAAGAACACGGCATAGCTTCCGCAGCAAAGCAGAAATGTGATGTACTGGTAAAAATCCGCGGGAACGGTACCATTGAAAGTTTAAATGTTGCACAAGCAGGAACACTATTCCTTGCCGCACTTGCCGAAATCGCTGCTCAACGGCAGCAGCAGCGGTAATTACAAATTAACGCACAGACACATTTGCGGTATCTGTGTCTGCCTCTTTTATTGTATGTGGTTTCAGCAAAAGAACAGACACGGCAGCAGTAAAAGGAACAGATGCAACAATACCGATACTTCCCGACAGTGCATGCATTACCTCAATGACAATGATCGGAATATTAATAAATTGCCGGTATGTCATACCGTAGCCCCATATCATCATAATAAGCGGGAGCGAGCTGCCTGCAAATGCCAAAATGAGGGTATTACTCATTGTTCCGGTAATATCCCGCCCTACTGCAATGCCTGCCTTAAACAACTGTTTTCTGCTCATAGCCGATATATGCTCACCGGCAGCTGCATTGCCGGTACAGCCTGCATTATAAATTTCCTGCATCGACGATGCAATTGACATACTGACATCCATAACAGCCCCAAGTGATGCAATGAGAATAGAGGTAAATAAAAGACCGTCAAGCCGCAGTGCATAATCCCGTGCAATGTTGAGCAGCTGTTCGCCGCTTGCCATATTTATCCCTGAAAGCTGTGCTATATGTCCAATAAACAGCGAAATACTTCCTGCAAGACTAATACCGAATACCGTTCCAAGAACTGCTGCTGCTGTTTTCCGTGAAAAACCGCTAATAAGTAGAAAACTCACCACAGTAATCAGCGATGCAAGCAGCACAGAAACCGGAACCGGACTAAATCCTGCAAAGAGTGCAGGGATAAGGATTGTTACCGTAATTACCGCAGTAAAAATCAGTGCCGCAATAGATTGCAGTCCCTGCCGTTTTCCCAGCAGCAGCAGGAGTATAAAAAAGATGCTTGCCAAAACATAGAGATAGGTATCTCGTTTTTGATTATACAGCCATACCGCTGTTTCCCCATTTTTAGTCCGGACAGTAAACACTGCTTTCATGCCCGGCACAGCACGGGTATGATGTAAGCTGCTTATTGTGTTGTGTACTGTAACGATTTTTCCCTTTTCTTTACCGTCAAGCAGCAAAACTTCTAATGTTTGTATTCCTCTAAACCGCTGTGCTATAACGGGATCGGGTGTTAAATCTTCGGATATAACCGCAGTAACTGTACCGAGTACAAAATCTTGTGTAAAAACTGAAGCAGGACGAATGGCAGCCCAATAACGGGGCATAACACAAACCAGTATAATTGAAACACAAACAATACCAAAAGTGAAAAAATTTTCGTGTATTTTTTTCATTACGGCAGTATAGCGGTATCTCCCTAGGTTTGTCAAATGAGGTTTTAAAGATGACGTGATAATGCTGTCTGTATATAAATGCCGTCGGACAGAATCGAACTGTCGACACAAGGATTTTCAGTCCTTTGCTCTACCGACTGAGCTACAACGGCAAAAACAATATATCACTTATATCAAATTTTCTAAAATGTGTCAATAGTCATATAAAATAAAATCACAATAATTTTTCTTGCAGCTTCTTGTTTTCTATGATATAATAAGTTTTTATTAGGCATTCTGTTATTTTTTTTGCAGTTTTTATGACTTTATAGTTCAAGAGAATTTGTAACTGAAATTATCGTACATGCACAAAATTATTGTTTGGTGTGGAAATATGCGTGATAAAATGGAAAATTTAAAATGAAA
>JBQMYW010000023.1:0-30085 GCA_052173295.1 Treponema sp.
ACGAATATAAAGTCATAGTTATTATTTGCCCTCCTTGTCATTAATTCATAATTTGTACCGCCGTCTTTAATTAGAAAAGCAGTATGCATACACTACATACAACTAAAGTGGAACTATTCGGAAACTTCTGTTTCTGAATAGTTCTAGTATACTAAACTTATTTGAATTGTCAAGTACAGTGTTAGCACCCAAATCGCTGCATTCTCTTATTAAGCAAGAATCCGGCATTATAGATAATTAAATCTTTTTCTTTTGAATATTTCCATGACTTATAATTATGAATTGAGTTTCTCCACTTCCTGTATGCTTAATCCGGTTGCTTTTGCGGTATTTTCAATAGATAGACCTATCACAAGTAAGTTACGTGCTGTTTCTAGGGCTTTTTGCCGAGAGCCTCTTACTTCGCCTTCTGCAAGTCCAAGCGATTTACCTTGTTGTATACCTTGTTGTATACCCGCATTAAATTGCGTTTCAGAAATAGTTGTTATATCGCTTTTCAATTTCATGCGTGATTCATACAGCTTCCGTTCTATCGGCGATAAAGTTAGTACATCTATTTTTTCATTCAGCATTTGTAACACCGGTGATGTTGTTGCTAGCATAGCTCGCTCCTCTCTGTCAGTTGCTCCTATAAAACGCAGCCAGTTAACCAGCTGACCGTGCTTCCCCTCCGCTTTTCCATCTTCTTTCACTTTTTTTGCTGCCCGTAAGTCTAAAAAATGTACCTCAAGCACATCCGTCAATACAGTATGTGCTGTTTTTTCTTGTAACAGGTACGCTGAATGAATAGCGTCATTAAGGCTGAACCCCTCTGCAATAATGTTGATAGTAATGCATTTGTGTAAGCTGCTATACGGTTCTCCGCTCTTAAAATCAGCCGTGTACATCTTTGCCCAATAAAAAAGTGTCCGTTTTACAAATGAGGCATTCCATGACGCTTGTATTTCAATGTCAATGACTGTACCGTTAGTTAATTTGAGTTTTACGTCGAGGATGCCTGTTTTATCGCTAAACTCCTCTTTCGTCAACTCTTTATCCATAAACTCAAGATCGGCAACCTCTTGAGGTGCAAGGTCTAAAATGCACTCCAGTAAATTCTGCAAAAGCGGTTTGTTTTCTTCCGAGCCTAATACACGTTTGAAAGCGTAATCGTTTGTAAGGGTTATTTGCAGTTCATCTTCCATATCTGTATAAAGTATACGGCATCAGTGTATAAAATACAAGGTATGTATTAGGAGGGAAATACAGGCGTTTAATCCCAAAGCCCTGGATTACGCAGCAGAGATACTTGTATTTTAGAAAAAATATATGCTATATTCAGCAAATGAACAACATACTTGAAGTTATCCATGCATCTAAATTGAATGATATCATCGGACTTATTTTCTCATTATTTGTTATTTACATTTTTTTTAAGATCACTGGACGATTAATAAAAAAAATTACAGCGAAAAAGTGTTCATTACAAACTCAACATATTATTAAAAATATTATACGGTATAGTTCTTTTACTGTTATGATTTTAACCGTTTTTCACCGATTTGGAATAAATATCAGTGCTATACTCGGTGCAGCAGGTATTGCGGGAGTTGCAATCGGTTTTGCAGCACAGACTTCTGTTTCAAATATTATTTCCGGCTTGTTTGTTATTACAGAACGTGCTTTTAAAATAGGCGATACTATAGAAATTTCCGGTACAATGGGTACAGTACAAACTATTAATCTATTGTCAGTTACGCTTAAAACATTTGACAATCAATATGTCCGTATTCCCAATGAAACTATTATTAAAGCAAACCTTGTTAATTATTCTCATTTTCCTATACGAAGGGTTACTACAGACCTTGCAGTTGCATACGGCAGTGATTTAAAAAAAGTTGAAGCAGTGCTGCTAGATACTGCTAAAAAAAATCCTTATGCTGCCGAAGACCCTGCACCCTCTATTGCGTGGACAGGATTTGCCGATTCAGCTATTACGCTTACATTGAGAACATGGACCACATTGGAGAATTTTATGCTGCTGCGGAATTCAATCTTTGTTGAAGCATATAATCGATTAGCTGAAGAAGATATTAGCATTCCATTTCCGCAAATGGACGTATATATTAAGCAAAGCGGTAATGTGTTATCCGACAATCCGCTACAAGCACAATCATAACGAATCTTGCCTCATACGCAGATAGAATCTAGTGTTCCGTTCTGTTTGCGATTGCTTTTTCGGCAGTTACAGCATAGAGTAGAACACTCTCAATAAGAGCAGGGATAAGAGCTGCTGCTTTTGAGCAAGCAGCAGTAAGCGTCCGTTTTTGTCCGCAACGGGCAGTGTAGGCATAGCTAAGAACAGCCCATGTTTCAAATACATGAGGAATGCACATCAAGGTGAGGGTAATGGTAAGCGAAAAAACAGTAAGACAGCGTTTTTTTCCATTATTATGCTGCCGAAAAAACAATTTCCGTATCGTGTATTCTATCCGCTCACAAAGAATAAGCAATTCTGCCCGTGAGGTCGTTTCATAAAATATAGAGGCACTTACTACAATCAAGGAAAAGTGATACATAAACCACGCTGTTTCCTGCAGTACATTCTGAACAGTTTCAGCAGAAAGAGGTACTCCGGTAATTTTCAGCAAAAAAATAATAACGGCATACCACAATAAAATCAAAGCATTCTGTTTTATGGTACGAATCTGCAGCCGTGCTGCAATACCAACACACACCAGACAGACCGTGTAAAAAAGTGTAAACGGCATATACCGGTACGATAAACCGATTGATGCAAAAGAGAATACAAGAAGCTTTAATGCAGCAGGCTGCTTGTGTATACAAGTATTTTTACAGCGGTATTGAAAAAGCACTGTACTGCAAGCCCTATTCATACGAATCCCACACCAAGTCTGAAAAATCCGTAGCGGAAATAAGCGGATTTCTTATACCGTTTTCTTTCAGCACACCATTTGTTAAGGCTTTTTCAGGAGAGCCGTTATATGTCAGCGTCCCGTTATTTAAAATAAGCAGCCGATTGGTAAGCCCAAGCACCTTTTCAAGCTCATGGGTAAGAATAAGCAGGGTTTTTTGCCGCTGTTTCAAGTCTTGTATCAATCGCACAACAGAGATAACCCCATCATAGTCAAGGTTTGCAAAAGGTTCATCAAAGATGATAATATCAGCATCAATCATGAGGATTCCGGCAACCGCAAGCCGCCGTTTTTCTCCTCCTGACAAACTGCGGGCAGGATAGTACCGCTTTTCCGATAAACCGGTTTTTTCTAATACTTCCTTGAGTTTTTTTTCACGTTCACCGGCAGAAATACGCTTATGACGAACACCGAATAAAACATCTTCTTCGACCGTTTCTCCCAGAATTTGTGCATTCGCATCTTGGAACACTAAACCGGTTTTAGGCAGTGTATTTTTTTCAATACCGGATACTGAACCGCTGGAAGGAACCTCTAAACCGGCAAGTATAGTCATTAGAACCGTTTTCCCAGAACCGTTTTTACCCCCAACAGCAATACAATCATGCTCAAAAATTGAAAATGATACATTGTTTAAAACGCGGCGGTTTTCAGGAGGAAAGTATTTTGAAACCGCTTCGGCACGGATCAGCTCTTTTTGCATGGATATGAATGCTGCGGTGTATCAATGCTGCGATAAAAAGCGGCGGACAACCGGAATTACTTTTGCAGTAATCAGAACAGTTATCACAGCTTTAATGGCATCAGGTAAAATAAACGGTATACAGCCCTTTGCAAATGTATGCGGCCACGTTAATCCGAGTGTATATTTGAACCACGGCAGCCCAAGTACATAGATACAAATAAATCCGGTACACGCAGCAACCGTAATAACAGCATACCGTACAACAGCACGATATTCTTTCCGGTAAAACAGCAGCATAATAAGCCCTGCCGCAGCAGCCCCTACACAATAACCGGCTAAAAAACCGCCGGTTGGTCCGGCAAACACTGCTATACCGCCGCGGCCGCCGGAAAACACCGGCAGTCCTACTGCACCCAGCAGTAAAAAGATCAAAACAGCACAGCTTCCGTATACTGGACCGAGTACCAGACCGGAAAGAATTGCAAGTGCATTTTGTAATACCAGCGGAATTGGTCCCAGCGGAATCGCAATCATCCACCCCGCACAAATCAATGCGGCAAATACTGCCGCAGCAATAATTTTTTGAATAGTATTCATCTTAAAATCCTCGTATTTATTAATAAAATCTGTTCGGAAATGCCGTTATCGAATAGGTCTAATATTTAGGAGAAAGCAGTTTCCATTCACCATTAGTATTTTCAATACCATAAATAAGAACTGTTTTTCCTTCCTGCCTCATAAGGACATTTACCCGCTGCGGCGAAAGAAAGACAATGTCATCGACCCGTATTTTCGATCGCGACGGCACAAATACATACGTAAAGAAATCTTTAAGCGTCTTGAGTTTAATCCCTTTAACCGGCAGAGCTTCAGAAACAACTTTCAGTACCGCCGGATCAGAGTAATCACGCTTGTACTGCGGGGATAAAAAATCAAGCCATTTATTATAATCTCTTGTTGCAGTAATTTTATTTAATTGCTCCACAACTTTTTCCAGTTCGGATTTAGTTTGATCGTATGTTTCACGGGTAATAGTAACACCTTCAAACTCAGCGATAATTTCGTCTTTCGGCATTACCGGCTCCGGCTGTTTCGGTTCTTCTTTTACCGGCTCAGGTTCTTTTTGTACTTCCGCCGCAACTTGCTGTTCCTGCTCAGGCTGCTGAGGTTCCTCTTTTACCAGTTCGGGTGCTGCTGCCGGTTCCGGTACTATTTCCGCCGGTTCCGGCTTATCCAAGTCTTTCTGTATAGCCGGTTTTTCAGGCTCGCTCTGTACAGCCGGCGGCTCCGGCTCAAGAACCTGCGGAGAAATTTCTACCGGCTGAGGCGTAATGGTCTCCTGCACAACCACCGGCTTTGGAAGTTCTACAACCGGTACTTCCCGTACCTCTGGTTCTTGGGAGGACGTTTCTTGTACCTGCGGAGCTGCCGCACAGCCAATAACAAGAAACGGTAAGAAACTCAAGATGGTGTAACGAAAGAATTTACTCATGCAATTTATTGTACTGATAAAATATACTTTGTCAAACCTATTTAAAAGCACTTGCACGGCACAGATTAAAATTCGTCAAACGGCTGTGCCGGTTGTAACGGCTGTGCCGTCCCTGTTGATGCAGTATCTGCCGATGTTGTTTCAGCAGGGGTGTCCGATTCTTCAAAGGAATTTTCTATATCCCTTACCGGATTGTTTTCTTCACTGTCATCAAACTTTTCATGCTCACTCTTCAAAGAGTTGACAAGTTCCAGCAGTACAGCATCGTCCAATACCGTAAGCAGCTCCTTACATTGAACCGGAGAGACCGCAATACGAATTGCAGGACTGCTATAGCCGTCTTCTGAAGATTCTGTTGCAGTACCAATAATAAAATACGGACGCTGCGGTGTAATAAATTGATACTCAAACCGTAATGCCGGCGATGCTGCATGAGCAGAACCAAATAATCCCCATGTCATTGCTGCACCGGTAGTACCGAATGCCCCTTTCTTTTTTGCACCCTCCGGTGTAAGCCGGTGTGCTTTAAAATCAGCTAAATACGCTTCAATAGCATTCCTAAAAGCAGCACGATCCTTTTTATCAAGATATACCCAAATATTATCGCCCATAAATTTATGATGAAACCGGACAATATTCGATCTCGGTTCAAATACAAAGGATACATTCCTTGGTAAAAGACTATTTGAGTAGCGTTTAACAATATTCAAATGTATTGTACCAAGATGCTGAGGAGGAAAATCACCTAAAAAGTCAGGGTCATCAGTTTGCGATAGAGAAACACACCCCATTACGCTATTTAAAATTATCGCAAAAAACAATGGAATACATACACTTTTGAAATTCTGTTTACATTTCATAACAATCCCTCTAAAAATAATAACGCTATCCGGCAACAAACTTGTCAAACAGGTTTAATTATAGTAAGAAAAAACCTACTTATATGCAAGAGGTAAAAAACGCACAGGGGCTTCTATCATGCTGAATCTCTTTCCCCTATAAAAGGTACATGCTAGACTTGCTCGATAACAGTGTTTTCGAACAGGTTTACTACGGAGGAACCAGCTCGTGTTATACCCCAAATTTTTTTTTAGTTCTTCTTGTTTTTTTTTAGTTTTCATGTGATACTTGAAGATATGAGCGGAATAGTATGGTGTAGAACCACAGTTCCAATGCTCATGAGACCTATTCTGAAACTGAAATTTCCGAACAGGTCTAGTATGAAAACCTAAGGGAGAGATGAAATTGTATTGTATCTCCCTGAATATCAGAGGGGCGGAGTATGCTTGTAGTAGGAAACGGACGACTTATCACACGGGATCAAAACAATCCTTTTATCGAAAACGGTGCAGTTTGTATTGACGGAACGCACATTACAGCAATAGGAACCACAGCGGAGATACAAAAGCAGTATCCGCAAGCAGAATTTATTGATGCACAAAAAGGCTGTATCATGCCTGCATTTATTAATACACATCATCATATTTATAGTGCATTTGCCCGAGGTATTGCACTGAATAATTACAGTCCGAAGAATTTTTTGGATATTTTGGACGGACTATGGTGGACGCTTGATAACAATTTGTTGTTGGAAGATACAAAATACAGTGCATACACCACACTCATCGACTGTATAAAGAACGGAGTAACAACCATTTTTGATCACCATGCAAGTTACGGCGAAACAAAAGGCAGCCTGTTCACCATTGCCGATGTTGCCAAAGAGCTAGGGCTGCGGATAAACCTGTGCTACGAAGTATCTGACAGAAACGGTGAACAAAAAATGAAAGAAGCGGTAGCGGAAAATGCTGATTTTATCCGTGCGTGTCAAAAAAATAATAATCCGATGCAGGCGGCTATGATGGGACTGCATGCATCTTTTACGCTTTCGGATAAAACACTCGAATACTGTGCTGAAAACCTACCGGCAGGAACCGGCTACCATATTCACGTGGCAGAGGGGCTTGATGATGTCTTTGATTCTGTACGCAAGTATGGGAAGCGGGTAATTCACCGCTTGCATGATTTTAACATTCTCGGTAATAAAACTTTCACCGTTCATTGTATTCACATTAACCCGCAGGAAATGGAACTGATAAAGGCAACCGATACGATGGTTGTGCATAACCCTGAATCCAACATGGGAAATGCGGTCGGCTGCCCGCCGGTACTTGAACTGTTCAAACGCGGTATTTTAATTGGACTCGGCACTGACGGCTATACCAGCGATATGACCGAATCTTATAAAGTTGCAAATATTCTGCACAAACACAATACCTGCGACGCAACTGCCGCATGGACGGAAATTCCTGAAATGCTGTTTACCAACAATGCAAAAATTGCTCACCGGTATTTTGAGCCGGAATTAGGCGTATTGAAAACAGATGCAAGTGCCGATGTAATTGTTACCGACTATAATCCGCTTACCCCGCTCCATGCAGGTAACGTAAACGGGCATATTTTGTTTGGTATGACAGGAAAGCACACCGTAACAACAATCGCAGCCGGAAAGGTGCTGATGAAAGACCGCAAGGTTTTGGTTGCTGATGAAGAAGCGGTATTTGCAAAAGCACGCGAGGTAAGCAGTGCTTTATGGAATCGGATAAACGGATAAGTAAGTAAATAAATAAATAGTAAGCACCGCGGAGGCATTATAACATTGCATTTTAAGGTAGACCGTTCAGAAACGGGTGTCCCGCCGGTACTAAACGTATTCCGAAACAGAAGTTTCTGAATACGTTTATTGATGCTATCAAAAAAACACACAGGGACGGCGGAAGAGTATGCAAATACCGTCCCTGCACACAGAGAGTAAGGAGAATAGAGTATGAGCGATAGAATGAATCCTATCCCTTTTAAGAATTTGATGGAATGGGTACACAGCGAGTATGCAGCGGAAGGAACTATTTTCGGTGTAAAAAAGATTTACAAAGCCGATAAGTCTAAGTACATGGAACTTTTCGGTCAGCGGTTTGAAAATCCGCTTGGTCCTGCAGCAGGGCCGCATACCCAGCTTGCACAAAATATCATTGCAGCTTACGCAGCGGGCTGCCGCTTTTTTGAACTGAAAACCGTACAAAAGCTTGACGGTGAAGACTTACCGGTTGCCAAGCCCTGTATCAATGCAGCGGACGAATGCTATAATGTTGAATGGTCTACTGAATTGCGAGTCCCCGAAGCCTTTGACGAATATGTAAAAGCATGGTTCGCTCTTAAAGTTATTTCGCAAGAATACGGCATGGGCAGCCCCGACGGTTTTATCTTTAATATGAGCGTCGGATATGACCTTGAAGGAATAAAAACTCCGAAAGTTGATGCTTTTATTGAAGGAATGCGGAACGCTTCCGGAACACCGATATGGAAAGAATGTACGGAGTATATTCTTGCAAACCTTAACCGCTACCCAACCATCACGGAAGATTTTATTAAAAATCTTCCGGTGCAGGTGTGTACCTCTATCACACTTTCTACCCTGCACGGCTGTCCTCCTGCTGAAATTGAACGCATTGCACGGTATCTCATTACAGAAAAGAACCTGCATACCTATATCAAATGTAACCCTACACTCCTCGGCTACGAGTTTGCCCGCAAACGTATGGACGACATGGGCTATAGCTATATACAATTTGATGATCATCACTTTAATGCAGACTTACAGTTTTCCGATGCAGTCCCCATGCTGCAGCGGCTGCTTGCAACCGCCGAAGAACGCAGCCTGATGTTCGGTGTCAAAATAACCAACACATTTCCGGTAGATATTGCCCACGGGGAACTGCCCGGACAGGAAATGTATATGTCAGGCCGCTCGTTATTCCCGCTTTCTATTGCGGTTGCTCTTAAACTTTCAGAAGTTTTTGACGGAAAACTGCGGATTTCGTACTCAGGCGGTGCAGACTACTTTAATATTGCTTCTATTTTTGAAACGGGAATCTGCCCTATCACCATTGCAACAACTATTCTCAAGCCGGGCGGATATGCCCGCTGCGGTCAGCTCGTTGATATTCTTACTGACCTGCCCTACCCGCAGCAACAAGTAATTAACGTAGATAAACTTAGGAAACTTTCAGACGAAACGGTAAAGAATGTACGGCATTGCAAATCGGTTAAACCGGTTCCGTTTAGAAAAATTCCGCAATCTGTACCGCTGGTTGACTGTTTTGAAGCCCCCTGTATTTCAGGCTGTCCTATTCACCAAGACATTCCGGCATATATCCGTTTAACCGGCGAAAAAAAATACGCAGAAGCCCTGCGTGTTATTACCGATAAAAATCCGCTGCCGTTTATTACCGGTACTATTTGTAACCACCGGTGTATGACCGGCTGTACCCGTAATTTTTATGAAGACCATGTGCATATCCGTGCAATCAAACTTGAAGCTGCGGAACACGCATTTTCTGACCTTATGGCAGAAGCACAAAAACAACAGGCTGCACAGACGGCTTCGAAGATTCCGGTAAAGGCTGCCGTTATCGGTGCAGGACCTGCCGGTCTTGCAGCAGCCTTTTTCTTAACCCGTGCCGGTGCCGAAGTTACCGTATTTGAAAAAAAAGAACAGGCAGGCGGTATTGTCCGCTTTGTTATTCCGGAATTTAGAATCCCCGGCAGTGCTATTCAGCATGATGCTGATTTAGCAGCTGCATTCGGTGCGTCATTTGTCTACAACAGTGAACAAACCTCTGTAGAAGCACTGAAGCAGCAAGGCTTTACCCATGTTATTTTTGCCATCGGTGCATGGAAGCAAAGTGCGTTCAGGCTGGAGAAAGGCGAAGCAATGAATGTTATTGAGTTCCTTGAAAGGGCAAAACAAAAACCGGAAAGCCTTGCACTCGGAAAAAATGTTGTGGTTATCGGTGCGGGAAACACCGCAATGGACGCTGCACGGGTTGCAAAGCGTACTGCCGGAGTGGAGCATTCATTCATTGTATACCGCAGAACTAAGCAGTTTATGCCTGCCGATGCGGAAGAACTCGAACTTGCCCTGGAAGACGGTGTTGAATTTAAGGAATTGCTGAATCCTGTTTCGTATGAAAACGGCATTCTCCGCTGTGAAAAAATGAAGCTCGGTGCAGCAGGAGCGGACGGCAGACAAAAACCGGAACCCTCCGGCGAATATATCAATCTCCCTGCCGATACCGTTATCGCTTCTATCGGTGAAAAAATCGACACAGACTTATTCCGGCAAAACGGCATTGACATTACCGAAAAAGGCATTGCCCGCTTTGATCCGGCAACGTTTGAAACCAATGTGAAAGGGGTATACGTAATCGGTGATTGTGCTGCGGGACCTGCAACCGTGGTTCAAGCGATTGCTGATGCCTCCAAAGCAGCGGCAGCTGTTACCGCTTCGGTAAAAAGCACCATAGCTCCGCCGCGGTTTACCGCCTTAAACTATAATCCTGAAAAAACCGCAGCGTATAAGAAGCGGGCAATTCTCAAACCCTTGCAGCTGCATACTACCGGCGGCATTCACGAAGAAACAAAACGCTGTCTTGAATGCTCAACCGTGTGTGAATCTTGTGTAGATGTGTGTCCGAACCGTGCAAACCTTGCGCTGACCGTCCCCGGTATGAAAATGAAACAGATTGTCCATGTTGACGGTATGTGTAACGAATGCGGCAACTGTGCTACGTTCTGCCCCTACGAAAGTGCACCGTACAAACATAAGTTTACACTCTTTCACACAGAAAAAGACTTCCTCGACAGTACGAACGAAGGCTTTTTCTATCTTGACAGCGGCTATACCCGCTGCCGCATTCGCCTTGCAGGAGCAATAAAAGACATTGTACTTGCAGACGAAGCAGCTGTCCCTGACGGTTTGCGTGCAATCATGCAAACGATTGCACGCGACTACCGCTATTTACTGTAGGGTATTATAGGGACTGTTCAAACATCCAGCATAAGATTTCGGACAGTCGATCTATTCGATAACTGCGTTTTCGAATAGATCGACGAGTTCTAACATCTCATTTCAAGGTAACCTGTTTAGAAACAGAATTTTCCGAACAGGTTTAGACCTATACTTCGGTGCTTTGTGTAAAGAGCAAGCTGTTTCCGTCTGTGGTAACAGCAATAACAGCTCCCTCCAGAAATGCACCGGACAATAACTCTTTAGCAAGTTTATTCTCCAACTCCGTTTGAATAGTCCGCTTCAAAGGGCGTGCACCGTACAGCGGATCATACCCTTTTGCAGCAAGAAAGTCCTTTGCACTATC
The DNA here is from genome assembly GCA_052173295.1 of Treponema sp. Taxonomy (GTDB): domain Bacteria; phylum Spirochaetota; class Spirochaetia; order Treponematales; family Treponemataceae; genus Treponema. The sequence continues at coordinate 11,305 of JBQMYW010000023.1, forward strand.
GGACACTGTAAGCTGTAAACGGCGGGCGGCCATACGCTGAGCAACAGCATCAAGCTGAATATCGACAATACGGCGTATATGTTCCGGTGCTAGTCTGCCGAATGTAAGCAGCTCATCAATACGGTTCAAAAATTCAGGACGGAAGTGCTGGTGCAGCAGATCTTTTATTTTTCCGGTAATTGCGTCCGGTGCATCTGCTTCTAAGATATAATCGGAACCGATATTGCTAGTCATAATGATAATGGTATTGCGGAAGTCTACCACCCTACCCTGCCCGTCCGTCAGCCGTCCGTCATCAAGGATTTGTAAAAAGACATTAAACACATCGGGATGTGCTTTTTCTATTTCGTCGAACAAAACAACACTGTACGGACGGCGGCGGACTGCTTCGGTTAATTGCCCGCCCTCATCATAGCCCACGTAACCGGGAGGTGCACCAATCAATCGGCTCACTGAATGCTTCTCCATATATTCACTCATGTCGATGCGGGTGAGAGCCTTTTCATCATTGAATAAAAAATCGGCAAGGGTGCGGGCAAGCTCTGTTTTCCCGACACCGGTGGGACCAATGCAGAGAAAGCTGCCGAGCGGACGTGCCGGATCAGATAAGCCGGACTTATTCCGCCTGATTGCATCAGACACTGCCCGCACTGCCTCCTCCTGCCCAACAACACGCTTTTGCAGCACATCCTCCAAAGCAAGATACTTTTGCTGCTCACTTGCTAGCATTTTTGCAACTGGTATGCCTGTCCACATAGACACGATACGGGCAATATCTTCTTCAGAAACCTCTTCACGCAGCAGCTGCCCTGCACTGCTGCTTTTCTTTTCAAGTTCAGCGGTAATTGCTGCAATCTTTTTTTCCAATGCAGGAATTTGACCGTATTTTATCTCCGCAGCTTTATTTAAATCTCCATCACGGGTAAACTGAACTTCTGCACGCCGGAGTTGTTCAAGTTCTTCTTTCAAGCTACGGGATTCATTGATGCGGTTTTTTTCATTTTGCCATTGTGCCTGCATTGCATTCCGTTTTTCCGTTAAATTAGAAAGCTCAAGCTCAAGCTTTTCCAGCCGCTCCATTGACGCAGGATCATTTTCTTTAGAAAGAGAAACCTTTTCAATGTTCATTTGCAGAATTTTCCGCTCTACACTATCAAGAGCTACCGGCTGACTTTCAATCTCCATTTTTAAGCGGCTTGCAGCCTCGTCAACAAGATCAATTGCTTTATCAGGAAGAAAACGGGTTGTAATATACCGATCGGACAACACAGCAGCAGCGATTAAGGCTTCATCTTTAATGCGGACACCATGATGCACCTCATATTTTTCCTGTAGCCCCCGCATAATAGCGATTGTGTCTTCAACATTCGGCTCAGCACAGTATACTTGCTGAAAGCGCCGCTCAAGAGCACTATCTTTTTCGATATATTTACGGTATTCATTAAGGGTTGTTGCACCAACTGCCCGCAATTCACCGCGGGCAAGAGCCGGCTTCAAGAGGTTAGAAGCATCCATTGCCCCCTCGCTTGCACCGGCACCTACTAAGGTATGCAACTCATCAATAAAAAGAATAATTGCCCCGTCCGACTGCTGAACCTCGGCAATAACAGCTTTTAGCCGTTCTTCAAATTCCCCGCGGAATTTTGCACCAGCAACCAGTGCACCAAGGTCTAACGACAACAGCCTTTTTTCCTTGAGACTGTCCGGCACATCTTTCGACACAATACGGCGGGCTAAGCCCTCTACAATGGCAGTCTTACCAACCCCCGGTTCCCCAATCAATACCGGATTATTTTTTGTACGGCGTGAAAGAACCTGCATCACCCGCCGGATTTCCTCATCTCTTCCAATTACCGGATCAATTTTTTCTTGGCGGGCAAGTTCCGTAAGATCACGGCAATATTTTTCTAAACTTTTAAACGTTGCTTCGGGGTCTTCGCTCGTAACACGGCGGCCGCCGCGTACCTCTTTTAATGCTGCTAATACCGTATGATAGGTAATACCGTAACTGTGCAGCAGCTCGCCCGCCGCATCATTAGTATTTGCCAGTGCAAGCAGCAAGTGCTCAGTAGATACATATTCATCATGCAAAGAAATTGCTGCTTTTTCTGCGTGTGCATATATTTTCGACAACGAAGAAGAAATATACACCTGCGCAGAATCTCCGGTAACACGCGGCTTTTTATCCAAAAGAGCGTCAAGAGAATCCAGCAGCCGTTCTGTATCTGCACCGATTTTTTCAATAAGCGGCGGGACAATGCCGTCTTTTTGTTCCAACAGCGTATACAGCAGATGCTCTGTTTCCACCTGACTATGATTCTCACGTTCTGCAAGTGATACGGCATCCTGTGCAGCATCACGGGCTTTTATGGTATATTTATCACTGTTCATACTATAAAAATACGCACAAAACTAAAAAACGGCAATACTATCCATCAATGCCCTCCATAAAAAAGCGTACACGTATGGAACACAGGGGCTGTCCCTCCATAGACAAAAATTGATTTTTTTTTTACTCTATACACATCACAACAAGGTAGGTAGTACATGAATATTAAAAAATATGTTGTTATGCTAGTTTGTACTGTTATGGTATTGGTCCCCGCTGCAGCAAAAAGCACGTTCCGCATTGCAGTATATGTTCCCGGAGTCGTAAAAGGAAATCCAACGTATGAAATGCTCGCTGACGGGGTAAAGGACGCACAAGAGCAGCTTGCAAAGCAGAAAAATCCTATTCAGGTAAAAATTATTGAAGGCGGCGGAAATCAGGGAGAATGGCAAAAAGGACTTACAGCATTAGCATTAAGCCGTAAGTATGATCTTATTGTAAGCTCAAATCCTTCGCTTCCTGCATTAGCAGAGAAAGTGTTAGAAGCTGCACCGCAACAGAAATTTTTGCTGCTTGACAGCTTTTTAAAGGGAAACCCGCAGATTAAAACAATCGGTTTTAATCAGTATGAACAAGGATATTTGAACGGGCATTATGCAGCATTAATCAGCACAAGTACCATGCCTCATACTAATGCACAGTATAAAATAGGTCTTTTGACAGGACAAGAGTTTCCGGTAATGAATAATTACATACGGAAGGGATTTCTTGCAGGAGCAAAGTCTGTTGATGCTCGGTTTGAACTTGATTTCCGTGTACTGGGAAACTGGTATGATGCGGCAAAAGCAGCAGAAATTACCGCTTCTATGATTAAAAACGGGGCTGATGTTATTTTAACAATTTGCGGAGGCGGAAATGCAGGGACAGTTGCCGCTGCCCGTGAGCATGGTGCGTATATTATGTGGTTTGATGTTCCCGGATATGGAAACGGGAACGAAGTAGTAGGCAGTACAGAGGTTGCACTGAAAAAGGTATGTACTGAGGCGGTGCTGAAAGCAGCAGCAGGCACCCTCGACTATGGTACACCGCAAGAGTTAGGAATTAAAGATGATGGGGTAGGCTTTGCTTTTAACGGTATTCCGTCATCAGTTCCGGCATCTGTTATTGCACGGCAAAAGCAGCTGCTTGATGCCGTTAAGGCAGGTACTACAGTGCTGCACGCAGGCGAGTAAGCTTCTGTGTTTGCAGCCTGCAAGATTTCTGTTACATTTTCTGAAAACGGTATTAAAGCGGTTGATACGGTAAGCCTTTCTTTTAAAGCCGGCTGCATTCATGCAATAGTAGGCGAAAACGGTGCGGGCAAATCGACATTTGCCCGTGTGTGTACCGGACACGTGCAGGCGGACAGCGGCAGGGTACTGTTACATAAACAGCCGCTGCATATTACCTGTCCTGCTGACGGAATCCGCCAAGGTATTGTGCTTGTACCGCAGCACCCGCAACTTTGTTCAGATGTTACCGTGTGGGAACACCTGTATGCAGGGGTATATACCGATTCTACACTAGAGCCGCAGGGAATACACCGCTTTTTTCCATACAATAAAAAAAAGATTATTTCATATATTGAAAAACAGCTTGCCAATTATGGTATTCTGCTGCCGTTACAGATGAAAACCCGCTTTCTCGATACTGCCGGAATACACTGGGCAGCATGTGCAGAAGCCTTATTAAAAAATCCGAAAGTGTTGTTTTTAGATGAACCGTCTGCCCCCTATAGTCCGCAGGAAACACGTAATTTTTACGCCGTACTGCGTAAGTGTGCCGCAAACGGTATGACAGTTATTGTCATTACCCACCGTATGCAAGAAGTCCTTGATTTTATGGACTATGTACATATTTTCCGGCAGGGAAAAGCGGTTGCAACGCAGCAAATTTCTCAAAATCTGCTGCCGGAACAGCTGATTTCTGCTGTTTTTTCTCCTGCTCCTACCGAGGAATGTGCCGAGGTATGCAGAAACTGGATAAAAGGGACACAACAGTCAAAAATAGAAACGGCAGAAACAGATTTGCTGTACTGTCCGGCATCAGAACAATCCGTGCGGGTTTTTGAAAGCCATTGTGATGATACGATGGGCTTATATCTTTCCCATATTACTGCACATACAGGACAGAGGCTGCGGTTTTCAAATTTTTCTTTTTATGCTCCGAAAGGAATGATTACAGGGGTTGTAGGCATTAAAAATCAAGGGATTGAACTGCTAGAGGCTGTATTAACAGGACAAACGGCAATACAGCGGGGTGAGTGCCGGTTTAATGGAGAACTGCTCACTCAATGCAAAAATATCGCCTACATTCCAAGCAAGCGGCTTGAACGGGGGCTTATTCCCGAGCAGTCCATAGCAAAAAACAGTATTATCCGCTGCAGAAAAGCAGTGTACCCGTATGGGATATTTTCCCGAAAAAGCTGGAATATGCGTATAGCTGCCCTCAAAAACCTCTTACCCCGTGATCCGCATGAACCGGCATCTGTGCTTTCCGGCGGTATGATGCAAAAGCTGATTTTTAACCGTGAGCTTACAGAGCCTTTTCCCCGCTTAATTATTTGTGCAGAACCGTACTGGGGACTTGACAGAAATGCACAGGAGTTATTATTGCAAAAATTAAATGACTATGCCGCTGCAGGGGCTGCCGTTGTGATGCTCACCTCTGATATTGATACGGCACTAGGTGCTTGTGATTCTATTCATGTACTCTACGGCGGACGGCTTACCCATTCTGCCCGTCCGCCGTATGACCGGCAAATAATAAGTGCTGCCATGATGCAGGCAAGCACTCCGGATTCAGTTTATGCGTAACATCCGTGATCATGCAGTTTTAAAAAAGGCTTGTGCTCTGCGGCAGCGGCTGCCTTACACCGGCATATCTACTATGTTCGGCAGTATAAGTGCTGTGTGCATAAGTATTGCAGCAGCAGCTCTTTTTTTAGCACTTCAAAGTGAAGAGCCGGCAGAAACATTGTATGCATTTTTTATTTTACCGTTTACTAACAGCTTTTATTGCGGAAATATGCTTGATAGGGCAGGTCTTATTCTGCTGTGTGCATTGGGCTTTTTACTCCCTGCGCGTCTTGGCTTCTTCAATTTAGGGGGAGAAGGACAGGCATTTGCAGCGGCTCTTTGTGCCGGACAATTTGCATTGATAGCAGATTGGCTGCCGCAGCCGTTCGGTATTATTACCGGTTGTTTGATAGGGATTGCCGGTGCCGCTGCACTTGGATTATTTTCATACTGCATAAAGTATTTTTTACATATCAATGAACTTATTAGCACCTATCTTGCAGCGTGCGGTCTTATTCCGCTGATAGATTATGCAATAAGCGAAGTATTCCGTGACCCTGCCGGTAATTTAATTGCAACACCTATAGTAGCTGAAAATTGGCAGCTCACGCAGTTGCTGCCTCCCTCATCGTTGAATACTTCGGTGTATAGTGCAGCTGCTATCGCTTTTATTATTTTTTTTATAGTTCACTATACCCGTTTTGGGTACGAGGCAGCAATTACTGCCGGTAACAGGGTATTGGCACAAACGCACGGTATACCGGCAGGCATTATTACCGTATGTGCAGTTTTTGCCGGTACAGGGCTGCATGGACTTGCAGGTGCACTCAGTGTATACGGCTCACATCACTATGTGTATCAAGGGATTACTGCCGGTTTAGGTTGGAGCGGTATGGCAGCTGCCTTAATCGGCAGACAAAATCCTTGCGGAGCGGTATTTGGGGCGTTACTTTTTGCATGGATTGAAGCAGGCGGCAACGCCGCAATGATTGATAGTGCCTTTAGCTTTGAATTGTCATCAATCGTACAAGGCATTGCATTCCTGCTTATTACTGTTGATGTAATACAGCACAAAAAACATACCGCACCGGCAGCAGCACTGCCGCTTAGTTAGGAGAAAATCTATGCATAAGTATCTTACTACTGCCTGTAGACTGCTGGTTCAGACAGCACCGCTGCTTACTGCTGCGTATGCAGCCTTACTTTCAGAATATGCAGGGTTGTTACATATTGGTATTGAGGGCTTACTGTTAACCGGTGCTTTTGTTGGTATGTGTACCCTTTCACTCCTTGGTGAAACGATTGGATTCGCTAGTGCTGTAATCGCTGTTTTTTGTGCTGCCGGCATTGGTGCAATGATAAGCAGCGGTATGGGATATCTTACTTTTCGTAGAAAAGCTGATTTTTACGTACTCGGCTTAGCGGTTAATCTTTTAGCTTCCGGTATCATCTCATTAGTCAGTACCTATTTTTTCGGTAATCAGGCAATTATCCCTGTACCGCAGTTTATTTCAGCACATACAGCCGGTATTCAATCAGTACACCTCATATTGTTAGCCTTTGTCAGCCTTTTGTGTATTTATACCGTCCGCTATACGAAAATGGGACTGCGGTTGCGGCTGCTTTCTAGACATAGCCCGCTACTCTATGCGGCGGGCGTAAATACCGATGCGGCAAAATTTTCTACACTAATTATTTCAGGCAGTTTAGCTGCAGCAGCGGGGTGTTTACTTCCATTGAAGCTGGGTGCTTTTGTTCCAAATCAAAGTGCGGGGAAAGGGTGGATAGCACTTGTATTGGTATTTGCCGGCGGAAAATCTGTTTTTGGAGTTGCCGCAGCTGCACTGCTTTTTGTATATCTGGAAAACTGTATTGCCGAAGCACAGATGGGTTTGGAACACCCCGCCCTACTAATAGGCTTACCGTTTTTTCTTGGACTACTGCTTATTATTATTGAAAAACTCGCTTTTACATATATTAAACCCTCCTCTATAGTAAACCTGTTTAAAAACAGAAGTTTCCGAACAAGTTTAGAGAACAGCTAACCATGCCGTTTACCATAGAAGGTATCTGTATGTATAAAGTACCTTGATGCTATAGCTCTCTTTGTGTATGATGCCGGCATGATTGAGTTATTAGCACCCGCAGGAAATCCTGAAGCATTGGATGCTGCTATCGCAGAAGGTGCAGATGCAGTTTACTTAGGACTAAAAAGTTTTAATGCCCGTATGAGGTCTTCTAATTTTGCATGGAGCCAGTTTGAAGCAGCGGTTGAGCATCTGCATAAACGGAATAAAAAGGTCTATACAACGGTCAATACGGTGATGACCGAATCAGAGATGGAGCGGTTATACCGTTTTTTAGCATATTTAAATAATATCGGGCCGGATGGTATTATTGTACAAGATTTAGGACTTATTCAGATGGCACATACCCATTTTCCCAATCTTACATTACATGCATCTACTCAATTAAATATTGCCAGTGCCAAAAGTGCTAATGCACTAAGCCGGTGGGGAGTATCCCGTGTTGTGCTAGCCCGTGAGTCTACTTTGGAAGAAATACAATCGATTCATGCCAATACATCGTGTGAGCTGGAAGTATTTGTACATGGAGCACTATGCGTTAGTGAATCCGGATTATGTATGTTTTCGAGTTATCTGGGCGGAAAATCTGCAAATAGAGGAATGTGTACACAAGCATGCCGGCGTATGTATCAAGCACACACGGCAGACGGAGACAAAAAAGGATACTTTTTTTCTCCATCTGATCTGCAGCTGATTGAGCATATTCCCGATCTTATTCAAGCAGGAGTTACCTCATTTAAAATTGAAGGGAGAATGAAAAGTGCAGAGTATGTCGGCACAGTTGTTTCTGCCTACCGCTATGTGATTGATAATTGGGAACAGAATAAAAAGGAAGCAGTTGTAACCGCAAAGCGTATGCTTGCAAATGACTTTGCACGGAATAAAACATCGTTTTGGCTGCAAAAAACACCGTCAGATGAAGTATTAAATCCTGATCAAGCAGGAGGAACCGGTATTTTCCTCGGTAAAGTGCTAAAAATCAAAAAGAACTCAACACAAGATTTTGTACTAAAAGACGGAAAAACAACAAGAAAGGTACAGTATGTCTTGCTGAAAGACGGATGCTACACGCCGGAAAAAGGCGATTCTATCCGTATTCATAAAAAAGATGATTCAGGAAGAGAAAGTTGGAAGCTCCATGACATTATTGAAGATAAATCAGGAATTTGGCTGCAAATCCCTGCTGATTTCGGCGTTGATGACAGTATCTACCTGCTGCAAACCAAGGCAATGAGCAAACGCTATACCCGTGTACTGCCGCCCTCATTAGAAAAATACCGGAAACAACCGAATGATGAGCCGCTGCCTGAGCTAATACTCCAAACAGGCTTTCCGGCAATCGGTACAGACACAAAACCGGTAAAACGGAGCCTTGCAAAAAAAAGCAGCGACATTTTTCCGGAAGGACTATACGTGCAGGTTTCTTCGATTAAGGATTTGCATACAATTCTTGCAGATAAACCGGTACGGGTTATTATTAATCTCAATGAAGATACCATTACCGGACTTGATGAAACAGTACAAGAAAAGCCGCTGCCGTTTTCTAAGCGGGAAATCTTTATTTCGCTGGATCCGTTTTTACCGCAAGAAAAAGAAGAAGAACTGGCTATACAGCTTGAAATCCTACAGGGGCAAGGATATTGCCAGTTTATTGTGAATAACCCGGGTCATATTAGTCTTTTACACAGTACACGCACGCAGGGTAAACCAAACACACTGATTGCAGGTCCCTACCTCTATACATTTAACCGGTGGGCAGTAAAATGGCTGCAAGAAAACGGCGTATACGGTTATATTCCGCCTGCGGAAGCTTCACAAGATACCATTGAGAGCGTGTTTACACCGCAGTTGCGTCCGTATGTGCTGCTGCCGGTTTTTTCCTATCCTGCACTGTTCAGAATGCGGTTTACCCTGCCGAAGTCGTACAATTTTCTCTATTTTTCTGACAAGCAGGGAGAAAGTTTCAGAGCCTTTTCAACTCCCTCTGCAGCGTTTGTATTACCAGAAAAGCCCTTTTCTATTATTGACCGGTATCATTCACTGCAAAAACACCAATTTTCTCATTTTTTGCTTGATTTTTCTCATACGGCAGTTGACCGGAAAGAATACCGCTTTATTTTACAATGTTTGCGCAGCGGACAGCCGCTGCCTGATACTGTACGCTTTAATTGGAAAGAGGGGTTTTACAATCCGCAGAAAGTCGAAGATTTAAAACAGCTCAGCAATAAACAGGCAGCCCGGAAATCAGCATCCGGTACACATCCGCATACCAGTGCAAAACCGGTACAAAAACCGGTACAAAAACCAGTGCAGAAACAACGGCAGAGCAACTACAGCAAAAAAAAGCCGCACCATTCCGATAAAAATGCGATTCCGCATCAATACCGAAACCGCAGCCGGTAACAATCGTACAACAACACAAGGAGTATACACCATGACAATTTTTGAACAACTAGAAACGATAAAACTAATTCCGGTTATTGTACTTGAAAATGCAGCTGATGCCCGCCCGCTCGCACAAGCCCTCCTGAAAGGAGGGCTTCCGTGTGCTGAAATTACATTTAGAACTGAAGCCGCCGCAGAAGCAGTCCGCATTTTTTCATCAGAATTTCCGGAAATTTTAACCGGTGCAGGAACAATTTTAACCGTTGAGCAAGCAAAAAAAGCTCTTTCTGCAGGTGCTCAATTCATTGTAAGTCCCGGCTTTAATCCTGCTGTTGTGTCGTTTTGCAAAGAGAAACATATTCCCATTATCCCGGGGGCAGTTACCCCAACAGAAATAGAAGCAGCTTTTGCACACGGGATTACTACCGTTAAGTTTTTTCCGTCTGAATCACTCGGCGGCTTATCTATGATACAAGCACTTGCTGCCCCATACCCGCACTTACGGGTTGTACCTACCGGCGGCATTACAGAAGCGTTACTTCCTAAGTATTTAGCACAACCGCGTGTACTTGCATGCGGCGGCAGTTGGATGGTTCCTAAATCTTCTCTTGCAAACAAGGACTTTGCACATATTGAACAGCTTACCGCACAAGCGGTTTCAGTAATTAAATCAGCACACAAAGAATCACCGTCCCCTCAGCAGCAAAACAGCATCCAACCGGCTGCACATCTTGCCGATATACCCCCGCAAACAGAGTATCTGCCGCGTGTAGTTACATTTGGAGAAATCATGCTGCGGCTCGCACCGGAGGGCTACACCCGTTTTGTACAAGCTGGTTCGTTTTGTGCCTCATACAGCGGAGCAGAAGCGAATGTTGCAGTATCACTAGCTCATTACGGTATTCCATGCAGCTTTGTAACAAAGGTGCCGGCACATGAAATCGGACAAAGTGCGGTTAATGCACTCCGCCGATACGGTGTTGACACATCTTTTATTGCCCGCGGAGGAAACAGACTCGGCATTTATTATCTTGAAAAAGGGGCATCACAGCGTCCGTCAAAAGTCATTTATGACAGAGCACATTCTGCAATTGCCGAAGCAGCACCGGAAGACTTTGATTGGGAAAAAATCTTTGCAAATGCCGCATGGTTCCATTTTACCGGCATTACCCCCGCACTTGGAAGCAGGGCTGCTGCTGTATGCAAAGCAGCCTGTACCGAAGCAAAAAAACGGGGAATTACTGTTTCGTGCGATCTTAACTACCGGAAAAACCTTTGGTCAAAAGAGAATGCACGTATTCAAATGGAGGATTTATGCCGGTATGTTGATATGTGTATCATCAATGAAGAGGATGCTGCCAACGTATTCGGCATCTCCGCTCCTGACAGCGAAGTAGAGGCAGGCAAGCTAAACCGGACGGGCTATGAAGCTGTGGCTGAAACACTTATCCGCCGCTTTGGATTTCAGTATGTTGCAATTACCCTGCGGGAATCCCTTTCTGCAAGCGAAAACCGCTGGTCTGGAATGCTCTACAGCGGCGGAACTGCTTATTACAGCAAAACCTATACTATCCGCATTGTCGACAGAGTAGGCAGCGGCGATAGTTTTGGCGCAGGGCTTATTTACGCACTCTTGCAGCACTATACTCCGCAAGACTGCATAGAATTTGCTGCAGCTGCCTCCTGCCTCAAACATTCAATCGAGGGTGATTTTAACGCGGTATCTCAGGAAGAAGTATTCAATCTCGTAAAAGGTGCAGGTTCAGGACGAGTTCAGCGCTAGCTGAGTCCCATCTCTCTTCTTTGTCCAAAAGTATTTATTTTTTTTCTTTCTTTTTTATAAAACCCGTGCTACAATGAATAACGGTGCTTAGTATGAATCAAACGCAATTTACCGTAAAAGGCGATTTTGCAACCGCCGTAACAAAGGATACGCTCGTTACATATCCTCATTCTTATGTGCTCTGTGCAGCAGGAAAAATAGTTGCTATTGTGGACAGCCTTTCCGAAGGAGACTGGGAAAGCTGCCCTTGTTTTGACTTTACGGGAAAACTTATTATTCCCGGAAGTGTAGATCTCCATGTACACGCACCGCAGTATGCATTCCGCGGTATGGGCATGGAGCTTGAGCTTATAGACTGGCTCAACACCTATACTTTTAAAGAAGAAGCAAAATACGCTGATGCTGCTTATGCATTAGAAAACTACCGTATTTTTGCCAACGACTTAGCGGCAAGTACCACCTGCCGTGCAGTTATTTTCGGTACTATCCATACGAGCGGAAACGCTGTTCTTGCGTCATTATTGCAAAAGACCGGTATCCCGTGTGTTATTGGTAAAGTTAATATGGATAGAAATGCTCCCGAATATTTGTGTGAAACAACTGCACAATCACTTACTGATACAGAAGCATTTATCCGCTCGCTGGAACAGACCGAAACCGTGGATCCCATTATTACCCCCCGTTTTGTACCCTCTTGTACAGCAGAACTCATGGCAGGGCTCGGCTCATTAGCACAGCAGTACAATCTCCCTATTCAAAGTCATCTTTCTGAAAATAAAAAAGAAATTGAGTGGGTACAAAGTTTACATCCGGATTGTAAAAATTATGCGGCAGTGTATGAAAAATATGGACTTTTAAATGAAAAAACCATCATGGCTCATTGTGTACACCCTACCGATGAAGAAATTGACCTATTAGTAAAACGGGGAACCTACATTGCACATTGTCCTGAATCAAATATGAATTTAACCAGCGGGATTGCACCGATTGCACGCTTGCTGGATGCCGGAGTACACATCGGCTTAGGTTCGGACGTTGCCGCCGCTTCGCAGCTTTCACTCATGCGGGCAATGGTGCTTGCATTACAGCTTTCTAAAATGAGAAAATATTTTTATCCGAATGAGCGGGCGTTATCAGTTTGTGAAGCACTCTACCTCGGAACAAAGGGCGGCGGCTCATTTTTCGGTAATACCGGCAGTTTTGAAAAAGACTTTTGGTTTGATGCCGTAGTCCTTGATGATTCCGGATTTAGTATGCTGAAAAATCTTACTATTGAACAGCGGCTTGAGCGGGCTTTGTATTTGTGTGAATCTGAACACATAACGGCAAAATTTGTTCGGGGAAATTGTACAAAACAGTAGCGGCGAGTATCTTCTTTGCAATAATTATGGAGGAAAAGTATGAATACAAAAAAAATTATAGATGCCGCAGCAGGCAGAATAAAAGCTGATTTAGTGCTGAAAAACGCCTTTGTTTTTAATGTATTTACAAAAGAATTTATAAAACAAGACGTAGCTATTATAGACGGTGTAATTGCAGGTACCGGCACATACAACGGCAATGAAGAGCGGGATTTATCCGGTAAATACGTATGCCCGGGGCTGATTGATGCACATTTGCATATAGAATCAACCATGGCATCTCCCCGCAGTTTTGCCCGTCAAGCTGCCCGCTGCGGTACCACTGCCGTTATTGCAGATCCCCATGAAATTGCAAATGTCGCCGGTGTGGACGGTATTTTGTACATGATGACGGAAGCCCGGAAAGCAGTATTTGCCGGTACGGATCAGCCCTTGGTTTCAATTTACTTTATGATTCCCTCTTGCGTACCGGCAACTGATTTTGAACATACCGGCGGTGCGATAACGGCGTATGATATTCAAAAATTGATTGATGAGCCGGAAGTGTTAGGGCTTGGAGAAATGATGAATTATCCTGCGGTAGTAAATGGAGATGAATCCGTATTAAAAAAACTTGCCGCAGCTGAGAAAAAAATATCGGACGGTCATGCTCCTTCTGTAAGCGGTACGGGACTGCAAGCATATTGTGCCGCCGGTATTAAGACAGACCACGAATGTTCTTCATATCAAGAAGCCTACGAAAAATTACAGCAGGGAATGTATATCCTTATCAGGGAAGGCTCTTCAGCACAGGACTTAGAGCCTATTGTCGGGGGTATGCTGCAATATAAAACCGATAGCAGCCGCTTTGCATTCTGTACTGACGATAAAAAGATGAGCGATATTCTCGCAAACGGACACATTAATAACAATGTACGCAAAGCGGTTGCACTGGGGCTGCCGGTAGAAGATGCTCTGTGCATGGCAAGTTTTAATGCAGCACAGTGTTACGGACTCCACGGCAGAGGAGCAATCGCTCCCCGCTATCATGCGGACATTGTTGTATTTGATAATCTTACCGATTTCTCCATCCATGCAGTTTATAAAGCAGGGATTGATGTTTTCAGTGCAGCGGCAGAGGAAGAATCTAATGCAATACACGAACACCAGCCGCTTTCATTTTCGCTGAACCGAATCACCGATAGTGTTCATGTTGCAGATTTTCCGCAAAACACTTTTGATTCTGCACAATTTATGCCCTCCGGTGCTGATACATTCCATGTAATAGGAATGCAGCCGAAAACCCTCTTTAGTATACACCACACGTATTCACGGGAGGAATGCCGCACGCTCCTATCGGAAGGTAAACTATGCTATCTTGCCGTGTTGGAACGGCATAAGAATACCGGCAACATCGGTAGAGCACTCTTACAAGGGTACGGTGTCCGTGAGGGGGCTATTGCGTCAAGCATTGGACACGATTCGCATAACATTATTGTTGCCGGTTCTCACGCCGGCGATATGTACCGTGCAGTACAGGAAGTTATCAGCATGAAAGGCGGCATTGCCGTAGTAAAAAACGGAGAAATTCTTACACGGCTTGCCCTGCCTATCGCCGGTCTTATGAGTCCTGAGCAGCCCGAGCAACTTGCAGAGCATATTCATGCCGCATCGGATGCAGCACACCGTATCGGGGTATATCCTGAAATAGAGCCGCTTATCGGGCTTTCTTTTTTAGCACTCCCTGTTATCCCCGAGCTGAAATTAACCGATACAGGACTTTTTGACGTAGTGAAATTTTCATATATATAAGCATAGAGATAGCATAAATCATTTAGAACACTTCAATATAAGGAGGAGGACGCATGAATGTAGTTGGAAAAGCGGTTCCGCGTGTCGATGCTTACGACAAAGTAACGGGACGGGCTAAATACGTTGATGATTATTTTCATGGTAATTTTTTAACGGCAAGGATTTTACATAGCACAATCGCAAATGGATTAGTAAAAAAAATAGATACGAGCGAAGCTGAAAAAATCGAGGGTGTTGTAAAAATTGTTACCTGCTTTGATGTTCCCGATATTTGTTTTCCGACAGCAGGACATCCGTGGTCAACGGAAGAAGCTCATCAGGATATTGCAGACAGAAAGCTTTTAACCACCCGTGTACGGTTTTACGGTGATGATATTGCAGCAGTTATTGCTGAAAATGATGTAGCTGCCTCCCGTGCAATAAAAGCACTCAAAGTTGAGTATGAAGAATATCCGCCCATTACCGATGTGCATTTTGCGATGAGCCCTGAAGCTACGACACTCCACGAGGCATTTCCGGGAAATATACTTAAACATACGGTTTTTTCTATCGGTAATTATGAAGAAGGATTGCAAGAAAAAGATACCCTTTCGTTTGAGGGTGAATATGCAGTTTCTCCTATTTCACATTGCCATATTGAAAATCCGGGTTCGTATGCCTACATGGAAGCAGGGAAAATTGTGGTAGTATCCTCAACACAGCTGCCGCATATCTGCCGCCGTGTATGCGGACAAGCACTCGGCATTGACTGGGGGAAAATCCGGGTTATTAAACCTTATATCGGCGGCGGCTTCGGAAATAAGCAGGACATTCTCTATGAGCCGTTAAATGCCTATCTCTGTACACTTGTTGGAGGACGCTGCGTACAGCTGCCTATTTCCCGCGAAGAAACATTTATGTGTACCAGAACCCGCCATGCCATGGAGTTTAAAATGCATACTACCGCCCGCAAAGACGGCAGGTTTGTTGCCCGAAAAATGGTATGCTATTCTACAAAAGGCGGCTATGCATCGCATGGTCATGCTATTACTGCCAATGCTGCAAATGAATTTAAGCAGCTGTACACCGCTGAAAAAGGGATTATCTCCGAAGCATATTCAGTTTTTACCAATCACTGTGTAGCCGGAGCAATGCGTGCTTATGGGATTCCTCAAGTTGATTTTGCCCTTGAATCGTTTATTGATGACATAGCATTGCAGCTTAATATCGATCCTATTGATTTACGGTTAAAAAACTGTATGCGTGAGGGATTCGAAGACCCTGTTACTAAAATTAGGGCAAATTCAGACGGGCTTTACCAATGTCTGCAAAAAGGACGCGAGGTTTTTCATTGGGATGAATTACGGAAAAAATATGCACACCAAACCGGAGATATACGCCGAGGCGTAGGGGCAGCATGCTTTAACTATAAAACCGGTGTATACCCCATTGCACTTGAAACCTCATCAGCCCGCATTGTGCTAAACCAAGACGGCAGTATTCAGATACAGCTGGGTGCTACCGAAATCGGACAGGGAGCAGATACGGTCTTTTCGCAGATGGCAGCAGAAGTTCTCACCCTGCCTATGGATAAGGTTTATATTTTTTCAGAACAAGATACGGAAGTAAGTCCTTATGATAGTGCAGCTTACGCTTCACGTCAAACATACGTTACCGGTAAGGCGGTAAAGAAAACTGCTGAGGTACTCAAACAAAAAATAATCCGCTATGCTGCCGGTATGCTCAATATGAACTCCGATGAGCTGGATTTACAGCACGAACGGATTGTTGTCCGTGCCACAGGAGAGGAAAAACTGAGCTTAGAAGAAGTTGCAATGGAAAGCTGCTACAGTATGACTAACTCCGAACACCTGTGTGCAGAAGAAACCTCGCATTGTACGGATAACTGTTTTTCTTTCGGAGCAACCTTTGTAGAAATTGAAGTTGATATACGGATAGGAAAGATAAAAGTATTGAATATCCTCAATGTACATGATAGCGGTACACTCATTAATCCGCAGTTGGCGGCGGCACAGGTACACGGCGGTATGGGAATGGGGCTTGGAGCCGCTACCGCAGAACACTTAATTTACAGTAAAGATTGTAAGCTGCTCAACGGAAATTTACTTGACTATAAACTTCCTACTGCAATGGATTTACCGGATTTACACGAACTTTTTATCGAAAATGCGGATCCGACGGGACCATTCGGCAATAAATCATTGGGTGAGCCGCCTATTATCTCGCAGCCGCCCGCAATTCGGAATGCGGTACTCCATGCTACCGGTGTTGCGATTAACAAACTGCCCCTCAATCCTCAACGGCTGGTAGAAGCCTTTACTGCTCATGGATTAATTAAGGCATAGGGAGGTCTGCAATGTACGATATAGAAACTTTTTATCAAGCAACATCTATCAGCGATGCGGTTGCTGCATTATCCCGCACCGAAAATCCGGTTATTCTCGCGGGCGGAACCGACGTTCTTATCCAAATTAGAGAGGGAAAACTTGCCGGAAGAAATGTTGTATCCATTTTCGGTATTCCCGAACTCAAAGGCATAGACATGGATGCGGAAGGTACGATCACTATCCGCCCGCTTACCACTTTTAGCGAGGTAACAGCTCACCCGCTGGTACAGCAGCATTTACCGATGCTGGGGTTTGCCGCTGACCAAGTAGGAGGACCTCAAATACGGAATATGGGAACTGCCGGCGGAAATATTTCAAACGGTGTAACCAGTGCCGACACTGCCCCAAGCCAGCAGTGTTTTAATACCATTGTAGAAATTACCGGACCGGACGGAGTACATACTGTTCCCGTACAGGAATTTTATGTATCTGCCGGTAAGGTTGCGTTACAAAAAGGCGAGCTGGTAACGGCATTTCGGATAAAAAAAGAACATTATGAAGGCTTTACCGGACATTACATTAAATATGCGATGCGTAATGCAATGGATATTGCAAATTTGAGCTGTGCCGCATTGGTAAAAGCAACAAAGGAAAACGGTGTGCCGGTTATTCAAGCGGTGCGCATCTGTTTCGGCGTTGCAGCTCCCGTTCCGAAACGGTGTACCGCCACTGAAAATTTCTTGACCGGCAAGCAGGTTAATGAACAGCTGTACGAACAAATGCAAGAAGTTTTACTGACAGATATCAATCCGCGCGATTCATGGCGTGCTTCTAAGGCATTCAGAGTGAGCATTGCAAAAGAAATCGCGGTGCGGGCTTTGCGGAATGCACTTGCAGAACAGCACCTGTAAACCGGTGTTCAAGGAGATAAATCATGTTACAAATTATCACACTAACGGTAAATGGAAAAAAGCATGAACTTGCAGTTGATCCGCGAGAATCTCTTGCAGATGTGCTCAGGAATAAACTTTCGCTTACAAGTGTTAAAAAAGGCTGTGAAGTCGGGGAATGCGGTGCTTGTACAGTCTTAATTGACGGTATTACCGTTGACAGCTGTATTTATCTTGCTGTCTGGGCAGATAAAAAACGTATTCTCACTGTTGAAGGCTTACAGGGACCAAACGGAGAATTATCCCCAATACAGCAGGCTTTTATTGACGAAGCTGCGGTACAATGCGGCTTTTGTACACCCGGCTTTATTATGACCGCGGTAGAACTTGCCGGAAGCGGTAAAAAATACACCCGTGAGGAATTACGAAAGCTCATTTCGGGACATTTATGCCGCTGTACCGGTTACGAAAATATCCTCCGTGCCATTGAAAAAGCTCAAGCAGCACATTAGACTTCTTCGATCATTGCGTTTTCGAACAGACCGGCATCGCATTTCAAGATACTCTATTCAGAAACGTAAATTTCCGAACAGGTTTAATTTGCACAGGAGTTTGTTGCAATAAGAGAATATCCCAAAAGTTGGTTGCTTTTGGGATATCTCCATCAAATTTAGGGCATCTCGAAAAACTTGGATAGTTTTTGTTTTTTTGAAAAGTTTACTCTATTTGCTAAATAAGCCTATTACCCTAACACTTACCTCGCAAAAGCAGCATAATCCGAAGTTATAACAAGCATACTCATAAAACACATAAAAAAAATGATGCTTCAGTAAGCATTAATTAAAATCAAAAGTATAACCGCAAGGAAATATTATTTACTATAAGAAAGATTAGTAAAGATAAAAAAAGCCCGGCAGCAACCTACTTTCCCACATAATCTGCAGTATCATCGGCGTAAAGAGAGCTTGACTTCCGTGTTCGGGATGGGAAC
>JBQMYW010000024.1:0-29130 GCA_052173295.1 Treponema sp.
CGATTTAGAACTCGTCGACCTATTCGAAAACGCAGTTATCGAATAGGTCTAATACCAATCGCAGCACTGATGCCGCCGAGTATTGCTTTGGTCATGGGGTCGCCTACCATGCTGCCGATTTGCCCAAGAATTTGCCCTCCTGCTTGTAGGGCAGAAAGCCCGTCAAGTCCACCTTCTTCAATAGCCCCTGCGATAACATTTGCAAAGGTTTGTCCGATATTCATAACGCCTTGCATATAGAAATTAACCATTTCTGCTGCGGCTTGCTTTTGAGCTTTGGCTTGTTGTGCATCGGCTTTTTTTCGTCATTGGTAATTTTGTTTGCTGTTCTTGCCGCCTCAATTACTTGTTGTATGCGTTCCCGCTCTTTTTGGATGTTGATAAGTTTTAATTGCAGGTCGGATTTTCCTGTATTTTGAAGATCGCCCAAGGTGTTTTTTATATCGGCAAGGCTTATCTTAGAGCCTGCAAGCTGAAGCCGGAGGGCAGCTGCCTTATCCTCCATATCTTTGAGGTACTGCTGTGCCGCATCTTTGTCGGTATCGCTTAATTCGTTGCCGCCTGCGTCTTTCCCGCTTTCAATCATGTTTTGCGTGGTTTGTATTTCTTGCTGGACTTTTTCAAGTTCCTTTTGTACTTCCTGCATCTGCTCTTTGTACTTTGCAAATGCCCCAAGCCCCATCCGTGCGGTTTTTATGTATTCGTCTGCAAGCGTAACCCCTGAATTTTTTGATGTTTCAGTGTTTTTTGCCTTTTCTAATAATGCAGCATCTGAAAGTGCTGCATTTTCTTTTTTCTTTCTTTCTGCTTTCTGCACCTCTTGTACAAACTGATCTATGAGGTCTTTACGCTTTTCAAGATACTCTTTTTCAATAGCGGTACTATCTTTTCCGTATTCTTTTGCCTTGCTGATACGCTCCCGCCACGCCTTATCAAAGGCTTCAATTTCATCTTCTATTGTGTTTGTTTTTTTCTCGATTGGAGCGTTTCCGCTTTTCTTTTCCGGCTTAAAGCTATCCCGTAATGCAATAGGCTTTGCAAGGTCTTTTGAGGTAAGCTGTATTTTCTTGCCGTTTTCGTCAACAATGTTTTGAAGCTCTGCGGTTTTCTTTATTTCTTCTTGTAAAAATTCATAAAATTCTTTATTCCGGTCAAATGCCTCTCCGGTTATCTTTTTTCGCTCTGCAATCGCTTTAATACCGGTTTTTTCAAACTCATGCCATTTTTGCATAAGGGCATCAATGGCTTGCTCTTTTGTTTGTGTTTCTTCTTTTTTAGTAAGATTGGCAAGAGTGGCTTTGCTTGTTTCTATTTGTAATTTTAAGGCATCGGCATCGGCTATAATCTTTTTTTGTTCTTCCAATCGAGATGCAGCTTCAGAAAGGTTTTTGCTTTCTTTTTCTAGTGCGTCGGTATTGATTGTAATTAAGCCTTGCAGCATTTCAAATGCACCGGTAAAGGTTGTATAGACAAAATCGTTGCCTGCATCTTTTTGTATGTCATTTCGTAATTTTTCAAGTTCTTTTAGTGCTTCTTTTTTGGCTTTTGCATCTTTTAATGACGCTGTTTTGAGTTTTTCAAGCACTTGGACATAGCGGTCAGTTCTTTCGGTTTTTATCCGCAAGGCATTAAACTTGTTATCAATGCCGCTTTCATGTTCATGTACATATTTTTGAGCTTTATCTGCCGCTGCCTTTCCGAGTAATAATGCCCGCTCATTTTTTTCTTTCTCCATTTCAAGGAGTTTGAGGCTTGCTTTGCGGGCTTTTTCAACAAACGCTTCTAAGCCCTCACTGTGTTCTTTTAAGGCAGCATCTGCACCGGGGATTGCCTGTTTTAACTGTTCGATAACGCCGTTAAATTCGTTTTGTGCTTCCTTGCTGTCCTTTATTTTGTCTTTGAGGCTGTTGTATTTTTCAAGGAGCGATTGAATAGTACGTCCCTTATCCCCGTCTTTTTTGGCATCTGCGGCGGTTTTTTGTGCATCTTCAAGCTGCCGTGCCGCTGCCTTGTATGCGTCCTCTTGTGCCTTTCTCACTTGTGCAATAATAGGGCATCTCTAAAAACTCGGTTAGATTTTTTAGAGATGCCCGACGAGTTTTTTGATAAGTCATTTAACTGTTATGACTTATCAAAAAACATCGCAAATAAATCTAAGGAAAACCTCTTAAAAACGGAAGTTTTTAGAGGTTCCCAATACCCATTGCAACCGCTCCGGCAGCAGCGATACCGGCTGCCCATAAGACAATGGGATTTGCTGCAAGGGCAATATTGAGCTGTACCATTTCGTTTTTTATTTTTTTAACACCGATTGCAACCAGTAATAAAGGGCCGGCAGATGCGGCTAGTCCTGCTAATGCGGTTCCTGTTGTCTGAATACCAACGGGTAACTCATTGACAAACTGTAAGACACCGATAATGCCTTTTGTAAAGGTATCGACTGCCGGAATAACATTAGAGGTAAGGGTGATTTGTACCGCTTCCCAAGCACTAGCTAATTCTGCTTGTGTGTTTGCAAATGAGGCATTTTGTATCTCCTGCATTTTTTGAGCTGCCCCGTCAGAGGCGTGTAAAAGCCCGTCCATAGTACGCAGTGCTTCTCCGCCGCCTTCAATGAGTTTTTGCATACCCGCTGCCGCTGCTTCTCCAAACAACTCATTAGCTTCAGTTACGCCTACTTGTGCTGTTTTAAGCCGCTCAATGGGATACCTTGAAATGCGATGTTCAAAAGCGTACCATTCGTACGATTTTGAACTCGTCGACCTGTTCGAAAACTTTTTTTTTCGAACAGGTCTAATGTCTGCAAGGTTATTTGTTTTCGGATTAACATCATCGTAGCTTACCCCTAACGCTGCAAGTTTGTTTTTTAAATCATCAGTGCCGCTTGCGAGCTTTTGTAAACCCGACCGTAAAATAGTACCTGCCTGCTCGCCGCCGAAACCGGTATTATAAAGACGCATAAGGGCGGCGGTTGCCGTTTCTAGGCTTACGTTTAACCCCGACGCAACAGGGCCGACATATTTCATTGAGTAAGACAATTTTGTCATATTCGCTTGACTTTTACTAATCGCCATAGCATATACGTCAGCGATATGTGCCGCTTTATCTGCCGTCAAGTTGAATTGTGAGAGGGTAGAAGATATAGTCCCTGATGTAAAGGCTAGATCACTGCCGGTAGCCCCTGCAAGGCGTAATACCCCGTCAAGGCTGTCTATTGCTTGTGCGGCATTTTGCCCCGCTGAACCTAAGTTATATAGGGCATCTGCTGCTTGACTTGCACTAAAGCGGGTGGAAGCACCCATTTCTTCCGCCTTGTTTTTCAAGGCTTCCATTTCAGACGCACTGGCTCCCATAACAGAAAACGTGTTCTGCATGGACTGTTCAAAGTTCTTAAAGGTATCAATCGCTTGCTTTCCAAAAAGAGCCAGTGGGGCGGTTACTCCGGCAGAAAGCCCAACACCGAGTGTTGCAAGTTTTTCGTTTATATTATCAACAATACTATCAATGTCTTTTTCGAGCTTTTTTACAACTTTTTCTGACTTATCTGCATTTTTTTCAAACTCATCTATTTTTAGTGCGAGTTGTGCATATAATAATCCTGCTGCCTTGCCCATTATTTAACCACTCCCTTTAAGCATTGCTTTTTTAGGTATCATCTTCATTAAAAAGGATCTCCATTTCTTTTTGAAATGCTGCCTCTTTTTCTTTTTGTGTACGCATCGCTTTTCGTTTTTCTTCTGCTTCCTTTTCGCTTGCGGCGACGGCAAGTACACACGCTTCATCAAAGATAAAGGCTTCAAAATCGGTTAATCCGGTAATATAGCTGCTTGGGGAGCGTTTCCAGTATTTTGCAACGCAGCCGATTCGTTCAAAGCAAGCAGTTCCGACTTTTTTTTTATGTTTTCATACCAATCCGAGACATACCATAAAAAAAGGTCATTGATAAAATCTTTTGGCATAACATCTTCCCGTCTTGCTTCACTGTTGCCTAAAATGCCGATAATGGCTTCATAGCATTCACGGTAGCGGGGGTATATCATGCTTTTTTCTGCTAATTCATGGCGGAACTCTTCCTCTTCTTCCTGCATTTTTTGTATATCCGATTCTTGCACCGCCTCATCTTCAATGCCTAATTTTTTTGAAATCGTTTTAGTAAACTGAAATAAAATATTCGGAAATCTTCCGCAGGTTAAAAGCTCTTGAAATGCAATGGGGCTGTCAAAAAACTTCAGTTTTTTGGACAGTTTCTTTAGATTTAGATGCGATGTTTAAAATTAAGTAATTACTGTATAAAGACTTAATTTTAAACTCGACGGGGTGTCGAAAAAGTAACCAACTTTTGAGACATCCTCGGCTGCTTGTTTCCATTCCAGTAAAGCTCTACCCATGAACAGCTTGCAAGGGCAAGGCGGGCGGCGTTCTTTCCATACTGCTTTTTCATCTGCTTGAAATATGCCGCCTCAATGCGTTTTTGCTTTATGCGGGTAAAAAACTGCTGTACGGTATGGATAACGGCGGTAAAAATACCGATAAGATGTAGTTTTTTCTTTTGTGCGGTTTTGGTTTGGTTCATTGCGGGGTACTACTCCTTTTGATTTTTTTATGAAACAAAACACCGCCAGAGCCTTTGATGGGAACTTTGGCGGCGGTTGTTTTGTCTTTCAAGGGCTGCCTTACCTCTGTGTCCCTTGAATCCTGCTTTAATTCCCTGCCTTATGCTACAAATTGAGCAAAATCACTTCTTGAAATGGTTTTAGTGCATTTCATGGGTAAATTGCTGCGTTTGTTTTCACTACCGGATCCTTGCAATTCAGCAGTATTCATATCGCTTTCTTTTGCTTCTTCATTCGGGGCTGAAAAACTGCACGAGGGGTGTTTGGAACGGTACATCCTTGTACCGTTCCAAACGACGAGTTTCGGCAAAGCCGAAACATCGCTTGCTACATGGAACCAGCCGACCTCCTGTCGGCTTATGCAGTACTGCTACGGAGGGCAGTGGTTTGAAGCAAAAGGCGATGTTTTTTGCTCTGCAAAAAACTCGCGTCAAGAAATTGACACGGATGTCAATTTCTTGACAGACGCAAACCGAACGGGGCAAAATGAGGTAAGGGGGTTACTGTTTCTGCATCGGTAATTTTGAGATATTCACCGTCATAATCCGCACCCTTAGCGGTTTTTGCGGCTTTCAGCTTAATACCTTTAGCCTCAAGCGTATCAAACGCAGTATTTAAATCGGTTATCAATTCATCAGTTGTTACGGCTGTCGTATCTGCGGCGGTTAAAGCAATGGTTACGGTTTCTTTTTTTTTGCCGTAGATAACATCGAGCTGTAAATCGTCTGAAGTCCACCCATTCAGATTGAATGGTCCCGGTTTTCCGACAAGCCCGCCTTTATGCTTTCGCTTTTCTCCGGTTGTCTGGTTCTCATCTTCCCAATCATTGGGGGCGGGTACACTCATGTCGGCGTTTAAAAGGACTATACCGCCCTGTGCAACCGAATATAAATATTCCGGTTTCTTGTTTTTCATTATGCTACCTCCTAAAAAAATAGTGCATTACATAAAACTGTTCCCGAATAAAGGAACGCGAAATTCTATATCTTTTGTTACCGCATTAAATACATCAGAGGGCATATCTGCACCGATATTGACAAACTCAACAAGGAATACCGAGCCGTCTTTTCCGTCAGTACTGTCTGATACCCGCGAAAGATGCGTATTATCAAGTGCTTCAATAACAGCTTCACATAGAGTATCAAGGCTTTCCATGTCTCCAGCGGGGGCAAATGCAGTTACGGTAAAAGTCTGCCAGCTTCCAAAGACGCGGGTTTTTATCATGCTGCCGAATGTCAATACAAGGTACGGCGGGGCGGCTTTTTTACTAGGGTTTACCGCATGATACACCGGATAAAGACGTTTTAATGCGGTATAGACTGCTTTTCTCATACTGCACTCTCCATACTGTTTTGCTCCTATCAGGTGAAGACCTTGCTCAAGGCTTTTTCTATACCGTCAAAAAACATCCCTGCATGAGCTTCAATAGTTGGTTTTAAGATGCCGTACTTTTGCCCGAATAGCTGTCCGTCTTTTAGCTTCCGCTTGCCCTCTTCAAGGTAGTAGCCGTATTCTTTGCCGGTTTCGCCATAGAGGTCTTGGCGGATTTCTGCGGTTATTGCGTTCTTTGTACGCCGTGCCGTGCCGTTTAAGCCTTTTCGGGCATTACCTGTTCTATCATTCCATACTTTTTTTTCTTTTGCATACCGCTCCATGCTTGCCGCTGTTTCGTATGCAACGGCTTCGCATCCTTCAAGAATTTCTTGTCTTGCTTTTCCGAGATTTTCAAAAAATGCACCTACACCTTTCATACTGCCTCCTCAACTGTTTCAGCTGCCCTGCCGGACATCTTATAGACCGTATCAGCCGTATAGCCGCCGTGTGTGATCTTGCGGATAAACTCCACTCGAAAGCGTTTACCCAAAAAGTCAAACATATCACCGGTACGAATATCCGCATCATGGCGGGCGGTTATATTGACAATGTGCTGCATAACCGCACCTTGCTGTATGAGCTTTTCTGTTTCGCTGTGAGAAAGCTCTGCAATGCGTACCCGCTGCGGCTCTGTTTGCCTTTTTTCCTGTTTCATGTTTCCATAGCCGTCATCGGTTGTTTCACATCTGATAAAGACAATATCAATGGGGTTATCTGCAATGATAGCTTCCGTGTCTTTCCGTAGTGATGTAATGCTGTCTACCATAAATCGCCCCCGTGTTCCGGTTTCCGTAAGAGCATAAAAGAGCCTGATTTTTCAGTCTTTTTTTCATCTTCCCACGCATCTCCAGCAAGGCACATCCTTGTACCTTGCTGGAGAGCGAGTTTCGGCAAAGCCGAAACATCGCTTGCTGTATGGAACCAGCCGACCTCCTGTCGGCTTATGCAGTACTGCCATGGAGGGCAGCGGTTTGAAGCAAAAGGCGATGTTTTTTGCTCTGCAAAAAACTCGCGTCAAGAAATTGACACGGATGTCAATTTCTTGACATGCCGGCTTTTTGCGTCCACAATAGATACAGTGCATGGTTTTCACTTTCTGCCGCTTGCACGGTGATAGTAAGGTTAAGGTCAGAAAAAAGCGTATCGGTATCACTGCCGCCGTCCGGCACTACCTCATTCAAAAGCTCCCGTATTCGTTTAATACCGTCTTCTGTGATTGTCATTGCCGTACCCCGTCTTTGCTGCTATTTGCTCTTTTTGCTGCTCTTGCTGCCCTTAGCGGCTTCTTTTTCGCTCTTATCAATACGGCTCATTTCTGTGGAAGCTGTTTCGCCCTCGTTTTGAGCGGCTGCTTCTTGCTGTGCGGTACGTGCTGCTTCTTTTTCTAACAGTGCCTGATTTTCCGCCTCAAGTGCAGTAATTTTCGCGGTAAGTTCATCAATCGTTTTCGCATCATCGGTACTTGCTGCAGGCATAGTAGGTTTTACCGTTTCTGCGGTAAACGGCGTTTCAAAACTCCCCGCAAAGGCAGGGTTGAGAGCAGCCCAATCATCAGCTTTGCCTGTAACTGAATATGAACTCATCACCTTATCTGCTTCATGCTCTACATAGTAGCCGTTTGCCGTCCGCATTATTTTGAGCTTTATAACATCAAATCGGTTATCCATTACTGTAATATCCTTTTAATACATGGGATAAGAAAGACATCCTTTAAAGCTATCTTTCTTATCCTGTTACTTTTTATGCAAGTTTTACCTTGTGTACCGCATCGGCAACCCCCGCAACAGGCACACGGGTAAAGGTTTCAACAACATCAAGGGCAGAAAGATTGAGAATGTTGCCACGCTGTTCAAGGTGGGTTAATTCCTCTTTTATCAATGATTTAAAAGAGACTTTCGGGACAATCAAATAGACTTCATTGTCTTTAGGAGCTTCAAAATCATATTTAATGCCGCCTACTTCACCGCTCCAGCCGTCATAGGAAAGCACTGTTTTAATTTGTCCCAAACTGCCGAGCTGCGTGCCTTTTTGTAACAGCCCCTTAATTGCTGCCTCTACGTCCATTGCGGTAGCACTGTTACACAGTGCAATTGTCGGGCGTAACCGGTAGCCGTGAGCGGTGGTGCGTTTTAAGGCATCTTTTATACCGGCACGTAAGGTAAGCCATACCGTTTCAAGGTCGGTACTTCCCCCTGTTGCTTTGTTTGTAACTGCCTTGCCGGTGTATGTGTGTGTGATAATCGGGGAAAGGTGCAGATGGTCAAGAATGGCATTATGAGCGATACCGAGTGCTTTTGACGCTTGCGGAAGTTTCCAAAATTCATTGAACTGCTCAAACATACGAGAAATAGAATAGCCTGCTGCAAAGGTCTTAAAAGATACCGTTTCAAGGCTGCCGAACTTGAAATCAGCAAGCGGGACGCTTTCACCATCATTGACAACACCGAATGCCGCTTGTAGTCCAATAATGTCCCGAACTCTCACATCTCGCGGGAAGTGTTCATTTTTTATTTCCTCGTAAATGTGCTGAAAAACAGTCGGGTATTCTGCCATACCGACAGAAACATCTAAGGCGGTCTGTTCGGCGAATGCACGTAAATCATCCGCACTCATCATTTCGCCTCTTGGGATAGCTTCAGTATTACGTGCAATCATCTCATTGGTAAAGATTTCGGGGCGTATACCTTGCCCCTCGAAAGATACCGCCATTTCTCCAACCGCAACATGCGGTGCACTATACTGCTTGAAAATTTGTCTTTTGTCTTTTTTGTTTTGTTCAACGACACTTTCACGTGTGATAAAATCCATAGGAACCTCCTTAGCCATGCAGGGAAAATATGACTACTTCCCCCATTTTTTTCCAAAAATAACCAACCAATGTATTACCGCTTTCTACTTTGGTCAGTTTCCCGTCCGATGCTTGTAAATAAATCTTTTTACCCGTATCAGGCAGATTTCCCTCATCGAACATATCGCTTGTCCAATCCCGCTGTGTGTCAAAACAGACGGTTGCACTCAAATCGTCAACTTTCTCCATAACAACACCGGCACGGTCGCCGACAAAAACAATACCGTGTTTGTCAAGCGATTGCCCTGCCGGTACTGTTATTTGTGAAATAGCAATCGTTTTTGTTGTTGATAGTAATTAGACCTATTCAATAACTTGCATTATTGAATAGGTCGACGAGTTCTAAATCGTTAAAATAGCACGATTTAGAACATCGCATTTAAAGGCAGCCTGTTCTGAAACTGAAGTTTCCGAACAGGTTTAATTTGTATTCTCCGGTCATAGCGTTACCCCCTTAAATCACATATATCTTACGTTCTGCGGTGCTGCCCGCTTTCTGTCCTACCACCCCTACCGGTGCCGCTCCCGCTTTCGCCTGTATCATGGCGTTTATGTCAGCGTCATTGATAACCCGTGCCATTTCTCCCGCCACTTGCTCACGGCTCATACCGAGTTCAAAACGGCAAAACTTATCCACCATTACCGCCATTTCACCGGCAGGCTTACCGTCTTTCAGTAAGCCTTTTTCAACCTTAACCGCATCAACCATTTCACCGAATGCTTTTTGTTCGGCTGCTTTTTTTTCACTCTCTTTTGCTTGTTTGGCAATAGAAACCGCATCGGTAAGAGCCATTAGATATGTTCGATAACTTGCATTATCGAACATATCGACGAGTTCTAAATCGTTAAAATAGCACGATTTAGAACATCGCATTTAAAGGCAGCCTATTCAGAAACTCAAGTTTCCGAATAGGTTTATTTCTCCAGCGGCGTGCTTGAGGTCGGAAAGCTCTTTTGCTTGTGCTTCAAGCGTGTGCAGCTTTTGTGTATCTTCAAGATGCAAGCCCATTTCTCCCGCTGCTTTTTCAGCAGACAAAAGCCCGCCGTGCGTCCGCCGCCCCATCTCTTTTAAAAGATCATCATTCGTTACTTGTGTTAAATCCATCGCGTCCTCCATTCGCTCATATTTCACGATACGGCGTACCTTTTTTGCCGTACCAAGAGTTACGGTATCATTTTCAATACTGTAGGGGATTTTGTAATAGTCATTCTTGTATTCAGTTATTAAAAAATCATCGTATACATCTTTTGTATAAAGATAGTCATTGTATTTTTCTTGTAAGGCAGCATAGAGCTTGTCATTCAGTTCGTTGTGTCCTATAGTGTTCATTTGCCCTGCTACCAATTCATTATGCTGTCCTTCAGTAAACGGCGGCACAAAGTCAACTGATAAAAGGTTATAATCGGCTACAACCGTTTTTGTGTGGTCTGTATAGGTTGGAAAGCCCCAGATAGATACCGCTCCTATCTGCTTATTTTTAAGCCAGCGGCGTATTTTTTCTGCATGGTCTCCTTTATCCGGTATAATGCGGTAGTAGACTTTTTTAGCTTTCGTATCGAGTAATACGCCGATAACCGTACCGTAAAAATCCCGCCCCTCATACTTGACTTCATCCTGCGACTGATGCCCATACCCGCACGGTACAAAGGTCTTTGCCGTTAAAATCCTGTTTGCAATGCTTTCGTAGGCACTAGATCTGTTCGATAACTTCGTTTTCGAACAGATCGACAAGTTCTAAATCGCACAAATAGCACGATTTAGAACATTGCATTTCAAGGTAACCTATTTCAGAAACAGAAGTTTCCGAAATAGGTTTAGTATCTAAATATTCAGTGCCGCTTTTACTGAATTGATAGTCAATGATAAAGACACAATCAAGCGGCTCTTTTTCATGCTTTAAGGCTGCAATCATTTCAGGGGTTGCCATAGGGTTAAGCGGGATTTTTGTGATAAGGTCAGCAGCCTCATCTCCTATGAACATTTCTCCACTGCATACACATCCTGCAATCGCCATACCGTTTAGAGGCTGCTGTATATATTTTTGTTGCTTTTTACTATCAGGTTTCTTTGCCATACCATTACCCGCCTTTTTTCATTCTTTATGTGTAGTATGTAGTATTTTGAATGCGTAACACAAATTTTTTACGCAGCCGGATTATTAATCAAATAAACCTAACAAAAATATCCTGCCCTCTTGCGTGATGCGGCGGGTGTAGATAACTTTTCCATTGTCGAGTGCTTCCTGTTTGATGATAAAATACCCCTTGTCAGCATAATCCGCTTTCGGTACCCACGTGTGATTTACTTTGTATTGAATACCTCGCCTTTCAAGCTCATTATTCAATTCTATTGCAGAGCGGAAACCGAGTTCTTTTGCTATCTCTGTTGCGGTGTAGGTTTTGTTTACGTGCATTAAAAGAGCGTTCTTTTGCTCTAATTCGATACGGGCTTTCCGCTCTTGCTTTAATGCTTCAAAGGCTTTAATCGCAAGATCAGGGTTTGCAATCAGATCATCAACGGCATATAGACCATGTTTGCGTATTGCCGGTAAAACTTCGCCCGTTACCCAATCGGTAAACTGTTCTGCTTCGCTTTTCCGGCTTTGGAAAATCAGCTTGTATAAATTGCTTTCATTGATAAAAGTTGCTTGCTGTATTCTTCCCAGCCTGTCGATGACCTTACTAGTAGTAACCCCATCTTTATTCAGCCGGTCTTTAACCCGTGATACCTGTTGTAAATCTAAAATGCGGCAAACATCAGCAAGGCAGAAAAAGGGACAGCCATTTTCTGTATACGTTCTAATCTCACCGAATACCGGACTTGTAAATGCTTGTATATCATTCATAAAAAACACCCCCACACTGCAAAAGGTAGGGGCAGTATGCACTATTCGGGATGCGTAACACAAATTAAGGGGTGAAAAAAAAGGGATTTAGAGAGGGTAACATAAAAAGCCTCCCGTAATGAGAGGCGTAGTGTGTAGTAGATAGCTTGTAACGGGTATTACTTCATAACTTCGATGCTCTCTATTTCGTCTTGAAACGCGCCGGTTAGCTGCCCATCTGCCAGTTCTATGTCTATCTCCGCTATTTCAGGTTCGTTGTCTATAGCTTGGGTAAAGCCTCTACAGAATCCGATTATTATTTGTCCATCTAACAAGGTAACTTTTATGTTTTTACCAGCGTTTTTTGCCATTTCCAACTCACTTAGCATTATCTTCTCCTTGTGCATTCTTGTAATCGAAATACGGTACTAAATGAATACCCGTTTTACTATAATGTATTTTAGCAAAGCTCGTTTCAGTAAATTTTCCTGAAATGACACTAAAATCAAATCCTTTCAACCTATCATCTTGTATAATTTCCGTAAGGTTTCTTTTCGTCAAAGATATTTCGCCTTTGCCCACCTTTTCCTCGACAATCTGTTGCAAGGTTTCAAGGTCGTTTTTGAAGTAGCTGCCGTCTTTCTTGACGGTCTTAGAGCCGAAAATATGCCGGTTTTGCTTATGCTTGTTGACGGTTGTACCGTAGCATTTTGCATAAGCTCTTCGGTATTGAGCAGGTTTATTATGGAGTGTTTCAAGTTTCTTTTCAAGCCGCACACGGTAGGCATCTTCCCGACGCTTTTTTAGCTCGTTTTTTTGCTCTTCGGTTAATTCGTCCATATTGATAAAGGCATTACCTTTTTTAATTTTGTCTCTGATTTCTTTCCAGTTTTCAGGCGGCTTGTTGGCAACATCGCCGCGCTTTATATCTTTTGCAATAACCGGTGCTAATGTGCAAAGACAGCAGATATGCGGCTTTTCAGGGGCTGCATCTACCGGATATATCCCCGCTCCCAATCCGTGGGCATCGGTATATGCTAATGTATCACAAATATCGTGATAGCCTGCGGGACGGTTATTTGATAACAGCCACTTTACTGCCTTTACAGCGGGGTTATCCTTAAAGCCCTCTATCGTTGCTTGCCAGTATACTTCTGATAATTCATTACGTGCAAGCCGTAAGGCTTCATAGTTGAAGTTTTTTGGAACCCGCCCGCCCATTCTCTTATACATATCAGGGTAGTCTTTTATAAAACTTGCAGCACCCTCTTTGACATATTGACTGAGGGCGTTAGCAACTTTTACACAGTCAGTATTGATACCGCTTGAAATAATCTCTTTTATTTTTTCAGCGTTATTCTCCGATAAATCCCAGATGCGATCCGATAAGATAAATTCCTTATCCTTATAGATGCGTTTTTTGTGCAAAGTGCTTTCTGCAATAGCAGCTGCTTGTTTTATGAGGTCTTTATCAATACGGTCAATCTTGACAAGCTTACATGCGCCGCTTTGAGCGGCAATAAGCCCTGCCCCTATAGAAAGTCCCGCATGAGCAGATCGTGTCAATCCTTTTTCAATAATATGGTCAAGTTCAGCGGCAAAGCGTACCGCTTGATCTTCAATAGCGGCATTGAGCTTTTTGCCAACACCTCGAAAAACGCCGTGCGTGCCTATTTCTGCTTTTATTGCAGTGATGCTTTCTTGTACCGCATTAAGTATCTCCCGTTCAGCCGTTTGTAAGGCTTTCTGCCGCATTTCAAGGGCATCTTGTAGTACCTCTTGTACCTCTAACGGTATACCGGATAAGTCAAAGGTCATACAGCGGCATCCTTAAATACTTGTTCGATTGCGTCTCCTGCGTCAATATCCCCGCTTCTAATTCTGTCTTGTAAGGCTTCAAGGTTGATTTTTAATCTTATCCACTTAGCGGCGGCTTCTTTTTCTGTTTCGTAGTCGTTCGGAATTGCCATAAAGGTTTTCAGCGTGTTAAAGGCTGATTGTGGGGAGACAATACCGAGCATTTGTGCTTTCTCCATTGCACTGATAAAGGACGCAAGGGCATTCATAACCTGTACATCATCTTTTGCCGTCAGTTCCGCCCAACGGATAGATACATCAGTAACCCCGCCGTCTTCGGCGTATATGTCCCGTCCGTTAATAGCGGTTTGACAAAGATAAAACACATCGGAAAGCCAGCTGTAAAATTCGTTGTATTAGACCTATTCGATAACTTGCGTTATCGAATAGGTCGACGAGTTCTAAATCGCACCAATAGCACGATTTAGAACATCGCATTTTAAGGCAGCCTGTTCAGAAACTGAAGTTTCCGAACAGGTTTATTCACCTTGTCTGCCCTCTACTTTTTTAGCCCATACCGGAGATTGCTCTTTTACACTGGCGTTAGTGGAACTCATAGCCGTACCGTACAGGTATTCGGGCATAGTAAGCTCAACGATAATCCAGTGCAGCAGTTTTAAAAGGCTTAATGCACTTTCGGTATTATCCGGCTGCGTGATAAATTTTACCTCATCATTTACCCCATCTACGATAGCAGCATCAAAACGGGTAATATCAAGTTTGCTTTTACCGGCTGCAACCGCATCAAGCTCATTCGGAGAAAGACCGAAAGAGTTACGCAAAAATGTATCAATATGCTAGACCTATTCGATAACTTCGTTATCGAATAGGTCGACGAGTTCTAAATCGCACCAATAGCACGATTTAGAACATCGCATTTTAAGGTAGCCTGTTCAGAAACGGAGGTTTCTGAACAGGTTTGCCGTATTTTTGCTTGCAATCGTGGTTCCATACTCTCTATTCCTTTTGCGATGTATTTTTGATAAGTCATACTAATATTAAGACTTATCAAAAATACTCGTCGGGCATCTTATAAAAATCTAACAGAGTTTTTAGAAGATGCCCTTCCGTCTATGTGTCTGCCGAGTTTCCGTAAAACCGCATCATAGCGGCGGATAAAAGGCACGGTAAGAAATTGACATCCATGTCAATTTCTTACCTGCAAGTTTTTTCAAAAACTTGCTTCTGATGAGTTCCACGGACATCCATGTCCGTTCTTCATTCCGCGACCTTGATAGAGCTGCGATGTTTCAATTTAAGTCATTACAATACAAAGACTTAAATTGAAACTCGTCGATTATAACACAAAAGAACCTTTTGTGTTATAATCTGGTTGTTTGTTGTTGTACAGGCAGTATACCGGCACAAAAGATAACTTATTAGCGGTTTCTATCCGCTTGCTTGCATAATGAGGCGGTAAGTCTCCTTGTATGGTTATTACCTCTTTTGAAGCCGTCAGCTCTATGCGGATTACTGCCTTTTTATCGCTTGTGCCGTCTTTCCATTTCTCGACTGTTTCAATAACAAAGCGGGTATAGTTTCCGTATGCGTCCTTAATACATTCCGCATCTTTGACGTTTTCCCGCGGTATTTGTTTTATCTTGATAGTGCTTTTCCCTTTCAAATCCCGTTCAGTGCGTACCCATACAAAGTGTTTGCCGTCAGTCATGGTTTGCCGGTAGATTGAAAGCAGGTTGTTTTTATTACGGCTTAAAAAGGTTTGTATATCGGCGGTAAAAGCATCGCTTTCAGCCGTGATTTCAGGTAAACCGATAAACCAGCTAAACGGTAGTTTGTAAAAACTTCAGTTTTTACAAACTTTCTTTACTGTACCATGCGATGTTTTTTGTAGAATTCATTTATACTCATTTACAAAAAACTCGCCGTGCATTGTGCAAAATCTAACCGAGGTTTTCACAATGCACTCATATCAATGTAGGATTTTGTACAGTAGTTACCGAGTACATAACTGCCATAATCCGAAAATCCGCCGGAACTTGCGGGGGCAGATGCGTACAGTGAACGGGAAAGGATATAATCTACCTTTACGGTATCAAACGCCCCTCGCCCGTCCAGTTCTTGCTGTACAAATAAGCCGTATACCGGCTTTCTGAAAAAATCTAATAGCCTCATTGGTTTTTATTCCTCTATTACATAGTAATTTATTGCCTACTCAATGATTGTCCGAATGCATACCGCAGTGAATTATTTTGTACAACATTTGTTGCATCGGGCTTTAAAAAATTGATGCCGTGTACAAACGCACGACAAGAAATTGACATCCATGTCAATTTCTTGTCTGCAAGTTTTTTGACAAAAACTTGTTTCTGATGAGATTTACGGACATCCGTGTCCGTTCTCAATTTTAGCTGCCTTGATAGAACTGCGATGTTTAAAATTAAGCATTTTTCATTATCAAAGCTTAATTTCAAACTCGACCGTGATGTATTAAATGTATACATTTGATACATCACGTTTCCGCTTTGATTGTCTTCAATTACGATAGTATCAGCGTGGTAGTTTTCTGCGGTTATTACTGCCATAGTCCCCCATTCACTTGGTCTACCGATAAGGGACGCATCACGCAAAATGTAGTAGTGCGTTTCGTTTTTGCACTGTACCGTACCGCCCAGTAGTAACTTTTCAGGGGCGGCAGCTTCAAGAATTACGATAATACCGTTATGGTTTGATGTTTTTTGATTATGACTTACCGCAGGATCAACGCACACAATAAGCGTGTTGCGGTGTGCTGGTATCGGTAATTCATCAACCCTGTTGTATTCAATCCATTCTTTTTTGAATAAGGCGTTCGGGTTATCATCGAGTATTTCAGCATACAATTCTTGCAGCTCTAACCGTGTTCCCTTGTATTGTGCGGTAATGGTGTTTATGAATGTCGGGGATAGGTTTGCTTTATTGTCAAAGGTTGCCCCAACGGTTACGTGAACACATGAATTACCGTCAGCGTCTTTTAAGGCTTCAAGCTCTTTAATAAACGGTGTCGGTTTCGGCGTACTGGTTACGATACATAAGGGGTTTTCTCCGAGCCGTAAGCCTAAAAGCAGGTTGTCAAAGGTTTCTTTTGGGTACAGCCATTTAAATATTTCATCGCACCAAATTAAGTCCGACTGCGCACCGCGGGACTTTTCAGGTTCAGAGCCATAAAAAATACTGATTACCGCCCCGTTTTTGAAAAAGACTTTTTTAATTGACGGCTTATAGACCATACCTAAGCTAGGAGGACAGTAGCGGGCAATACCCGATTCTCCGTTAATCATAATATCACGCACTTCTTCCGCCGTTGCTCCGCAAATAGAAATATTCTTGTATTTACCGGATTTTACTGCCTCGATAACTGCCTCTCCTGCCGTGCGTGTTTTACCCCAACCGCGTCCGCACCGCAAAACCCAGATGTATTTTTTACCCAGTACCCACTCTAAAGGCGGCAGCTGGTCATTTCTTGCCCAAAAACCCCAGTCTGTTTCCATAACTTCAAGCTCCTCAAGAGTAAGGGAATTTAAAAAATCCTCTTTTACTGCTTGATGTTTCCGTAATGTGTCTGCGGTAAGGCTGCGGTTATCAAGGCAGCTCCAGCCGGTTTTTACCGGTGTACTTTCTACTGCTAATACTGCTGCTTTCTTTTTTCCGTGTATTCCGTATTGGTCATAGCGGCTCTGCCTCATTATCATTTGGTTCCGCACGGTCTTTCAGCGGACATAGTTTTTTTTCTAGTTCTTGTTTTTTAAGGACAAAGGATAGTTCTATATCGTTTCCCGTATTATTACTGAGTGAGATTTTCAATAGCTCATCATTCATGCCGTATGCCTTACGCTCTACCTCTACCGCCATATTTGCAAGCTGCGGTAAGATATTCCATGATAATTCGTTTATAACTTCGGCTAGACTGTCCGGATCACTTCCTGCCTCTTTTATTTTATTGATAAGTAGTTGGGCTTTTTTCCCGACAATGAACTTTATTGCCTGTGCAAGCTGTATGTTTTCTTTGTTTGCTTTCTTAATTGCTTCGATATTTTCTAGGCGGGTAATTTCGTCAATGTAGCGGTCATAGGCATCGGCACGGGCTATCCAGTTGTTTTGTACAGACAATTTCGACAAATATGATGCACTTTTACTACACTTTTCCTGCACTTTTGGGATTGTACGCAAGGCTCCAAGGTCAAGAAAGGTTTTAAAATACTCGTACTGTTTTGCACTTTCGTTTTCCTGCCGTTCCCATTTTTCAGCCATTACCGTTTTTCACCTCTATTATCGTTTAGTGTGTAAGTATAAAAGATTACCAATGCGTAACACAAATGAAGAGAGGAAAATAAAAAGTCCGGTAAAATGAGCAGCCGGACTTTGATTAAAAGAATCGGAATGTTGTAAGATGATATACTATGTTAGAATGCTATTTGCAGCTTTGCTTTTAAGGCATTTTGTAATTCTTGTGAAAAGTTTAGATTAGCGTTTTCAGCCGCTTCCGCAAGCCATGCGGGAACCGTTACGTTTTTACGGATCGCTTTGTTTTCAGCCATAGCCCGATATCGAGTCGTATCAGCTCTGATTATTGAGAGTATATCATTTTTTTTGTGTGTTATTTGCTGTTGCGGTGTCGCTTTGGCAATTTCAAATTGTTCATCTTCTGCCACACATAACCATG
This sequence comes from Treponema sp., assembly GCA_052173295.1. Taxonomy (GTDB): domain Bacteria; phylum Spirochaetota; class Spirochaetia; order Treponematales; family Treponemataceae; genus Treponema. Next base: position 18,178 of record JBQMYW010000024.1, read on the forward strand.
CCGCCATCGCATCTTCGATTTGCTCTATAGCATCTTGTAAATCTTTACCGGTTGTTATACAGCCTTTAAGATCAGGAACACGCGCATACACAGTGCCATCTTTTTCTGTAAAAATTGCAGTATAAGCATATTTCATTTTTTCGCTCCTTGTTCAATTTCTTTTTGAATGTACCGCAAGTCATTTTTGTTGAAACTGTGCCGTTTTAAAGGAATAGAGCATTTTAATTCAGCATTGCAATAAATATCGTGATTTCCGCCGTGCCGTTTAAAAACATATCCAGCTTTTTCCAATTCTTTTATAGCTTGCATTCGTTCATTCATACCAATATTATACTTATTTTATACGCATTTTATCAAGTGTTTCTAATCTTTTTTCATACTTTATTCTCGTAGAAGCAAATATCAGGATATTGCCACAGTAAGAGTTTTTTCTTGAGCTTGTATACGTCAGTCTTTACGCCTTTGACATCTTCGTATACGGTTTTGCCGTCTTTGGTATATTTGAAGTCGGCTTTGTAGTAGACGGCTCTGCCGCCTTTTTCGGTTTTGGGGATTAGTAAGAATTTCGGCTGGAGTTCAAGGCTTGTAATAACGCCGGAGTTTTCAAGCATTTTAAGCTCAAGGTACCGCCTCATTTCCGCCATGCTGTCAAACGTGATACCGTCAATGCTCCGACGTTCTTTGCTTGTTACTTTGTATTTGTGCGGTTTATACCTATTCATAGTCCTACCCAGTAATACTTGTTGCTTATCCGGCTATCATGCCCAATAGGGTAGTCAATTATATTACGCACTATTTGCTGAAAAACACAACCGGAAATATCCAGCATGGTTCTAATCTGTTCACTGGTAAGTCCGTCAGGGTATGTTTGTAACAGCAAGATAAATTCTTGTCTTTTTTGCTGTATGTATGAAGTAGCGTTATTCATTAGGATGTCCTTTTTGTTTGGTCTCGTTGAATATAATAGTTATTGATAACCTTTTTACTTTTAAGAAAATAATGCCGTTTTGATTTTCTCAATAATTTTCATGTTTAATTATCATAAGTCCAATCAGCACAAGCTCTTTCATCACGGCTTACCGTATAAAATAAATCCCGTATAGCACAAAAGCCTTCATCTTTGTTTTTATCGTGGTGAAAATCCGTTACAGTTCCATCGGCATCTTCATCAGTCATATAGTATGCACAATTACCGCAACGGGGAGAAATATGAGATTCCATGCTGTTATTGTCCTTTTTTTTGATGTGTTTTTTCTTGCATAATTCGGTTTATCAACTGTTGTTTTTTTAGCGGACTAAAGCCAATCAATACCGCATCATTACAGCGTAATGAACACGTAGCCCGTACATTAAGCGGGTGGTCAATAATGGATAATCCGTATTGCTTGATGTTGTGTTTTGTTTTTGGTATGCAGTGTGCAAGCTGCCCGCTTTGCCAGTCTATTTTTTTACCGCATACGGCACATTTCCAGCCTGCCCGATTGAACACATACAGGAGGGTTTCTTTAATGGTCATACGGCTATTGCTGCCTTTTTGTACTTACCGAGAAAGTATTGTTTGCCGGTAACGGTGATTAACGTTTGTATGCCGCTTTTTTTGCCGTGCTGCCATTCTTTTATTTCAAAATAGCCTTTTTGCACATATTCAGCGTAAGGGCATAACTGATTGTGCTTATCACGATATAAAAAGCTGTCAAGCTGTAACTGTTTAATAAACTGTTTTTCAGGAAAGCCCAATTCTTTCGCAGTAGTGCGGATATTGGTAGCGTTTCCCCGCTCAATAAGCATGTCGTAATACGCCGCTTTTGGCTTTGCTTTGGCGTTCTCAATTTTTAGCTGTTCATTTTCCGCTTCCAGTTCCGCAATCATTTCATTCTGTAATTGCATTGCTTGACGGATTAAAAGCTGTTTTTCAAGGTTGGTTTTAGGCATATCCACTAACTTCGTATGATCATACGAAGTTGCAAGATGAGCGTTTTGCTCTATCCTTTTTTTAATTACAGTAACCTCAGCTTCATTTAAATGTGTTGTAGAACCACGCTGCATTTTTTCAGGAAAAATCTCCCGTATTCTTTTAGTGATAAGCTCTCTGCTTACTCCTAAAACTTCCGCTACTTCTTTTACTGTCATTGTTTTTTCCGCTACTTGTTCATTTTCAAAAAGTGATATTTTATGCATCTTGTTTATTCTCCGGTTAAAAAATCCCCCGCCGATAGATTTGGATTATCAGCAGGGGATAAGGAAAGATACTATGCAACAATACTATCGCATATTTGAAATGCGTAACGCAAATTACGGCAAGATAATTCCGTTTTCAGCTGCAAGTAAATATGCCGCTTCTATCAAAAGACTTTCTTCAACAGTTGTACAGTTTGCCTCACTTTGCGGAAACGGCTCATGTAATAGCGTATTCCATACCGGCTCCCCATCATCGCCGCACATAGTAGGATAGCCGAGTTCATTCATTGCTTTTTGCTTTATTACATATTTGACCATTTCAAAATCATTACCTGTATCGTTTGCAATGGTGCGGATCATGCCGTGTAATTTTGCATTTTGAGAGTTTTTACCGGTACTGCGTTTTTTGTATTTGTCGGATAACAGCAGTTCAATCGGCGGATAATGAAAGGGACGTTTGTTTGCCTGCATATTCCGTTTGTCATTTAATGGTTGCCCATTTGCTGACATAACATCCTCGTAATGCACTTCTATTCTTCTGGCAAGTTCCGCTTCTTTTTTGGTAAGCGACTTTTCCAATATTTCAAGTCGTTTTGTTCTTGTTTCTAACATTTATCCCGCACACGTATATTTTTTTGATAAGCCGTCAATCCGGCTTAAAAATTCATGATACCGCTGCATTTTTTGTTTTTCTTGTTCTGCCTTTTGTTCAAGTTCTTTTGAACATATCGGGCATGCACTTATTTCTTTACTGTCGATGTCGATAAATCCGCAATAGGTTCCATGCTGTTTGCAAACACATTCTACGGTACGGAATCTGTCCGGTAAAAAACGCGGCAGTAACAGTTCAAGCGGTTTTTGTTTGTGTGCTATCAGTACGCCGTTTTGATATACCGGCTGTACACGCTGCATATCATACCCCCTTATTATTCGGTTAAAAGTTATGTGGTTAAAAAAGCCCATAAACGTGTTTCAAATATCAAAATGATTTATTTTCACAACATGAGCTAAAAGTCTTTGAATAACCCCTTTCTCATGCGTCTGAAAGGCGGTTTTACACGGAATGATTGTGTTAAAATAAAACACCGTCGAGCAAGCTCTCGCTATCGGGGACAGCTGCAACTCTGCTTGTTTTGAATATATCCGGTAGTGAATCAGCGGTAAAATTTTGCTGTGTGTAATTTACTGTGCTGTTTTTTGCGGAAGAAAAAGACCGCTGCATTTGTAAAAAAACTTGCGGATATTTTTCCCGTAATTTTGAGCTGGATATGATATTTGAGTTCCAAAAATTACCCTCTGTTTTTATCCAGCGGATTACTTTTTCAATGTCCTCATAGCTGCGCTTATCAATGCGGTGGAGTTTTTCTATGTCTTTCGCCCATTTTTTGATATGCGTTTGAGACGTAGTGAAGTTGCTATCAAGTACCCGATGTAAATCATACAACAGCTGTGCGAGTGTGAGTGCTTGATCAGAAATTGCGGGAAGCGGTTTGTGTGTTTTTTTGTTGAAAGGCTCCTCGGGAGTTGTATCTTGCAGCACTTGATTATCAGGCGGTGCTGCCGGTATGTGAGGTTCACACGTTAGTTTCGGTTTCGGCTTTTGGTTTGCATGAGCGGCAGTGTCAACGCATTCGCAAGAAACAGTGCGGGTAGTGTTAGGTGTTTCCTGCGGTGTTTCAGGTGTTGCGAGCGTTACAGCAGCGTCAAGAGTATCATCCGGTACTGGTGTTGAAAAAGGTTCAGTATTTTCACCGCCGGAATTTTCCGGCGGAATATCATTATCATTAACATTATCATATTCATATTCATATTCATTATGCTTTTTGATAATTTCATTGTTTTTGATATTCAGTATCAAAAACCTCTTTTTTGATATTTGATATGGTCGATTGTGCAATTTCGTATTTGTCAGCAATTTCTTTTTGTGTTCTACCTGCTCGTAAATCTTCACAAATTGCTGCTTTTATTTCTTGCGTAATTTCAGGTCTGCCGCCTTTTTTACCTTGATCACTTTTCCCTTTTATCTTGTCTGCCCATGCCTTATTATTATAGTCAAGGTCTTGGCGGATTAAGGTAAAAAGCATTTTTTCCATACCGTCAAGTTCAACAATCGCTCCAGTTTTTTGATAGTGAAAAACCGCACGGAATACAGCACCTACTTGCTCATTCGACAGCATCTCAATAAATTCAAGATAGTTTACATACAGAATAAAAGATTTTTTTTCGGTATCATTCATTGCATATTCTCCTATTCATATCTTATACAAGAAACGTGCTGTATTCTTGTATTGTTTTTGCTAGCTCTTGTTTCTGTACGGTAAAATCTTTGAGCGTTTGCGAATGAATACTAAAGTTTAAAAAGTCTTTAGGTATAAACGCATTCGGAATTACAACAATGATAGGATTTTCAAGTTCTGTTCCCTGCCCGCGTTCTAAAAAAGCTACAATGATATGTGATTCTTGTACACGGTTTAGTTTGTAGTTTAGCGCTCCTGTTTTTTTGTGTTCTATTAGTGATGAATATTTGACATTGATAGTCAAATTACCATATAAAAAATCATAGTCTTTGTTATTCTTTTTAATCACCCTATTTGCATTGACTGCATGGGGTACTAATTTTTGAAACAGCTCCTCAGCTTTTGCCCCAAGCTGCCCAGATCGTGAGGAATATTGTATTTTATCGTGCAGCTCTAACACGCCGCTTGAAAGCAGTTTGATATGTGCTTGCAATACCGGCAGCCCGCTTAGTAACACAGCTTTTTTAAAATCTTTTGTTTTTTTGTAAATTTGAATAATGTCTTTTTTCGCCATAGTATTGGTTCCTTAATTGATTGTTAATGCGTTACACATCTTGAAGATGCGGTATTCTTTGCAGCCGGTTTTTCTTTTTGAACGTATCGTAAACATTCCGCCAAAAGATATACATATTTGCATCGTTTCTAAAATAATTCATTTCATTGATGATATATTTCATCCACGGCACAATGAATTTCAGCTGTTCTTTTGACGGCTCTTGTATCTGTTCAATTTTGTTTTGTATTTCCATGTATATACCTCGTTTTAAAAATAAATGCAGGTGTTTTTATTCACAAATTAAATAGGGGGCAGCACCGCTGATAGTTTTATCTTGTTCTATACTGCTGCATCGCCGATTAGTTTCAGATCACTCGTACCGATAAGCCGTATGCTGCCATTCCATAACTGTGCAGCTTCTTCTGGTGAAACTTCAAATTCTTGTTGTATATCTTGGGCATTGCGCAGCCATTTACGGATTTTTGCAACTTCAATATTGAATTTCAGAAGAATATGTTTATTGATTTTTAAATGTGCGTTTTTGTTTCCTGTATAAAAACGCATCGTAAAAGCAAGGAGCCCTTGTTCAGTATAAAAATCTTGCTTTTCACTGTGAAGATTATAATTAGGAATGCACGTATCTTTTATCTTAAAGCCTAAGTTATTGCAGATAACAATAAAGTCATCAACAACGGTCGGAGCGTTTGAGTAGTTATGCACCCTTTTCACACAACGGGTAACAATACGGTAGTCAAGCCCAATGCTGTATTTTTCAGGTTTTCCATTGGTATACCGCCAATTATCTTTTTCCCAATGCGTATTTGATTTATAGGCTGTAATATAGTCAGGTTCTGTAAGCCTTTCAAAGACATCTTCAATCTGTTGCTGAATATACTGATTAGCATGTTCAATCACCCAGATAACAATGGAATACACATTTTCAACATTGAAGTCTAAGCGGGTAAAAACCTCTCTTTGATTGAGTATTTTGTTAATTGATGCGTTTGTAAGCCGGTCATGGATAGCCTCTAAATGTGTAAAAGCTAATTTCCAGTATTTATATTTTAAATTTTTTATACTCTTTCTTAAAATCTCAATCAGTGATTTTTTATCCTGCACCATCATGGTAATCACATCATAAGGCAATTCACCAACCACTTGAAAGGCTTTAAATAACCTATCTTTTTCCACTTTATAATTATCAAGTAATTGGTCTATTGGGTTTTGTCTTACGATAAGAGCGGTTTCTTCTTTTATGCTGCAATCATTTTCTTCAACACCAGAAAAGTTAAAGATATGCTTGCACACCCATCGTGAAAAAGCATCTTCTAGGGTTTCTTGTGTATACAGATTGTACAGTCTTGATTTAATCCATTTAGCATTGATGCGGATAACATGAACCTTTGCACGTGCCTGTCTTTCTGCATGAGAAAAATCATACGTCCCGACAACAGTATATTCATAGTGGTGTTCTATTATTTTTTTAAGCTCGGTATTTTCCCATCGGTTAGGAATAACAAGATACAGCACAGCAAAGTTTGCACTGCTCACAATCGCTTTTACCCATGCTTCATACTGTGAATAAGGAGGATTACAAAATATAACACTGTATGTATCCATTGTTAAATCAACATGATAAAAATCCCGTCCGATTAAAAAAATACCCTGTTTAATTAAATCATTTGCTTGACTGAGTGCAATTTCAATCGCATACTGCTTATCAGCCCCGAGTGCTTTTAAAACTCTGCCGTCTCCAGCTCCTATATCAAGCATCGTTTCTATTGAAAGGATATATGTTTCTTGCCATTCTTTTTCGCCATATTCGCCATAGTGTTTTTTCGGTTTTATCCCGTTTCCTTTAAGGTCAGAATAATGGGTAATGCCGTATTCAAGGAGGTCTTTTTTTACTGCTTCAATGATTTCGCCGGTTGTCGGATACCATTCGTAATCCTCTTGTACCTGTTGTAATAATGCAAGTTTTTTTGAAGTTGTCATTTTGAGTAATACTCCTTACCAAGTCATTTGTGTATTTAAAAGATTTTCATAAACTGAAGCTAAAAATGTATTATAGTGCGTCATACCGTCCTCTCTTTTGTTTATACTCCCACCCAATACAGGCTATTATCAATGCTGTCATCTTCTGCTATAGGCAGGCTCGTGTGTTTGTTTAAAAGATTTTGTAAGGTTTGTTTGTCAATTTGTAATGCGTTTTGAATACCAGTTTTATCCATGCCGGACATACCGGCGGTTTTTAAAAGACAGCAGAGTTTTCGCAAAAGTGCTGTTTCTGTCTTTTTTTGCTGAAGATTAGGCGGCGGTATTTTTACCGGCACGATGCAATCATTAAAAAAAGAAAATGTTAATTGTTTGGTATCTTCTTTTTTTTCATGTATACCGTTGATGTACCGGCGGAATAAGCGGTATTCTTTTTTTGTAAATACATACGTTGCTTTTCCTGCAATGGTTATTTTTGCAAGGTTGAATTTCCGTGCAAAATACCGTACCGCTGCTTGTTTCGTGTGTGTTTTTTGTGCAACCGTGCGTGCTGTATACATGCATACCGCTCCTTTGTATGCGATAAAAAAAAAAGGAGAATACGCATACCGTGCGGCACGGACACACGGTATACGATACCAAACGCTTCTACATACTAAAGCCGAGCATATCGGCGTCTTGCTGATTTTCAAACAAGGCATCAACAGCCGCTTCATCTTCCGCCGTTACATCGCTCTGTAAATCTTTTTTCTGCTGCGGCTTAGGCGGCGGGGGTGCTACCTTTTTTTGTTCCTTGTGATCTTTCGGCTGAGTGTGCGGTGTGTGCTGTGGTTGAGGCGGTGTAGTATTTTGAAGTTCAGCTGCTTCTGATGTATGCGGTTCAGGGAGTGCTTCGGGCATTTCATTACCGGTAAGGAGATCATCAGTAAAGTTGATATTTTCGATTAGTTCAGCAGCTCCACTGTTTTGCACTATTTCATTTTGGATAATGCCGCCATCTTTTTGGATTGCACTTGCAAGCTCAATAGAACGCGGGGCATATTTTAACAGTTTTGCCAGTACTGTTTTTTTTGCCATTTCTTCAGGTGCAGTTTGCCATGAAGACCGTGAATCACTATATGATTTTGAATACTTTTTTGCATGGGCTTGTATTCTATTCCAATCCCATACTTCAAAATCATACCCACCGTTTTTTAATTCATAGAGGGCATAAACGTGGGTTGGATTTTTTCCCTCATCTCCCTTTTGAATATGTTTGAGTACCGGATTAATGCCGTAACAATACGAGAACTTATCTCCCTCATGTACAACAACAGCTTTAATTCTTTTGAATTTACCCGATCGGTACGCAAGCTCTAATACCCCTTGATAGCCTAATTGAAATTGACATTCATTCTTGTAAGGAATTAAATAGGCATGACCAAGCGGGGTATTTACTTCAAGCCCTAACTGTGCTGCGGTCAACACTGAACCAAAAAAAGATGCTTGTGTACAGGCTGCAAGCTGCGGATTTTTTGTTACTGCGGTCATGGCAATCCGCATCATACGTTCGGGGGTAATATGTTTCGGCAGTGCCATTTTAAACATATCAATACTTCTTAAAATCATTTCACGTAAGCTGCCTTGTACTGTTTGCTTCGGCTGTTCTTGATTTTGCTGTTGTTTTGTATTTACCTGCATAACTATCTACTCCTTAATATATTTATACTATTTTTCGCGTGTTATATTTTTACGCCTTTTTTATACAGTGCAATACACACATTCCGAGCCGCTTCTATATCTGCTAACGCGGTATGTGCATTTTCCAGTGCAACACCGAGACTATTACAGACGGTAGCAAGCCGGTTGTTTTGCATACGCGGAATTACTTTTTGATACACAGCTCTTTTTACCATTTGCAGTACATCAAACTGCTTTTCAAAATACTCATGCAGTTGAAAGCTGCATCGGGTAAAAAGGGCTGCAAGATGGTCATAGTCAAAACCGCAGTTGTAACCGGCAAACACCATTTTTTTCCCGCCGTTATACTACTCCATGACTTCACAAAAAAGGCTTTCAATCTGGGGAATAACCGTTTCACACGGCGGATAGCTTCTAATCGTTTCTTCACGTATGCCGTGTACTTTTGCCGCTTCACTATCATATACAACGGTTTCCGTTAAAGGGTTTAAGTGAAAAACCTGACTTGAAATTATCCGCCCGTCTACTGCAATAAGTATCGCAATTTCAAACGCTCCGCCGGTTTCGGGTTTTAAGCCGGTGGTTTCCGTGTCGCACCAAATAGTTGTCATTTACGCTACCACCTCGCCATTTTTAAGATAGATAACGCCCGCTTCTTTTTCTTCCGGCACTTCACGGACTTTCAAAAGAATGACTAAAAAATGAGACTGTGCCGCCCATTTTGAAATAACTGCAATACTTTCAACGTCAAGGCTTTCCGCATTATCAATAACGATTGTTTTAATGTCTCCCGAAAACCGTGCCCCTAGCTGTAAAAAAACTTCAAGCGTTTCTGCATTTGACCAATTACCGGCAAGATTGCTTTTCGTAATACCCCGAATAGCTCCATTATGAACAAGCTGATTAGCCTCGTTTATCTGTAACCCGTCAACTCCTAAGTTCATGTTGCACAATACGGCTTTGCGTTCTTGACGTTTCGCTTCTATCTTTTCAGTAAGCGTTTTATATTCTGCATCGAGTGTTTCAAGCTCTTGAACCTGTGCAAGATAGGCATCATACGCGGCGGCTTTTGCCTCGTTTTTATTCCATTCGATAATGGCAGCATCGAGCGAGGCAATGTCATCCTCGCTATACTGTACCGGCTGCGTCAAAAGCCAGTTGTTCAGTTTTTCTTTTGCTTCCGTAAGGCGGCTGATCATGGCATCAATATCTGCTTCCGTCTTAAAGGGCATGGTATGAATTTCTTTTTCTGTTTTTTCAAATGCAGTTTTTACCACCGTTAAAAATGCGAGTGCTTTTTGTTTTTCCGCTTGCAATTCGTCAATCGGTTTTCCGTGTTCACACGGTTCTACAGCGATAGGAGTTCCGAACTTCTTTCTTTCCCGTACTACTTGCGTCCGCTCTTCTGCAAGGGCTTTGACTGCCGCATCAATATCCGCTATTTTTTGTGTGATACCAACACGGTTTTTTAATAGATCGATAATTGCCTCATCAGTCCAGTCCTTGATAGCAAAGGGCATTTCAAGCCCGCTGCAAAGCGATTCAAGAAAAGCTCTTGTTCCGCCGGAAACTTTTGCATACCGCCCGCTTGTTCCAATCCGTGAAACGTCCTGCTTTACGGTATCTGTTACCACCGTGCGAATTTTAAGCCCGTCATCTGTGTATGCGATAATTTCAGCTTTTTCCTCGCCGCTTGTTATCATACCGGGCACACCAGATTTTGCCCCGTTGAGTGTCAATGCAATAGATTGAGCAACCGTTGTTTTGCCCGATTTATTCATGCCTTGAATAACCCGCACCCCCGAACCGTGAAATTCAATATCCGCTTGCTTTATTTTCCGCATATTAAACCTGTTCTGAAACTTCAGTTTCAGAACAGGATGCCTTAAAATGCGATGTTCTAAATCGTGCTATTTGTGCGATTTAGAACTCGTCGACCTGTTCGATAACGTAAGTTATCGAACAGGTCTATTGTACAGTTCTATTTTTTTCAGTAACATATTTTATTTTTCCTCATTTATGCCGTTTTTGCTTCGGTAACACGGAATGAACTGCTTTCGGTTTCTTTACAATATTGCTCATAAAGCCCGTCTTTTTTTAACCGGTCAGTATCAACTGACTTTCTCACATTCTTTGAAAAACTGATTTTGTATTTTCCTGCAACCGCTTGAGCTTTACTTTCTTCATTCGTTTGCTGTGCAATGATTTTCAGTTTAAGACTTTCAGAAAGTTGTTTTTTTCTTTTTTCAAGGTCTTTTAATTAAACCTGTTCGGAAACTTCCGTTTCTGAACAGGTTACCGTGAAAT
>JBQMYW010000025.1:0-27899 GCA_052173295.1 Treponema sp.
ATATGTTATTAAAATCATTTGAAATGGATGCACGCAGAGCAGGCATTGCCGAAGGCATACAGAAAGGCATACAGAAAGGCATACAGAAAGGTATACAGAAAGGCATACAGAAAGGTTTTGCCGACGGCTCTTACAAAAAAGCCCTTGAAACGGCACGAATATTAAAGCAACTCGGTGATTCAACCCAAAAAATAGTTCAAGCTACAGGTTTAAACAGTGCAGAAATTGAAAAGCTTTAAAAGCTAGCTCCCCTAAAAATTAACCGCAAGGAATGCCAAGATTGATTAGCGTCTTTGTAAAGATTAAAAAATCTCGGCACGATCCGCGGTTTCCCTCATCACATAAAAAATCCCTCCGCCGGATAATGCGGCGGGGGATTAAAAACTTTACCTTACAAAAAGCATCTACTTCCCTACATAGAAAGCAGCACGGTAATCCGAATTGGTTTTAAACCCTACCGCAACAGGCAGCTTGCTTGCCGTTCCACCGCTAGAAACATAATGCTTTGCCTGCGTTTCAATGCAGATACGGCTGTTTGCAGGACGTTGGTTAAGCGGAGCGGTCATTGTTTCCCAGCCTTCAACATCAGCTCCATTATTGTTGAAGTCCATAGATGTTTTATAGGCAATGCGGATAGCATCGTATGAGTTGGGACGGGACACATACGTGATATACGGAGTTGTGCCGTCCATGGTCATATCTATGGACATACCGGAGTCATCCAAAACCTCTGATTTTCCAAACGTGTACTTTGCTGAACCTGTATCGGACTTATTTGTAGATTTTACATACACGAGCTGCCCCTTGGTGTTTTGGAACGCGATGTGCAAAACCCCGTCGTTGCCGACACATGCATTGATGTAGTCGCTTGCAATCTTAGCGTTTGAATCCGAATCAGCAAGAACCTTTTGAATTGTCCAATGATTGGGTGAACTAGGCTGTTTTGACGTACTTCTTGCAAGGCGTAAACTTCCTGTTGCGGAATCCATATACACTACAACCGGATAGCCTTGTGTAGTTACCGTAAGGGCAATGGATTCCCACACTGCACTTGAAACGGAAAGCCCCTCTTCAAAATCGCTCAGTACATACGGCTTTGCCGCAGCAGTTGAGCCGTCAGGATTTACAAATGTAAATATCTTTTGCCACTCAACAGCATCATCTGGAGCATCGGGGACTTTGCTGTCCGTATCGGTTACGTCGGTATTGCCGTCGATGACGCACCATGGAAGTGCTTTCCCGCTTGTACTCGGCGTTTTGCTATCATCTACCCAGGCAAATTTTACAGCTCCGGTTAATCTATCATAATAGACAACATAGATGTTATCGCCGGAACGGAGTGCCCGTATGTTTTTAAACTGCTGCAGCTCATTATCGTAGGTGAACAGCTCAAACCGATAGATTTTAGCTTGCCTATAATGACCAATATATGTATTAGCAGCATCTTTATCATAGAGGTATATACCGCCAGCATTATCAGGATTGGTATCATTCCAAATTCCAGTATTATCCCCCCACTGCCACTGATTTCCTCCATGATAATTTGCAGCATAGAGTACATTCACTTCCGTTCCGCTAACGGTTATATCAGTTTCTTCCGGCGGGTCATATCCAGTAAATAACTTTGTTGCACCGTCTTCTTCTCCTACTTTAACAGCCCCTCCTCCAGTAAATGCATTTGAATAATACACTTCTGACTTTGAATAATTACTGAACGAAGCATACAGTGTTCCGTCAGAATCTTTGCTCATTGCAGGATAAATGGCATTTTTGCTGCCCTTAAACGTATCTTCCTCATTTACACGCCAGATATGCACTAGTCTGTCATCAGAATGTTTTGCGGTTCCGTATGTATCGGATTCCTCCGTATTACCTGCGGTATAACCGTTCATATTATTCAAAGCGGGAACCCCGTTTACCACAAGATGCAGATACCCGTCTTTTGCTGTATCGGGAACTTTAAAGGTAAACTTCTTCTTATCACTACTTAAAGTAAGGTCAGTCATTTCAAGTTCAGAACCGGTTCCGTTTTTATTTTCGGTAATCTTTAAAGTGGGAGAACTTTCTCCAAAGTTAAAGCCTGTAAGCGTATTATCAACTTCCCCGCGGAGCAAGGGTATAGCACCGCTTCGAGCCCGTTTTGTATTGTACGTGCTTTTTCTGCTGACACTTCTAATATACGGTACGACATCCATGCGGTAGCGGTTTTTCAATGCACCCGTCTTTGTCTGCTCTGTATCGGGAGTGCTGCCTTTGGGTGTTGCGTATGTAGCGTCCGCATAGTACTTTTTGCCGTTAACGCTTGCATGCTTATACGTTGTGTCTTTCGATGTATTTTCCGCACACGCCGGAGTACCCTTGTTGTATGCAAGTACATGCACTTCAACGTCGGTTTTTGCAATGCCGGTTATCTTTGACGTATCCCATGAGAATGCCCAGTTGACATCGTGTCCGTTTTTGCCGATCTTTTCGTTAGAAACCTCAAATTTAAAGCCGTGATTGTTCCACTCGTTTTTACCCGTCAAATGTCCGCTTGAAACCTCTGCCGCTTTGTAATATGTAATCATATGCGGTGCAGTTCCCACAGTTTTTTCTGTAAGATTTGCTCCTGCACTTCCAAAGACACTTTCCATGCCCGGTACGCTTATATACAGCCCTTCGATAAAGCTGTCGTCGTGTGCTGTACCGCGCATAACGATTTGTCCCGACACTTTCGGATCTCCGTCCATAACGCCGGTATTGCCGCTAAAGGCTGCGGGCAAACCGCTTTCGACTTCAAGATGTCCGTTTTCTCTCTTGTTTTCGTACAGGCTGTTGTCGCTTTCGCTGTTCCAGTAGAACGGCTGTATCGTTGTTTTCGGCTCAGCCGGCGTTTTAGCGGCAAACTTCATCTTTACATTTAAAGCTGCACTTTGCCTGCCCGCTTGCCAGCCGGTGCCGGCTGTTGTAATTGCCGCTGCTCCCTCAGTCGAATCCCAGAACGTAAATGAAAGCGTCTTTTCGCTCTGTGCATTTTCATCGCTCAGTTTGAGAATATCGCCTAATTGCAGTTTTATCGTACCCTCGGCTATCGTATAGTCCTCTGTACCCGAAGTGATAAACTCTGCCGTATTTACGCCGTTTCCGATTCCGGGCAGGTTATATTCATAGTAGACTTTGCCGTTGCCGCCGACAATTTCGGGTGTAATTTCTGTGTAGCCCCTGACCGTCATCTCATCCTTTACATCGAGTGTTACAGGCGTTGGTTCACCGTTAGGCTGTTTCGGGTTAAGCTGTTCCGCTTTGCGGGAAGGATATTTATACTGCGTTCTGCTAAAATCGTATACCGCTTTGTCATTCGAGTTGGTTCCGCCTCCCGTGAATCCTGTAAGAGATTTTATGCCCGGTACATTATCGCCGTTATTTGTGTCATACTCACCCTTTGTTTTAGGTGCACGGTATGCTGTGATCTTTTCGCCGTCCTCGATTGTTCCGTTTCCGTTATAGTCGGTACCGAAGGTAACGCCTGCAATGCGAGGACGGTTATTGCTGACCTTTGCATTGTTTACAACATCCGTAGCATAGTTGCCCGCTTCATCAAATGCTACATAGTGCAGTTCTATCGGGCCGTCGGGAATATTCCGCGAGCAGATACTTGCTTCCCATGTCCATTCGGTACCGGTTTTTGAAACCGATTCTATCATACGGTCGCCGTCATCATTGAGCAGATGGGCAGCGGAATAATAGCCGTCCGTTTCAAGCGGATAGGATGACAGACCGCCTTCCGCACTGACGTGATCGACAACAAGTGCAAGTGCAATTTTTACCGTTGATCCCGGATTTGTTGCGAGGTTCGCATCGAGTGTTATACCTGTGCTGCTTACCGATTGTATGCGGTATATCACGCCGTTTGCCTGCACAAGACCGCCTGTATGCACGTTTGCATCTGTGGTAAATGCTAAATCAGCAGGACTGCTGCTGCTCCATGATACACTGTTGTATTTTTTCCAGTAAAGACCGGAATCTTTGTCGGATTCAGTAATACTGAGTTTATTTTTCGAGTCGGTCTTTACGAGCATCGGATCGTAGACACAAGCAGTGCTGCCTGTACGCCGCATAAAGAAAAACGCGAGCCGCTTAAAGCCGCTTTGTGCTTTGCCGCCAACAGCATCTTCCCGTACTTTCGAGCCGAACGTATAGAAGCTGTCAGACTGCGAAATGTCCGCTTTGATATTATAGCCTGCGTCCGAAGACGGAATCAGTACCGGCACTTCATTATCGTATTTTATCGTAAGGGTATACTTTGAGTTATATCCCTGATTTGTTGCATCGTACGCTTCGATGTCAATTGAACATTCGCCGACGCCGTTCTTTGTATCAAGCTTGTATTTAAACTTAGCCGTTTTGCCGTCGCTTGTTTTCTCTACAGCCCATTTACCGGAGCTCGAAGATTCAGTACCGCTCGTTATGAGTTGATGTGATGTACCCTTGTCTTTAATCGTCAGTTTTTTTATCGTATCGGCGTCGGTTACGCTGCCGTAAATATACCACGTATCTTTAACGCTGTATGTACCGCCGGACGCAGTGATTTGCTGTGCATTGCTGTTAGCTGAGATATTTTCATCAGCCGATTTAACAAGGAATACGTTCTCAAATACGGGATTGTTTTTATCGAACGTAACATTAACACTTTTCGGCAAACTCTTGTTACTAGTCCCAGACTTAACCTCATCGTACGCATAGGCGGTAATTTTAACATTGTTCGGAGTATTGCCGGACGGATTAAACTCTCCGTTTTCGTTTATCGGTAAGCTCCAGCTGCCTCCGTTGAGTGTTGCAAGAATACCGTAGTCTGCCGCTGTTTTACCGGACTCGAGCGTACCTGTCCACTCGGTACCGGCACTTCCGTTTCCGCTCATAAGGTACACAGGATAATTTTTACTTTTCCAGTAATTGAGGTCGTCTACCGTAGGTTGCCCCGACGGTACGCCGTGTTCATTCCGAAGTATCTGCACAAATACTGCTGTCGGTGCGTCATTATCCGTAGCGTTTCCTGCAAGACGGACAGTACCGCCGAGTTTTGCGCCGTTCAAAGGATAGTCTATCACTACAGACGGCCGGTCTCCTTGCGGATCGTGCCATATCGGGAACTTATATTCTTTCGTGTTGCCGTGTGCATCTTTTGCTTTTATCCAAATGTAGAGCTTGGTTATTTCCTCGTACCTATCGACGGGCGGAACACCATCAATGGCGTTCTGCGTTGTAATACCGAGTTCGATAAGCCATTTGTTCAGCGTGAGGCTGTGTGTTCCCACTGCAGCAGAGTCCATGTCATCGTCAAACATAACGTACCAGCGTGCCGAAATATCCTTGACAGGTTTGTAAACGGTTTTGTTCTGGTCGAATGAAGAAATAGTACCGATATGTTCGCTCCCGTCCGCCTTGGCATACGTATAGGAATTATCTGTGCTGCTGTCTCTGTCCGGAGAAACTGTACCGCTCGGAGATACGGCAAACCACACCTCTGCTTTGTTGTCGTCGATTTCACCGGAAACGCGTGCATTCCCTTTTGTCGGAGATATACCTGAACTTGTCTTGGTTGTGGGACTCGAAAACTCAACTTTCGGTGCAGTGTTGTCAACCTTTGCATCACGTGCAATCGGCGATGTATTGCCTGCTTTATCGGTTGCAGCAATGTCCAATTTCATCGTACCGCTTCCCGTCTTGCACGGGATATTGCTGAATGTGTACGTTATCCACCCGTCTGTCGTCGGTGAAGTCTTTGTAATACTGACAGAAGTTCCGTCAGTAACATGAGTTTCGTTCGAGCCGGAAGCGGCAGCTGTTGTGTATGTATGCTCCGGTACCGGCGTTCCATCATCGAGCGAAAGATTCGACACTTTAATGGATAACTTGTTTTCGTCTATACCGTTGGCATCTTTTGCCTCAAACTTAATGTAGAATTTTTCAGAACCGCCTTTAGCAGAATCACCGGAATCGGTTTTACCGCCGAGCTTAAGCTCATTCCCGCCGGCGGTCTTAAAATCAGACGACCAATCCGTGCCGTTCCTGCTTATCTGCACGTTCTGCACTTCAGGTGCATGGGTGTCAACTTTAAGATACAGTTTTGAATCTGCCGCAAATGTCGCCGTACCGTCGGTGAGTTTCGGAGCATTTGTTGACTCCGATTCTCCTGAAGTAAATTCGGTATCTTTCGCATCTTTAACTTTAAACAGTATCGTTGCAGAGCCGTCGGGAAGCGTTACATTCCATGAGCCTCCTGAAACCGTAATATCATTCCAGTTTGAGCCGTTGTCGGTACTGTATTTAAGCGATTTCACCTCTCCGTCATCATCGGTGATGCCGCCGTAAATAATATTCGAGCCTTTCAGCCAAACAGGATTTGCGGCTGTCATACCGGTAAGCGGCAGATTTGTAAATCTAATAACAGGCCGGTCGGTGTTTTGATCAACGGTTACGGTTCTTTCTTCCGGCTTTACGTTTCCGGCGGCATCTTTTGCCGTAATCTTAAACGTCAGCTGTCTGCCATTCTTCATACTGTCCGAATCGTAGGTACCAATACCGCCTGATACCGGTGCTGCCGTGTTATTCGTGTCGAATTCAAATGTCCAGTCCCCGCCGGTAATAGCCGGCTCTACATTGTACTTTGCCCATTCATTAGTACTACCGGAGGCGGCAGTTTTAATAAACACTTCAACGTTATTTACGATTTCTCTGTTGTCTGACGCCGTTCCGGAAACCGTAATCGTTTTGTTTACCGTCACGTACTCTGTCGGTGCCGTTCCTGCTGCAGGCGTGTTGATTTTAACCGTCGGCAGTGTATTGTCCAGTTGCAGTGTAAAAAGTGCAAAGTCAGCTGTATTTCCCGCATTGTCCGTAAGCTGTACCGTTACCGCTCCGTCCGCAAGCTGTGCCTTTGGAATGCTAGCTTGATATGTACCGCTGCTTTCGGTTGCTGCAATAGGAGGTGTCAGTGGTTTATTTCCGATTTTGATAACTTCGGCGGACTTTAAACCGCTCCCGCCGGAAGCATCACTTGCCGTAAACGTAAAGGCAACCTGATTCGTATCCTTGTTTATGAGCTTCGCCGTAATACCGCTTTCTCCATCAACCGTACCAAGCGTACAGCTATTGGGAGCTGCCGTATCTATTTTTACCGGAATATCTGTTTTAACCGTATTTCCTGCCTTATCTATTGCACGTACGGTAATAGTGCCGTTAAATACATCGCTTACCGTAAAAGTAAAGTTTCCATTACCAACATCAGTCCAATCAGAAGCATTGTTCAATGTATATTGCAGCTTATCAATGCCACTTCCGCCGCTGTTATCTTCAGCAAACGCTTTTACCTGCAATGCCGTTGTATTGTACCAGCCGTTGCTGCCCGCAGAAGAAATATACGGTGGTTTGATTGCCGTATTATCGGTTTTCCATGTAGGATCGGTTGTATCGACCGTTACACCAACCGATTGTGCTTTGACGGCTGTTATTCCGGCTGCATCCTTCGCCTCTACCTTAAATAACCATTCCCCATTTTTTGTTCCGTCAGACGGAATCGTAAAACTGAATACTACATCGGCGGATTTTTTATCCGAGGACGGCGTTTTCGTAACCGTCAAATCGGATCCTGAGTAAGCGGTTCCGTTATGCTCAACCGCCGCCGTTATATTGTTTTTAACCGCTGTATCATCGCTGCCGAGTGAAAAATTATCCGAAACCGTTGTTTTTACTGTGAGCGTTTTCCCCACCATCGCTTTATTGACGTATTTGCCCGCAACATCCGTCTCCGGAGCAGTGTTGACTTTTGCCTCAAGCGAACCGATTGTCGGCACACTGAAATCAAAGGTAATACCGGTAACTTCACCTGTTTCTTTTTGCAGTCCTGAATCATCGATTGCACGGAATTTAATATGGTAATCTTTACCTTCGGTTACATCAATATTTGCCGCCCATGATGCTTCCGCCGTTACTTCGGGAACAGCACTTCCGTTTACAGAATCAGTAACGGAATGCCAGTTTGCACCTCCATCGGTACTGTATTCAAGTGTTTTTGTTCCTTTTCCTTTTACATCGCTCCATTTACCGCGGAAGCTGTAACGGCGTCCTGTTACAGCACCGCTGGAATCCTTTATTGTTTGAATATAGCTGTCTTCTTCCGTAATACACTTATTGCTGGTAATATTATCAATGGAGATTTCAGGAGGTTTTTTATCGATATATATAGTCCGTTTGATAGAACTTTTTTTGTGCACAGTGTCTTCTACCGTAAACTTTAATGTAACTTTATAGTTACCTTCAGAAAGGGGATGAGAAGCGGATTCTGTAACAATGGTCTTCCATGGAGATGATGGTGAATCAGGCGATAGAGAAAGTGAATGAGACGGAACAGGAGCAGAAGGCGTATCAAGATTTTCTATTGATACAACTTTTGCTTCTACCTTGGTAATTGGACCGCTTTCAGACGATGCCGTACCAGTGAATATCAATTTATTTTCATCAGGAGTAAAGGAAGATGCAAGAATGTTGCCCGATATGATTGTTCCCTCTTCGAGGTTCGTATGTTTTCCGCCGGTTATATCTTGCCCGTCTATCGAAATTTGCGGAAGAGCCCCTGTCGCTTTTACAACAAACACGTAAGGACCGTTTTTATCCTCTTCTATCTGCATTCCGTTCATGTCTTTACCCCATACGGCAAAGCGATAGTGCTTCCCCGCAGTCAGACCGGAAAGAGATTCTGTTATTGTATACGATGTTTTATTTCCTTGATTTTCTATTGTTTTAATTTTCAGCCAGCCGAGCGGAAGCGGATCTGCCGGCGGCTCCTCCGATGACCAGTTTGCCGGCAGCGGATTTGTAAATTCACCGTTAGATTCAGCGGGAACAGCGTAAACCGTAACCTTATTGCTTGTATAGTGTACCGGAACCTTGTCAGCACCTGATGAAATAGTAATGGTAAATGGTGCATCGTTTGTGTAATAGGGAAATCCGTGTACATAGCTTGGTGATGTATTCGATGTATCGAATTGATAGCCCGAAACGATAAACACCGGGTTCGCTTTGGGATTTATTGACAGCGTTGCTGCATTCTGCCTATCGGCAGCGGCAAGCTCCGATGCCTCAGCAGTATAAGGAGCAGATTGAGCCGCCTCCAAAGCCGTTTTTATCTCCGCAACAGCTGTGTCTTCAGTGTATTTTGCCGATGTGCCATTGAGAAAATCTTTGATATCCAAAATACTCATCGGGTATTTAGCACTTTCTTTTGTAAAATTATCGCTAATGCTGTCTGTATTCCGGTAGTAGTAGGTAGTTTCGTTTCCGGGACCGCTTCCTTGAGCGTTTGACGGATCGTTGTATACACGTGCTCCATCGGAAAGCAGCAGTGTCATATAAACGGGCAAATCGGCTGCTGTATTGTTTGTTGTATACTCGTTGACCTTGTCTTCACCGAATATCGCTTTGTAATTTTCAAACAGCTTTTTTTCTTCATTTGTTAAATCGCTTTCCGGCTTTGAAAAATACTGTGCAATTACATACTTATTGTTTTCCGCCATGTGATCAATATTTTCAAAACTTATTTCGCCTATTTTTGATGCATCAGATTTTTTAAAAAGACGTACTTTCATTTCAGCGATTTTGTTATCGGTATCTTCCGCATACGTGCCGGTAAACGAAATTGTCCGCCCAAATTTATCCGGTTCAAGTGTACCGGAAGACGAAGGAGAAGTTAAAATAAGGATAGGAGGCGTATTGTCGATTGTAAATGCATTTACCGCTGTATCGGAGTTTTTACCGACTGTGTCGGTTGCATAGGCGGTAACGCTGTACTTTCCGTCAGGATACTCCCATCCCGCATACGGATGATTCGGCACTTCCTGTTTTTCTTTGTTAAGCGTAATCGACCACGATTTTCTATCGCTTGCCAAATCTGCCTGAAATGGTCCGTATAGTTTCTTGGTATCAGTATTTGTGATGTGTACCGTAACGGATTCTATGTTCGTGTCGTCGCTGCACGTTCCTGCAATAACAAAGGTACTCCGCACTACGGCATTTTTCGGAGGATAGATGATAGCACTCGACGGCGGTGTAGTATCTACTGCACTGCCAAGTCCAACTTTGCACGAAAAGAACGGCAGCATACATATCGCCGTAGTGAGAAAGGCTGCCTGCAAAAATCCGTATTTTTTACGATGGGTGTGTGAAAAATTCATATCTACCTCCTAATAAAAAGTCAAGTAGAAAGTGTCAACTTTCCGAAACCTGTTCGGTAACTGCGTTTCCGGACAGGTTTTTTAATGAAGACACATCCGCTGTAATAGTAACAGCATAATTTAGTATTAACGTGAATAATCCAATTCGGATATTGGATTGTTTTTGTGAAATGACTATTATTTATCAATGGAAACTCAGTGTACAAGAATTTCATAATAAAGGCAAGGGGGCGGTAGAGGGGTTTCAGGGCTTCAGCACGAAAGAAAAGTATAGTAGAGTAATGTTATGGCAAAAGAAGTGCTCGAATTACATATCTACGGAATGGAAAAAGACGGCGAGCCGTTACCTCGTGAAGATTTTACCGATCTACAGACAAATCAAAGTGATATAGTCTGTCCAATTACTATTTATCCTGATTTTGTAAAATCGGAAATGGATAATAAACGGGTTCGGACAAATTGTACTATACCGTACAGTTTAAAGCGTAAAGCTGAACTAAAAGGGATAAATTTCTCTCAAGCATTGGAAACCGCATTGATTGAATTATGTAGTTAATCTGAATACAAGAATTACAAAATGCCTTAAAAGCAAAGCTGTAAATGCGGTATATTGCTTTTTTCCTACTATCACAGTATAGTAGAGCTGTTCAGTAACAGTGTTTCCGGACAGGTTTTTATTTTAAGCATGGAGGTTAAAATGACGCAGAGAAAAGTAGTTTCAGTGATTGGAACATTAGTTTTAATAATGAGTGCAGCATGCATTACTGGTTGTCAGCTGGTTAATGATGAAAAAAGTCAAATAAAAACAACATCAGAGTATATCGGTTCATACGAAGGCGTAAGTTCTGGTGAAGTTTCGGGTTTATGGACAGTAAAAATAGATAAGACAGGAATTATTACTGGGGAATTTAAACAAAGTGAAAAGACCTTTCCCATAAGTGGAAATGTAAAAAATGATGGTACATTTACTGCTTCTGCGAATATAAGGGCTGCAATCGGTGTTATTACAATTTCAGGAACGATTGATAAAAAATCCGGTAAAATATTGGGAACTATTGAAAATGATTCTAAAAAAAGTGCCTTATGCGGATATAAACAAACTGAAAGTGTTGAGGCTGTGGACAAAAATTTATTTTCAGTTTGGAAATTACAATCACTAAAAATAAAAATAGAAGAAGAAACAGTACAAACAGAATATCCAACAGATATACCGATAGATGAAAATGATTCTAGTAAAACTGCAAAAATGGATTCATATTTTCTCTTTTTAGAAAATAATGAATTATATCAGGCTGCAGAAATTAGCGGCGTGCCAAATCCATCGCCTGCACCGAATGTATCAAATGGGCTATTTAAAGCAAAACAACATTATACCAGTGCTGGAAAACAGATAGCACTATTTAGTGATGGAAATGGATTTAAAATGAATATGGTTGGGGCGTTTAATATTACTGAGAACAATTTGATAATTGAAGGTATAGCGAAGATTAATATTGCAGGTGAAGAAATCTTGGCTGAATTACAGTATACTTTTGAAAAAGTTTCCAGTCCCACTGTAAATGACATAAAAAATGCTTTAGATATTCCCGTTATTAAACCGTAATTATTAAACCGTAATTATTAAACAGGTCAGCGGGTTCTAAATCGTACAATTGGCAAAGCTGTAAATGTAGGTTAAGCAATGACGGCAGCTCGCCGGCATTGCTATTGGAAAGGTCTTTCTGACTACTACAATTTTTTTAGGAAGTTTACTATAATGCCCTCATGTCAACCTATAAGATAATCAATGGAAACTGTATCGAGGAACTTAAAAAACTAGAAGCAAATAGCATTGACCTTATATTTGCTGATCCGCCGTATTGGATGCGTGTTTCAGGCGTTTTAAAACGTGTCGAAGGAACTGATTATGACGGCTGTGCTGATGAATGGGATAATCAGTTTAAAAGTCTTGATGATTATATTAAATTTACGCGTAACTGGCTTAAAGAATGTTACCGAGTTTTGTCGCCGAATGGTTCGATTTGGGTTATCGGAGGAATGCAGTGTATTTATACTATTGGCAATGCTATGCAAGAAATCGGGTATTGGATTATAAATGATATTATATGGCATAAAACAAATCCTACTCCTAATTTTATGGGTACACGGCTCAATAGTAGCCATGAAACGCTTCTATGGGCAACAAAATCACAAAAAGCAAAATATACATTTCACTATAAGACTGCAAAAGAACTAAATACAGATACTGTTCTTATTTCAGATTATGAAAAAGGTGTGCGTAAGCAAATGGGTTCTATATGGAAATTTCCTGTTTGCTCCGGAAACGAACGCATAAAAGATAATACAGGTAAAAAACTGCACTCTACGCAAAAACCGCTTGTACTGCTTCATAGAATTATTGCGATATGTTCAAACATTGGCGATACAGTTCTTGATCCATTTGGAGGCACATTTACTACTGGCGCTGCCGCCATTCAATGCGGAAGGAATTTTATAGGGATAGATGCTTCTGAATTGTATTGCAAATATGGAGCAAAGAGATTATCAGAAACGAAAGAAATTATAGGCGATATTGAAAAAGCAGCCTTTGATATAAAGCCTACAAAAGTAGATTTTACCGATTTAATAAAAAATAATTTTTTGTTGCCGGATGAAAAATTTTTCTTAAAAAATAGTGATAGCTTTGCAATTTTGAAATCAGATGGAAAAATTGAACTTCCTTCAAAAAATATCGTAACCGATATTCACAAAGGAGCCGCGATACTCAGCAATAAAAAAGCTGCAAGGGTTAATGGATTTGATTTTTGGTATGTAGAACGAAATAATACACGAAAATCAATCAAAGCTATACGCGAAGACTATCGAAATAAAATAGATTAAGGATTTGAATGATAGCCTTGTAGACTTCTTTGGCTATAGTCTTCAAGGCTTGTTTTTTCAAATGCAGTTTTTACTTTACTTGACTGATTTTTTCTTTTATGCTAGCGTCAATTTATGAAAGCTATAACAATGCCGCAACTATTGCAGCAAATTGCACAAAAATATCCTACTATCCCTGCTCAATATTCAAAAAATGAAAAGGGTTCTTTTAATCCAGTATCTTATGCCGAACTATATGAAATTGTCTTACAGTTTTCTGCAGGTCTTTTATCGCTTGGCGTAACACGCGGTGATAAAATAGGGCTTATTTCCGACAACCGTAAAGAATGGTTCCATGCAAGTATGGGAATTATGGCTGTTGGTGCCTGTGATGTTCCCCGCGGATGTGATGCAACCGAACACGACCTTATCCGTATTCTTTCTTTTGCCGAATGTAGTACTGTCATTGCAGAAAATCAAACACAAGTTATTAAAATTCTGAAAAATAAGGATGCTTTTCCTCATTTAAAAACCATGATCGTTTTTGATGCTGTTGATTGTTCAAGTGAAGAAATGCAGGCACTGGGCGATATATCATCATATACTATATATAGTTATGATGATGTGATAGAAAGAGGAAAAGCATATCATGCAGAACACCCCGGTGCTGCAGAACAGGAATTGCTGCAAGGAAAAGAAGATGAAGTTGCAACAATTATTTTTACTTCCGGTACAACAGGGGAACCGAAAGGTGTTATGCTGCTGCATAAAAATTTCGCTGTCCAGCTTGATGACTTATTAACTAGAATTATTATGAAACCCGGTGAAAAGGCAATTGTAGTGCTGCCTGTTTGGCATAGTTTTGAACGCCTGTGTGAATATGTTATTCTTGCTTCAGGCGGGGGAATGGTGTATTCAAAACCTATAGGCAGTGTTTTACTTGCTGATATTGCAAAAACAAACCCTGCACTGTTTCCTTCTGTTCCCCGTATTTGGGAATCCGTATATAATGGGATTTTTAAAACAATGCGGCAAACAGGCGGTATAACATATTCATTGTTCCAGTTTTTTGTTTCTGTTGGTTTGTTTCATAAACACCATTTCCGTAATGTAACCGGTGGTAATCCGCATTTTGTGAGGTATACAAAATATACACGCCCGCTTATTTCTTTTATTCCGTTTTTACTTTCTTTTCCATTATATATACTTGGAGACCGTATTGTTTTCAAAAAAATTCGTACAAAACTTGGTACATCGTTCAGAGGAGGTGTTTCGGGAGGAGGAGCTCTTCCGCCTAATATTGATGCTTTTTTTGCTGCAATCGGTGTCTGTGTTGTCGAAGGATATGGGCTGACGGAAACAGCTCCGGTTGTATCGGTACGCCCGTTCAACCGCCCTGTTTTTGGAACTATAGGAAAGCCGCTGGATTGCACTGAGGTTAAAATTGTTGATGATAATGGATCAGAGGTTCCATGCGGAACATTGGGAACAGTGCTTATCCGCGGCGGTAGTGTTATGAAAGGATACTATAAACGGCAAGATATAACTGATTCCGTTATTAGCTCTGACGGCTGGTTTAACAGCGGCGATCTGGGATTAAAAACTTTTGATGGAGAGTTAATTTTACGCGGCCGTTCAAAAGATACCATTGTATTGCGGGGCGGTGAAAACATTGAGCCTGTTCCTATAGAGATGAAATTGCAAGAATCTCCTTTTATCGCACAAGCAGTTGTCGTAGGGCAGGATCAACGCTTTTTAGGTGCACTCATTGTTGTTGACGAAGCAGAACTCAAGCGGTATGCCGGCGAACAGGGACTTACTGGAAAAGCATTGGAAATGCTTGTACAGGAGCCTGAAATACGGAAGCTGTATGAACATCAAATTTCATCATTAATCAATAATGAACATGGGTTTAAACTTTTTGAACGCATAAATAAATTTTATCTATTAACAAAACCTTTTGAAGCAGGCGTAGAGCTTTCTGCAAAACAAGATATTATGCGGTATAAAATTATGGAACTCTATAAATCGCAAATTGATACTATTTTTATAGATTAATTGTACGAAGTTGTCCTAAAACTGAAAAAAATAAGGAACCATGGATTACGAAGCTGAACAAGACGAGTTTAGTATTGTCCGCGGAGAATATCATGCAGGCGATGAAAAAGACAAGGCACTCCGCCCCCATTTTCTGCATGATTTTCAGGGGCAAGCAAAAATAAAAGAAAATTTGGCAGTGTTTATACAAGCTGCGAAAGATAGAGGAGAAAGCCTCGATCATCTTTTTTTGATAGGTCCTCCCGGATTAGGAAAAACAACACTTGCACAAATCACTGCACAGGAGCTTGGTGTTGAATGCAAGATTACCGGTGCACCGGCATTAGATAAACCGAAAGATTTAGCCGGTATTTTAACCACATTAACAGAGCGTAGCGTGTTGTTTATTGATGAAATTCACCGGCTAAAACCCGCCATAGAAGAGATGTTATATATTGCTATGGAGGATTATGAGCTTGACTGGATAATCGGACAGGGACCGGGTGCACGTACTGTCAGAATCCCTTTGCCGCCGTTTACCCTTATCGGTGCAACAACCCGTGCTGGTATGGTTTCCAGTCCGCTGATTAGCCGATTCGGTATTGTGCAGCGGTTTGAGTTTTATACTCATCAAGAGCTTGCAGCTATTATTATGCGGTCTGCTGAGATACTTGCAATAAAAATTCCCGAAGCAGCAGCTCTTGCTGTAGCCCGCTGCTCACGCGGGACACCTCGTGTTGCAAACCGGCTGTTGCGGCGTATGCGGGATTTTGCTCATGTTGCAGGCACGGGCAGTATTACCGAAGAAATTGTAAAACATGGGCTGCGGCAATTAAATATTGACAGCCTTGGACTGGAAATGTATGATCGGCAAATCTTACATTCAATTATTGAAAATTACGGCGGCGGACCAGTAGGGGCAGAAACTCTCGCTATTTCTATTGGAGAATCACAAGATACGCTGGAAGATTATTATGAACCGTATCTTATTCAAACAGGATTATTACAGCGTACTCCCCGCGGGCGTATGGTTACAGAAAAAGCCTATACACATCTCGGTCTGCAACCGCAATTCCGGCAAGAATTAGAAACCGGCACATTATTTTAAAAGAAATAGACGGCTTCTCGGGTGCCGTTTAGTCAACAGAAAAGAAGTGCTTGTTTTTTTTGAGCTGCTATAGTACACTCCCGTCCATGAAACCGGATATTTGCATTGCCCGCGAGGCAGTATTAAAACCAATACAAGAAATTGCTGCTCAAATTGGTATACCGGCAAAAGATACTATCCCGTATGGTTCTTATATTGCCAAAATACCGTATACAACTATTTCCGAACAAGCTGCTGCAGAGCATAAATTGATATTAGTTACTGCAATGACTCCGACAAAAGCAGGGATTGGAAAAACAACAGTGTCAATAGGGCTTGCACTCGGCTTACATAGGATAGGAAAGAACGCAGTACTTGCACTCCGTGAGCCGTCGCTTGGACCGTGTTTTGGTATGAAAGGCGGAGCTGCCGGCGGCGGCTATGCACAGGTACTTCCTATGGCAGATATTAACTTGCATTTTACCGGAGACTTTCATGCAATTACCTCAGCTCATAATATGCTGAGTGCTTTACTTGATAATTATGTTTTTAGAACACAAAATACGCCGCAGGGGTTAAAAAAAGTCATCTGGAAGCGGGTGCTTGATGTCAACGATAGGAGTTTGCGTTCTATTGTTACCGGCTTAGGAAGCGGTAATGGCGTTCCTGCAGAATCCGGCTTTGATATTACCGCAGCTTCAGAAATTATGGCGATTTTGTGTTTATCTTCCGATATGGCAGATCTCCGCCGCCGGATTGAGAAAATCATTCTTGGGTATACTATGGAAAACCAGCCGTTCACGGTACAAGATCTTGGAGCTGCCGGTGCAATTACCGTATTATTAAAAGATGCTATCAATCCTAATTTGGTGCAAACAACGGAAAATACTCCAGCATTTATCCACGGCGGGCCTTTCGCCAATATTGCACACGGGTGTAACTCAGTTATTGCAACAAAAGCAGCACTCACATACGGTGATTATGTCATTACAGAAGCAGGCTTTGGTGCAGACCTCGGTGCAGAAAAGTTTTTTAACATAAAATGCCGAAAAGCAGGGCTGTCTCCTGCTTTGACCGTTTTGGTGATTACCACAGCCGGCTTGCGGTTTCACGGCGGTGCTGCTGAAAAAGAATTGAGTATGCAAAATATGCCTGCTTTGCAGGCTGGATTCAAAAATATGGATAAACATATCGCAAATCTCCGTTCATTCGGACAGACTGTTCTTGTTGTATTAAACCGGTATAGCTATGATACGGACGCAGAAATTGAATGTATCAGTACTTACTGTGAAGCAAAAGGTATACCTTTTGCTATTAATACGGCATTTTCAGACGGAGGGGCAGGGGCTGTTGACTTTGCACATAAGGCTGTACAGCTTATAACAGAGACTCCCTCTCTGCCTTTGCAGTTCTGCTATGAGGAAAGCGATTCTGTAAAAGAAAAAATTGGTACTATTTGTACCCGTTTATATGGTGCAAAAACAGTGCAATACACCCCTGAAGCAGAAAAAATGCTCAAGCAGATACGCAAGTGGGGTATAGAAACATATCCTGTTTGTATTGCAAAAACACAGTATTCTTTTTCGGCTGACAGCACTGCAATCGGCGTTCCGGAAAATTTCGATATGACAGTTCGGGAACTTATTGTGAATAATGGAGCAGAAATGATTGTTGCAGTAATGGGAGACATGATGCGTATGCCGGGACTTCCGAAAAGTCCTCAAGCATTGCGTATTGATCTTGTGGACGGTTGTATCGACGGTCTCGCGTAATATTCCAAATAATAAGGAAGGATTGATGAAAAGAGAATTTCGCGATTATCTCATCATTGGGTTTGCATTATTTGCAATGTTTTTTGGTGCAGGAAATCTGATATTTCCTCCCCAGCTTGGATTTTTAACCGGAAGCAAATGGGGAGTTACCTTTATTGCTTTTGCAATTACCGGTATCGGTATTCCCATTTTGGGAATTGTAGCTATGGGAAAAGCCGGCGGAGATGTCCGTCACTTTGCCGGAAAGGTTAGTCCGCTTTTTGCTGATATATTCGGTACAATAATTATGCTCGGGATAGGGCCGCTT
The DNA here is from genome assembly GCA_052173295.1 of Treponema sp. Lineage (GTDB taxonomy): Bacteria > Spirochaetota > Spirochaetia > Treponematales > Treponemataceae > Treponema. The sequence continues at coordinate 18,271 of JBQMYW010000025.1, forward strand.
TTAGCTATTCCCCGCACGGCTGCAACAACGTATGAAATTGGTGTACTGCCCTTTACCGATGCTATAAGTCCTCTTGTAAGCTCAATTATTTTTTTTGCAGTTGTATTGTTTTTTTCAATAAAACCCTCACAGGTAATTGATACTATTGGGAAATACTTAACCCCGATGCTTATTTTTGTTCTTGCCGCCATTGTAATACGGGGAATAGTTTATCCATTAGGACCGCTTAAAAACCCGCCTGCTCAAAACTTTTTTTTAAAAGGCTTTTTGGAAGGCTACCAAACGATGGATGCACTTGCTGCAATGCTCTTTGCTACCATTGTAATTAAAACTATTAAAGATAGAGGGTATACAAGCAAAAAAAGTATGCTGAAAATGAATATTTCGGCAGGGAGTATTGCTGCTCTCGGGCTTTTATTGGTATACGGCGGACTCATGTATGTCGGTGCTTCAGGAATAACTGTCTTTCCTCAAAGTATCACGAGGACAGCTCTCCTTATTAACATTTGTACTGAGCTTTGGGGGCATACTGGAAAAATTATTCTTGCACTTTCAATTGCACTTGCCTGTTTTACTACGGCAATAGGCTTAACAGCCACTGCCGGACATTTTTTTAAGCGTCTTTTTCGCGATAGGGTTTCATACGAAGCTATTGTAATTATTGTGTCACTTTCCAGCTGTCTGCTTGCTAATTATGGGGTTGAAGCTATTATCCGCTATTCGGTTCCGCTGCTGGAAATGCTCTATCCTGTTTGTATTTTATTAGTATTAATGAACTTGATTGATGACTATATTCCTAACCGCTTTTTTTATATAGGAGGCGTTACAGGAACACTCATTGTAAGTATTTTACAGGCAATTGCTTCATCACAAGATATTGTTAATGACTTTTTGGGATTATTTACCGCCCGAAAAGCGGGGCTTGACGGATTGCAGAATGCTCTGTCCCGTTTGCCGCTTGCAGGTATTGGAATAGGCTGGCTGCTCCCCGCTCTTATTTTTGCCCTTGTTTTTGGTCTGTACGGCAGAAAGAAAAGCATGGCAGCAAAAAAACAGTAAATCTGTCTGCAGCAAGGTTATCGGACTGGTCTTATGTACCAGTACCGGTGAATTTTATTAAAAATTACTGCATAGTTGATTGCTTGACATTTTTTTACAATTTTAAGTATAATATCCCGAGTATGCTGGTGAATTATATAAGCTAGCAGAATTTAGACGGAATGACACCCTCTGTAAGGCTCTTATGCTGTACTGTAAGAGTGTGCCGTTATTGCTTTCTATAAATAAGTATATATCGGTTTGTAGATATTCAGTGATCCTATTTCGTTTGAAACACTCTATGCTATTTCGAGAAAACCATTGTAAAATGTTAGGTGATAATTTCATGCCGACGGTTTTATAGCATGGTTAAGGAGAAAATAATGCAGAAAAACCGTGCAGATGCCGGCGGTATAAAGATACGGGTAAAATTTCCTCTATCAGTAAAATTAATAACAATAATAACTATTATTGTTATGATTTCGGCTTTTGTTATTAGCGGACTATCTTCGTATTTTTTTATGGAAGATTCTGCTGCCCGTGTTGAAGAAAACAATCTAACTATGGTTCAAATTTTTTCTGCACAAATGGAAGCAGAGCTGCAAGCTGTGTATGCATCGGCATTGTCGCTGCTTGATACATTAAGAATAAGTTCATCAAAAAGCTTTATGGACGTTGCAGAACAACAATTTTTTACCCGTAATGCACATATTGCCTATATTGGTGTACCGGGTATGTTTTCGCTCTATAATCATAAGTTTTTTATCGCGAACGAATCCGATGAGCAATCAATTACAGCAATGCTCGAAGCAAAAGGGGAAGCATTACAGCGGGCAAATAATGGTGAATTGGCAGTATTAAGCGGAAGTGCGTATTTTAATATTCCAGTAATGCTTCTTGCGGCACCGTATACAGACGGCGGATCTAAAAACCGGATAGTTGTTGCATTTTCAACCGAAAGAATACAGGCTGCCGTTGAATCTGAAACTATTTTTACAACGTATGCATTATCACAGTATAAGGATTTACTGGTGCATCCTGAAAGAGAAAAGTTAAAATTCGGTATTTCCAATACAGCTGAAGAAATACTCAGCCGTATTTATGAAACTCCTGAAGAGTTAATGCAATTTTCTTATACGCAAGACGGGGTAAAATACTTTATTGCATCACAAAAAATCAGCTTTGGGCGGTTTACGGCTGTCTCCCGTGTACCTGCCGTGCTGGTATATGATGTTGTAAAATATATAGCGGTACGGAATGCAATTCTTACGGCAATGGTACTGCTTATTTCTATACTTGCGGTATGGTTTTTTGCACACGGTATTAGCCGGCCGGTGCTTGCTCTAGCAGAGGCAGCCGCACTCATTGAACAGGGTGTTTTTAATATATCGCTTAAACCGGCTTCACGCGATGAGATAGGATTGCTGACCCGCTCCTTTGTCAAGATGGGAAAAGGTCTTGCTGAGCGGGAGCAGCTGCGGGAAACATTCGGTAAGTTTGTTAATAAAGAAATTGCCGATCGTGCTATGAAAGGTGAGCTTAAATTGGGAGGAGAGCGGAAAGTTGCTACTATTTTCTTTTCCGACATCCGTTCATTTACGGCAATTTCCGAAAACATGAGTCCTGAAGACGTCGTTGAATTTTTGAATGAATATATGACAAGAATGGTTGACTGTATTGAACAAACTCACGGCGTTGTTGATAAATTCATCGGTGATGCAATTATGGGTGTGTGGGGAGCCCCTGTTTCTACGGGTAGTCCGCAGAAAGATGCACTGTTTGCAATTAAGTCAATGCTGCTTATGCGGGCAAGCCTTATCGAATTTAATAAAACCCGCGGCGGACCGGGAAAACCGATTCTTCATATCGGCTGCGGGCTGAATACCGGTCATTGTCTTGCCGGACAAATAGGTTCAACCCAGCGTATGGAGTATACGGTTATTGGAGATGCTGTAAATACTGCAAGTAGAATTGAAGCACTCAATAAGCCCTTTTGTACTGATATTTTGTTATCTGATAATACATATCGGCTTGTAAAGGACTACGTTATTACCGAACCGATGCCGGCAATACGGGTTAAAGGAAAAAAAGAGCCGCTGCAAATTTATGCACTTGTCAATTACAAAAATGCTGAGGGACCGCAAACGCTTGATGAAGTACGGCGTATGCTGAATATTACACCCCCCTCTCAACCGCTTACTGAACCGGAAGAAGAAGTGAAGTATGAAATACCTGCGGCGAAGTGATGTACTATTTATCCTTATAATTCTTCTCCTTGAAATACTGCTTGCATTTTTGTACTTTCAAGATATAAACAGCTTGTTTGTTGCGTCGGCGGGTGAAGAATTGGGAACTATCCTTTTCAAAAAAAATACGGTATCCCGCCGCTTTAATAATCAGTTAAAATGGGCAAGAATACGGAGTAATGCTCCTGTGTATGCTTATGACACTATCCGTACCGGCAACCGGTCTGAAGCTGAAATTTTCTTTACTGACGGTACTGAATGTACTATCCTTGATGAAACATTGATCAAGCTGAATCCTCCTGAATCAAAAGAAATCGGTTCATTATTCAGCGGTTCTACCGCAATTTCTACCACCGATAGTACGAAAACAATCAAAATTGGTGAGAATTCAATCACGCTGGATAAAAATTCAAGTGCCATTATCGACACGGAAGGCGATACGGTGATGATTGAAGTTACTGAAGGATCGTTAGAGTTCCAGCATGATGGGCAAACATATTCTGTTGCGGAGCATGAAGCATTGCAATTAGAAAATGGACAAGTTAAAGTAGAAAAACCGGTGTATGTTCCGCTGGAGCCGGTACATAATGCACGGTTTATCAGCAAAAATGACAAGCCTGATCTTTCGTTTTCGTGGCTTCAATCAGAGGAACCTGCTGCTGTGAAGCCGGTCGTCCGTATTACCAGTGATAAGGCTGGTAAGAATATCGTTGCAGAGTACCCGCTGTCAGCAAGTACCCCGCAAAACGGAGCCCATCTGTGTTCAAGTACTGTCCCGATAGAGGAAGGCATTTTTTACTGGTATATTACTGATGATACCGGTATCAGCTCGCCTATACGCCGGTTTGCACTTACTCTTACTGCAGATACTGAACTTATAGCTCCTGAAAACGAAGCTGTTTTTACGTATAGAACAAAACAGCCGGTAATCCGTTTTAGCTGGGCAACGAGTGCACATACCTCATCGGTGATATTTGAGTTGAGTGATGATCCTGCATTTACTAATTCCATTGTAAAAAATCATACTAATGCACAATGGCTTGATGTACGGAATCTGGATCCGGGAACATACTATTGGCGGGTATCACCTGTGTACCGGCAAAAAATGGTAGGAGAAGATTTAACTGCAAAAGTCCAGCAATTTACTATCGTGCAAAAAGATGCATTAAAAGACTCACGCTCGTTTTTCCCCATTAATGATTACTTGTATGCAGTTAATACATTTTTGGATAACGGAATAACTTTTTCATGGGAAGAAAATCCAGATGCCGCATTCTATGAGCTGCGTTTTTATAAACAAGGTGATACCCAGCCTATCGAAGTTTTAAAAACACAAGAATCGGTTATACATGTAACAAAGGAAAAAACATCGTTATTCAGCACGCCGGGAAAACTTGAGTGGACAGTTTGCTGTTTTGATGAAGAAGGTAATGCATCTCCTGAAAGTAAACGGCAGGCAATTATTACCATTGATGATGAGCACGGTATAAAATTGCTTTATCCGCCGGACGGGTATATCGTTGCACATTCGTTGATATTAAGTCAGCGTTTTTCATGGAAAAATGCAACAGGAAAATCTGTTCTGTTTCTTCTTGCAAAAGACAAAGCTTTTACCGATATTGTATTGAAGAAAAAAGTTAGTTCGGATTCTTTTATTGGTATTGAAGCGGAAGCCGGTAAGTATTATTGGCGTACAGTTATTTACAATTCAGACGGTAGTATTTTTGCAGAAACAGACCCGCGTGCTTTGGTTGTTGCCGATCCTTTGTCTGTACCCGTATTAGAATCTCCGCAGAATGGAGAGATAGTGTCTGTATTGCCGGAAGATTCCGTATCCATAACGTGGCAGCCTGTACCTCATGCCGATTATTATGATGTAACGGTACAAAACAGCAGCGGCGGTATTATTTTTCATGATCCCCTTATATCAGCACATACCATTACTATTCCGATGGGAAGTTATCCTTCCGGAACATATTATGTTATCTTACAGGCGTTTAAAGCAGATACTGCGTATTCTACGCAAAATATCGGTTTAAAAGAGCGGTATCATTTTATCAATCATAGATTAACCTATATAACACTTGATACGCCGGTTTCAGGAATAATAATTCCGGGATTAACGGCATTATATGAGGGTATTCCATTTGCGTGGCATTCAGAAGATGTGCCTGATTCTGCGGTACTTGTCCTTGAAAGGAATGGGAAGCCTGTTTCCGCTTCAATAAAATATGATAGTCTTCTGCGGGCGCATATTGAGGAGCTTCCTGAGGGAAGATATGAGTGGACTGTACAGGGGGCTCTTGCCGGTTTTAATATATCTGCAAAAGAAAAGCGTTATTTTATTGTAGAGCCGATACCTCCTCTTCAAATTCCGCGTTTTAATATCCGCACTATGCTGAATGTGATTGATGAAGGCTATTTGCGGCAAAACCGCAGTATTACATGTACATGGCAGCCTGTAGCTGATGCAGATTTTTATACGCTCGTTTTGGAAAAATCCGATACGCACACAATTATTGCACAGGAAACAAACCTTAAAGATTGCTCGTATACCTTTACAAATTTAGAGAAACTGTCTCGGGGGAATTTTGTGTGGAAAGTAGAGGCGTATGCTGCATTAAAAAAGACAAAGCGGATGAGGAGGAGTAAAACGGCATTATACCGTTTTGATATTCAGTTGAAAGACATTCCTGTTCCTTCAAATAGTGCAAATCAGGATAAAGAATACTATGGCTATTAGACGTTACCTGTTTTGTTTGTTGCTGTCGGTATGTATTCCGCTATCTGTTTTTTGTGACGATAGTGCTGTTGAAGATGATAAAGCGTGGTCATTGCACTTTGAAGGAGATTCGCAGACTCCTGTGTTTAAGCAGAAACTGCGGTGGCACATTGCCGACAATGTATTTTATTATATTCTCTCTGTTATTGATGATGCCGATGTGCTGGTGATGGAGCCGTTAAAAACTACTGCAACGGAGGTAGAACTGCAGCTAAAACCGGGTACATACCGTTATAAATTAGAAGTTTTTAATTTACTCGAACAAAAAGAAGCAGAAACTCCTTGGCACGAATTTACAGTTAAGCAAGCGATTCATCCTAATATCTATTCATTGTCGCCGAAGAATCTCTATATTGAAGATGGTATTACCGATTTTTCCATATCAGGAAACGGTTTTACCGATGAGTGTGAAATTGCAATTGTAAATCAGAATGGTAAAAAACTTTTGTTTACTGAAACAAAACGGTCGGAAAAGAATGTTTATTTTAACTCACAGGATATTCTAAAGCATCCCGGAAATATATGGTATGTTACCGTTACACACCCAAGCGGTTTATCTGCAGATTCTCAACCGCTTACGGTGCGGTACCGCCGTCCTGTTGATTTTTACATCGGTATAGGCTATCCTCCTTTTATTCCGCTGACGGATAAATGGTATCGTTCTTATTGGACAAAAAAAGCCTATCCGTTTGCAATAGGCAGTACTATCGGATTAGTTTTTGCAAAACGGCATTATGGTAATTTTGGTGCAGAAATAAGAACAATGTTCCGTGATACACGGTTAAAGGAAGATCTTATATCTGTTTATAATAAATACGCACTGACCGGATTGTTTTTAACGTATGAATATTGGTTTATTAAGCCGCTTGCTTTTTTTTCCCGTGCGGGCGGAGGTTACAGCTATTCTGATTTTCAGTTTGATTTTCAAGTACAGAAAGGAGAAAAAGTCCGTAGTAGTGATTTATACTACGAGGTAGGACTCGGCTTACGGTGGAAGTTTTATCGATTTGCATATATGGATGCAAGTATCAACTGGCAGCATATTATGCATAAATCCGTACTGCCGGGAGGGCTTATTCCTGAAGTTTCTATAGGTTTCCGATACTAAAACGCTGCATACTTCGGGAGTATTTTTTAAGGAATAGAATATGGGTATGAGTGAAAAAATAGCAATTATTGGAGCTGGTGCATGGGGGACGGCAATGGCTGCAGCACTTGCACGCAATGGACATACTGTTATGCTCTGGACAAGGAGTGATGAACTCTGTATCTGTATTAATGACAATAATGTCAATAAAAAATATCTTCCTGAATATACTCTGCCGGATGCAGTAACTGCTCATACCTCCTTAGAAGTTGTCTGTAAGGATGCTGTGCTGATTCTTTTAGCGGTACCCTCTCTCTATTTGAAACAAACAGTTGCGCAAATGCTGCCTGTTTTTTCAGCTCTCCATGCCGGTGCAGAATCATATCCGATCATAGGGATTCTTACAAAAGGATTTATCCCTAATGAACAAGGTTTTCCGCAGTTGATTATTGATGCATTGCGGAATATGTTGCCGGATGATTACAAAGAGCAGCTTGTGTACATCGCAGGGCCAAGCCATGGTGAAGAAGTAGCTGCCGGGAAACTAACCGGACTTATTGCCGCTTCTACAAATCCCCTGTGTTCAATACGCTGCCGGGAACTTATGAAATCACGCTCATTGTTAGTATATTCAAGTTTAGATGTAATAGGTGTACAAGTATGTGCTGCGGCAAAAAATGTTATTGCAATTGCATTTGGAATGCTTGATGCCCTTACTGAAAATAGCTCACTATTCGGTGATAATACAGAATCGCTGCTTTTAGCGGCAGGTTTAAATGAAATACAGGTAATCGGTAGAGCCATGGGAGCAACCCATCCTGAAACATTTACCTCTATTTCCGGTGTTGGGGATCTTGATGTAACCTGCCGCAGTAAATATGGCAGAAACCGCCGATTTGGCAGAGATGTTATTAAAAATACTATATTGCACAATTTTCAGAATATTGATGATATGATTTCACATATTGATTCAATCGGTTATTTACCCGAAGGAGTTGCTGCGTGTAAATTTTTGAATACTCTTGCCCAAAAACATTCTCTTAAGCTTCCTATTTGTACCGGTCTTTATAGTATTCTAAACCAAGAGCTTACTCCTGTTGCATATATTGAAACCTTACTGCAGGGAAAATAGTTTTGACGCACTGCAAAACCAGTGCTTTTTACTGAATAGCTAGACCGGTTTACTGATAAACAGCTTATGCAAATATTTTTCCCTGATTATATAAGAGTGTCATACCATACATACAGATAAAAATACATGGAATAAAAGTTTCGAATAAGGTGAGGTATTTATATTTTCGTATTTTAGCGATATACTGTTCATGTTTGAATACCGAAACAGGCAATGCAGCTTCCATTTCATGTATTATTTCACGTTTTATTGCATTCAGTGTTTTATAGTGCTGTATCGTCAATATCCATAGGAGGCAAAGAACAATTCCCAGAATATCAGCAACTACTGCATGGGTAGAGCCTATCGAAAAAAATGCAACTAATAGAGAATTGATAGTTATAAAAAAGTTGTTCGAAGCAGCACGCCTGTTATGTAGCGAATTGGACATTTCCAATGCTGTTTTCCATTGTTCTAGTATGTGTGCCTGAAAATCGGCTCCGTAGTGTTCTTTATCAAAATTGAGTAATTTTTCTTCCATACTTGTATTCTCCTTATGCTATTTTAGCATAATGCTATTGTAGCATAGATAACAGGAGTTTTCTATAATCTTTACTTCTTCTTTCGTTAGGCAGGATTTTCTCTGCTAAAGCAAAAAAAGCTCTCTTATCTTTCGGCTTTGTTTGCTCGGTAACTGTTTCGTAGAACATAATAGGACTCCTGTCTTACCTTATTTATACTGCCGTCTAAGAGCTTCGACTGCATTTTCAATACCCTTTTCATTTTTTTCCTTTGCCCATTCATCCCAAAAATTGACTGTTGCACTATTGGGTTTAATTTTCGGTTTATCTATTACTACTCGTGTTGGAAGCAATGAGGCATCTCCGACAATAAGAGCCTCACCCACATCCAGAATAGGCAGCATTTCTGAAAAGTCACCAAGGTTATCAGGAAATAGCCTTTTTATGACATTTTGATCGTCCGGATTGGTTAAACGCATGGCGATAAAATTTCCGCATTGGCTTAAAATAGTTTTACTTACATCAGAGGGACGTTGACTTATCACTACTAAAGAAATTCCATATTTACGCCCTTCTTTTGCAATTCTTTCAAAATTATGTAGTCCTTTTTCTTCAATTGAACTATTTGTATTTGCAGGAAGATATAGATGTGCTTCATCACAAAATAATGCTATAGGCTGTCTGTAGTGATCTTGCATCCATTGTTGAACAGTAAATATAAATCTACCGATTAGTCCTGTTATCAATGGCAATATATCTGAAGGAACTTCTGAAAAATCTATAATTTTCAAACCGTTATTTTTACCGAAATCCATCAATTTTTTTGCAAAATCATTTATCCAAT